>ONOH01000032.1 GCA_900319405.1 uncultured Bacteroidales bacterium | reverse complement strand
CGTTCGAGAATTTGGAAATCATCACAGAGTAGAAATGCCCGCAGAAGGAAATATCATCATCCGGAATGCCCGGGTCAACAACCTGAAGGAAATCACCGTGGAGATTCCCCGCAACCGCCTGGTCGTGGTAACGGGCGTTTCCGGCAGCGGAAAGAGCTCCCTCGCGTTCGACACCCTCTTTGCCGAGGGCCAGCGCCGTTTTGCCGAGAGCCTATCTTCCTATGCCCGCCAGTTCCTGGGCCGGATGGTCAAGCCGGACGTAGATGCCATCGAAGGCATTCCGCCGGCCATCGCCATCGAGCAGAAGGTGAACATCCGGAACCCGCGAAGCACGGTGGCCACCACCACGGAAATCTACGATTACCTGCGCATTCTCTTTGCGCGCATCGGCCGCACATATTCGCCCGTGAGCGGGAAGCAGGTGAAGGCGCATACGGTGAAAGATGTGCTGGATGCCATCACGGAAGGCGCCTGGTATCTTCTGGCCCACCTGGACTGGGACAAGCGCACAGATCGCGTCGAACTGATGCTCTCCCTCAAGGAGGAGGGTTTCGGCCGCCTTTTCCGTCCGGTCGACGGCACGGTTCTCCAGATAGAAGATGTCCTCAAAATGGACGGGAATTATCCGGAAGGTCTGTGGCTCCTAGTGGACCGCGTCAAGGTATCCGGCCGGATGGACGAAGACCTCCGCACCCGCCTTCATGCCTCCATCCAGACCGCTTTTGACAAGGGAAACGGTGATATGGCCCTGTACAATGCCGATTCCAGGCAGACAAGCAGCTTCTGTTCACGTTTCGAGCGTGACGGCATCGTTTTCCGTCAGCCGGATGAGTATCTTTTCTCCTTCAACAGCCCCCTGGGTGCGTGCCCGGTCTGCGGCGGCTTGGGAAAAATTGTGGGCGTGAGCGAGGACCTGGTGGTTCCCGACAAGACCAAAAGTATCTATGACGGTGCCATTGCCTGCTGGCGGGGAGAGAAAATGAGCTGGTTCAAGGATCAGCTCATCAAGAATGCCGAGCGGCTGGGAATCTCCATTTTCGAACCCTACGCCAAGCTCACCGAAGAGCAGAAGCGGATTATCTGGACTCACCGGGGAGATTACGAGGACCCGGATGCATTCTGTGGGCTGAACCAGTTTTTCGAGTGGGTGGAGAGCAACCGTTATAAAATCCAGTACAAGTATATGCTCAGCCGTTATTCCGGCCGCACCACCTGCCACGCCTGTGGCGGCAGTCGGCTCCGGAAGGAGGCTTTGTATGTGAAGATCGGCGGAAAAACCATCCACGAACTGCTGTCGATGACCGTGGATCAGCTGCTGAAGTGGTTTGCTGATTCTTCACCCTCCGGCTTCAGAGCGACAATTACCCCCAATGAGGAGGAGATTGCTGGAAAGGCCATCGAAGAGATCAGTTATCGGCTCCAGTGCATCGAGGATGTGGGACTGGGTTACCTGACGCTGAGCCGGACGATGAATACGCTCTCCGGCGGCGAGAGCCAGCGGGTGAATCTCGTGACGGCCCTCGGCAGTTCGCTGGTGGGCTCCCTGTACATCCTGGACGAACCTTCCATCGGCCTTCATCCCCGCGATACGGAGCGGCTTATTGCCGTACTGAGAAGGCTGAGGGATATCGGCAATACGGTAGTGGTGGTGGAGCACGATTCCGAGATTATCCGGGCGGCGGACTGCCTCATCGACCTGGGTCCCCGCGCCGGGGTGAACGGAGGGGAGGTGGTGTTCCAGGGCGTCGTGGGGGAAGAAAGCAAGGCTCAGACAAAACGTTCGCTCACGCTTCAGTATCTCAAGGACATCCGCAAGCCCTATATGCGGGAAAAGAATCCCTGGCGCTATTCCATCACGGTCCAGGGCGCGATGCAGAACAACCTCAAAGACATCGATGTACAGTTCCCGCTGAATGTATTTACTGTAGTGACAGGCGTTTCCGGCAGTGGAAAGAGTTCGCTGGTGGGAGATATCCTGTATCCGGCCCTTCACCGCCGCATCAACGAGACGGGAGAACTCCCGGGCACCTTCAAGGGGCTGTCGGGCGACCTCGGCCGCATTACCCGCGTGGAGTACGTGGACCAGAATCCCATCGGCAAGAGCAGTCGTTCCAACGCCGTCACCTATCTCAAGATCTATGACGACATCCGCAAGCTCCTGAGCGAGCAGCAGTATGCCAAAATCAACGGTTTCACGCCTTCCTATTTCTCCTTCAACCAGGACGGAGGCCGCTGCCCCGAGTGCCAGGGAGACGGCTTTGTACGAATCGGGATGCAGTTTATGGCCGATGTCACGATGGTGTGCGAATCCTGCGGAGGCAAACGCTTCAAGCCGGAAATCCTGGAAGTGGAATACCGGGGGAAAAATGTGGACGATATCCTGAATATGAGCGTGGAGGAGGCTATCGGCTTTTTCGGGGCGCAGAAGGAGGATGCGGCCGTAAATATCGCCGCCAAACTGCAGCCGCTGGTGGATGTGGGCCTTGGTTATATCAAGCTGGGCCAACCTTCCAGCACCCTTTCCGGAGGAGAAAGCCAGCGCATTAAACTGGCGTATTTCCTGTCCCTTGCCGAGGGCGGCCGCGAAAAGATTCTGTTCATCTTCGACGAGCCCACCACCGGCCTTCATTTCTACGATGTGGAGAAGCTTCTGAAGGCGTTTGATGTCCTTATCGGCAAAGGCCATTCGGTGATTGTGGTAGAGCACAACCTTGATGTCATCCGTAGCGCCGACTGGGTCATCGACCTGGGGCCCGACGCCGGAGACAGGGGCGGTGAAGTGGTCTTTTCCGGTACGCCCGAGCAACTGGCCCGGGAGGGAAGGACCTTTACGGGAAAGTATCTGAACGCTCGTTAAGGACTAACCGAAAATGACTTCCATAATGTTTTGCGTTGCGCCTGTAGAACGGGCGCAATAGTCTTTTGCAATGCGGCTGCTTTCCTCCAGAAAAACCTTGTCACGGGTGCAGCGGAGGTAGAAATCTTCCAGCTCCTGCAGGTTGTTGACCGAAAAGGCCCCGCCCAGTTTGACCAGTTCCACTCCGTGCGGTTCCCGGTCGTACACCGGGCCGAAAACGACGGGCATTCCGTAGGACGCGGGCTCCACTACGGAATGGGGGGCATTGTCCGTGAAACCGCCGCCCACCAGGGCCGCATAGCCGTAGCGGTAGAGCCGGGACAACATGCCCACGGTGTCCATCACCAGGATCTGGGCTTTCTCGAGCCGCTTGTCGGCCTCCTTTTCCAGATAATCCGTGTATTTGACCGCACCGTGGGCGGCTTTTGCCAACAGGGCTTCCACCTTGGCCGGGTCAATCTCGTGCGGGATGATGAGAAACTTGCCTTCGGGGTGCCTGGCCGATATTTCCATCAGCATGGCGTCTTCTGCGTCCAGGGTGCTGCCGGCTACGAACACTTTCTTTCCTCCGGTCCATTTTTCCACCACCGGATTGCTCCACTCTTCCGTGGCGACGGATATGACGCGGTCCAGCCGCGGGTCTCCCATCACACGGACATCGGGAACGCCCAGCTGCCTGAGCAGCCGGCAGCTTTCTTCGTTGTGGACCATCACGGTTTTGTAGCAGTGGCGGAAAATCTGGCGGTAATTCCAGTCGTACCATTTGAGGTGATGGGACTGAGGCTCTACCCGGACGGACATAATGTAGGTCTCCACTTCCCGGCGGCGAAGGGCGTTGAGCAGCACGGGCCAGTAATCCGTAATGGTGAAGATGGCCTTGGCGGGCCTGACGGCATCCAGGAAGCGCCTGACGTGCCAGGGCGTGTCATAGGGAAGGTAGAATACCCAGTCTACCATCTTGTAATGCTGCATGGGGACATAGACCGTAGGGGAGAAGACGGTCATCAGGATTTTTCGCTCGGGAAAACGCGCGCGGGTGGCCTCGATGACCGGGCGGGCTTCTTCGAATTCTCCATAAGAGGCCACGTGGAACCAGATGATGTCCCGGTGTTTGCCGCAAGCCGCCTCGATTTTGGGAAGGAGGCCTTTCCGACCCTCGAAGAAAAGTTTGATTTTTTTCGTATTCATACGCTTTCCAAGCCTGTCCTTACAGGCAAAGGTAAGACTTTTTCTTGACCTTTCCGTAAATTATTAGTACTTTTGTTGATTAAAGATATGAGTACGATGGAAGAATTGGCATTGTTCGGCGGCCGGCCCGTCAGAAGCGAAAAAATATATTACGGACGCCAGTGCATCGGCGAAGAAGATATCCAGGCCGTGGCACAGGTGCTGCGGGGACCGTATATCACCTGCGGCCCCAAGGTGGAGGAAGGGGAGCGTCGACTGGCCGAGTACATCGGTGCGCGACACGCTGTGCTGTGCAGCAACGGAACGGCGGCCCTCCACTGCGCTTGCCTGGCCGCGGGAATCGGCCCCGGGGACGAGGTGATCACCACGCCGATGACCTTCGCGGCCAGCGCCAACTGCGCAGTGTACTGTGGTGCCAGACCGGTTTTTGCCGACATCGACCCGCGGACGTACAACATAGACCCTGAGAGCATCCGTGCACGGATTACGCCCCGGACCAAGGCCGTGGTGGCGGTGGATTTCACCGGCCAGGCCGTCAGGGTCAGGGAGATCCGCGAGATCTGCGACGAGTTTGGCCTGGTCTTTATCGAGGACGCCGCCCACGCCATCGGCACATCCTATAACGGGGCGCGGGTGGGCAGCCTGGCCGATATGACCACTTTCAGCTTCCATCCGGTAAAGACCATCACCTGCGGAGAGGGGGGGGCCATCACCACTAACAGCGACGAGTACCATCAGAAGCTGGTTCTCTCACACGTCCACGGCATTACGCACGACGAATCCCTGATGGAAGACGCCCCGCACGAGGGTATCTGGTATTACGAGCAGATTGCCCTCGGGTTCAATTACCGGATGACCGATTTCCAGGCCGCCCTGCTGGTGAGCCAGCTGGAAAAGCTGGAAGCCTTCAAAAAGCGCCGTCAGGAGATTGTGGACAAGTATAATGCAGCCTTCCGGGACGTCCCCGGCATCATTGTCCAGGAAGAGATTCCCGAGTCTGATACCTGCCGGCACCTGTATATCATCCGCCTGGATCTGGACAGGCTTTCCTGTACGCGCCGTCAGTTCTTCGACGCGATGAGCGCCGAGAACGTGCAGTGCCAGATTCACTATGTTCCGGTGTATTGGTTCCCCTTCTATCGGCATATGGGTTACCGGAAAGGACTGTGCCCGGTGGCGGAGGAGGTGTACAAGGGAATCCTGAGCATTCCGCTGTATCCGATGTTGACGGATGCCGATACCGATGACGTCATTCACGCCGTCAAAAAGATTGCTGCCCATTATGCCAGGTAGTCGGGAAAAACTGGTGCTGGGAACCGTCCAGTTCGGCCTGCAGTATGGTGTGAACTCGGCGGGAAGACCTTCCGAAGAGGCGGTAAAAGCCATTCTCGGGGAGGCCTGCGCCGCTGGCATCGGCCTTTTGGACACCTCCAGTGCCTATGGAGAGGCCGAGTCTGTGCTGGGCCGCTGTATGCCGGAGCCTTACGCCTTCAGGCTGGTATCCAAGTATCCCAAGGGAGCGATTCCTGTCAGGGAGTCGTTTGCCCGAAGCCTGGAGAGGCTGGGTGGAAGGAAGAGCCTGTATGGCTATCTTCTCCATCATTTTGAGCTTTTTCTGCAGCATCCGGCCATTTGGGAAGATTTTGTGGCTCTCAAAGAGGCCGGAAGGGTTCGGAAGATCGGGTTTTCGCTCTACGAGCCCGCCGAACTGGAATACATTCTGGAAAGACAGCTTCCCTTCGACCTTTTGCAGATTCCCTTTAATCTGTTCGACCGCAAGTTTCTGCCCTATATGGAGGAACTTCACCTCAAGGGAGTGGAGATCCACGTGCGCAGCACCTATCTTCAGGGTCTTTTCTTTATGGACCGCGACACCCTGCCGGAAAAGCTCAAGCCTCTTCGCAAGTATCTTCTGGACCTGGACGCTTATGCGCACGGGGCGGGACTGACTGTGGCCGAACTGGCTTTGAATGCCAATCTGCAGAACCCCTTCGTGGACGGAGTGCTCATAGGCGTGGACAATCTTCGGCAACTGAGGGAAAATCTGGATGCCGTAAAGGATATCCCTCTGGATTTTAGCGTGGATGTCAAGGAAAAAGACCTGTTAAACCCTGTCAACTGGAAATGAAAGTATTAGCCATCACCCAAGCCCGTTACGGTTCCACCCGTCTGCCCGCCAAGATTCTCAAGGAAATAGACGGCCGCTCGCTGCTGGAAATTCATCTTGGACGGATTCTCAAGGCCCGCAGCATTGACAAACTGAAGATAGCCACTACCGACGAGGAGGGCTCCCGCTTCATTGTCGCCGTGGCCGAAAAGCTGGGAGTGGAGTGCTTCAAAGGCTCCGTGGAGGATGTCCTCTCCCGTTTTTACGGGACGGCGGAGGGGGAGTCTCCGGACTATGTGGTCCGCTTGACCTCCGACTGCCCCCTGATAGACCCTTCCATCATCGATGACATCGTGGATTTTGCCGTCACGCACGATTACGATTATGTCCACACGGACCCCCGCTGCTTTCCGGACGGAGTGGACACGGAGGTGATGAGGTTTTCGGCCCTGGAGCGGGCTTATCGTGAAGCCAGTCTGACGTCCGAGCGGGAACATGTCACCCCTTATATCTGGAAAAGGGGAACGGCCGCCGGCGGCACGCTGTTCAAAACCTTCGATTTCCAGAACAAAGAGGGTGTTTTCAACGCTTCGGATTACCGCATTACCATCGACGAGCCCGAGGACTTTGAGGTGCTCAAGGCCTTGATTCAGGCCCTGGGCACTGAGCTTTACTGGAAAGAATACATAGACTACCTTCAGGAACATCCTGAGATTCGCTCGCTGAACAGCCGTTTCGGCTACAACGAAGGTTACGACAAATCTGTCAGGAACGACAAGCAAATCAAATAAGTATGGGAAAAGGACAAGAATTATATAAAAAGGCGAAAACCCTCATTCCGGGGGGTACCAGCCTTCTCTCCAAACGCCCTGAGCAGCTGCTTCCGGAGAACTGGCCGGCCTATTTCAGCAAATCCAAGGGCTGCCGTGTCTGGGACCTGGATGGCCGCGAGTATATCGATTGTGGCCTGATGGGAGTCGGGACCAATACCTTGGGCTATGCCCGGGAGGAAGTGGACGAGGCCGTAATGAAGGTGGTGCGGGACGGCAACCTGACCACGCTTAACTGCCCGGAGGAAGTGTATCTGGCAGAGCGGCTCATCCAAATGAATCCCTGGGCCGGCGGTGTCCGTTACACCCGTGGCGGGGGAGAGGCCAATTCGATGTGTGTCCGTATTGCCAGGGCCTTCACCGGCAGGGACAAAGTGGCCATCTGCGGCTACCACGGTTGGCACGACTGGTATGTGTCCGTCAATTTGGGAGAGAATGACGCCCTGGCGGGCCATCTGCTCCCGGGCATTCCCACCGCCGGCGTTCCCAAAGGGCTCCGCGGCACCTCCATCCCTTTCCACTACAACGACTTTGAGGAAATCGAGGGCATCATCCGCAATACGCCGGACCTGGCCGCCGTCAAGATGGAGGTGTGCCGCAACTTCGGCCCTGCAGAGGGGTATTTGGAACACATCCGGAGCCTCTGTGACGAATATGGGGTGGTCCTTATTTTTGACGAGTGCACCAGCGGCTTCCGGGAAACTTTTGGCGGCCTGCACAGGAAATACGGTGTGTATCCGGATATGACCATTTATTCCAAGACTATGGGCAACGGTTACGTAATTGCCGCCGTCCTGGGCCGGAAAGAGATTATGGACGCGGCACAGGGTTCCTGGATCAGCTCCACCTTCTGGACCGACCGCATCGGCCCCAGCGCCGCGCTCGCTGCCCTGGACGTGATGGAAAAGACCCGCTCCTGGGAATTCATCACGCGGCAGGGTCTCAAAAACAAGGAGCGCTGGCAAGCTCTGGCCGACAAATATGGCCTGAAGATTAACCAGTGGGGGCTTCCTGCCCTGGCCGGATATACTTTTGATAGTCCCAAGGCTTTGGAGTACAAGACTTTTGTCACGCAGGAGATGCTCAAGAAGGGATACCTTGCCGGTACCTTGATGTACACCTGTCTGGCCCATACCGATGAAGTGCTGGACGGCTATTTCCAGGCGCTGGATCCCATTTTTGCCCAGATCCGGGACTTCGAAGACGGGAAGGATGTAACGAAGGCCCTGGAAGGACCTGTGTGCCAGGCCGGATTCAAGAGACTCAATTAGCCATGCCCGCTTACCGCTGCCTGAACAAACAGTGTTTTTCCCAGGGGCCTTATTCCCTGGTTCCCCTCCGCTACGAAGACCGCTTCTCCATCATGCGGTGGAGAAACCAGCAGCTTTATCACCTGCGTCAGCTTCGGCCGCTTACGAAAGAGGACCAGCAGAACTACTTCGATACCGTGGTGGCCCGGCTTTATGACCAGCCCCGGCCCGACCAGATTCTGTTCTCCTATCTGGAAAACGGGGAATGTATCGGCTACGGCGGCCTGGTCCACATCAACTGGAACGATGTCCACGCTGAGGTTTCCTTCATTATGGAGACCGGACGGGAAGAGAAGGAATTCGCCTTGCACTGGAGCTGCTTTCTGACCATGCTCCGGGAAGTGGCCTTTGTTCAGCTGCACCTGCACAAGCTGTACACTTACGCCTTTGACCTTCGGCCGCATCTGTATCCCGTACTGGAGAGCAGCGGTTTTGTTCGTGAGGCCACCCTCAAGGAACATTGTCTTTACCAGGGGCAATACAAGGATGTGGTCATCCATTCCCTGCTGGCCTATGATTTCGTGGACTATACCTCCTGCAGCCGGGAACAGGCCCTGGAGCTGCTTTCCCTCCGGAACCGGGAAGAGATCCGAAGCCTTATGCTGAATACGGAACCCATCTCCGAAACCGCCCATTTCGCTTTTGTGGAACGTCTGAAGGAAGATCCGGATCGCCGATATTACGCCGTTTACCGGAGCGGACAGCTGCTGGGAAGCTGGAACCTTACCCGGGAGGGGGACGGCGTTTGGGAGCGCGGAATTATTGCCTCGCCCCAGTGGCAAGGCCGAGGGGAAACCGAACGCTGGGAACGGCAGATCATCGCCTCCCTGCCACCCGAGGTGAAGGCCCTAAGCGCCAAAGTCAAGGCGGACAATGCCCGTTCGCTGGCCTATCACCGGAAAATGGGCTTTCAGGAACGTTCCCGTGAAGGAGAGTTTATCTATTTTATCTTGCCCCTGCTATGAGTAAAAGCTTAATCGTAGCCGAACTGTCGGCCAATCACGGTCATCGGCTGGAGGTGGCACTGGAATCCGTCCGTGCCGCCCACGAGGCCGGAGCCGACGCCGTCAAAATCCAGACCTATACGGCCGATACGATCACGCTTCGTTGTGACCGACCCGACTTTCAGGTGAAGGGAACCCTCTGGGACGGCCGAACCCTTTACGACTTGTACCGGGAAGCCTATACACCCTGGGAATGGCACCAGGCCATATTTGAAGAGGCCCGTTCCCTGGGGCTGATTTGTTTTTCCACTCCCTTCGACAAGACGGCGGTGGACTTTCTTGAAAGTCTCGGAAATCCCATTTGCAAGATAGCCAGTTTTGAGATTACGGACCTTCCGCTCATCGGGTACGCCGCCCGAAAGGGATGGCCGATGGTCATCTCCACCGGCATCGCCCTTCCCGAAGATATCGAGCGGGCAGTGGCGACTTGCCGGGAGGCGGGCAACGACGATATAACTCTCCTCAAATGTACCTCTTCCTACCCGGCTTCCGTCGAGGATGCCCATCTGCTTACGATGGTGGATATGCGGGAGCGTTTCGGCGTTAAAATCGGCCTGTCTGACCATACGATGGGATATGATGTGGCCCTTGCCGCTGTCGCCATGGGAGCTGAGATGGTAGAGAAGCATTTTATTCTGGACCGGAGTATAGGTGGTCCCGATGCCGCTTTCTCGATGGAGAAAGACGAATTTGCCGCTATGGTGCGGGCCGTTCGAAATGTAGAGAAGGCCCTGGGGCGGGTTGATTATCCTACCGATCCCGACAGGATCAAGGGAAGGGAATTTTGCCGATCCCTGTACATCGCGCGGGACATGAAGGCCGGAGAGGTTTTTACGGAAGAGAATCTTCGCAGCGTCCGTCCGGGTTTTGGCCTGCCGCCCAGATACCTGGCCTCCGTCCTTGGGAAAAGAATTGTCTGTGACGCCCGTTTGGGAGACAGGCTTACACTGGAAATGGTTTCCGATTAGATTTTTTGTTATTTTTGTACTATGAAAGGAATTGTTCTGGCCGGCGGCTCCGGAACCCGCCTTTATCCCATTACCAAGGGAGTTTCCAAACAACTGCTCCCCATTTACGACAAGCCGATGGTGTATTATCCCGTAAGCGTGCTTATGCAGGCCGGTATCCGGGATATCCTCATCATCTCCACGCCGCAGGATCTGCCTTCCTTCCGGCGCCTTCTGGGCAGCGGAGAGGATTATGGCGTCCGCTTCTCCTATGCCGAACAGCCTTCTCCGGACGGATTGGCGCAGGCGTTCATCATCGGGTCCGATTTCATCGGTTCCGACAGCGCCTGCCTGGTGCTGGGAGACAATATCTTCCACGGTTCGGGCTTCGGAACCCATCTTCGGGAAGCCGTCCGATCGGCCGAGAAGGAGGGGAAGGCTACCGTCTTCGGCTATTGGGTAAGCGATCCCCAGCGTTATGGCGTGGCGGAATTCGACAAAGACGGCAACTGCCTTTCCATCGAGGAAAAACCGTTGAATCCCAGGAGCAATTATGCGGTGGTGGGCCTGTATTTCTATCCCAACAAAGTGGTGGATGTGGCGCGGAGCATCAAGCCTTCTGCGCGTGGAGAACTGGAAATCACTTCGGTGAACCAGGCCTTCCTTGCAGACGGGGAACTGAAGGTCCAGACCCTGGGAAGGGGATTTGCCTGGCTGGACACCGGCACACACGATTCCCTGGCCGAGGCTTCCATTTATATCGAAACCATCGAAAAGCGGCAAGGCCTCAAAGTGGCGTGCCTGGAAGGCATCGGCCTCATGAAAGGATGGGTGACTCCGGAAAAAATCCGTGCCGTGGCCGCCCCGATGGCCAAAAACCAATACGGCCAGTATCTTCTGAAAATGGCCGATGAAGTGGAAAAGAATGGTTTTTCTGACATCTATGATTAAAGTTATCGAAACCGCCATCCCCGGTGTTCTCATCCTCGAACCCAGGGTTATCGGAGATGAAAGGGGATATTTTATGGAAAGCTGGAACCAGCGGGATTTCGATGCCGCCGTACGTCCGCTACGTTTTGTCCAGGACAACGAGAGCAAAAGCCGCTACGGCGTGCTTCGGGGTCTGCATTTCCAGAAGGGAAAGTACGCGCAGGGCAAACTGGTGCGCGTCGTGAGCGGCCGGGTGCTGGATGTCGCGGTGGATATCCGTCGTGGGTCTCCCACCTTCGGCCGATATGTGTCCTGTGAATTGTCGGGGGAAAATCACCGGCAGTTCTATATTCCGCGCGGCTTCGCACACGGTTTTTCCGTTCTCAGCGAAGATGCAGTATTCCAGTACAAGTGCGACAATCTTTATATGCCTTCAGAAGAGGGTGCCATCGCCTGGAACGACCCCGCACTGGCCATTGACTGGGGACTTCCGGAGGCCGATATCCTCCTGTCGGAGAAAGACCGCCATCATCTTCCACTCTCTCAAGCGGAGGGTTTGTTCGATTATCATACAGATTATTACGCGATATGAGAGTTCTTGTCACCGGTGCCTGCGGGCAGTTGGGAATGAGTCTGCGTTCCGTTCTCCCGGAAGATACGGTCTATACGGATGTGGCGCTCCAGGCCCGCTACCTGGACATCACCGATATCGAAGCCATCCGCTCTCTGGTGGCCCGGGAGAAGTTGGACTGTATTGTCAACTGCGCGGCCTACACCAACGTTGATGCGGCCGAAGACCATCCCGAGGCGGCTGAACTGCTCAATGCGAAAGCGGTAGAAAACCTGGCCTTTGCCATGAAAGAGGTGGGTGGACTCCTGGTACACATTTCCACGGATTATGTTTTTGGAACGGAGCCTTACAACCGTCCTTGTCGGGAGACTCAGAAAGGAACGCCTACGGGTGTGTACGGTCTCACCAAACTGCACGGAGAACAGGCCGTGACGGCCTCCGGCGTACGATACATAATCATCCGCACGGCGTGGCTGTACAGCGAGTACGGAAAGAACTTTGTCAAGACGATGCTTGCCCTGACGGCCGCGAAGCCCTCCCTGAAGGTCGTTTTCGACCAGGTGGGAACTCCCACCTACGCCGGCGACCTCGCCGCCGCCATCGGCACCATCCTCTCCTGTCATTCTGAGCGCAGCGAAGAATCGGCCATCTATCATTACAGCAATGAAGGGGTGTGCTCCTGGTACGATTTTGCCAAAGCCATCGCCTCCTATGCCGGCCATACGGCTTGCGATATCCAGCCCTGCCACAGCGAAGAGTTTCCATCCAAGGTCCGTCGGCCCGCCTATTCCGTTCTGGACAAGACAAAAATCAAGGATCGTTTCGGCCTCCGTATTCCGTACTGGACCGATTCCCTGAAACGTTGCCTTCAGAATCTTGAGGCTCAGTAGTTCTGAACGAGGGAAGTCTGATCCACCCTCCATCCGTTCTCTCCCAGTCCGCTGCCCTCCGGCTTCACGGTGATGAGGTAACGGACATTTCGCCGCACCGTATAATCGCCCGCGTTTTCCTGCAGGAAGAAACGGTAAACCAGGTATTCCCCGGGACGGGTATGGTAGGAGCCGGAGTAGTATTCCCATTTGATTTCGATGTAGGAGCATTCTGTCCGGGAGGGCACCGGCCTTTCTCCCTGGATATTTTCCAGAAGATAGAGTGGCAGGCTTCCATTCCGATTCAGGATATCCGCCTGGGACCAGTCTCTCAGGAAACCGTTGGGAAAAAAGCCCTGGGCCGTGCTTTCGCCAAACAACTGGACGGAGGACGGGCAATTTCCAACTTTTACTTGTCGCACGATCATTTGCACGTCCTCGTCCAGCGACTGCCGGTCCACCGACAGCTCCACTTTTGCCATCAGTCTTTCCAGCGGTATTTCCAACACTTCCTCTTCTCCTGACTGCAATTCTACCAGAGCCGACATCGGGATGCCGGAGGAGAACTCGTCCGGGTAGGCCATATAATACCGGTAGGCGCGTGCCTGGTCCAGTGTACGGCAGGGAAGTTCATATCCCAGGTTGGCGGCCACCAGGAAGGTATAGGGGACTCCTTTGAGCAATTGCGTCCGGTGACAGGGCTTTCCGTCCAGGTATTGCATTTTTCGGCCGGAGACGAAGATTTTTTCTTCCAGCAGACCGCCGTGGTTGAAGATGAGCAGGTTCAGGTCCGATATCCGCTCCTGGTCCGGATCCAATGCACGCGTAACCGGCTCCCCGTCAGAAAAAACAATTGTCGTGGGGCAGAGGTGATCCGGAGCCGGTATTCGCGTGCAGGCGGCCAGCAGCAGAAGCTGCAGCATGAGGGTACAGTTTTGTTTCATGGGAAAATTTCAGTATAAGGGGTCTGTTCCTCCCAGGGAAGCGGGTACAGTTGCAGAATTAGCGTGCCGTTTTCGGCGGGAATATCCGGCGAAGGGGTTCCCATTCTCTTCAGGGTGACATCCAGTTGCAGGCAGGTGTCGGACTTGAGTTGCGGCAGGCGAATGGGGTAATAACAATGCGTTTCGCCAATGCGTCCTTCCAGGACCAGGCAGGTCTCGGTGCCGGGGTAACAGTAAAAAGTTTGCCGGGGATAGATTCGGTTTTGGCCTACTTCTCCAAATCCTCTTTTCCAGACCATTTCCGGCTCTGGAAACGCCTGGACAGCCAGGGTATCCAGACAACCCGGATTGATCCAGGAAACAGGCTTTCCGCCCCCTTCTGCCAGCGGAAGATATTCGGCCCCGGCAAAGGTCAGGAAGGACTGGGTGCAGACAAAACGGTTCTGTGCATATGCCTTTCCACTGAAATCGCAGGAGATGGAACGGAGACACACGGCGGCAAGGGAAGGGCGGAGGGAGACTTTTGCCTGGCGTGACGCACCTTCCGAAAGAAGGACTTCCCCGCAGAGAAGGGGAGCCGAGATGCTCTCCCGTTCCAGGGAGAAGCTGTGTTTGGCGAGATCTCCGTAGGTTCTAATCCGGTTCCAGCGGTCTGTTTCTCCGGCTTTTCCAGACAGGGCGACAAGGCGCTTGACTCCGGAAGTGGAGAGCCCGTACAGGCTCTTCTGGGGCAGGATGAGCTGTTGGTAGGAGTCCAGGAGCTGTATCCCTTGCGTGTCGAAGAAGAACAGGTCTATAGCTTCGACTTGCGGGCTTTTGGTGGTGCATTCCAATGCGATGACCGTTTGTGCATCGGGAAGGTTTTCCCGCATACACGAAGACAAAAAGGCCGGATACTGCAGGAAGGCAGCGAGTGATGCCGCAGACGCGCAGCGGGCGAAACGCCCCGAGAACTTGCGAAGAAGTGGTAATGTGATGATAGAAGAGCTCCGGCCTGTTTTTGTGCTTCGTGCCATAGAAATAATGATGAATGGTCAGGTGCAAATCTACATCAGCCGGGCCTTCAAATCCAAGAATCGTAAAAAAGAAAACGTTGTTTCAGCTGTTTTTCCGCAATTTATTTACGTTTTTTAATGCGAATCGTAAAACTCCGTTTCTGTTTTTTACGATGTGAAGGAACAAAAAACCGGCCCTGGGATTCAGGACCGGTTCATAGAGAGGAGCGGGGATTAACCGCCAAAGTTGTCGAAGAGGATGCTTTCGGGGGCTACACCCAGGCTGTCCAGCAGGTCACAGACGCACTTGGTCATCATCGGCGGACCGCACATAAAGTACTTGATGTCCTCGGGAGCCTCGTGATCCTTGAGGTAGGTTTCGTTCATCACATTGTGAACGAAGCCGGCGGTATACTTCACGCCTGCCTCATCGGCAGCCGGGTCCGGACGGTCCAGGGCCAGGTGGAAGTGGAAGTTCGGGAAGTCTTTCTCGATTTCGGCAAAGTCTTCCAGATAGAAGGCTTCCACCAGGGCGCGGGCGCCGTAGAAGAAGTGCACTTCCTTCTTGGTCTTGAGCGTCTTGAACAGGTGCATAATGTGGCTGCGGAGGGGAGCCATACCGGCGCCGCCGCCCACGAATACGTATTCCTGGCTGTCGGGGTCGTCTTTCGGGAGAAGGAATTCTCCGTAAGGACCGGAAATCATCACCTTGTCGCCCGGCTTGCGGGAAAAAACATAGGTGGAGGCGATTCCGGGAGGGACGCCGGGTACAAACTTGAACACACCCTTGGGCTGGTTGCGGTCGAACGGGGGCGTTGCGATACGCACATTCAGTTTGATGAGGTCTTTCTCGGCCGGATACGAAGCCATTGAATAGGCCCGGATGGTGGGGACGGTGTTCTTGTACTTCAGGGAAGTGATACCGTACTTGTCCCAGTCTCCCTTGTAGATGTCGGCTACGCCCATATCGGAGAAGTCGGCCTCATATTCGGGGATGTCAATCTGGATGTATTCACCGGACTTGAAGTCGATGTGTTCCCCTTCGGGGAGTTTCACGGTGAATTCCTTGATGAAGGTGGCCACGTTCTCGTTGGAGATGACCTCGCATTCCAGTTTCTTTACGCTGAGGGCGCTTTCCGGAACGGCAATCTGGATATTGTCCTTTACCTTCACCTGGCAGCCCAGACGCCAGCCTTCCTTGATCTGCTTGCGGGAGAAGAAGCCCGTTTCGGTGGGAAGGATGGTGCCGCCGCCTTCCAGAACCTGCAGTTTGCACTGGCCGCAGTTGGCCTTGCCGCCGCAGGCGGAGGGGAGGAAGATACCGTAGTCGGCCAGGGTATGCATCACATCTCCGCCGGGAGTGACTTCCAGTTCCTTGGTTCCGTTGTTGATGTTGATCTTGACGGTACCGGACGGGGTGACGGCGGCCTTGATGACAAGGAGGAGAGCAACCAGAATCAGGGTCACCACAGTGATGACGATGATAGAAAAGAGAATTGTATTACCCATAATGCTTTCCTCCTACAGTGAAATACCCATAAAGGTCATGAAGGCAATGCCCATCATACCTACGGTGATAAAGGTGATACCCAGGCCCTTGAGGGCGTCCGGGACGTTGGAGTAACTCATCTTCTCGCGGATGGCGGCCAGCGAAACGATGGCCAGGAACCAGCCGATACCGGAACCGAGGGCGTAAACGGTGGCCTCGCCGATATTCAGGAAGTCTTTCTGCTGCATGAACAGGGAACCGCCCAGGATGGCGCAGTTCACCGCAATCAGGGGCAGGAAGATACCCAGGGCGGAATAGAGTTCGGGAGAGAATTTTTCTACCAGCATCTCCACGATCTGCACGATGGCGGCGATGACCGCGATGAAGACGATGAAGCTGAGGAAGCTCAGGTCCACCCCTTCGATGAGGGCGTCGGGCTGGAGTACATATCTGTTGAGCAGGTAGTTCACGGGAAGCGTGATCAGGAGTACGGCGATAACCGCGACACCCAGGCCAGCTGCCGTTTTTACATTCTTCGATACCGCCAGGAACGAACACATTCCCAGGAAGTAAGCGAAGATCATATTGTCCACAAAGATGGACTTTACGAATAAGCTAAGATATTCCATAGGGCGCGATTATTTTTCCTGGAGGTCTTTCTGGATACTGCGCTGCACCCAAATGATGCATCCCAGAAGGATGAGGGCGAACGGAGGCAGAATCACCAGGTTGTTAGGTACATAGCCGAAGCGGTTGAGGATGTCGACGCCGAACAGGGTTCCGCTGCCCAGAAGCTCACGAAAGAAGGCGACGACGAGAAGGATAAGTCCGTAGCCGGCGCCGTTGGCGAGCCCGTCCAGGAAGGAAGGCCAGGGCTTGTTGCCCAGGGCGAAAGCTTCGATGCGGCCCATCACGATACAGTTGGTAATGATGAGGCCGATATAGACGGACAACTGCTTGTCGATGGCATAGGTGGCTTCAAAGGATTTGAGAATCTGGTCCACCAAGATAACCATCATCGCTACCACCACCAGCTGGACGATGATACGCACACGGCCGGGGATGGTGTTGCGAAGCAGGGAAAGGATGAGGCTGGAAATGCCGCAGACCACAATCACGGAAAGTGTCATGACCAGGGCACCCTTCAAGGTGACGGTAACCGCCAGGGAAGAGCAGATACCCAGCACCAGGACGGTAATGGGGTTCCCCTTGAAAATGGGGTTCAGAATGGTTTCTTTCAGTTTAGCATCCATGACTTATTCCTCCTCTTCTTTAGGTTCAACGTCTTCTCCTTCCTGATGATGCCCGCATTTTCCGCAGTGCTGTTTGGCGGAAGCGTTTTCCAGGAAGTACTTGGCGTAAGCGGTCAGCCAGGTGTCGATGGCGGCGTCCAGGCCCTGGGAGGTCATCGTGGCGCCGGTAATGGCGTCAATCTGGTTGTCCTTGAGAGACTTGCCTTCAGTATCCTTGGGAGCGCCGCCTTTCACGATGTCAAATACATTGGCTTGGGTGAAGTCGGCTTTTTCGCCCACGAATTCGGCTTGGAAGGCGGGATCGTCCTTAATCTTGGAACCCAGTCCGGCCGTTTCGGACTCGTGGTCGAAATAGGCGCCCTTGATTTCGGAACTGCCTTTCTCGAAAGCGATATAGCCCCAGATGGGACCCCAGAGTCCGGCGCCGTAGATGGGAACCACCACCGTCCCGTTCTTGAACAGGAAAACGGGGAGTTCGGGATCTGCGGTCTTGTTGGCGCCGCCTTTGATGTTGTAGTTCTGGCGCTTGAGTTCACCGGGGCTGTACACCTTGTCCAGGGGGAGGTCTTCCACTTTTTCACCGTTGACATTGATGGTATAAGCCTGTTCGATTTCCTCGGCGTACTTGGCCAGTTTCTCGGTATTGCTGAGCTTGTCCATATCGGCCTTGGTGCCATATTGGGCGGCGGTGAGCATCTGGGAGATGGTCTCGGCCTTTTCGTTGGCATCCTGCTTGGCCTTGAGGCTCTGGGAGACGAAAGCCAGGAGCGCTGCTACGACCACGACAATGACCGTGGTGTAGATGATGGTATATACGTTATTATTTGTATTCATAGCGCAATTCCTTTAAGCGGTTAAGGCTTTCTTGGCCCTGCGGCTGGTATGGGAGGATACCACGCAGTGGTCGATGATGGGAGCCATCGTATTCATAAACAGGATGGCAAGCATCATTCCTTCCATATAACCGGGGTTCCACAGGCGGACGACAACGGCCAGGGCGCCTACGAGGAATCCGTAGATCCATTTGCCGGTTTCCGTCTGGGCGGCGGTTACGGGGTCGGTAGCCATAAAGACGGAGCCGAAAAGGAAGCCGCCCATCACCAGCTGATAATAGCAGGGGACTGCAGTGGCACCGGCCAGCTGGCCCAGCCATCCCACGAGTAGACCGCCGGCGATGGACGATACCATAATCTTCCAGGAGGCTACGCCGGTCCAGACCAGGAGGAAGCCGCCCAGAAGAATAGCGATGACACTGGTCTCACCGGTACTGCCGGGGATGAAGCCCCAGACCATATCCATAAAGGAGTATTGGCCTACGGCACCGGTAGCGGCATCAAAAGCACCGTCGTGGGCAATGGCCAGGGGGGTGGCGGCCGAAATGGCATCCACATCCTTCAAGGCCGGAACCCAGGTCTTGGAAACCCATACGTCGGAACCCGACATACTGGAGGGATAGGAGAAGAACAGGAAGGCGCGGGCCACCAGGGCGGGATTCCAGATGTTCATACCGGTTCCGCCGAAGACCTCCTTCACAAAGATGACGGAGAAAGCCACGGCGAGGGCGAGCATCCACAGAGGAACGTCCACGGGAACAATCAGGGGAATCAGGAAGCCGGTGACAAGGTATCCCTCGTTCACTTCTTCACCACGGATTTGGGAACTGGCGAATTCGATGGCAAGGCCCACTACATAAGAGACTACGAACAGGGGGAGCATCCTCAGAAGTCCATACCAGAACATCTGCCAGAAGCCCCAGTCCAGTCCGTAAACATTGGAAGTCTGGAGACCCACATTGTACATACCAAAGAGGGCTGCGGGGACCAGGGCGATGACGACCATAATCATCACGCGCTTGAGGTCGATACCGTCGCGGACGTGAGCGCCCTTGCGGGTTACCGTTCCGGGAACGCGCAGGAAGGTGTCGAAAGCGTCATAGGTGGAATACCACCAGGGTTTTTTCTCTTCTGCCATAGTCTTAAGCCATTTCTTTGATCATCAGATCGATACCCTTGCCGATGATGGCCTGGATTTCGTTCTTGGAGGGATCTACATAGTCACAGAGGGCGAGGTCTTCGGGGAGCACCTCATAAATGCCGAATTGCTCCATCTTTTCGATGTCACCGGCCAGGCAGGCCTTGATGAGGTAGATGGGGAAGATGTCGATGGGGGTGACATCCTCGAAGCATTTGGTTTCCACGAAAGCGCGGGGACCGCCGTGCAGGTTGGTGTCCATGTCGTACTTCTTGGAGGGGGTAAGCCAGGAGAAGTAGCTCCATGACGTGCTGTGAACCTTGGGACGGAAAGGCTTGGCCCAGCCGAACCACTCTCTTTCGTAACCTTCGCGAAGGAGGGTGATCTGGTTGTCAAAGAAGCCGATGAAGCCATCTTCTCCAATGCATTCTCCGGTAAGGACGTCCCCGCCGATGACGCGGATGTCTTTGCCGACCTCGGTGAGGGATTTCACGGGAGTGCCGGGAAGGGCCACCGCATAGCCTGTCTTTGGGGCGGCGGGGCCAGTGACGGCCACCTTGCGGCTGAGGTCAAGTTTTCCGCTGTTGATCACGTGGCCGATGGCAGCCAGGTGCAGCAGGGAGACGGTCCAGACGATCTCTCCCTTCTGAATGGGAGCGACGTGACTGATCTGGACACCGACATTGCCGGCCGGATGGGGACCGGAAACGCTGTGGACAGCGGCGTTGGACACCCCGGCGAAGGGAGAGCCCTTGGCAACGCCGATGTGCACGGGAGCCACTTTGGCCAGCGCATCGATTCCGGCCTGGATGTCCTTCAGGGCATCACCAAGCACAAAGGCGCTGTCCGCTGCAAGCGGAGCCGTGCTGAAAGAGGAAACGAAAATTGCCTTGGGCGTATCTTCGGGATGGGCGATCACGGCATAAGGGCGCTGTACCAGCGAACCCCAGAGACCGCTCTTGAGGAGGAGGTCTTTGGTTTCAGCTGCCGAGGCGGGGACCTTGAACCCGAAGTCCACGTAGTCCTGTTCGGCATCGGCCTTCACAAGTACTGCCAGC
>ONOH01000014.1 GCA_900319405.1 uncultured Bacteroidales bacterium | reverse complement strand
AAGAGGGAGCGTAGCCGTAGCTACGTGACCGATGAGAAAGGTGAAAATGGCCGGAAAGGTCGTGTAAATAACAAGAGCAATTATTTCAAAACAGCTTCTCATTACTTGAACCATTCGGTGAGATGGTCCTTGGCGTAGAGGAAGTACACGGCGAGGCCAATCCAGCTGGTGGCCAGGACGATAATGGAGGTGACGATTTTACCCACCAGGGAGATGGGCTTTTTGATGATGTCCAGGACGGCGATGACCGAGAGGACAAGACCTACGATGTAAACAATGCTTGCCATAATTATAAAGTTTTAAATGAGTGTGATTCCAATTCCGGGGGCCTCGGGGAGGGTGAGTTTTCCGGAGACCACCTGTACGCCGCGGAAGCGGTCGTTGGAGATGAGGAGGTTTCCGTCCAGGTCGGCAAAATCTACGGCGGGAGAGAGCTGCGCGGCGGCCGATACGGCGCAGGAGGTTTCCGTCATACAGCCCACCATCACCTTCATCCCCAGGGCGCGGGCCATGGAAACCATCTTCCAGGCTTCGCGCATACCGGTGCACTTCATCAGCTTGATGTTGATGCCCGAAAAAGCGCCGGCCAGGGAGGGGATGTCGCGGAGCCGTTGGATGCTTTCATCGGCAAAGATGGGGAGGGGAGAGCGCTCGGTGAGCCAGGCGCTGTCTTCCAACTGGCCGACAGGCAGCGGCTGCTCCACCATCACCACGCCCTGGGAGGCCAGCCAGTGAATTTTGTCCAGGGCCTTGGAACGGTCTTTCCAGCCTTGGTTGGCATCTACCGCAAGGGGTACGTCGCTAACGCTGCGGATGGTGCGGATCATCTCCTCATCACTGTCCAGACCCACTTTTACCTTTAGAATGTTGAAGCGCCCCGCAGCCTCCAGCGTCTTTTCCCGAACCACCTCCGGGGTGTCAATGCCGATGGTATAGGTGGTGGAAGGGGCCTTGGCGGGGTTCAGCCCCCAGATGCGGTACCAGGGCTGGCCGATGAGTTTTCCCACCAGGTCGTGCAGGGCGATGTCCACGGCGGCCTTGGCGGCGGAGTCGCCTTCCGACAGGCCGTCCACGTAGGACAGGATATCTTCCAGCTGGAAGGGATCCGGGAACTGCGAGAGGTCCACCTTTTCCAGAAAAGCCGTGACGGAGGCCACCGACTGCCCCAGATAAGGCGGCATGGAAGCCTCTCCGTAGCCGACAACACCCTCATACTCAATCTCTACCTGCACGTCCGGCGTGGTTTTACGGCTGTAGGAGGCCACCGTGAACGTATGCGTGAGCTCCAACTCATAGGGGAAAAAGCGCAGCTGCATTCTTCCGTCTCCCTTCACCACGTTGAAGCGCTGCGGACCGCCTCCTGAGCAGCCCATCAGCGCTGCGCCCGCCAGGGCCAGCGAAGAACTTTTCAGGAAATTTCTTCTACTCTGCATAAAAGCTGTTTGTAAGGGTGGTCTGAATTTCGGGATCTATGTTCACATACGGGAGGACCCTGCCGCCAAAGAGGTAACGGCCCGTGTTGTAGGCATCATAGAGGGGGTCTTCGGGGCGGAAACTGCCCATTTTCACCAGGCCCAGCGAGTGGATGAAGCGGCCTTCCCCCAGATAGAAGCCGACGTGGCCCACGCGGGGAGTGCCGTCTTCCTTTCTGCGGCCGAAGAATACAAGGTCTCCGGGCTGGAGTTCTTCCATCCGCTCGATGCGCTTTCCCACCTTGGACTGGGGGCCCGCATCCCGCGGGATGATGATGTCGTGCATAAACAGGACGGTGCGTACATAGCCGCTGCAGTCCATCCCCTTGGGGGACATTCCGGCCCAGATGTAGGGGAAGCCCAGCATGCTCTGCGCCGTTTCCAAGATGGCTTCCGGGCTCTGTTTGAGGTTTTTGCGCCAGGCCGATTCCGGCTGGGCGTCTTTGCGGGAGATGTAGCCCACCCGGCCGTCCGGGAACTCCACCACATAGAACTTCCGCTGATATCCGAGGTATTTGAGCCGGCAGCCCGCCACAACGTCCGAAAGGGTGGCCGCTTTCTCCGAAGGGCCTTTGCGCACCAGGGCGAACAGCGAGGTCACCACCACCTTGGGGGCGGCGTTCCAGGCGTGGTACTGCTCCGGATCCATATACCGGATGGCATCTTTATGGACCCATCCCGTGTAGCTGTCCGGAGTCTGGACTTCCGGCCAGTTGTATTCTCCTCCGGTGCGAAGAATGTGCACCGGTGTGCCCAGGAGGGCCTGCGAGACCATTTCCGCGCTGTATTCCGGCTTTTCCCGCTGGTTGCAGACAGAGATGTTGACGACGCCCAGTTGCTGGGCACGGACAGAAAGGCCCAGTACAAGCCCGGCTGTCAGTAAAATCCACTTTCTCATCATCCAAAGATAAGAAGAAATCTAGAGCAATGCAAGGACTTCTTCCACCGAAAGCGCCTGGCCGACAGTGAAATCCCCGCTGCGGGAACGGATGAGACCGCCAAGATGCGCCCCGGATCCCAGTGCCTCGCCCAAATCACGTGCAAAGGCCCGGATGTAAGTTCCCTTGGAACAGGTAATGCGAATCTCCGCCTCCGGCAGCCCCATCCCGGACGTGTCGGCTACGTGGATGCGGGAAGACGCGTTGCCCGCATCCTGAAGAGCTGGAGGAAGGGAAGATGCCCCGAAGGAGAGCAGCTCCAGCTCGCTGATGCGTATTTTATTGCGGTGAAGGGTTTCGAGTGCGGCGGCATCCAGTTCGTCTGCCCGTCCGCTGCGGTAAAGCTTGCGGGCCAGTTCGTAGGCGCGCACCCCGTCCACACTTTTGGCGCTGAAAAGGGGGGCGACCTGCTCCTGCTCCCCCAGGAAGGCGGGGAGGGCGTCGCGGACGGCATCGGCCGTAATGTGTTCGAAGGGGAAACGGCGGTCCACCTCCTTTTCCAGATCGTAAGAGGGGGTGGTGGCGCCAAAGCGAATGCGTGCGATGTACTCTTTGTCGTGATCCTGCAGCTCCTGCGCCCGTTTGCAGGCATTGCCGATACACAGCAGCAGCACGCCGGTAGCCAGCGGATCCAGCGTCCCGGCATGCCCCACCTTCAGGTTTTTCTTTCCAAAATGCCGGATGGCCGCAAACTTGATCTTGCGGATCACATCGGCCGATGTCCAGCGATACGGCTTATCCACCGCCAGGACGATGCCTTCCGGATAATCTGCGATGTCGTGGGTAAAACTCATCGGCAGGGAATCTTGTCGATGCGTCCCTGGTGACGGCCGCCCTCAAAAGGTGTGTCCAGCCATTCCCGCACAATGGCCGATGCCATGCGGTAGCTGATGAAACGGGCCGGCAGCACCAGGACGTTGGCATTGTTGTGCTGGGCCACCAGATGGCCGATGGCTGTTCCCCAGGCCAGTCCGGCGCGGATGCCCCGGTGCTTGTTCAGGCTCATCGCCATGCCGTTGCCGGTTCCGCAAAGGGCTATTCCAAGCTCTACCTTGCCGTTTTCCACGGCCTGTGCCAGTGCGTGGGCAAAATCCGGATAATCTACGCTCTCCTCCGTGTCCGTGCCGAAATTCACGACTTCAATGCCGCGTTTTTGCAGCATTTTCATCAGTTTAAACTTGTACTCCACGCCTGCGTGGTCGTTGCAAATGCCGATTTTCATACTCGAGAATTCAATTATTCTGCGAAGATAAGAAAAAAGTAGTATCTTCGTGACTTCACCGCATACTTTGTATAAATCTTCTTCGCAAATGGACTGAAACCAGCATGGTGCTTCCGGATCCATTTTCTTACCGTCGACCAGCCCACCGTGGACAGGATCGACCAATCTGCCCCCTCACCGGCGTGGCGAGAATTTAACCACGCGCCCCGGCTTTGCGGCCTCTGTCGCCGATAGGCAGGTCACTGGCAAAAACAAGTTTGATTTGCCGCGTTTCATAAAACTTAGTATCTTCACAGTTTTAAAAATAAGACTATGTTGAAACCAGGAGACAAAATGCCGCAGTTCGAGGTCGTGGACCAGGACGGAAAACCCGTGAAGTCGGAGGATTTCATAGGGAAAGGCCGAAAGACCATCATCTACTTTTATCCCAAGGACAATACACCCGGCTGTACGGCCGAGGCATGTTCGCTGCGGGACAATTACGCCGCCTTGACGGCCGCAGGCTACAACGTGGTGGGTGTGAGCAAGGACAGCGTCGCCTCCCACAAGCGCTTCGAGGAGAAGTACGGTCTTCCCTTCACACTGCTTTCGGACACGGAGCTTTCCGTGATCAAGGCTTATGACGTGTGGAAAGAGAAGAAAATGTGCGGAAAGACCTCTGTGGGCACTCTCCGCCGCACTTTCATCTTTGACGAGGACGGCATCCTGGAACGGGTAATCGAGAAAGTGGACACAAAAAACGCCGCCGGGCAAGTTTTGGAGCAGGATGTTCAGGGTCAGTGACAGCATCACAACTCCGCCCCGGGAGTTTGGGTCGGAGCTTCAGCGGAGGGTATACGAGACTTTTGCCGCGCTGGAAATTCCTTTTGAACGCGTGGATACCGATCCGGGCATCACAATGGAAGACTGCCGGCACATTGACGCCAAAATCGGCGTCCGGATTGTGAAGACCATTTTCCTCTGCAACCGGCAGCAGACAGAGTTCTACCTGTACGTGACAACGGACGATAAGCCCTTCGTAACTAGGGACTTTTGCGGCTCATTGGGTATCCCCCGGGTGTCCTTTGCATCGGCGGAAAAACTTTGGGAACTGACGGGCGTGAAGGTAGGGGCAACCACCATTCTGAGCGCCATCCTCCCTTCGGCCCGTTCCGTGCACCTGGTAATGGACCGGCAAGTGGCGGAAGGGGAGTGGTTCGCCTGCACCGATGGAACCGCCACCTGCTTCGTGAAAATCCGTACGCGGGACCTGCTGGACAAATACCTCTCCGGCAAGCAGCTGACACTCATCGGCTAGCAGCCCCGCTGGCGGAATTGGCAGGGAAGTTTTGTTTCTTTAAAAAATAATGCGTATATTTGCGCGCTTTTTGCGGGACGGTCCCGCGGGAGTGTAACCATTAAAAACTCATTGCATTATGGCAGAATATTTACAGCCTGAGAAAAAGCAAGAGATTTTCGCGAAGTACGGAAAGTCCAATAAGGACACCGGCTCTCCTGAGAGTCAGGTTGCTTTATTTTCCTACCGTATCGCTCACCTTACTGAGCACGTGAAGAAGAACAAGAAAGACGTGGTAACCCGTCGCAGCCTTCTTCGCCTGGTCAGCAAGCGCCGTCAGCTTCTGAACTATCTTCAGAAAGTGGACATCGAGAGATACAGGGCCATCGTGAAGGAGCTGGGTCTCCGCCGATAAGCCAGAAAATAGGAAAAAACGGGGGTAGAGTACTATGCAAGGCATATGCTCTCCCCTTTTTTAGTAAAAGAGATACCCGGACGGTCCGGGTAATCGATATAAGACGTAACAAAGACGTAAACAGATGAACATTATCAAAAAGACCATTGAATTGCCCGACGGAAGGGTAATCGAGATCGAAACCGGAAAACTGGCCAAGCAGGCCGCCGGTTCTGCCGTTGTGAAAATGGGTGGCACGATGCTGCTGGCCACCGTCACCTGCGCCACGGAGGTGAAAGAGGGAACGGACTTTATGCCCCTCACCGTGGATTACCGTGAAAAGTACTATGCCGCCGGCCGTTTCCCCGGTGGCTTCCTCAAGCGCGAGAGCCGTCCCTCCGACTACGAGGTGCTCATCGCCCGCCTTGTGGACCGTCCCATCCGTCCGCTCTGGCCCTCCGATTTCCATCTGGAAGTCTTTGTGAACGTCGTACTCATTTCGGCCGAAAAGGATATCCAGCCGGATGCCCTCGCCGGTCTGGCCGCATCGGCCGCCCTCGCCAGCAGCGACCTGCCCTTCGGCGGTCCTGTCAGTGAGGTCCGTGTCTCCCGCATTGACGGAGAGTTCGTCATCAACCCCGGTTTCGAAGCCAACAAAAGGGCCGATCTGGACCTGATGGTGGCCGCCACCGAGGAGAACATTATGATGGTGGAAGGCGAAATGAACGAAGTCTCCGAGCACGATATGCTGGAGGCCATCAAGTTCGCCCACGAGGAAATCAAGAAGCACTGCCGCGTCCAGAAGGAACTGATGAAGGAACTGGGTACGGACGCGAACAAGCGCGATTACCCGCACGACGAGGAGGACGAAGACCTCCGCAAGGCTGTCCGCGAGGCTTGCTACGCCAAGTGCTATGCCCTTGCCGGCAGCGCCAGGCCCAAGCACGAGCGCGAGGAAGGCTTCAACGCCATCCGGGACGAGTTCAAAGCCGCTTTCTCCGAAGAAGAGCTTGAACTGAAGGGCGCGATGATAGACCGTTACTACCACGATGTGGAGAAGGAAGCCATGCGCAACCTGGTCCTCGATGAGGGCAAGCGCCTGGACGGCCGCGCCACCAATGAGGTGCGTCCCATCTGGTGCGAGGTGGATTATCTGCCCTGCGCACACGGAAGTGCTGTCTTCACCCGCGGTGAAACCCAGTCCCTGGCTACCGTTACCCTGGGAACCAAGATGGATATGAAGGAAATGGACGAGGTGCTCATCCAGGACGATCAGCAGTTTGTCCTCCATTACAACTTCCCTCCTTTCGCCACCGGCGAAGCCAAACCCCAGCGCGGTACCGGCCGTCGTGAAATCGGCCACGGCAACCTGGCGATGCGTGCGCTCAAGCCCGTTATTCCCACGGCTCCTGAATTCCCTTACGCCGTGCGCGTAGTCTCCGATATCCTGGAATCCAACGGTTCCTCTTCCATGGCCTCCGTCTGCGGCGGCTGCCTGGCCCTGATGGATGCCGGCGTGAAAATCTCCAAGCCCGTAGCCGGTGTGGCGATGGGCCTGATCACCGACGAGACCCGTCCCAACGACCGCTACGCCATCCTCACAGACATCCTCGGTGACGAAGACCATCTGGGAGACATGGACTTCAAGGTGACCGGAACCAAGGACGGCATTACCGCCACCCAGATGGATATCAAGGTGGACGGCCTGTCTTACGAGGTTCTGGAAAAAGCCCTGGAGCAGGCCCGTCAGGGTCGCCTCCACATCATGGGCGAGATGCTCAAGACCATGCCCGCTCCCCGCGAGGACTACAAGCCCTTCGTGCCGCGGATGGTTCAGATTGAGGTGGCTTCCGAATTCATCGGTGCCATCATCGGAAAGGGCGGAGAGACCATCCAGGGTATGCAGAAGGAATTCGGCACCGTCATCACCATCGACGAGGTGGACAACGGAGACGGCACCACCAAGGGCGTGGTGGACATCTTCGGCACCGACAAGGCTGCCATGGATGCCACGCTGGAGCGTATCAAGGGTATTTGCGCCGTTCCCGAACCCGGTGCCGTTTACCACGGAAAGGTGGTGAGCATCCTGGAATTCGGCGCTTTCATCGAGATTCTGCCGGGTAAGGAAGGCCTCCTGCACGTGAGCGAGATTGCCTGGAACAAGACCGACAAGGTGGAGGACGTCCTGAAGGTAGGTGACGAGGTGGATGTGAAGCTCCTCGAAATCGATGCCAAAACCGGCAAGATGCGTCTTTCCATGCGCGCCCTCACCGAGAAGCCGGAGGGCTATGTCGAGCCCCGGCGCGCCCCGCGCGGAGACCGCGGTCCCCGTCGGGAGGGAGAACGCAAGGGCGGAGACCACGGCGGAAACGACCGCCGCGACCGTGGCCCTCGGGCAGAGCGTCACGACAACAGGCCCCGCAAGCCTCGTTTCCAGGACGATGAGCCCAAGCAGAACGAACCCGATGTGTTCTAAAGTCTGAAACTCCCGAGCCGGTCTTTTTTAGGCCGGCTCTTTTTATTATATTTGCAACTGTAATATCACCACGGCTATGCTCATCGTATTGGAAGGCCTGGACGGGGCGGGGAAGTCCACCCAGGTCAGGAAACTGAAGGAATATCTGGCACAGCGCTGCGGAGAATTGGACTATATCCACTTCCCCCGTTACGACGCCCCTGTTTACGGGAGTCTCATCAGCCGTTTTCTGAAGGGAGATTTCGGCACCAATGAGACGGTCCATCCGCAGCTGGTGGCCCTCCTGTTTGCCGAAGACCGTCACGCTGCCGCTCCGGCCATCCGGAGGGCCCTGCAGGAAGGAAAGACGGTGCTCCTGGACCGATATGTCTATTCCAACATAGCCTACCAGTGTGCCAAGCTCAGGGATCCCGTGGAAAGAGAGCGGCTCCGGGATTGGATTTTCAATACCGAGTACGGGGCCTTCGACCTCCCGGTGCCGGATCTCAACCTCTTCCTGGACGTTCCCATCGGCTTTGTCCAAAGGAGCCTTTCGCAGGAGCGGATGGGAGAAGACCGCTCTTACCTGGAAGGGGCGCAGGACATCCACGAGGCGTCCATCGGCTTCCAGGAGGATGTCCGTTCCATCTATGTGGCGCAGACCCGCCTGGACCGGCACTTCCTCCGCATAGACTGTTCCGATGCGGCCGGAGAGATGCTCCCTCCGGATGAGATATTCACCAAGGTCCGTGCAACCATAGACCCCTATCTGTCATGAGTCCTTCCTGGCATGGCCTGCGTCGTTTTGCTGCCCTTCTGCCGGGGGTGGTCTTTCTGGTGTCGGGCCTTTTGAAAATCATCGACCCGGTGGGTACGATGCTCATTGTTAAAGAGTATTTCAAGCTGCTTCACCTGACTTTTCTCTTCCCGGCGGCCAGGGTGACAGGCATTCTCCTGGCCCTGCTGGAGGCGCTGCTCGGGATTGCACTCATTACGGGCGTTCTTCGGAAAACAGCCGCCCGCATCACTTTCTTGCTCCTGGGATTCTTTACCCTTCTTACCCTTTGGCTCTGGATCAGCAATCCTGCCATGGACTGCGGGTGTTTTGGCCAGGCCATCCATCTGACACATGCCCAGAGTTTCTGGAAAAACGTGCTGATGCTCCTTCTGGCGGCCTTCGCCTTCCTTCCCTTCCACAATCTGGGAACACCCAGGAGAGACCGGAAGGTGGCTGCGGCACTCTCCGGAATCTCGGTTCTTGTCTTGGTATATTACAGCAATACACACCTCCCCATCGTTGATTTTACAGAATATGACTGGGGTGCGGAACTCTACGCTTCCCTGGAAGACGAAATGCTGGCCGAAAACCATTACAATGCATCCTATGTTTATGAGAAGGACGGGGAGGAAGAGCGCTTTGACCTGAGCGCCCTTCCGGACAGCAGTTGGACTTTCGTGCGGGTGGACAGCGTTTTCCGCAAGACCGCTACCCTTGCCGAAACCCATCCCATGCTCAGTTTCCGGGACGGGGAGGGCGAGTACCGTGACCGCGAAGCCGCTGTAGGCCGCGTAGTGGTATTTTCGGTTTATGAGCCCGCGAAGGCAGACTGGATCCGTCTGGAAGGGCAGTGCCGGGAAGTCCTCTCATCCGGGGGGCGCGCCATCGTCCTGGTTTCGGATGTGCCGGAGCGTGTCCGGGAACTGCCGGTTCCCACGTATTTTTCCGATTACAAGACGCTGATAACGCTCAACCGTTCCAACGGAGGCGGGACCTATTTTCACGATGGTGAACTGGTGAACAAATGGAGCGCCGCCCATTTCCCGGAGAACCTGACCGAAGATTTCAGCGCAGACCCGGTGGATCTCTCCACCCGCTACATCGTCAAACGCCGCCTGTATCTGCAGGGTTTCTGCGTATACCTGGCGGCGCTGCTCCTATTGGTGTAAAAACTCTTACAGGCTTCGCTTGATTTCCACAATCTGGAAGGCTTCGATGATGTCTCCGGGGTGGATGTCGTTGTAACGCTCCAGACCGCAGCCGCATTCCATGCCGGCGGGCACTTCCTTGGCGTTGTCCTTTCCTCTCTGCAGGGAGGAAAGCTCTCCGGTGTACACCACGATGCCGTCCCGTATCAGGCGAACCTGGGCCTTGTTGGTGAGCTTTCCTTCTTTCACCTGGCAGCCCGCGATGGTGCCCACCTTGGAAATCTTGAAGATTTGCTTGACCTCGGCCGTAGCGGTGACCTCTTCCCTCTTTTCCGGCTCCAGCATACCCTCGATACCTTCCTTCACCTCGTTGATGCAGTCGTAAATGACGGAGTAGAGGCGGATTTCGATGCCTTCCTTCTCCGCGCTGCGGCGGGCTTCGGCGCTGGGACGTACCTGGAAGCCGATGATTACGGCATCCGAGGCCTCGGCCAGCAGGACATCGCTCTCGGAGATGGCGCCCACGGCCTTGTGGATCACATTCACGCGCACTTCCTCGGTGGAAAGCTTGATGAGGGAATCGGAGAGGGCTTCCACGGAACCGTCCACGTCGCCCTTGACGATGACGTTGAGTTCCTTGAAGTTGCCGATGGCGATACGGCGGCCGATTTCCTCGAGGGTGAGGTGCTTCTGCGTCTTGATGCCCTGGATGCGGATGAGCTGCTCCCGCTTCTGGGCGATGGACTTGGCTTCTTTTTCGTCTGCCATGATGTTGAACTTCTCACCGGCGGCGGGGGCACCGTTCAGGCCCAGCAGGCTCACGGGAGTGGAAGGACCGGCGCTCTCCACCTTTTGTCCACGTTCGTTGTACATGGCCTTGACGCGTCCGTAAAAGCTTCCGGAGATGATGACGTCTCCTACGTTTACCGTGCCGTCCTGTACCAGCACCGTGGCCAGGTAGCCGCGACCCTTGTCCAGGGAGCTTTCGATGACTGCACCGCTTCCCAGTTTGTTGGGATTGGCTTTGAGTTCCAGAAGGTCGGTCTCGAAAAGCACCTTCTCCAGGAGCTTGTCCACATTGATGCCTTTCTTGGCAGATATTTCCTGGCACTGGAACTTGCCGCCCCAGTCTTCCACCAGAATGTTCATCTCGGATAGCTGGCGGCGGATGGTGTCGGCATTGGCACCGGGCTTGTCAATTTTGTTGATGGCGAAGACCATGGGGACGCCGGCGGCCTGTGCGTGCGCGATGGCTTCCTTGGTCTGGGGCATCACGGCGTCGTCGGCGGCTACGATAATCACGGCCAAGTCCGTCATCTGGGCGCCGCGGGCACGCATGGCGGTGAAGGCCTCGTGACCGGGCGTGTCCAGGAAGGTGATGGTGCGGCCGCTGGGTAGCGTAACGTGGTAGGCGCCGATGTGCTGGGTGATACCGCCGGCCTCACCGGCAATCACGTTGGAGTTGCGGATGTTGTCCAGCAGGGAAGTCTTTCCGTGGTCAACGTGGCCCATCACGGTGATTACGGGCGGGCGCTCCACCAGGTCTTCCTCGCGGTCGGGCTCCTGCTGCTTGACCTCCTCGCTCAGTTCGGCGGTGACGAATTCCACTTTGTATCCGAACTCCTCGGCCACCAGGACCAGGGTTTCGGCATCCAGGCGCTGGTTGATGGATACCATCATTCCCAGGGACATGCAGGCACCGATGACCTTCACCACCGGCGTATTGTTCATCAGGGTGGCCAGGTCGTTTACGGTTACGAACTCCGTTACTTTCAGGACCTTGTTCTCCGCGGCGGCGGCTTCCATCTCTTCCTGGCTGCGGATGGCGGCTATCTCGCGCTTTTCCTTGCGGTGCTTGGCGCCGAAGCTCTTTGTCTCGTTCATCCGGGCGTAAGTTTCCTTTACCTGCTTCTGGATTTCCTTCTGCATCTCTTCCTGCTCGGCCTCGGTCATGGCGGGTTTGAATCGGTCTCCCTTCTTGCCGCGGGCAGGCTTCTTGGGCTCATCTTTCTTTCTGACAGGTTTCTCGGCCTGGACCTTGGTGACGTCCACCTTCTGGGAGCCGCTGCTCTTGATTCGTTCGCGTTTTTTGCTCTTTTTGGGGTCGAACTGGGACAGGTCGATTTTCCCCACAACCTTGAAGGGAGCTTCCGCTGGGGTCGGGGCGGGTTTCTCTTCTACGGCTGGGGCCGGCTCAGTCTCTTGATCGGCTTGGGATTCTTCGGCAGGAACGGCTTCCTCGACCGGCTGGGGCTTGGTCTCAGGCTCCGGTTCGGGCCCTGCCACGGGCTCGGGTTCCACGACCGGTTCGGGTTCCGGTTCTGCCACTGGCTCCGGCACGGGCTCGGCTTCCACCACGGGTTCCGGTTCAGGCTCTGCCACGGGCTCTGGCTCCACGACCGGTTCGGGTTCCACGATGTTGCGGGACAGGTTGTTGCTCTTGATCACCGTCACGCGTTCGGGTTCGAACTCGTCTTCATCATTTTCCTGTTTCTTGGACGCCTTGTCCAGGATCTCCGTGAGCTTGACGTCCACCTTTTCGGCGGCTTCCTTCAGTTCCAGATCTTTCCCGAATTTTTTATGAAGTTCCGGAAGAAATTCGTCCGATACTTTCATATTGGGATTGGCACCTTCGATACCGGCGCCTTTGGAATTGAGGAATTCCACCAGGGTGTCCAGCCCGATGTTGAATTGTTTGATAAGTTTCGATAATCTGATATCTGCCATATATAACCCCTTTTGTTGTCTGAATAATTAGTCCTCGAATTCTTCGTGCAGGATGCGGAGCACCTCTTCCACGGTTTCGTCTTCCAAGTCGGCCCGGGAGGCGATATCGGCCGCGGAAAGGGCCATGACACTGCGGGCGGTGTCGCAGCCGATGGACTGCAGACGCTCGATCACCCAAGGGTCGATGACGTCTTCGAAGTCTTTCAGCAGCACGTCGTCCTCCACTTCCTCATTCTGCGGCAGTTCACGCCAGACTTCAATTTCACGGTCCACCAGCATACCGGCGAGTTTGATGTTGACGCCGCCCTTGCCGATACCCTTTTTCACCTCATCGGCGTGCATATATACCTTGATTTTCTCTTCCGGGCTGCTCCCCAGGTCGATACGGGAGATACGGGCCGGATTGAGGGCGCGCTGGATCATCAGTTGCGGGTTGGACGACCACTGGATGACGTCGATGTTCTCGTTGCGGAGCTCGCGGACGATGCCCATAATGCGGGAACCCTTCACGCCGATGCAGGCGCCGATGGGGTCGATGCGGTCGTCATAGGACTCCACGGCCACTTTGGCACGCTCTCCGGGGATGCGGACCACCTTCTTCACGGTGATGAGACCGTCGTAAATCTCGGGCACCTCCATTTCGAAGAGTTTCTCCAGGAAACTGTCGGTGGTACGGGAAAGGACAATGTAGGGAGTGGTATTGTTCTTCATTTCCACGCTCTTGATGATGGCGCGGACGGAATCACTCTTTTTGAAGCGCTCCCCGGGAATCTGCTCTCCCTTGGGCATACGAAGTTCGTTGCCTTCCTCGTCCAGGATGAGCACCTCGTTTTTCCAGGTCTGATAGACCTCTCCGGTGAAGATTTCTCCCACACGCTCGGAGTATTTCTTGAACACGTTGGCCTTTTCGATGTCCATAATGCGGCCCTGGAGGTTCTGGCGGATGTTCAGGATGCCGCGGCGGCCGAAGGAGGCGAGGGAGAGTTTGCGGGAGTAGTCGTCCCCGATCTCGTAGTCGTCGTCTCCGGTTTCGGCCTTAATCTGGTCCACCGTTATCTGGGTGACGGGGTCCTCCACTTTTTCCACCACCTCGAAATTCTGGTAAATTTCGCAGTCGCCCTTGTCCACGTTGATGATGACATCGAAATTGTCGGCGCTGCCAAAGGTCTTGGAAATCTGGGTGAGGAACACATCCTTCAATACGCCCAGCATCACGGCGCGGTCAATGTTCTTTTCTTCTTTGAAGTCCTTGAAGGCGTCAATCAAGGTTACTTCCTTCTCTTTTTCTTTTGCCATTAGTTTATGATTGTATTATTTTATTGTCATTCCGAACGCAGTGAAGAATCTACTTGAACTCCACATACGGAGTAACGCTGTTGATCTCCGTGAGGGCAAAGGTGTCCGTGTGCTCCACTTTCTCCTTTTTCTTCTTCCCTTCCACGGCTTCCAGGGCGGTGTACTGCAGGGTGACGCTCTCTTCGTCGGCCTTTTGGAGAGTGGCGATGAGGCGCCTTCCGCCCTTGAACTTGACATCCACCTGTGAGCCGATGGCCTTGAGGTACTGCCTGAGCACCTTGAAGGGGCGGTCCAGCCCGGCCGATGAGACGGTGAGGGCGTAGTCTTCCTCGTCCTGGTTGAAGTGCTCGTGCATCACCCTGTCGATGGCGGCGCAGTCTTCCCAGTCCACGATGCCATCCTCCTTCTCGATGACGACTTCGATGTCGTTGGCTGCGCTTACGCTCACCTCCACCAGGAAGCAGCCCCTTTCCGCGACGGCCGGCTCAATGGTCCGAATAATCTGATCTTTGTTCATAGTCTCCGTATAAAAAAGATAGGGGACCGTCGTCCTCTATCTCGTTCACGGGCGCAAATATACGCAATTATTCTGAAAACACCAAATCCGCTTTGTTGCATATGAGTTAAATTCTTGTTATTTTTGTAGTATCGCTCGAATGTTGTAACAAAGCATAAATGGAAAAGAACAAATTAGATGTAGTGCTCGGCCTCCAGTGGGGGGATGAGGGAAAAGGCAAGGTGGTGGATGTGCTCACCCCTTCGTACAAGATGGTCGCCCGCTTCCAGGGTGGCCCCAACGCCGGCCATTCGCTGGTTTTCGAGGGAGACAGTTTTGTCCTCCATACCGTTCCTTCCGGTATTTTCCGGGAGGGGACGGTGAATGTGATCGGCAACGGCGTGGTCATTGACCCAGTGATTCTGCTGGAAGAAATCCGCTCCATCGAGAAGATGACGGGAGACATAAGCGGCCGGCTGGTCATCTCCAAGCGTGCCCACCTGATTCTGCCCACGCACCGGATGCTGGATGCCGCCAGCGAGGCGGCCAAGGGGAAATCCAAGATAGGATCCACCCTCAAGGGTATCGGTCCCACTTATATGGACAAGACCGGCCGCAACGGCCTCCGTGTGGGAGACATCCTGTCCCCGGATTTCCAGGCGCGTTACGATGCGCTGAAAAAGAAGCATTCCGGTCTTTTGGCCCAATATGATTACTCCTGTGACATCAGCGAATACGAGGCCCGCTGGATGGAAGCCGTGGAAGGTCTTCGCCGCTTCCCCTTCATCGACAGCGAAATGTACTTGAACCAGGCCCTGGAGGCCGGTACGCGCATTTTGGCCGAAGGAGCACAGGGCTCCCTCCTGGACATTGACTTCGGCACTTATCCCTTTGTCACTTCGTCCAATACGCTCTCGGCCGGCGTCTGCACGGGACTGGGTGTCGCCCCTTCCCGCGTGGGCAGGGTGTACGGCATCTTCAAGGCCTATTGTACCCGCGTGGGCAGCGGCCCTTTCCCCACCGAGCTTTTCGATGAAGACGGAGAACGGCTCCGCGCCACCGGGCACGAGTTTGGTGCCACCACCGGGCGTCCGCGCCGCTGCGGATGGCTGGATATGGTGGCCCTCAAGTATGCCGTGATGATGAACGGTGTGACAGACCTCATCATGATGAAATCCGACGTGTTGGACGGCTTTGACACCATCAAGGTGGCAGTCGCTTACACGGAAAACGGAAAAGTGACGGACCGTTTCCCTTACGACGGGGGAGCCGGCGTCACTCCGGTTTACAAGGAATTCCCCGGCTGGAAATCCCCGCTGGGCGGTCTTCGCCGCTACGAGGATTTCCCCGAGGCCTTCAAGCAGTATATCGCTTTCATTGAAAAGGAAACCGGCTGCGGGATCAAGATCGTCTCCGTGGGCCCGGACCGGGAAGCCACCATCCTCCGCTAGGCAATGCCTACACGGCGGAAGATTTCATCCACATTCTTGAAGTAGTAATCCAGGGTAAAGCAACTTTCCAGCTCTTCCCTGGATAATATTTCGCTCACCTGGGCCGATGCTTCCAGCAGCGTCTTGTAGTCCTTGTTCTGTGTCCAGGCTTCCATCGCGATGGGCTGCACCGTGTCGTAGGCCTGCTCGCGGGAAAGACCCCTGGCGATGAGGGCGTTCATCACGCGCTGGGCAAAGATAACCCCGCGGGTGCGGTAGATGTTGGCAAGCATCGTCTCCGGATAGGCCACCAGATTTTCCAGAATGCCCTTGAAGCGCTGGAGCATATAGTCCAGCAGCTCCGTGGCGTCGGGGAGGACGATACGTTCGGTGCTGGAGTGGGAAATGTCACGCTCGTGCCAGAGGGCGACGTTCTCATAGGCGGTAGCCATATAGCCCCGCATTACGCGCGCGCATCCGCAGATGTTTTCGGAAGAAATGGGATTGCGCTTGTGGGGCATCGCGCTGGAACCTTTCTGTCCCTTGCGGAAGGCTTCCTCCACTTCGCGCACTTCGGTCCTCTGGAGGTTGCGTACCTCGAAGGCCATCTGTTCCAGGGTGGAGGCAATGAGGGCCAGGGTGCCCACGTAAAAGGCGTGGCGGTCCCTCTGGAGCACCTGGGTGGAGATGCGGGCCGATTCAATGCCCAGTTCCCCGCACACATAGTCCTGAATGAAAGGAGGGATGTTGGCGAAGTTGCCCACGGCGCCGCTCATCTTGCCGGCTTCTACACCGGAGGCGGCCTGCTGGAAACGCTCGATATTGCGCTTCATCTCCTCGTACCAGAGGGCCCATTTGAGACCGAAACTGGTGATGTCGGCGTGGATGCCGTGCGTGCGGCCGATGCAGGGCGTCCCTTTGAATTCCAGCGCCCGGCGGCGCAGCACCTCCAGGAACTCTTCCAAGTCTTTCCGGAGGATGGCGTTGGCCTGCTTGAGAAGATAGCCGTTGGCGGTGTCCACTACGTCGGTGGAGGTGAGACCGTAATGGACCCATTTGCGCTCATCTCCCAGGCTTTCGCTGACGGCGCGGGTGAAGGCCACCACGTCGTGGCGGGTCTGCTCTTCGATTTCCTGAATCCGGGAAACCTCGAAACGGGCGTTCTTCCGGATCTTTTCCACATCTTCGGCCGGAATCACGCCCAGCCGGCTCCAGGCTTCGCAGGAGAGGATTTCTACCTGCAGGTACGCGCCGAATTTGTTCTCTTCGGTCCAGACGTCCCGCATCACTTTTCGGGAATAACGCTCTATCATGGTCTATCGGGTTTGGAGAAAATGCAGGATGTTGTTCTCGATGCGGGCGGCGGTATCTTCGCACTCGTCCCGCAGGAAAGGCGTATCGCTGAGTTTTTCATACAGCTCGATGTAGCGGTCGGTGATGCCGCTCACCACTTCGGGGGTCATCTCGGGCACCTTTTCCCCTTCGCGGCCCTGGAAGCCGCCGGCCATCAGCCATTCGCGTACGAACTCCTTGGAGAGCTGCCGCTGGTGTTCTCCTTTCTCGAGACGCTCCTGATACCCTTCGGCATAGAAATAACGGGAAGAGTCGGGGGTATGAATCTCGTCCATCAGGATAATCTTTCCGTCCTTCTGGCCAAACTCGTACTTGGTATCCACCAGGATGAGACCTTTGCGGGCGGCGATTTCCGTTCCCCGCTGGAACAGGGCCAGGGTGTAGCGCTCCAGCTGCTCGTACTCATCGGCCGGGATCAGGCCCTGGGCGATGATTTCCGCTTTGCTGATGTCCTCGTCGTGGCCTTCGGCCGCCTTGGTGGTGGGGGTGATGATAGGCTGGGGCAGTTTCTCGTTTTCGCGGAGGCCATCCGGGAGCGGGACCCCGCAGAGGCTGCGTTTCCCGGCTTTGTATTCCCGCCAGGCGTGTCCGGCCAGGTAGCCGCGCACCACCATCTCTACCTTGTAGGGTTCGCAGCGCCAGCCTACGGTGACCATCGGGTCGGGCACCGCCACCTTCCAGTTGGGGAGGATATCGGCCGTGAGGTCCAGGAACTGGGCGGCCAGCTGGTTGAGAACCTGTCCTTTGCAGGGAATGCCTTCCGGGAGTACCACGTCGAAGGCGGAGATACGGTCGGTGGCCACCATGACCAGGTAACCACTGTCCAGGGTGTAAACATCGCGGACTTTTCCCGTGTACAGGGACTGCTGACCGGGAAGGGAGAATTGGGTTTTAACTACGGCTTTCATAGAGTGAATTGTAACTTACAAAGATAAAACTGTATTCCAAGTTGTGCAAGGGTCTGCCGTAAATCTTTATCAACAAATCATTGTTGACAAAAAATCCCCGAAGGGCTGTTGGAAGTATGGAGGCTTCTTTGTAAATTTGCACTTCATTTTTTTGATGGATTCTAACCTCGTTTCTACTATGAAAGTAGCGATTATCATGGGCAGCGCCAGCGACTGGGACGTAATGTCCCCGTGCTGCACCACGCTGGAAGATTTCGGCATTCCCTATGAAAAGCGCGTGCTCAGCGCGCACCGCAATCCGGGTCCCCTGGCAGACTATGTGGCCTCCTTGCCGGAAAAGGGATGCGAGATTGTGATTGCCGGCGCCGGAGGGGCGGCCCACCTGCCCGGAGTCATCGCCGCGCTTACCACGCTCCCCGTCATCGGCGTGCCGGTGAAATCCAGGGCCCTGATGGGAATGGACTCCCTCCTCTCCATCGTCCAGATGCCCTCCGGAATCCCCGTCGCTACGATGGCCATTGACGGTTCCCGTAACGCCGCACTTTATGCGGTATCCATCCTGGCCCTCCAAGACAAGTCCCTCTCGCAGAAACTCCAGCAGTTCCGCAAAGACCAGAGTGACAAGGTCCTGAATACTACCATATAAGCATACTGCCCACCCGCCCTGCGCCGGTGGGCACATTTTTTACCGAATGGAAAAAGCCAAGAGACTGTTTGTTCAGAAGCGGGAAGCGTTCCGCGTAGAAGCTTCCAGCCTGCTCCGGGAGTTCAATGAGAATCTCTCCCTTTCGTTACAAAGCCTGCAACTGTACACCGTTTACGACCTGTTCGGTTTCTCCGAAAGCCTGCTGGAGAAATGCCGCTACAGCGTCTTCGGGGAAAAAGCCACCGACGTGGTGAGCGAAGCTTTCCCTGGCGGGGAGCGTTACCTGGCCGTAGAATACCTGCCGGGGCAGTTTGACCAGCGAGCCTCGTCGGCCGAGGACTGTGTCCACCTCATTGAGCCGGAGGCGTCGGTAAGCATCAAAAGCGCCCGGCTGCTCGTGTTCGGGGAAGAGGCCTCGGAAGAGGATCTGGCCCGGATAGCCCGCTATTTCATCAACCCCGTCGAGAGCCGCCGCAAGGATATGGCCGTCCTCAGCCTGGCCGAAAAGGCCGATATAAAACCCCTGGAAGATCTTGGCGGCTTTACGGCTATGCGGGAAGAGGATTTTGCCGCATTCTGCAAAAGCCACGGCCTGGCAATGAACACCGACGACCTGAGGGAAGTGGTGCATTATTTCCGGAAGGAGGGCAGGGAGCCCCGCGAAACCGAGCTCCGCATCCTGGACACCTACTGGAGCGACCATTGCCGCCATACCACTTTCACCTCCACTCTGGAGGAAATCCGGGTCGATGAATCCTTCATCCGGCCGGACATCGAAGCCTCCCTGGCCCTGCTGGGCCGGATGCGCGCCTCCCTGGGCCGGGAGTCCAAACCGTTGTGCCTGATGGAGCTGGCCACCATCGGCGCCCGCTATCTTAAGTCCAAAGGCCTCCTGGAGGATCAGGAGCAGAGCGGGGAGAACAATGCCTGCAGCGTCTTTGTCAGCGTGAATGTGGACGGCCAGGACGAGCGGTGGCTGCTTCAGTTCAAGAACGAAACCCACAACCACCCTACGGAAATAGAACCTTTCGGCGGCGCCGCGACCTGCCTTGGCGGAGCCATCCGGGACCCTCTCTCGGGCCGTGCCTATGTCTATCAGGCGATGCGGGTGACCGGGGCCGGAGACATCACGGCAGCGGTGGCCGATACCATTCCCGGCAAGCTGCCCCAGCAGATGATCTCCCGCAAGGCCGCCGCCGGCTATTCCAGTTACGGCAACCAGATTGGCCTGGCCACCACCCACGTGAGGGAAATCTATTCGGAGGGCTACACGGCCAAGCGGATGGAAATCGGAGCCGTGGTGGGTGCCGTCAAAGCTTCGTCCGTAAGGCGTGAAACTCCGGAGGCGGGAGACGTAGTGCTGCTGCTGGGCGGCCGCACCGGCCGGGACGGCATCGGGGGAGCCACCGGCTCTTCCAAGCAGCACACGGAGGCTTCGCTGGAGACCTGCGGCAGTGAGGTCCAGAAAGGGAACGCCCCCGAGGAGCGTCAGCTGCAGCGTCTTTTCCGTCGTCCCGAGGTGACGCGCCTGGTCAAGAAATCCAACGACTTCGGCGCCGGCGGCGTGAGCGTGGCCATCGGAGAACTGGCCCCCGGCCTGGATATCTACCTGGACCGCGTGCCGGTCAAATACGCCGGCCTCAACGCCACCGAACTGGCCATCAGTGAGTCGCAGGAAAGGATGGCCGTCGTGGTGGAAGCCGATGCTATGGACCGTTTCCGGGAGCTCTGCGCCCTGGACAACATCGAAGTGACGCACGTGGCCGATGTGACCGCCTCCGGAAGGATGCGAATGTACTTCCACGGGGAGAAGGTCTGCGACCTGTCCCGTGAATTCATCGACAGTGCCGGCGCCCCTCATTTCGCCAGGGCCACCGTATCAGCCGTGGAGGAAAAAGACCCCTTCGCCCGGATGCCCGGCGGAGCCACCCTCGAAGAGAAGATGCTGGCCGTGATGGCCTCGCCCAACGTGGCCTCCCAGAAAGGGCTGGTGGAGATGTTCGATTCCACCATCGGACGTTCTACGGTGTTGATGCCTTATGGCGGAAGGCGCCAGGCCACCGAAACGCAGCTGTCCGTGCAGAAACTGCCGGTGGATGGCTATACCGACACCGCCAGCGTGATGGCCTTCGGCTACAACCCCGACCTGGCCCTCTGGAGCCCTTACCACAGCGCCGCCTATGCGGTGGTGGAGGCTTGCACCAAGGTGGCCGCCTGCGGAGCCGACTGGTCCCGGATGCGCTTTTCTTACCAGGAGTATTTCGAGCGGATGACGGCAGACCCCTACAGCTGGGGAAAACCGCTGGCCGCGCTGCTGGGCGCCCTTAAGATGCAGGAGGCCCTGGGGCTCCCTTCCATCGGCGGGAAAGACTCCATGAGCGGTACCTTCGAGCACATCCATGTTCCGCCCACCCTGGTGGCCTTCGGCATCACAACGGTGGATGCGCGGGAGGTGATTTCCCCCGAATTCAAAAAGGCCGGCAACGCCATCTGTCTCTTAAAGCATACGCCCCGGGCCGATGAAATGCCCGATACGGATGCCCTCAAGGCCAATTGGAGCCGCCTCAGGGAGCTGATTACTGCCGGAAAGGTGGTGTCGGCCTGGTCGCTGAGCTACGGCGGTGTGGCCGAGGCTCTGGTGAAGATGGCCCTGGGCAACGGACTGGGCGTGGACGTGACCTTGCCCGAGGAGGACCTGTTCCGACTGGGATACGGTTCGCTCGTGCTGGAGGCGACGGAAGCGTTGGAAGGCGTGCAACTGCTGGGTCACGTGACGGACGGCGGCATCTGCATCAACGGAACTCTCCTCTCCCTGGAAGCGCTGGAGAAGGCCTACGAAGGCCGATACGCCGGCATCTATCCTCCCAGGGTGGAGCCACTCTTTGACAAGGAACCCCCTTCGGTGAGTCCCGTTCCGTTCGACCCCGCCAACCTGGTCTATCCCGGTGCCCCCGTCGAGCATCCGCTGGTGTGCCTCCCGGTATTCCCGGGCACCAACTGCGATTACGATACGGCCAAAGCTTTCCGCGAAGCCGGCGCCCGGGTGCGCCCCTTCATTTTCCGGAACCTGTGTGCCGAAGATGTGCTCCGTTCCATTGAGGAGCTCTCCCGCCGCATTGACGAAAGCCAAATCCTGGCCTTCTGCGGCGGCTTCTCTTCCGGAGACGAACCCGACGGAAGCGGCAAGTTCATCGCCAGCGTCATTTGCAACGCCAGCGTCAGTGAAGCTATCGGCCGTCTTCAGAAGCGGGGGGGGCTTATCCTGGGCATCTGCAACGGTTTCCAGGCCCTGGTGAAGAGCGGTCTTCTCCCGGATGGAAAGGTCGGTAGCGTCACCACGGAATCGCCCACCCTTTTCCGCAACGACATCAACCGCCACATCTCCCTGATTGCCCGTACCCGGGTAGCCTCCGTCAACTCTCCCTGGCTTGCCGGAATGGAGCCGGGAGAGGTCCATCACATCGCGTTCAGCCACGGAGAAGGCAAATTCGTGGTGAATGAATCGCTGGCCGCCGAGTTGTTTTCCCGCGGGCAGGTGGCCTTCCGTTACCTGGACAACCCCAACGGATCATACTATGATATCGAAGGCATCCTGAGCCCCGACGGTCACATCCTGGGCAAGATGGGGCACAGCGAGCGGTACGAGAACCAGCTGTACAAAAATATCGGCGGCAACCCTCGACAGCCGCTGTTCGAAAACGCCGTACATTATTTCAGAAAAGACCGATGAAAAAGGACCTTATCTTCGAAGGAAACGAAAAGCGCGTCTATGCCACGGATGACCCCCATCGGGTGATTTTCCACTACAAGGATGTTATTGTGGCATTCAACAGTGTCAAGCGGGCGCGTATGCGCGGGAAGGGCATCCTGAACAACCGGATATCGGCCATCCTGCTGGGGTACTTGAACCGGATGGGCATCCGGACCCATTTTATCGAACTCCTGGACGAGCGGGAACAGCTGTGCCGTAAGATTGACATCATCCCCCTTGAAGTGGTTTTCCACAACCGGATGGCCGGGACCCTGGCCGCCAAACTGGGCGTGGAAGACGGATTCAAACCCGCCAACACCATCACCGACCTCTGCTATAACAACGACGAGCTGGGAGACCCGCTGGTGAACAGCGACCAGGCGGTGGCCCTGGGCCTGGCCAGTTACGAAGAACTGGAACAGATGTTTTCCCTGGCCAAAAAGGCGGGCCCTCTCCTCACCGAGCTTTTCCACCGGGCAGGCACCGAACTGGTGGATGTAAAGTTTGAGTTTGGCCGCGCCAGCGATACGGGAGAAATTATCATCTCCGATGAAATCAGCCCTGACACCTGCCGCCTCTGGGACGAGCAGACGGGAGAACGCATGGACCGGGACCGTTTCCGCCTGGATTTGGGAGATGTGGTCCCTGCTTATGCTGAAGTACTTGAAAGACTGGAAAAACTGGATATCTGATGGGAGTTCTTGCTGTTTATGGCGTTCCCGACGCCGCTGTACACATTTATTACGGGCTGCACAATCTTCAGCACCGCGGGCAGGAAGGAGGCGGTATCGCCACCTTTGACGGGGAGGGAAAATACCACCGTTACCGGGGGCTGGGCCTTCTGAGCGAGATATTTACCAATGGGGAGGTGAACCATCTTCCGGGCACCATGGGGATCGGTAGCGTGAAGTATGCCAACGCTTCCAAGGGAGGCCTGGAAAATGTGGATCCCCTTTTCTTCCATCACCGCAGCGGGGACTTCGCCGTCGCCGCCGACGGCAATGTGGTCAACGCCAGGCAGATTGCCGACTACCTGGAAAAGCGCGGAACCATCTTCCAGACACCCTCCCACAGTGAACTGCTGGCCCACCTGATCAAGAAAACGGCCGGAGAAGACCGTATCGTCAATATCGTGAAGGCCCTCAATATGATGGAGGGAGGATTCGCTTTTGTGATTATGACGCCCAACCGCATCTATGCCTGCCGCGACAAGCACGGCATCAAGCCGCTGTGCATCGGCAAACTGGGAGAGGGCTATGCGGTGAGCAGCGAATCCTGCGCCTTTGAGATAATGGGCGCCGAGTTCCTTCGGGACGTGAATCCCGGGGAGATTGTGTCCCTGGACCGCCACGGGCTCAGGAGCACGCCGTATTCCAGATTTTCCCGCCACCAGATGTGCGCGATGGAGTATATCTATTTCGCCCGTCCGGACAGCGACATCGACGGTTGCAATGTACACGCGTACCGGAAGGAAGCCGGCCGTCGTCTCTTCCGTGAATGTCCCGCCCGGGCCGATATCGTGGTGGGTGTCCCGGAATCCAGCCTCAGCGCGGCGATGGGCTATGCCGAGGAGAGCGGAATCCCTTACGAGATGGGCCTGGTTAAGCACAAATACGTGGGCCGCACCTTCATCCAGCCGGTCCAGTCGATGCGCGAACTGGGCGTAAAAATGAAGCTGTCACCCGTACGCAGCATCGTTTCGGGCAAGCGCATCGTCCTGGTGGACGATTCCATCGTGCGCGGCACCACCTCGCTCAAGATTGTGAGGATGTTGCGCGAGGCCGGGGCCGCAGAAGTACATGTCCGCATTGCCAGCCCGATGATGCGTTTCACCTGCCATTACGGCGTGGACACCTCCACGCCGGAAGAGCTCCTGTGCTCCCGCCGGACGCTCTCGGAGGCGTGCGAGGCCATCGGTGCCGATACCCTGGGCTACCTGAGCCCGGAATCCACGCGGGATTCCTGTTTCGGCTGTGCCAATCCCTGCCAGGCCTGCTTTACTGGAGAGTATCCTACCTTACTGTATGACGATATAACTACCGAAGACTGATATGGCAAAATCTTACGAAGCCTCCGGCGTGAACCTGGAAGCCGGATATGAAGTGGTGCGGCGCATCAAGCAGCACGTAGCTTCCACCTCCCGCACGGGCTCGATGGGCAACATCGGCTCTTTTGGCGGCATGTTTGACCTTTCCGCCCTGAACGTGAAGGACCCCGTCCTGGTGAGCGGCACCGACGGCGTGGGAACCAAACTGAAGATTGCGTTCGCGATGGACCGGCACGACAGCATCGGCATCGATGCCGTGGCGATGTGCGTCAACGACGTCCTCGCCCAGGGGGCCGAGCCGCTCATTTTCCTGGATTATGTAGCCCTGGGGCACAACGTTCCTGCCAAGGTAGAAGCCATTGTGGCGGGGGTGGCCGAAGGCTGCCGTCAGGCCGGCTGCGCCCTCGTGGGTGGAGAAACGGCCGAGATGCCCGGAATGTACGAGGATGGCGAGTATGACATTGCCGGCTTCACCACCGGCGTGGTGGAGAAATCCCGGCTCATCGACGGCTCCAAGGTGAAAGTGGGAGACGTTCTGCTGGGCGTGGCTTCTACCGGTGTGCACTCCAACGGTTTCTCACTGGTTCGGAAGATCGTGGCCGATGCCGGATTGGACTATCAGGATGCCATCCCCGAATTCGGCGGCGCCAAGCTGGGAGACGTGCTTCTCACCCCTACGAAAATCTATGTCCGGCAGATGCTGGACGTCATCCGCCAGTGCGATGTACACGGCATTTGCCACATCACGGGAGGCGGCTTTGACGAGAACATTCCGCGTGTACTCAAGCCCGGTCAGGGCCTGGAGATTCAAGAAGGAACTTGGGAGATACTTCCCGTTTTCAAGATGCTGGAAAAGTGGGGTGCCGTTCCGCACCGCGAAATGTTCAACATCTTCAATATGGGCATCGGAATGATTGCCGTCCTGGATGCCTCCGAGGCCCCCAGGGCCATCGAGATTCTCCGGAGCCACGGTGAAAACGCCTCCGTCATCGGTCGCGTGACCGACCGCCCCGGAGTTGTCATTCTCCCGTAATTGTCATTCTGAACGAAGTGAAGAATCGATTATGAAAAACCTAGCTGTATTCGCCTCCGGCACAGGCACCAACTTCGTGGCCATCGCCAAGGCCTGCCGGGACGGTATTCTGGATGCCCGGGTGGCCGTGATGGTATGCGACAAGCCCGGCGCTCCCGTCATCGGGCGTGCCCGGGAGCTCGGCATCGAGACTTATGTCTTTTCGCCCCGGGATTATGCCTCCAAGGCCGAATACGAGGCGGAGATTGTAAAGTTGCTGGATGCCAGGGGAATTGACCTGGTGTGCCTGGCGGGCTATATGCGCATTGTCGGTGAGACCCTCCTGAATGCCTACGAGGGCAGAATCATCAATATCCATCCTTCGCTGCTGCCGTCCTTCAAGGGTGCCCATGCCGTGGAGGACGCCGTAGCCTACGGCGTCAAGGTTTACGGCATCACCATCCACTGGGTGAACGCCGATCTGGACGGTGGACGGATCATCGCCCAGCGGGCCTTCCCCTACGAAGGCTCGGACCCCGCCGAAGTGCACCGCATCGGCCAGAAAATCGAACACGAATTATACATTGAAACCATAAAAAAACTATTATGCGAGCGTTAGTTAGTGTATCTGACAAGACCGGCCTGGTTCCGTTTGTGAAGGGCCTTGTGGAATTGGGTTGGGAAATCATCGCTACGGGCGGTACCCAAAAACTGCTGGAATCCGAGGGGGTGAAGACCATCGGCATCAGCGAAGTGACCGGATTCCCGGAAATCTGCGACGGCCGGGTCAAGACCCTGCATCCCAAGGTGCACGGCGGCATCCTGGCCCGACGGGACGTTCCCGCCCATATGGAAACCCTCAAGGAGAACGGCATCGAGACCATTGAGCTGGTGTGCGTGAATTTGTATCCCTTCCGCCAGACCATTGCCAGGGAGGGAGTGAGCCTGGAAGATGCCATCGAAAATATCGACATCGGCGGCCCTTCCATGGTGCGCAGCGCCGCCAAGAACTGGAAGGACGTCACCATCGTCTGCGATCCTGCCGACTACGCCGTGGTCCTGGAAGAATTGAAGGCCGATGGCAAGACCTCCGACCAGACCCGTCTCCAACTCTCGGCCAAGGCCTATACCCATACGGCCCAGTACGATGCCTGCATCGCCACCTATATGCGCGCCCAGGCTGGCCTGAACGAGAAACTTTTCCTGGAGTATGACCTCAAGCAGGGACTCCGCTACGGAGAAAACCCTCACCAGGCGGCCAAGTTCTATGCCACCCCGGAACCGGCGCCCTTCTCTCTGGCCTTTGCCACCCAGATCCAGGGAAAGGAACTCTCCTACAACAACATCCAGGATGCCAATGCGGCCCTGAACGTGCTCCGGGACTTCGAGGAACCCTTCTGCGTGGCCCTCAAGCACATGAATCCCTGCGGTGCTGCGGTGGGGGCTACCATCGAGGAAGCCTGGCAGGCGGCTTACGAGGCCGATAAGGTGAGCATCTACGGCGGTATCGTGTGCGTGAACCGCACCCTCACCGCCGAGGTGGCCGCCGGGATGAAGCCCATCTTCCTGGAAATTGTCATCGCTCCCGATTATACTCCCGAGGCTCTGGAGATCCTCTCCGCCAAGAAAAACCTTCGCGTGATGAAGGTGGATATGACCCGGAGCGAAGCTCCTGTCCCTCAGTTCATCAGCGTCAACGGCGGTATGCTGGCCCAGCAGCTGGACACCCGGATAGAAAAAGTCACTCCCGAAATGTGTGTTACCAATGTGAAACCCGTCGCGGCGCAGCTCTCCGATGCCAACTTCGGTTGGAAAATAGTCAAACACGTGAAATCCAATGCCATAGCCGTTGTTCGGGATGGCCACACTATCGGCATCGGTGCCGGACAGACCAATCGCGTGGGCTCCGCTCTCATCGCCTTGGAAGAGGCTAGGAACGCCGGCTTCACGGAGGGGCTGGTGCTGGCTTCCGACGGTTTCCTGCCCTTTGACGATACGGTGGCCCTGGCCGCACAGTACGGCGTTACGGTCATCGTCCAGCCCGGCGGCAGCATCCGTGACGAAGACGCCATCAAAAAGGCCGACGAACTGGGAATCACGATGCTCTTCACCGGAATAAGACATTTTAAACACTGATGCCAGTGTTTTAAATAACAGTGTTTAACGTCACTCCCTCCCGAAACCCCTCCCCTCGGGGGAGGGACTTAAATAAAGTAAAATTATAAGATTATGGGTCTTGTTTATCCTCTTCCTTCTCTGAAAACCTCAATGGGGGGACTTGAAATCAATCTGGAGAACTGCCTCGGAAAAACCGTGCTGGTGGTTGGTGGCGGCGGCCGGGAACACGCCATTGTGGATGCGCTCAGCCGCAGTCCCCGTGTCTCCAAGATTTATTGCGCCCCCGGAAATGCCGGTATCGGCTCGCAGGCGTTCAATGTGCCGTTGAAAGACACCGACGTGGAGGGCCTCAAGGCCTTTGCCCTGGAAAACCAGGTGGACCTAACCGTGGTGGGCCCCGAAGCCGCCCTGGCTGCCGGCATCGCCGACGCTTTCAGGGCTGCCGGGTTGGCGGTTTTCGGCCACACGCAGGCCGCGACGGCCATCGAAAGCTCCAAGGAGTTTGCCAAGAAACTGATGGACAAGTACGGCATTCCCACGGCCGCTTACCGCAGTTTCTCCGACTTTGAGGAAGCCCTGGCCTATGTCTCGTCCCGTCCCTTCCCGGCCGTTCTCAAGTATGACGGCCTGGCCGCCGGAAAAGGCGTGGTCATTGCCCAGGACCTGGACGAGGCCAGAAAAGCCCTGGCCGATATGCTCCTGGACCATTCCTTCGGGGAAGGCAGGGTCGTGGTGGAGGATTTCCTCAGCGGTCCGGAATTCTCTTTCCTTTGCTTCGTGGACGGCTCCCGCGTGTATCCGATGCCCCTTTCACAGGACCACAAGCGTGCCTTCGACGGGGACAAGGGGCCAAATACCGGTGGCATGGGCGCCTATACGGGCCTTCCTTTCATAACGGAGGAGGACAGGAAGTTTGCCTTGGAGGAAATCATGTGCAAAACGGCTTCCGCGATGGTGGCCGAGGGTCTTCCGCTTTCCGGCGTCCTGTACGGAGGCTTGATAAAGACTTCTCAGGGCATCAAGGTCATCGAGTTCAACGCCCGTTTCGGAGACCCCGAGACGGAGGTGGTGCTGCCCCTTCTCAAAAGCGACATCTACGATATCTTCGAGGCAGTGGCTACTGCTTGTCCCGTGGAAGAACCGGTATGGGAAAATGCCGTCACCCTGGGGGTTGTCCTGGCGTCAAAAGGATATCCCGGCCATTACGAGAAAGGCTTTGATATTCAGGGGCTGGACCGGGTGGATGCCCAGGTCTATCATATGGGAACCGCAGTACGGGACGGACAGGTCTTCACCAGCGGCGGCCGTGTGCTGATGGTGGTCTCCGGTGGAAAGGACCTGGCCGAAGCCCGCGCCAAGGTGTATCGGGAAGTGGAGAAAATCCAGTGCGAGAATCTCTTCTACCGAAAAGACATCGCCCACATTGCTTTCGAGTAATTCCTAGAGTTGTTTGAGCCAGCGGATGCTGCCGGGGCCTTCATTGAAAAGGAGGTCCAGGATGCACAGCCGCGGGGTGAAGCCTCCCAGGCGGTCCCGGAACACCTGGTAATAGGGCTTCTCAAGCCCCATCCGGGACAGAACCGTATCGGGACGCTTGGGGTGGATGGCGTAGCGGTAGTCATCGGCAACGGAATCCGGTGCGGCAAAAGCGGCGGTGGGCTTCAGTTCGCAGCGGATGCCGCTTTTCTCCAGGCACCATCGGATCAGGGAAAGGTTCAGTTCCCATAGCGTCCGGGGCCGGAAGTCCAGCAGGGCAAAGACTTCGTCCCGGTAGTACTCGTAGTAGGCCGCCGTTTCATAGGCGGTGTCCAGCGCACGTTCCGTACGGCATACCCAGGGGGTGGAATAGTCTATCTGGAGGAGGCAAATCCCTGATTCTGAGGAGTGTACAACCGGAACTTGCAGCATCTGGGGGCCGTCGGAGGCCAGGATGTAACAGCGGTTCCGATAACTTTGTTTCTGGTAATTTTCACAGGCCTCCAGCCATACGGAAGACGGCCGGACCTGATCGGGAAACAAGACCATATCCCGGGCTGCCAGGGCAAACCAGGCCAGGGGAGGGAAGTATGCCGTGCTCAGGAGCACTAGTGGGCGGGACGCGGCTTGGGAATGATGCCGCGCTTGGATTCACGGATAAAGTGGAGGATGGTCTCGCGGTGCCCGGAAGCGGGGAAGTTGGCCTCAATGAACTCCACGGCCTGGCTTACGTTCATCCCCTTGAAATAGAGCGTGTCGTAAATGTCTTTGATTTCGTTCACCTGCTCCTCGGTAAAACCCCGGCGAAGGAGTCCCACACGGTTGACCCCTTCAAAAACAAGGGGTTCCCGGCCGGCAAGGACATAGGGAGGGACATCTTTGGTGAGTTTGGCGTATGCCGCCACAAAGGCGTGGGTGCCTACTTTGGAGAACTGGTGGGAACCGGATTTGCCGCCCATCACGGCCCAGTCGTGCACGTCCGTTTCTCCGGCCAGGCCTGCGTAGCTGACGATGATGCAGTGGCTGCCGATCTGGCAGTCGTGGGCGATGTGGGCATAGGACATGATGAGCGTGTCGCTGCCCACCCGGGTGATGCCCTTTCCGCTGGCTTTCGTTCCCCGGTTGACGGTGGCGCATTCCCGGATATTCACCCGGTCTCCGATTTCCACCCAGGATTCTTCTCCCTCGAATTTGAGGTCCTGGGGGATGGCTCCGACCACGGCGCCCGGGAAGACGGTGCAGTCCCTGCCCATTTTTACGTGGTTGAAGATGGTGGCGCCGTTGAGGATGCGGCAGCCGTCCCCAATCTCTACTTGGGCATCAATGAAGGCGAAAGGTCCTACTTCGATGTTGTCTCCCAGCGTGGCGGCCGGATCGACATGGGCCATAGGGTGGATTTTGTTCATTCTTGGCTTATTTTAAGAGGGCGCGAAGGGCTTTGGCAGCCTTGGTATTGATGGAATGGCCGGGCTTGTAGGCCGTAATGCGTGCATTCAGGTAACCGCCGGCGAGCCGGAGGTCTCCCAGCAGATCCAGCAGCTTGTGACGGCCGCATTCGTCGGGAAAATGGAGCTGCAGGTTGTTCAGGTAGCCCTCGTCCGTTATGCGGATGTTGGGCAGGTTGAACAGGTAGGAGATGCTGCTCAGCTGTTCCTCGTTCACGGGATTCTCCACGATGACGATGGCGTTGTCCACGTCTCCGCCCTTGATGAGGTTGTTCCGGAAGAGGTACTCGATTTCGTGGAAGAAGACAAAGGTGCGGCACACGCCGATTTCCCGGGCATAGTTGACGCCCTGGTCCCAATGGGCGCTCTGGACGCCCAGGATTTTGGAATTGAAGTCCACGGTAATGTCGGCCGATGGGGCGGCGGAGGGTTCTATCCTGACCCAGGAACCGCTGCGGTCGTCCCGGATTTCGAGGGACTGGGGAATGTCGATGTATTTGCGAGGAACGCCCTGGTCTTCCAGGCCGTCCTTGAGGATGGCCTCGCAGTAAGGGCGGGCGCTGCCGTCCAGGATGGGCACTTCGATGTTGTCCAGTTCGATCACGGCGTTGTCCACCCCCAGCCCGGTGAGAGCGCTCATAATGTGCTCGATGGTAACCACCAGAGCCTCGTTGTGCGAGATGGTGGTGCTCCGGGCAGTGTTGGAGACATTCTCGGCCAGCGCTTCGATGACAGGCTTGCCGCGAAGATCCGAGCGGCGGAAGCAGATACCGGAACCGGCCGGGGCGGGAAGGAGCTTCATATGGGCATACGTGCCCGTGTGGAGGCCCTTTCCCTGGAAGTAATAACTCTTTTTAAGGGTATTCTGATTGCAGTGCATGCAAAAAACGTAGCTCTGTTACATTAAGTTTACAAAGATACGCAATTTCTCTTAATTCGCAACTACTGCTGCGCGGCCTGTTTGAAGAGGGCGTAGGCCTTCATGTACTGTTTCGCGTCGATGACGGGGGATCCCAGCAGCACCTGTCCTTCTTTCCGGATATGGCCGATAACGCCGCCCTGGGCGCAGATGGTGGTGTGGTCGGCGATCTTCAGGTGCCCGGCGATTCCCACCTGTCCGCCGAAGATGCAGTACTTGCCCACCTCGGTGGAGCCTGCGATGCCGGTCTGGGCGGCCATCACGGTGTGGTCTCCGATGATGCAGTTGTGGGCAATCATGCACAGGTTGTCGATGCGGACGCCGTTGCCGATGATGGTGGACTCCATCTGGGCGCGGTCGATAGTGGTGTTGGCCCCGATCTCCACGTCATTGCCGATAATCACGTTGCCCAGGTGTTCGATCTTCTCCCAGCTTCCGTCCTCGCGCGGGGCGTTGCCGAAGCCGTCGGCCCCGATGACGGCGCCGCTGTGGAGGATGACGTTGTCCCCGATAACCATCCCGGGGTAGATGCGGACGCCGGGGTAGAGGATGCAGTTTTTGCCGATGGTGCAGTTGTCACCGATGTACACATGCTCGTGGATGATGGTGTTGTCTCCCACCCGGGTGTGATGGCCCACATAGGAGAACGCTCCCAGATAGACCTTTTTCCCGAAGCGGGTGCTCAGGAACCAGCGGGCCCTCAGGCTGCGGTGGCGTCGCGCTTTTTTCTGTTTGTCGGCCGTGTATTTGAGAAGGTCGGCGATGGCGGAGTATGCGTTGTCTACCCGTACCAGGGTGGGTCTCACGGGCTGCTTGGGCTCGAAGGTCCTGTCCACGATGAGGATGGAAGCCTCGCTGGTATAGACGTAGGACTCGTATTTGGGATTGGCGAAAAAGCTCAGGCTTCCCGCTTTGCCATGTTCAATCTTGGCAAACTTGCTTGCTTTGGCGTTTTCATCCCCCTCCACCGTCCCCTTCAGGAGCTGGGCCAGGAATTTGGCGGTAAGTTCCATATTTGTCATTCTGAGCGCAGTGAAAATCTAAATCAGCGGCTCCGCCGTCATGGCGGCCGGCTGCGGGATACCCATCAGTTTGAGGATGGTGGGAGCCACGTTGCACAGGGCGCCGTCCTTGACTGTCTTCACTTCGGCACCGGCGTTGATGACCACAAACTGGACCGTGTTCAGGGAGTGGGCGGTGTTGGGGGTTCCGTCGGCGTTGACGGCGAAATCTGCATTTCCGTGGTCTGCCGTCAGGAGTACCACATAGTCCTTGGCAATAGCCTCTTCCACCACCTTCCCGACCAGCCGGTCGATGCAGCTGACGGCCTGCGTGATGGAATTGTACACGCCGGTATGGCCTACCATGTCTCCGTTGGCAAAGTTGAGGATAATCATGTCCTGCTTTCCACCGCGGATCTCTCCGATAAGTTTTTCGGCCACCTCGGGGGCGCTCATCTGGGGCAGGAGGTCGTAGGTGGGAACCTTCGGGGAATTCACCAGGATACGGTCTTCGTTCTCGAAAACGGTTTCCCGGCCGCCGTTGAAGAAGAAGGTCACGTGGGCGTATTTTTCCGTTTCCGCAATGCGGAGCTGGTGTTTCCCGGCCTTGGAGACGGTCTCTCCCAGGGTGTCCTGCACCAATTCCTTGTCAAAGAGGATGTGGACATCCTTGAAGGAGGCGTCATAGGGCGTGAGGCAGCAGTAATACAGGGGCAGGGTGTGCATCCCTTCTTCCGGCATGTCCTGCTGGGTGAGTACGGAGGTGAGTTCGCGGGCGCGGTCGTTTCTGAAATTGTAGAAAATGACGGCGTCTCCTTCCCCGATGGTAGCAACGGGTTTTCCGTTCTCAGTGACCACGATGGGCTTGATGAACTCATCGGTGACGTCGGCGTCGTAACTGGCCTGGATGCCGGCCTGGGCGCTTTCAAAAGCGGCGCCCTTTCCTTCCACCAGGAGGTCGTAGGCCTCTTTCACCCGGCTCCAGCGCTTGTCGCGGTCCATCGCATAGAAGCGGCCGCAGACGGAGGCTATCTTGCCGGTGGTTTCGGCCATCTTCTCTTCCAGCTCCTTCACAAACCCAAGGCCGCTGCGGGGGTCCGTGTCACGACCGTCCATAAAGGCGTGGACATAGACTTTGTCAAGGCCTTCCTCCTTGGCTACACGAAGGAATTCATAGACGTGATCCAGGGAACTGTGCACGCCGCCATGGGAGGTGAGCCCCATCAGGTGCAGTTTTTTTCCGCTCTGCTTCACATACTCGTATGCAGCCTTAATTTCTTTGTTTTCCAGAAGTTTGTGCTCGCGGCAGGCGATGTTGATTTTTACAAGGTCCTGGTACACCACGCGGCCGGCGCCCAGGTTCATATGACCCACTTCGGAGTTTCCCATCTGGCCGTCGGGCAATCCCACGTACTCGCCGCAGGCCTGCAGATGGGCGGAAGGATACTTAGCCCGGAGGGCGTCAATCCGGGGGGTACCCTTGGTCCAGATGGCGTTGGAATAGTCATGACGGCCTTCTCCCCAGCCGTCCAGAATCATCAGAAGTACTTTTCTGTTCATATCTTGCATGTTTTTATATCAAAAAAGAAGACCGCCTTTCCGGCAGTCTGCAAAGTTAATCATTTTTCATGGATATCCGAAGAATTCTCCGGGTGGAATTGCCTACGCGCACGCTATGGTCTATACAGAAAGGCACGACGGCCAGGATATGCTTGCGATCTGCCGGGGAGCGGAGCAGGGGAATGAAGGGCTTCTCATCGGCCGGGATGTGGTGGTCGGTGAACCAGTCCTGCATTTTTTTTCTGCCCGGCGCTCCGAGCGGCCGAATCCAGTCGCCGCTTTCCCAGGGGCCGATGAGGGGTCCCGTCCCTTCCGGGATGCCCGCCTTGTCCGCATCCAGGATGAGCATCCCCTCCGGCTGCTTAAGCGGAAGGCTCCCGTCCCAGGCCTCCTCGGCAATGGATATTTCCTCCGGTGTGCAAAAGTGGGTCTTTTTGCACACAGAGCCGTCATTCTGCTCTGCCGGTGTGCAAAAGTGGGCGTTTTTGCACACGGATTGCATCTCCTCGGCAAAACGGGCCATGTCCCGGTTCAGGGTCTGGACAAAAGAAGGGTTGATCCGGGCAAAGACGGGGAAGACAAGGTTTCTGACTATGTTGCGTTTATAGTTGTTACGGGCATTGCTTCCGTCATCCCGCCATGAAAGACCGTTATCTTTGGCAAAGGCCTCGATGTCTTCGCGGGTGTTTCCCAGAAGGGGCCTTAGAAGGGGAATGTCGGCATGGTCCGGGTCCGGGAGGAAGCCTTCTTCCTTCATGCCCGTCAGGCCGCGCAGGCCGGTTCCTCGGAGCAGATTCAGAATCAGCGTTTCCGCATTGTCATTGGCATTGTGGGCTACCGCTACGGCCTTGTAGCCGAACTTCCGGCAGAGTTGTCCGAACCAGCGGTAGCGGAGGCGGCGTGCGGCCATTTCCACGGAAATGCCCTGTTCCTTCGCAAACGCTTCGGTTTCAAAGCGCTTAACGTGGCAGGGGATTCCATAAGAGGCGGCCCAGGAGCGGACAAAGGCTTCGTCGCCGTCACTCTCCTCTCCCCTGAGCCCGAAGTTGCAGTGTGCAATGGCGAAAGGCCCGCCACCCTGGCGGACCTTTTCTGCAAGGCACATGGAGTCTATCCCTCCGCTGACGGCAACAAGCAGCATCAGTGTTTGCGGGAAATGGTGTAGGTGAAGCCGAACTCCAGGAATTCCTTGAACTGGACGCCCTTGGTGTCGGGTTTCCCGTCCTTGTTGGAATCTCTCACGATCACGCGCGGGTCGTAGATGAGGTTGGTGGACAGGGTGAGGGCAAAGAATTTGCGCAGCTTCCAGAAAATCTTGTTGTCCCAGGTGATGCGGGGTTCCACTTTGGGCGTAAGATAGTTATAGAAGAGCGTGGCCTGCGTGGTATAGGAGAAGACATCGTTGATGACCCAGGCCATATCGGCCTTGATCTGGGCGCCGAATTCCATACGCACCGGGCGGTAGTTCTCCCCGACCGAGTCGTCCAGCCCTACCGAACGCAGATCCATACCGTAGGTTTTCCGGAGTTCCGGAATCCCTACGATGACGGCGCCGCCGGAAAGGGGAGCCACGTTGAGGGAGAACCAGGGGGCGGGGGTCCACAGGGCACCGATACCCAGATTGATGTAGGCCGGAGCGAAGAAGCCGGACTTGAGCGAACGGGCGTTGAGCCAGTCCTGGACGGTGGGCTCGACCTCTCCGTCGCTGGCCGGCGTTCCATAGGCGTAGTTGTTGTCAAACTGCGTCTTGAAGTCGAAGTTGGCCGAGTATGCGATGTTCTTCACCGGGGATTCGTAGCCCCACTTGGCTTCGAAGTAGATGCGGTCTTTATTTTTCTGCAGGATGGGCTTGTCGGCACTGTAGAGGAAGCCGTAGTCCAACTGGAGGCGGTTCACGCCCAGCAGTTTTCCTTTCTCAAATTTGTTGGTCAGGTCCACGTTGCCGGCCAGGGAAACATTGTTGTAGCCGCCGGCGGCCCACTGGGAAAGGTAGGTCTGGCCGAAGTTGATGTTGGTCAGCAGGACGGTGTCCCAGTAGCGGGGTTTCTGCGGCACTTCGGGAACGTCTTCAGCTGCGCTGAGGGCCGCTGCAGCTTCTGCTGCCGCTTCCTGTGTATTCTGGGCCTGTACGGTAAAGCAGGCAACCGTCAGGCCGATGATAAGAAATAACTTTTTCATACTACAAAGGGGATTAATAGGAACGGGCAAACAGAACCCTCTGGCGGGAAGGATTGCCGGTATAGATGCACTTGCCTTCTTCGATGCATACCGCGCTGTCCACGGGGATGCAGCGGATGGTGGCCTTGGTTTCTTCCTGGATCCTGGCTTCGGTCTCGGCCGTGCCGTCCCAGTGGCAAAGGAGGAAGCCGCCTTTCTCGATTTCCGTCTTGAATTCTTCCCAGCTGTCTACCTTGCGGATAGAAGCGTCGCGATAGGCCAGGGCTTTGTTGTAAATGTTCTTCTGAATGTCTTCGAGCAGGTCGATGATGCGGTTCTCCAGACCTTCGAGCGGCTCGGAAGTCTTTTCCAGGGTGTCCCGGCGGGCCACTTCCACGGTGCCGTTCGCGATGTCGCGGGGACCCATTGCCAGGCGTACGGGAACGCCCTTGAGCTCCCATTCGGCAAACTTGAAGCCCGGACGGAGGGTGTCCCGGTCGTCAATTTCCACCGTGTGTCCCTTGGCGGACAGCGCTTTTTTCAATTCGTACATCTTGTCCAGGACGGCGTTGCGTTCCTCTTCGCTCTTGTAGATGGGAACCATCACCACCTGGATGGGGGCCAGGGCCGGAGGCAGTACCAGGCCGTTGTCGTCTCCGTGGGCCATGATCAAGGCGCCCATCAGCCGGGTGCTCACGCCCCAGGAAGTAGCCCAGACATAGTCCTGCTTGCCTTCCTTATTGGTGAAGGTGACATCGAAACTCTTGGCGAAATTCTGGCCCAGGAAATGGGACGTGCCGGCCTGGAGGGCCTTTCCGTCCTGCATCAGGGCCTCGATGGTCATGGTGTCCAGGGCGCCGGCAAAGCGCTCTCCGGGACTCTTGTGACCCACCACGACCGGCATGGCCATCACCTCGCGGGCGAAGCGGGCATAGACGTTCACCATCTGCGTCTTTTCGGCTTCGGCCTCCTCGGCGGTGGCGTGGGCGGTATGGCCTTCCTGCCAGAGGAACTCCGCCGTGCGCAGGAACAGGCGGGTGCGCATTTCCCAGCGTACCACATTGCACCATTGGTTGCACAGGATGGGGAGGTCTCTCCAGCTGTGCACCCAATTCTTATATGTGTTCCAGATGATGGTTTCCGAGGTGGGGCGCACGATGAGCTCTTCTTCCAGTTTGGCCTCGGGGTCCACGATGATGCCGTTTCCGTCGGGGGCGTTCATCAGCCGATGGTGGGTGACCACGGCGCACTCCTTGGCGAAGCCGGCCACGTGTTCCGCCTCACGGCTGAAAAAAGACTTGGGAATGAACAGCGGAAAATACGCGTTCTTGACACCGGTTTCCTTGAACATCCCGTCCAGGATGCCCTGCATTTTTTCCCAGATGGCATAACCATAGGGCTTGATGACCATACAGCCGCGGACGGCGGATTGCTCTGCCAGGTCCGCCTTGACTACCAGGTCATTATACCACTGGGAATAGTTTTCGGCACGTTTCGTTACCTCTTTTGCCATAATAATATTTGTTTTTTTTCGTTTTTGTGCTTATTATTGCCCGGAAAAAGGCATTATAGGTATCAAAATTGCATATATGCCTTTTTAACCCGGATATCCGGGCACAAAGATACTTATTTTTATTGGATAAAAGGAGGTACTGACGATGAAAAAGAGTTTTTTGGCCTATGCCGTTGCGGCTTTCGCCGCCCTGGGCTGCTCTTCCGTGAGCCAGCTTCAGACACAAGTCTACGATGACGGTGTCTATACCCGTCCTTCTGTCGTTCCTGCAACCCAGGTGGCTGCAGTGAATTCCGATTTGGATAATCTTCTTGCAGAGAGCAAGCAATCCCAAGCCTATATCGTCAACAGTCAGGGGGATACCCTGGTGGTGCCGGCCGGTAAGAAAGTGCAGTTCACAACCCGGGCCGATATCCTGGTGACGGATGTCACCCCGTCCTGGTTGTACGACTATGCTTGGGGATATGGCCCCTGGTATTTCCGCGATTTCCATTACTGGCACAGCCCCTGGTACTACAATTCCTGGTATTTCAACCGCTGGGCCTGGGATCCGTGGTTTTATGACTATTACGACTTCTGGCGTTTCCGTCCCTATTACGGTTCGTTCGCCTGGTCCTTCTGGCACGATCCCTTCTATTCGCCCTGGTACGGTCCTTATTACGGCATCCACTACGGGTATTATGCACCTTATTATTACCACGGCCACGGATGGGGCGGAGGCGGTTTCTACCACACTACCCCGTATGCCGGACAGTCCTTCGCCCGCGGAGGCGCTTCCCGTTCGGCCGGCCGCAGCCTGACGGAGCGTCATGCCTCGGCCCGCAGCAGCAGAGCCTCCGGCGTCACCAAATCGGCCTCTTCCGGCCGTTCCGGAGTGACTACCCGTGCGGCCTCTTCCAGCCGCTCCGGAGTGACTACCCGTGCGGCCTCTTCCAGCCGCTCCGGCGTCACCACGCGCAGCGCTTCGGCAGCTACGCGCAGTGCTTCCGCCGCAACGCGCAGCACCCGCTCCGCGGTCCGCAGCACTTCGCCGGCCACCCGCGCTTCTTCTGCCGGCAGCACCTCTGCGGGCCGCTCCTCGGCCGGCGGAACCAGTTATCGCTCCGGCGGGAACACCCGCTCTTCGGGCAGCAGCGGAACCTACCGTTCTTCCGGCGGCAGCACCCGCTCCTCTTCCGGTAGCGGAACATACCGTTCTTCCGGCAGCAGCAGCGCCCGCTCTTCCGGCTCCACTCGTTCTTCGGGCGGTTATTCCGGCGGCAGCTATTCGGGAGGCAGTTCTTCCCGCTCTTCCGGCGGCGGTTATTCCGGCGGCGGCTATTCCGGTGGCGGCGGCTCCCGCTCCGGCGGCGGCTCTTCCTCCGGCGGTGGTGGAGGATCCCGTTCCGGCGGTCGCCGATAATTATTAAAAAAGATATTTGTTATGAAAAGGATATTGACCTTCATTTTGGGAACGGCCGTCGCCTTGGCGGCCAGCGCCCAGGATTGGCAGGACGCACGTTTTTTCACCGAGAACAACTATATCGGTACGGCGCGCACCCTGGGGATGGGAAATGCCGTCACTGCCGTCGGCGGTGACCCCGGCTCCATCACCATCAATCCGGCCGGCTCTTCGGTGGCTTCGTATTCGCAGTTTGTCATCAGCCCCGGCTTCACCCTTTCCACCACCCGTGCCAGCGGTGTCGTGGGACAGGGGGAATCCGCCGCCGTCGGCCTGGGAGATGCCGTCCGTACCACTTATGGCAGAATGACCCTTCCTAATGTCGGCGCCATTTTTACCATTGATACGGGCCGCCGTTCCGGTTGGAGGCGCACCTCCTTTGGTCTCGTGCTCAATGCCACCAACAATTACACCGGACGTTTCAATGCCTCCGGCATCAATGCGGATAATTCCTACGCCGCTTCGCTGGCTACGTCTGCGGCAGGCTATTCGGAAACCGTCCTCGGGTCCGAAAGCTGGTGGTACGACGGGGGCGACGCCGCCCGTATGCCCAAATGGGTGGATATGATGGGCTATCGCTCCGGTATGTTCAACGGCATTCCGGGATTTCCCGGAGACTATCAGGCCGTGACCGAGGTGCGGGATGCCGTCGGCAACTGCTGGGTGGCCGGCCCGCTGTTCCAGAAATACGGACAGCAGACCCACGGCAACAAGTACGATGTCGTGTTCAACTTCTCGGCCAATTACAACGATACGTTCTATATCGGCGCCAATGTAGGTTTTACCACCTTGCGTTACAGCCTCTCGGAGTATTTCTTTGAAGCCCCGGACAATCCGGACGATTTCCCCGTCATCGAGTACACCGACGGCAGCAGGGCTTCCCTGAAGAGCCTGCAGATGAAGCACAATTATTCGCTTCGCGGAACGGGAATCTATGCCAAGCTCGGTTTCCTGTGGCGTCCGGTGGCCGGACTCCGTCTGGGCGGTGCCGTTCAGACTCCCGTTCTCCTCAGTTACGCGGCCCGTCAGGCCTTCTCCGGAGAGGTCCTCACCAACGGAAAGACCCTGGTTCCTTCCACTACGCCGGAAGACAGCTGGTCTTACCGGATGCGGGAACCCTGGCGTTTCAATGTGGGTGCCGCCTACAGTTTTGGCAGTTTCGCCGTCCTCAGCGCCGACTACGAGCTGGTCAACTATGGTGCCATCCGCTACGTCGGAGCCAATACTTCTGCCACTCCCGCCTACCTGGATGATGCCAATGCCGACATCCGGGATGCCCTGGGCCTGGCCCATCAGCTTCGCGCGGGAATGGAGTTCAAGCCCGTGGAACCCCTCGCTATCCGCGTGGGTTACAATATGGTCACTTATGGCCAGAAAAACTGGCTGGAGGAAGACTGGAGCACCACTCCGCTCACCTCCTCCGAGAAGATGGCCCTTGTCAAGCACCTCGTCTCCTTCGGCCTGGGCTATTCCTTCGGCTCTTTCTTCCTGGATGCGGCCTTCCGCTTCCGCTTTGCGCCCAAGGAGTACCTGATGCCCTACCACTATTGGAACTATGACCGGGATTTCACCAGCAAGTACATAGATTGGAGCGTACCCGTCCCGGAAGTGGAGGTCAAGCCCAATATGATGGACATCGTTCTAACGGCAGGATGGCGCTTTTAAGTCCCGATTACCTGCCATTTTGTCAGCCTTGAACCGCTGGCACGAAGTTCGATAAAATGAAGGCGTCGCCCATTACGGACGGCGCCTTAATTTGTAAACAAAATTTAAAACTTGATATTATGGGTAAAATTATCGGCATCGACCTGGGAACCACCAATTCCTGCGTCGCAGTGATGGAAGGCAATCAGCCTACCGTCATCATCAACAACGAGGGGCAGCGCACCACCCCTTCCGTGGTGGCTTTCACCGACGGGGGAGAGCGTAAAATCGGCTCTCCGGCCAAGCGTCAGGCCATCACCAATCCCAACAACACCGTATTCTCCATCAAGCGTTTCATGGGTGAAACCTTCGACCAGGTAAACACCGAGGTCTCCCGCATGCCTTACAAAGTGGTCCGCGGTGAAAACAACACCCCCCGCGTGGACATCAACGGCAAACTCTACACTCCCCAGGAGATATCGGCCATGATCCTTCAGAAGATGAAGAAGACGGCCGAGGAATATCTCCGTCAGGAGGTCACGGAGGCGGTCATCACCGTCCCGGCCTATTTCTCCGACTCCCAGCGCCAGGCTACCAAGGAGGCCGGCCGCATCGCCGGCCTGGACGTGAAGCGCATCATCAACGAGCCCACCGCCGCAGCCCTTGCCTATGGCCTGGACAAGAAGGACAAGGATATGAAGGTGGCCGTCTATGACCTTGGCGGCGGTACTTTCGACATCTCCATCCTCCAGCTGGGCGACGGCGTGTTCGAGGTGCTCTCCACCAATGGTGACACCCACCTGGGCGGCGACGATTTCGACCAGGTCATCATCGACTGGCTGGCCGCAGAATTCGCCTCCGAGAACGGCGGTCTGGACCTCAAGAAAGATCCGATGGCCCTCCAGCGCCTGAAAGAGGCGGCCGAAAAGGCCAAGATTGAGCTCTCCAGCCAGACTTCTACGGAAATCAATCTTCCGTACATCATGCCGGTGGACGGCGTGCCCAAGCACCTGGCCAAGACCCTGACCCGCGCCAAGTTCGAGCAGCTTTCCGACAGCCTGTTCCAGCGCAGCATCGCCCCTTGCCGCCAGGCCCTGAGCGACGCGCACCTGAATCCCTCTGACATCGACGAGGTCCTGCTCGTGGGCGGTTCCACCCGCATCCCTTACGTGCAGGAGCTGGTGAAGAACTTCTTCGGCAAGGAGCCCAACAAGAGCGTGAACCCCGACGAGGTGGTTGCCATCGGTGCATCCATCCAGGGCGGCGTGCTGGCCGGTGACGTGAAGGACGTGCTCCTTCTGGATGTCACCCCGCTCAGCCTCGGTATCGAGACCCTCGGCGGCGTGATGACCAAGCTCATCGAGTCCAACACCACCATCCCGGCCAAGAAGAGCCAGATCTTCTCTACTGCGGCCGACAACCAGCCCGGCGTGGAAATCCGCGTCCTGCAGGGCGAGCGTTCGATGGCCAAGGACAACAAGCAGATCGGCATTTTCCACCTGGACGGCATTGCTCCCGCACCCCGCGGCGTGCCCCAGATCGAGGTAACCTTCGACATCGATGCCAACGGCATCCTCAACGTCAGCGCTGTGGATAAGGCCACCGGCAAGGAGCAGCACATCCGCATCGAGGCCTCCAGCGGCCTGTCCGACGCCGAAATCCAGCGCATGCGCGACGAGGCCAAGGCCAACGAGGCCGCCGACAAGGCCGAGAAGGAGCGCATCGACAAAATCAACGGTGCCGACGCCCTCACTTTCCAGGCCGAGAAGTTCCTGAAGGAGAACGGAGACAAAGTCCCCGCCGATGTGAAGGCCGAGGTGGAATCCAACTGCAACCTCCTGAAGGAAGCCGTCAAGGCCCAGAACCTGGCCGATATCGACCGTTACTCCGAGGCCCTGAACAAAGCCTTCGAGAAGATGTACCAGGCCGGACAACAGGCCGGAGGCCCTCAGGGCGGTACCCAGGGCCCGTTCCAGGGTGGCCCTCAGGGTCCCTTCGGCGGCGGTCCCCAGCCCGGTCCCCAGGACCAGGGTCCCGACGAGCAGTAAGCTCCGAAACCATCTGTCTGTTCGTTCCGTGTGCAAAACACCCCTGTTTTGCACACGGAGCTTGTTTTTTGGTCCCTCCGTGAGCAAATGCCCCCTGTTTTGCACACGGAGTTTACGTTTTTTCTGTGGAAAGCAGATGAATACGGTACTGAGGATGGCTTTCCAGATATGTGTGAGGCCGTTTTTGAAATTAAACGTTTAATCTTTTCATAAACCGGTAATAATGATTTCCTTTGTAAAAAAATGAAATGAACTATTGGGAAAGAGAAAACAGGTGTGAGCGCATCTTTCGGGAAGGAGGTCCGTTCTTTATTGTAACCACGGAGAATCTGCCGTGGCTGCTATTCAGCAGTGAGCAAGAATTCAAAGATGGGACCAATATGATGGCAGTGGCTTTGGCAGGATTGGAACTACGGCTTTTGAATGATGTGGAAATGAACAATCATCTGCATTTTCTATTCGAAGGTCCGTGTGGCCAAGTGGAGGAGTTTGCAGATAGATTTCGGAAAATGATGAGCCGCTACCAGATTAAACGCGGGAATCCGTCATTGGCGCAGTGGGATATCCAGATCAAGCCCATCAGTGATCTGCGCAATCTTCGGAATGCCATCTTGTATATCTCACGTAACCCTTATGTGGCCGGACGGGATGTCACACCGACGGGTTATCGGTGGAGCGGTGCGCACTTGATGTTCAATGAAAACATAACTCACTGCTCAAGGGGAATCCCTTTCAATAAACTGACATACAGGGAAAAGCGATGCATTGTTCAGTCCCGGATCATCGACTTTCCCGTTACCTGGGAAGTGTTGGATGGTCTCATCCTCCGTTCAGGTTTTGTAGACTATCGTCGGGCTGAGGCTTTTTTTGAATCGGCCCATCAATACTTTTATATGCTGACACGGAAAGTGGAGGCAGATGCGGAAACAGCCCGTTGGATTGGAGAAATCATTCAACTTCCCAATGAGGATGTTTTCCGGATTGTGTCTGACTGGTATAAGGTGAAGACAGTGAGCCTGCTGCTCCCGGATCAGCGCCTTGAGGCAGCCCGGCGGATGAAGGCGGAATTGATGAGCGGCAACAAGCAAATTGCCCAGGTTCTTCGTCTTCCGATAGATCAGGTGAACCAGTTTTTTCCCGTTCCCAAATCCTCGTAAGTTTCCTGGCTCGTGGCTTCTCAACCGGCCCTTGGTGCACACGGACGGTGTTTGCGGGAGCTTTCGTGTGCAAAGGGCCCCTGTTTTGCACACGAAGCTTGTTTTTGGGTGTTTCCCGGAAAAAGCGTATCTTTGTAAGATAGAAATAAAAGTAATCTTAAGATGAAAAAGAATCGTTTCATACTTGTTATTGCCGCTTTGGCCCTGACTGTCGGGGCCGGTGCTCAGAATACGGCCGGTGAAACCGTCCAGAGCGCCCAGCAGCAGTTGGAGCAGGCCCGGCAGGACCTGAAATCGGTGCAGCAGAAGGCCGGTGAGCAGACCAAGGACGCCCAGCGTCAGATCAACCGCCTGGAAAAAGAGGCCGATGTCTATAAGGAGCAGTTGAGTGAAGGAAAGAAGTCCCTCCAGGTGTCCAAGAAATCCCTGGATGCCAAGAAGGAGGTGGTCAGGGCCAAGAAAAATGCCCTCAAGCTGGAGAAGAAGCACCGCAAGGCAGAAGGTGGCCTGAATGCCTCGGACAAGTTGCACATCTCCCAGCTGGAGGAGGAGGTGAAGGCTCTTGAGTCCGACTACAAATCGGCCCAGCGCGAGCATAAGAAGGTGGAATCCCGGGTGAACCAGAGCAAGAAATCCCTCAAGGAGGTGCAGTCCCGGATCAGGGCGGCCAAGAAGGATATCTCTTCCGCGAAGAAAGAGGTGAGGGCCGCCAAAAAACTGGAATCGGCCAGCCAGAAGGCTGTGAAAGCCGCCCAGAAAGCAGAAATGATGGCCGCTGACAGCTTAAACACCAAATAAGATGGGCAGAATCATCCTTACCGGAGACCGTCCCACCGGAAAACTCCATCTGGGTCATTATGTGGGTTCCCTTCGCAACCGCGTTCTTTTGCAGGAAGAGGGAAACTATGACAGAATGTTTGTATTCATAGCAGACGTTCAGGCGCTTACAGACAATGCCGACAATCCCGAAAAGGTGCGTCAGAACATCATAGAGGTGGCTCTGGATTATCTTTCCTGCGGCCTGGATCCGGAAAAAGTGACCATCTTCATCCAGAGCCAGATTCCCGAACTGCACGAAATGACGCAGTTCTTCTCCAATCTGGTTACGGTGCAACGCCTCCAGCGCAACCCTACGGTCAAGACCGAGATGGCCATGCGCGGTTTCGAAGGCGGCGCCACGGATGACAACAAACGGGGCCTCCCCGTAGGATTCTTCACCTATCCCATATCGCAGGCGGCCGATATCTGCGCCTTCAAGTCCACCACCGTCCCGGTGGGAGAGGACCAGGAGCCGATGATCGAGCAGTGCCGGGAAATCGTGCGCAGTTTCAACGGAACCTACAAGTGCGACGTACTGGTGGAACCGGAAATCCTGCTTCCCGGCAATCTGGTCTGCCGCCGCCTTCCCGGCACGGACGGCAAGTCCAAGATGAGCAAGTCCCTGGGTAACTGCATCTACCTTTCCGACACGCCCAAGGATATGGAGCAAAAGGTGAAGGGGATGTTCACGGATCCCGGACACCTTCGCGTGGAAGATCCCGGCAAGGTGGAAGGAAACTGTGTGTTCACCTATCTGGATGCTTTCTGCGAGGCCGATGACTTCGGCCGCTTCTGGCCGGAATACAACAACCTGGAAGAGCTCAAGGATCATTACCGCCGCGGAGGCCTGGGAGATATGAAGTGCAAGAAGTTCCTCATCAACGTCCTCAACCACCGCCTGGATCCCATCCGGGAGCGCCGTCACTCCTACGAGCAGGACATCCCCGAGGTGTACAACATCCTCTGCAAGGGCTCCGAGGCCGCCCGCGAAGTGGCTGCCAAAACCCTCCACGAGATGAAGGATGCCATGCGGATCAATTACTTCGACGACGCCGCCCTCATCGCAGAGCAGGCCGCCAGGTATCGCCAGTAGGCTGCCTCTGGCTGCGCGACAAACGCGTTTTGGGGCGTTTTCGTGTAAGTCGCGGTGCCGAGGTATACTATGGGCCGGTTCTTGAACCGAATGGGACAGCGCATTCTGCGGTTTGCCGTGTGGGATGGGGCCTCGTCAGAACCCGCTCGGGGACAGGAAGAGTGTGGGGAGAAGGAGGATGAGTCCCAGCAGAAGGAGGACTGCGACTCCCTTCCATATCCACTTGGCCCATTTTTCATAGGGCACGCGGGCCATGGCAAGGGCTGCCATAAGGACCCCGGATGTGGGCGTAATCATATTGGTGAAGCCGTCTCCAAACTGGAAGGCCAGGACCATGGCCTGCCGGGACACCCCTACCAGGTCTGAGAAGGGTGCCATGATGGGGATGGTGATGGCGGCCTTGGCCGTTGCACTTGGAATGAGAAAGTTTATCACGGCCTGGATGCCGTACATCGCCGCCAGGGATGATGCCTCGCCGGTGCCGTCCAGCGACTCCTGCATCCCATGAAGGATGCTGTCCACGATCCTGCCGTCCTGCAGGATGATGATGATGCCGGAGGCAAATCCCACCACAAGGGCGGCGGACAGGATGTCTCTGGCTCCGGCTATCAGTTCGTCTGCAATCCGGTTGGCGGAGAAGCCCGAGATAATGCCGCAGAGGATTCCCATCGCCAGGAAGAGTCCCGTTATCTCCGGCATATACCAGCCCCGGAGCGTGACTCCGGCAATCAGGGCGACGACGGTGAGGAAGAGTACAAGCAGGATCCAGGCCTGCCTTGGGCTCAGTTTATCGGCATTTATCACAGCCCTCTCCTGAGGAGCCTTTCTTGTCTTCTTCGCGTAGAAAACCACAAAAATGCACAGGAGCGTCGTCAGGAAGGCCCAGCAGAAGATGCGGTAGCCCATTCCCGAGAAGGGTGGAAGGTCTGCCATGCCCTGGGCGATCCCCACGGTAAAAGGATTGAGGAAGGCGCTGGAAAAGCCGATATTGGATGCCACATACACCACCAGGAGCCCCATAATGGCATCGTAGCCCATGGAAACCACCAGCGGAACGACGATTCCCACGAAGGGTATCGCCTCCTCGCTCATCCCGAAGAAGAACGCGCCTGTCTTGCAGCCGTCTTTCGCAAGGATGTCGCAGACGAGCGAGCCGGGGGAACGGGACGGACAGGACAGACGGGACTGGCGGGACGAAAGGGACAGAATTTCAGAGAGGGTCTT
>ONOH01000048.1 GCA_900319405.1 uncultured Bacteroidales bacterium | reverse complement strand
ACAAGTACGCTAACCAGTACTTCGTAGCACTCACAAATATGCGTTCCGTAGGCTGCATGGGCGACGAGAGAACATACGATTACGCATGCCTCCTCCGTGCAGTTACCACCACAGACTTCATGACTGCCGAAGCAGCAGAACTTCCCTGGTCACTCATCAACAAAGTCACAAGCAGGATCGTTAACGAAGTCAAAGGCATCAGCCGCGTCTTCTACGACTGCACGGGCAAGCCGCCGGCGACGATCGAGTGGGAGTGAGTTTTTGAAACTCCGAACCCGTTGCGGCACAACGATTTTGCGGTTTTATATCTCTCTTTTGATAACGATTTGATAACGCTCCCCATAGGCCGTATCATTCTGTATCCCCAGTGGATTGCGGGTAAAGAATGTTCTTTTGCGGCTTATAAGTGAGGACAACCATATTAGAAAGCCCTTACCGATGGCAACGTCGGTAAGGGCTTTTGCTGTCTATTCATCAGTATCGGGGCTATCTTTGAGTGCATCCACCAGGAAATCACTCAATTCCTGTGAGGGAACTTTTGCCCACCGCAGGGTGGTGTCGTACTTGGGGTAGTTGTACCGCCAGCGGTCATAGTCCTCCCTGGTGATCTCCCCGGCCTCCAGCTTCTTGGCCTGCTCCGCCCAGGCGGACAGCATATCAAGCATATTGGCATAGGTCTTGCCTTTGGATTTGTCCAGACGCAGACAAACCTCGCCGTCAATCTCCCCAATAGTCAGCCCCCGAATATCCTCCAAAGCAAAGAGGGTGTGCATCAGGCCGATGTCGGTATCTATGTCAGGGACGGTCAGGGCATCAGGGGAAATATCAAAGAAGTCAGCCAGGGTCTTTGTCAGGTCGGCCTTGGGGGTGCGGCTCCCGGTTTCATACTGTGCCATACGCACATCGGCGGAGCGTTCCGGGAAACCCACCACCATGCCAAGATACTTCTGTGTGATGCCCTTCATGTTGCGGAAGAAACGAATACGTTCACCAATCGCCATAACTGCCAACTCCAATCTATGTAATGGGGACACTTGAAGTATAACAGATATGTTTAGACCAGTCAAGAGAAAAATAAATAAATTTGTTTATATTTTCTCGTTGGAAGGTCTTGACATAACGGAATAGAGTTAGTATAATAGGACTACGTTAAGCAAATAGCGTTAAATCAAAAGAAAGGAGGAATCCATATGGAGAACAGATTCATCCGGGCGGAAGAAGTTGCGGACGAGCTGGGTGTATCGAAGCCCTACGCCTATAAACTCATCCGGCAGCTCAACGAAGAATTGAAGGACAAGGGCTTCATCACCATCGCAGGGCGGGTCAACCGCCAGTATTTCAACGAACGGCTCTACGGGGCCAGAAAGGAAGGGAACTAAATGCCAGTCTTTAAGGACGAAGCAAGAGGAACATGGTACGTCATGGTGCGGTATCAGGACTGGACGGGGGAGCGCAAACAGAAGTGCAAGCGTGGCTTTGCCACCAAACGGGAGGCCCAGGAGTGGGAGCGCAGTTTCCAGATGCAGACCTCCGGCGACCTGGATATGACCTTTGAAGCCTTTACCGAGCTTTACACCAAGGATATGAAACCCCGGCTCAAGGAGAACACCTGGCTGACCAAGGAGAACATCATCCAGAAGAAAATTCTGCCCTACTTTGGCAAGCGGAAGATTAGCGAGATCACCACCAAGGACGTGATCGCATGGCAGAACGAGTTGCTGGCCTACCGGGACGAGAAGCGCAAGCCCTACTCGGCTACCTACCTCAAAACCCTGCACAACCAGCTTAGCGCCATCTTCAATCACGCTGTCCGCTTCTATGAGCTGCGCTCCAATCCCGCCGCCAAGGCTGGGAACATGGGGTCAGAGGAACGGAAGGAAATGCTGTTCTGGACGAAAGCGGAGTACCAGAAGTTTGCAGATGCCATGATGGACAAGCCCGTTTCCTACTACGCCTTTGAAATGCTCTACTGGTGTGGTATTCGGGAGGGGGAACTGCTGGCCCTGACCCCGGCAGACTTTGACTTTGAGGCCGGGACGGTGAAAATCAGCAAGTCCTATCAGCGGCTCCACGGCAAGGACGTCATTACCACGCCAAAGACGAAGAAAAGCAACCGCACCATTAAAATGCCCAACTTCCTCTGTGACGAGATGAAGGATTACCTGGGGATGCTCTACGGTATCAAGAAGAAGGAGCGCATTTTCACCATCACGAAAAGCTATCTCCACCATGAGATGGACAGAGGGGCGAAGTCGGCAGGGGTCAAGCGTATCAGAATCCACGACCTCCGGCATTCGCACATCTCACTTCTGATTGACATGGGCTTCTCCGCTGTGGCGATTGCTGACCGTGTGGGGCATGAGAGTATCGAGATCACCTATCGCTATGCCCACCTGTTTCCGTCCAAGCAGACGGAAATGGCAGACAAATTGGACTTTGAAAGGATGGGAGCGTAATGTCAGCTAAGAATTTGGACACTCACAACCGCTGGAGGAACAAGACCGTGGCCTTCCGGGTATCCCCGGAGGAAAACAAGCAGATTGACGCCGCTGTGCGGCTCTCTGGCCTGACGAAGCAGGACTACATCACCCGGCGGCTCTTAGACCGGGCCGTGGTGGTGCAGGGCAATCCCAGGGTCTACAAGGCCCTGCGTGACCAACTCGCCGCCGTCCTGGGGGAACTGCGGCGCATTGAGGCCGGGGGCGACGTGGGGGATGAACTTCTCGCCACCATTGACCTTATCTCAGTGACGCTGGGCGGCATGAAGGAGGATTGATAGATTGATGGATTCCAGAGAAACGAAAAGGACTGTCCCGGTTCCGTCTGTTGGCGCAGACGGGGAACAGCCCAATTCTCAAACAACTACCCAAAGTATAGCAGAGGAAACGGCTGAAAACAACCCCCAAGAGAAAGATTTAGAGGAAATGCTCCGGGATATGCGGCGCATGAACGACCCAGCCTACCTCCACACAGTTTCCATGAACGACCTTTACCAGAACATCTACCAGAGCAGACCGCCCGTAATAGACGGTCTGCTCTACCCTGGGACGTACCTCTTTGCGGGAGCGCCCAAGGTGGGCAAGTCGTTCCTGATGGCCCAGCTTGCCTACCATGTCAGCATGGGCCTCCCCCTGTGGGGCTACCCTGGACGATCACCGTCGCTTGCAGGAGCGCCTTTACCGGATGTTCGGCATGGAGGCCACCACCGACCTTCTCTTTGCAATCCACGCCAAGCAGGTCGGCGTCGGATTGGAGGAACAGCTAAAGCGATTTGTGCAGGAACACCCGGACACCAAGCTGATTATCATTGACACCCTCCAGAAAATCCGGGAGGCTGGTGGGGATAAGTACAGCTACGCCAACGATTACGAGGTGGTGGGTAAGCTGAAACGCCTTGCCGATGATTGCGGCGTCTGCCTCCTGCTGGTACACCACACTCGAAAGCAACAGGCAGATGACAAATTCGATATGATCTCCGGCACCAACGGTCTGCTGGGAGCGGCGGACGGGGCCTTTCTTCTTCAAAAGGAGAAGCGGACAGACGGCAGCGCCGTTCTGGACGTGGCCGGGCGTGACCAGCAAGACCAGCGATTCTATCTTACCAGGGACAAGGAACGGCTGATATGGACGCTGGAGCGTACGGAAACGGAGGCATGGACAGAGCCGCCCGACCCGGTGCTGGAGGCCATAGCCGCCCTTGTGACGGCGGAGAAGCCGACCTGGGGTGGTACGGCCACCGAGCTGGTAGCGGCGCTCCAGACCGACATGAAGCCCAACGCCCTGGCGATGCGGCTAAACGTCCGGGCCGGGAAGCTGCTGATAGACTACCACATCCGCTATGAGAACAGCAGGAGCCACGCCGGGAGAAGTATCAGCCTGACGCTGGAACCGTCCCAGGCGTGACGACCGTGACGGCTGTGACGGCTTTTTTGAGAGTGGCGGCGGTGTCTGAAACATCGTCACGGTCGTCACGGCTGTCACGGGGAGCAGCAAAGTTTAGGCGGGGTGCAGGGTGCCCTTTTCAAAGGGCGGCCCTGCTGGGGGAGGCAACCGCAGTTGCCGGGGGCAAAGCCCCCACACCCCCTCGGAGAGCCCACGACACTTTGCAGACCGAAGGGATGAAAGTGTCATAGTGGGTTATTACACTTCCTGCAGGAAGTGCCTCCCCCGAACCCCCGTCCTCTTTCAACAACCCAACATCTGAAACAGGAGGATTTTTGCCTATGGCGAGAGGCGACGGTATTGACCGTACCAACGCAAGAAATATGAGGCTGACCGAAACCAAGATCGGTAACACCCAGCAGCACAACGAGCGTGAGAAGGATTCCTATGTCAATCAGGACATTGTACTGGAGCGGACGCCGCTCAATGTCCATTTCAAAACCCCGTCTGCCGGGTATCGGGAGATGTTTGCTCAAATGGAGGCCGACGGCGTGATCTCCACCCGTGGCATCAAGGAGGATGCCTTTCGATACGGTGAGTTGGTCTTTGATGTAAACTCCGCTTACTTCTACAATCACGGCGGGTATGACTTCGCAAAACAATTTTACACCGAAGCCTATAAAGCCGCAATCAAAATCGTGGGCGGAGAGCAGTATATTTTGTCGGCGGTCATGCACGCTGACGAGCGCAACCGGGCCATGTCCGAGGCGCTGGGGGAGGACGTGTACCACTACCACCTCCATGTGGTTTATATCCCGGTAGTGGAGAAGGAGATACGCTGGACAAAGCGGTGCAAGGACAAGTCCCTGGTGGGCCAGGTCAAGGAAACGATCATGCAGGTGAGCATGAGCAAGAAGTGGGCGTCCAAGCCCATTCTGGACGAAACTACCGGGGAGCCGTTACGCACAGCTAAGGGCAAACCCGTTCTACGAAAGTCGTACAGTGTCCTGCAAGATGATTTCTTTGAGCATATGCGCTCCGCTGGCTATGACAATGTAGAGCGCGGGGAGCGTGGCAGTTCCGAGGAACATCTGACTGTTATGCAGTTCAAGACGGAGCGTGAGCAGGAACGGCTTGCACAGCTTCAAGAGGTGTCGGCGCTGGCCCAGGTTGAGGCCGACAAAAAGAATAAGGAGGCAGCATCAGCTGAGAAGAAAGCGGCCCAGGCCAGGGCTAAGCTGGACGATGTAGCGCCCTTGCTCAAGGGCATGGAGAAACTGGCGGCGGACTTCTCCGACGACCCGGAGCGGACGCTGCCGGAGGCGGGGCCGCTGGAATCGGCCAAGTCCTACCGGGAGAAAAAGGCCAAGCCCCTTTGGGAGAAGATCGTCAAGGTGCTGCGCTCCGTCTACCGGGCCTACTTCGACCTCAAGAGCAAGTTTGAGCGGTTGCAGAGCGCCTATGATCGTGAGGTCAGTAAGAACGGCTCCCTGTCAGCCAGGATTTATGAGGTTTGTGCCGAGAGGGACGGCTTGAAAGGGCAAGTCAGGGACTATGAGCGGGTCAGACGGGCCATTGGCCCGGAACAGGCGGACAGGATACTGGAGGCAGCTTACCAGCAGGAACATGCCGAAAAGGAACGG
>ONOH01000006.1 GCA_900319405.1 uncultured Bacteroidales bacterium | reverse complement strand
CGATGGTGTCGACACCGGCCTGAAGGCCGCCGGCCAGGATGGCAAAGACGGCAAAGACGGCCAGGATGGTAAGGATGGTGCGAATGGCAAGGATGGCAAGAACGGTAAAGACGGTGTGAATGGCAAGGATGGCAAGGATGGCAAGGATGGCAAGGATGGCAAGGATGGCGTGAACGGCAAGGACGGCGACTCCATCTATTGGGCTGTGAGCGAAGACGGCAGGAAGTTCGTCGAGTTCAAGAACGGCGTTGCCACCGGTAAGGAAGTAGAAATTCCTTCCGCTCCGGGTGCCATTACCGCTGTCTGGGACGAGACGACCGGAACCGTCACCTTCTACGGTGTGGAAGGTCTCGAGGATGGTTATGTCATCGGTGGAGACGTTGCCCTCAAGAGCCTCGTCTTCATTCCTGAACTCTACATCGACGGTGTGGAAGGCTTCACCTTCAAGAACTTCCAGTTCAAGCCCAAGGGCCTGAAGACCCCGGATTCCAAGACCGAGATCCAGACCGAGGCCGACAAGGTGAAGAACATCAATCCTGCCACCCTCGTTTCCTATCACGTGAACCCCGCCAACGCTGACCTCTCCTTCCTGGAGGAGGGCGAGAGCACCGGTCTCAAGTTCATCGTTGAAGAGAAGGACTATGTCAAGACGCGTGCTGCCGCTTCCAAGGACTTCAACGCGGTTGCCAAGTTCTACAAGTTCGAGAAGGGTGTCCTGACCGTGGAGGTCGAGATCACCGGTACGCCTGCTACTGCAGAGCAGATTTCCATGCTCGCTCTTGAGGTGACCACCCCCGACGGTGCCACCGTCACTTCCGACTATGCCACCACCATGAAGGAGGATCTGGACAAGCTGGCCATCGCCCTCCCGAACGGCAAGATTGGTGACAAGAACGTGATCAACCTGGATCCTACTGCCAAGGACGCTCACTATCGTCGCGCTTCCCAGGGTATCTCCGTTGTGGATGACAAGGCTTACATTGCCGACAAGGCCGCCTGGACTGATGGCGATTCCGATATTAAGGATGCCGAGAAGACTTGCGATCTTACCGTCAAGTTCAATTCCTCCATCGACCTTAAGGAATACGTTGCCGCCCACAAAGTGGACGATGCCGGTGCCGACAAGGCTCCTGCAGAGCTGAAGGAAGACGACCTGGCCGCCCTGGGTCTCACCTGGGAATTCGCCGTGGTGAAGAACTACAAGATTGGTAAGGAGGGTTCCGAAACCGACCAGATCAACTTTGTTAAGCTCGAGGACGGTGTGTTCACTCCCAAGGTTTATGAAACCACCGGTGAAGCCGCTATCGGCCGTACTCCTATCATCCGCGTCGCCCTCAAAAACGACAAGGATGTTGTAGAGTATGCCTACATCAAGGTCTTCATCTCCGACAAGGAGGCCGATCCTGCCAAGCCGTTCGACGCCGAATACAAGTTCGACAAGGATGTCGCTTACGATTGCAAGGACAAGGAACTCAACACCGATGTCAAGTACATGAACGTGATGATTTACAACGAACTGGGCATGTCCAAGGATGCCTTCCACGCTCTGTACAACAAGGTTGACCTTGACTTTGTACCTACCGATGGCGTGCCCGCCGGCTTCAAGAACGTGGGTGTTGTCACCGAGAATGAGAACCCTGAGGCCGAAGGTACCTACACCCTGAAGTGGGTCATCTCCAAGGATGAGATCTGGGAGGCCAAGGGCGAGGCTGTTCACTATGTGAAGTACTACAACGCCGACAACCCGAAACTCTTCGCCGTGGTTAAGCTCGTCACTCCGATTGCTGAGATCAAGAAGGCTTACAACATCACCAAGCCCGAGTACATCTCCAACTACTGGAACGAAGACAAGACCATTACCTTCTACAATGTGGCTGTTCCTACCAAGATTGGTGACACTGATCCTGACAACTGCCTCTTCGTGAACGACATCAACGCTTCCTTCGTGACCTGGCCTGTTGGCAGCACCAAGGGTGTGCCTGGTGTGCTGAAACTCGACGAGAGCGTCACCAAGATCCAGTACTACTTCTGCAACACGCACAAGATTACCGATCTGAAGGTGAATGGCAAGGCTGTGACCTTCTCCATTAAGGCTGATGGTCTCGAGCTGTGGGGTAACACCACCGGCAAGGCCGCTGATGACGAGCTCATTGCCACGATCATCAATGATGAGGCCGCTGACAAGCCGAACACCATCGTCCTCAATAAGGACGGCGAGCTTGCCAAGAAGCTCTTGAACGTGGACAGCCGCTACTTCTATGTGTACATTGGCGCCAAGGGTATCGTCTGCGACGATGACACCAAGGAAGTTACCATTACCTTCGATGGTAAGGATCACTTCAAGGCTCAGTACATCCGTCCTGTGGACATCACCGATACGGCTGCTGACTTCTATATTGACGCTGTTGACTACGGTGAGGAAGGTTCCTTCATCAGCATTGAGGACCTCATCGCTCCTATGGATTGGCGCGGTCGTCCGTTTGTTGACGAGTACATCACCTACTGGGATTTCTATGGTCCGTTCGACGTGAAGGTTGATCTTGAGAACGTACTGTGCGACCTCAATGATAAGGTGCAGCCTGTTCCCAAGACCCTGGTTCTTGAATACAAGGACACCGCCGAGATGAAGACCATCTCCGGTGACGACAAGCTCGACTCCAAGTATGGTTACCTGACCTACAAGAACAATGGTACCGCTGTTAAGGACTTCAACATCTTCCTCACTGTCACCGTCAAGTACGGTTGGGGCGAGATTGTTGCCGAAGGCATCAAGGTTCCCGTTGTGGAGACGATTGCTGACAACTAGTCTGATACTTTGATACGAATGGGGGCAGAGCCTTTGGGCCCTGCCCCTTTTTATTTCAAGCGTATGAATAAGCTTATTCTTATCCTACTGCCTGTCTTTCTTCTTTCCTTCGCAGAGGCATTGCCTGCACAGGAGCCCCCTAAGCTGGTGGTCCGGAACCGCGTCATTCAGCTGGATTCCATCCCTTCCCGGCAGGACACCACCCTCGTATTCCATTATGAGAACAAGGGCGGTTCTCCACTGGAGATTTTCAACATGATTCCAGGCTGTACTTGCGTAGTTCCTGACTACTCGAAGGAGCCTTTGATGGCCGGAGACAGCACTTCCTTTACGGTTCGTTTCACTCCCTCGCATCCGGGCCCTTTCTCGCAGGCCGTGACCATTGTCTATGCGGCTCCCGGCAGTCCCCAGTATGAAATTACCCGAGTAGCCATCCGGGGAAAAGCCCACGAGTAACACGCATTAGAGAATTTTTCCCTATCTTTGCCTTGTGAAAAACCGCAAGCTCATATTTGCGGCCCTCTCGCTGGGCTTTACGCTTCTGATGAGCCTTCCCTGGCTGGTGCCTCATCTGGGATGGACGGCGCTGGCAGGACTGCTGCCGCTGCTCATTATGGAGCGACTTGCCTCGGAATACAAGATAAAAAGATTCTGGTGGTGGCATTACTCCACTTTCGTCCTCTGGAATGCGGCTACCACCTGGTGGGTGGGCGAAGCCACCGTTGCAGGTGCTATTTTCGCCATTCTGGCCAATTCCCTCCAGATGTCTGTGGTCTTCGGGAGTTTCCGCTGGGTGAAGCGTCGCCTGGGCGGAGTCCTGCCTTATGTCTTCCTTGCCGCCGCCTGGATGGCCTGGGAACGGTACTATCTCACTGTCGCCCAGATTTCCTGGCCCTGGCTGGTGCTCGGAAATGCTTTTGCCGATACGACTTCCCTCATCCAATGGTACTCCGTGCTGGGTACCCTGGGCGGATCGCTCTGGATCTGGCTCTCGAATCTCTCGCTTTTCGGCCTGATGGTGGCTCTCTCGGATGGCCGAATGTCTCGCTGGAACGGGAAAGCCCGACTCGCGACCCTTATCGCTGTCCTTACAGCTTTTTTCGGCCCCATGCTGTGGAGCCTGTGCCTCCGCTTTGAGGAAGAGGGAGAGCCGCTGCAGGTAGTTATCGGTCAGCCCAACTACGATCCGTATGAGAAGCGGGGGGCCGTCCCGCGTGAGCAACAGGACAACGCCTTCCTCGCGCTGCTGGAGCAGGCCGACTGGCCGCAGGACTGCCCCACGCTGGCCTTGGCGCCGGAAACCTTCACCCGCTACATTTATACTGATGCCGTCGGGCAGCACGAGACCTTCCTTCGCTTCCAGGAGTTTCTGGGCCGCCATCCGCAGGCCAGTCTCTTGTTTGGCGCCATCACTTATGAGCCCCGTCTTTCCTACACGGCCCCGGATCCCTGCGCCTATGACCTGGGTCCGCAGGCAGACGGCCGTCACCAATGGATTTTGGCGCACAATTCGGCCCTTCTCACGGACACTACAGGACGCTACAGCATTTACCACAAAACCAAACTGGTGGTCGGGACCGAGCTAACGCCTTATCCCGCCCTGTTCATCCCCCTGGAGCGCTTTCTGCTGGGTGGTCCTGTAATGGGTAAGGATTTGGGTCAGAAAGAGATTTCCTGCCTGGATATGAACGGCATTCCCGTCGGCACTGCCGTGTGCTATGAATCGGTGTATGGAGAGTTCTGTACCGGTTATGTCCGGAAAGGGGCCCGGCTTTTGACGGTCATTACCAACGACGCCTGGTGGGGTAATACGCCCGGTTACAAGCAGCATCTCAATTACAGCCGTCTTCGTGCCATCGAAACCCGCCGCTGGGTCGCTCGCTGCGGAAACACCGGCATCAGTGCCATCATCGACCCTCGCGGACGCATTCTGGACCGCACTTCCTGGTGGGAGCCCGCTGTTCTGCAGGGTTCGGTACAGTTGCTGCAGGGAGAAAGCTTTTTTGTCCGCTACGGTGATATGACAGGACGCATTTCCGTCTTCCTTTTTCTCCTTCTGGGAGCGGCTGCCTTTGTGCGGGGCATACAAAAAAAAAGAGAGAAACTCTAATCGAGCTTCTCTCCTTTCTCGTTATACATTTCATTTTGCAAGACCGTAAAATCGGTCACTTCCTCCAGATTGATCTTTGCCTTGTAGCGTTTGCGCCACCGGGAAAGGAAGGAGTTGAAGATTCCTCTTTTGAGGTAGGCTCCCAGGATGGGGCTGGTCTTGAGCGTAAGGGAACGGACACCTTTTTCAATGACGTAGAAAGCGATTTTTCTTTCTATTTCTTCGTCAATCACCACACTCGAGTGAATCTTTCCGCTGCCGTGGCAAACGGGGCATTGTTCGGAGGTGTTGATTTCCGTTACAGGGCGAATCCGCTGCCGGGTTATCTGCATAAGCCCGAATTTGGTGAGCGGCAGCACATTGTGCTTGGCCCTGTCATTTTCCATCAGCTCCTGCATAAGCTTAAACAGCGCGTTTTTGTGTTCTCCGGACTCCATATCGATAAAGTCCACAATCACAATTCCGCCCATATCCCTCAGCCTTAGCTGGCGGGCAATCTCTTCGGCCGCGATTTTGTTCACTTCGAAGGAATTCTCCTCCTGGTCCGAGGTTTTGGTGCGGATGCCGCTGTTTACGTCGATGACATTGAGAGCTTCTGTGGTTTCAATCACCAAATAGGCGCCCTGCCTCATGGGAACCACCTTCCCGAAGGAGCCCTTGATCTGTCGGGTGACCTCGAAATGGTCGTAGATGGGCTGCTTGCCTTGATACAGGTGGACGATTTTCTCTTGTTCCGGGGAAATCAGCGAAACGTACTTCCGGGCTTCATCGGCCACGTGCTCGTCGTTGATCCAGATGTTGGAGAACGAGTCGTTCAGGAGATCCCTGAGGACGGTAGTGGTTTTGCTGTATTCCGTAAAGAGCAGCTGGACAGTCTTGTTTTTGGCGATCTTGTTCCAGGAACTTTCCCATTTCTCGATGAGGCTTTCAGTCTCTCCCACCAGCGTGGCGGCGTTTTTGCCTTCTGCCGCGGTGCGGATGATGGCCCCGTAGTTCTTGGGGAGAATGCTCCTGACCAGTGTCTCGAGTCTACGTTTCTCTTCCTTCGATCCAATCTTCTGCGAGATGGAGATCTTTTCGGCGAAGGGGAGAAGTACGATGTTACGTCCTGCCAATGAAATTTCCGCAGTCAGTCGTGAACCCTTTGTGGAGATAGGCTCCTTGACAATCTGAGCCACTATCATCTGCCCGGGTTTGAGGTACTCTTCGATTCTTCCTTCTTTGGGGATGGGAGTGCCGATGGCAATTCGGGAATACAAGTCCTTAAGTTTGGTATTGCCGTTGGATTCCCGTACAAACTGGTCGAATGCGTGGAAGTAGAGTCCCAGGTCCAGATAATGGATAAAGGCTTCTTTCTTGTCTCCGATATCCACAAAGGCAGCATTGAGATTGGGGAGAATCTTCTTTACCTTTCCCAGGTAAACGTCTCCTACCGAAAAATTGTTCCCAGTGCTGGACTCCGTGTTGTACTCTATCAGCCGATGATTCTCCATCAGGGCGATATGTACTTCGGTTGACGTTACGTCAACAATCAGATCTTTGTCCGGTTTCTCAGACTCCATTTGGAAATTGGGCGTTAAAAATTAGGGCTCACGAATCCCTTCGTGAGACCCTATACATTAGGAAGAAGACTTACTTCTTCTTGTGGCGGTTCTTGCGCAAGCGCTTTTTACGCTTGTGCGTCGCCATCTTATGTCTCTTTCTCTTTTTACCGCTAGGCATAATTTAATGGTTTATAAAGGTTTATTTCTCTTTGACAGCATTGACAAAGCTCTTGGAAGGCTTAAAGGCCGGAATGTCGTGTGCCGGAATGGTCATCGTGGTCTTGCGCGTGATGTTGCGGGCGGCCTTCTGGGCACGGTGCTTGATGATGAAGCTGCCGAAACCACGGAGGTACACGGGATTTCCTGCGATGATGGAGCCCTTCACCACATTGGTAAATTCTTCTACCACAGCCATTACCTGGGTTTTCTCAATACCGGTAGCCTTTGCTACTTCGTTTACAATCTCTGCCTTAGTCATAGTTTTTATAGTTTTTAATCGTTCGGTCCGTTCGATGATTCAAAATCAGGGCAAAATTAGACTTAATTTTTGAGATTTCAAAATGTTAAGTGCAAAAATATGCCATTTTTCGTGCTTGGCACGGAGATTGACCATATAGGGCCCGGGGGAATTGTACCCTGATTGTATGACAAAATGTCAGTTTGTATGAAGACTTTCGAAGAAATGATGACACCGCAAGGTGTAGAAGTAAATATTATGCCCGTGGTAGGGGATGCCGCCGCGATGAAAGTGGATGTGTCGGACCTTCCGCCCGTGATTCCCATCCTGGCCCTCCGCAACGCTGTCATCTTCCCGGGGACGGTTTTTCCCGTGACGGTGGGGCGCGAGAAGTCGGTGAAACTGGTCTCTCACGTAGAGGAGGGAAGGGGCTTCCTGGCCGCTTTCCCGCAGACGGATGTCTCCGTGGAAGACCCTGTGGAGGCCGATTTGTGCCATTTCGGCACGGTGTGCAAGCTCATTAAAACCCTGGAAATGCCGGACGGTACCGTTACCGCCATCCTGCAGGGCGTCTCCCTGGCCGAGCTTCGGGAAATCGTCTCGTTCGACCCTTTTATGGAGGGGCGCGTACGCTATCTGGAAGAGACCGTTCCGGCCGATTGTGACGAGCGCGAGCTCCGCGTCCTGGCCGAGTCGCTCAAGGAGAAATCGGCCCTTATCGTGAAATCCTCCTCCTTCGCGCCGAAAGAGGCGGTGGGAGCGCTCCGCAGCATCGACAATTTCCATTTCCTGGTCAATTTTATCGCCACTACCATCGAGGTGGAGAATTTCCAGGAACGCACCAACCTGCTCTCCATCACCGACATTCACGAAAGAGGCCTGGCGCTCCTGAAGGTGCTGGACACCCAGACCCAGCTGCTGCAAATCAAGCAGGAAATTAACCAGAAGGTGAAAACCGACATCGACCAGCAGCAGCGGGAATACTACCTGAACAACCAGTTGCGCACCATCCAGGAAGAACTGGGAATGGACGAAGGCGAGGAGTTCGAAAAAATGCGCCGACGGGCCGATGAGAAAAAGTGGTCCAAGGACGTGCGCGCCATTTTTGACAAGGAAATGGCCCGCCTGGAGAAGTTCAACCCGTCCTCGCCCGACTACAGCATCCAGTTTGCCTACATCCAGTTTATGCTGGACCTCCCCTGGGGAGAAATGTCCGACGACAACCTGGATCTCACGCACGCGCAAGAGGTGCTGGACGAAGACCATTTTGGGCTGGACAGCGTGAAGGACCGTATCATCGAGTACCTGGCCGTCCTTAAATTAAAGGGGAATATGCGTTCTCCCATCCTGTGCCTGTGGGGCCCTCCCGGCGTGGGCAAAACCTCGCTGGGAAAGAGTGTCGCACGTGCCCTGGGACGCAAATACATCCGCATCTCGCTGGGCGGCATGCACGACGAGGCCGAGATCCGGGGCCACCGCAAGACCTACGTGGGTGCTCTGCCGGGCCGCATCCTGAGCGGGATGCAGCGGGCCGGCACTTCCAATCCCGTGATTGTCCTGGACGAGATTGACAAACTCTCCTCCGATTTCAAGGGAGACCCTTCCAGCGCCCTGCTGGAGGCCCTGGACCCGGAGCAGAACAGCACCTTCCACGACAACTACCTGGACATAGACTACGACCTTTCCAACGTCTTGTTCATCACCACGGCCAACGGCCTCGGCACCATCCAGCCGGCTCTCAAGGACCGTATGGAAATGATTAACGTAAGCGGTTACCTGGCCCAGGAGAAACTGGAGATTGCGCACAAGTACCTGGTTCCCAAGCAGCTTACCGAGCACGGTCTCCGTTCCGACGAACTTTCCATCGGTGACGAAGCCCTCCGGGCCATCGTGGACAAGTACACCCACGAATCCGGTGTCCGCGGCCTGGAGAAGCAGATTGCCAAAATCGCCCGCGTGACGGCCAAGAAAATGGCCCTGGGGCAGGAGTACCCCAGAGAGATTCTCCCGGAGCACTTGAAGGAGTATCTGGGCCTCCCCACTTCCTTCCACGATGACGTGAAGGGCAACGAGGGCCCCGGCGTAGTCACCGGCCTGGCCTGGACCGAAATGGGCGGAGAGGTTCTGTTTGTGGAGAGCCAGGTGAGCGAGGGGAAGGGCAATCTTTCGATGACCGGAAACCTGGGAGACGTGATGAAGGAAAGCGCCCAGATTGCCTGGCAGTACATCAAGGCCCATCCCGATCTGGCGGGAATGGACACGGAAACGTTCATGAAACGGGATATCCATCTTCACGTACCGGAGGGGGCCACGCCCAAGGACGGACCTTCGGCCGGAATCACGATGGTTTCGTCCATGGTGAGCGCCCTTCGCGGCAAGGCTCCCCGGAGCGGCGTGGCGATGACGGGGGAAATGACCCTCCGCGGCCGCGTACTGCCGGTGGGAGGCATCAAGGAGAAGATCCTGGCGGCCAAGCGCGCCGGGGTTCAGACCATCGTCATTTCCGAAGAAAACCGGAAAGATGTGGAGGATATCAAGGAAATTTACATAAAAGGTCTTATCTTTGTCTATGTGAAAACGATAGCCGATGTTATCGATTTCATCTTTTAGCCAATGGACGTAAAGATCGAGCAAAGCTGGAAAGCCGCACTGGAACCGGAGTTCGGGAAACCGTACTTTGCGTCTCTGGTGCGCTTCCTGCATCAGGAAAAGGCTGCCGGAAAGCCGATTTACCCGCCCGGAAGCCTTATTTTCCGGGCTTTTGACCTCACCCCCGTATCGGCCGTGAAAGTGGTTATCCTGGGGCAGGATCCCTACCACAACCCCGGAGAGGCCATGGGCCTTTCCTTCTCGGTGCCGGAAGGGGTGCGCACGCCGCCTTCGCTCCGCAATATTTTCCAGGAGATTGAGGCCGATCTGGGCATCCGGATGAGCGGACGCCCCAACCTGGAAGGCTGGGCCCGGCAGGGTGTCCTGCTTTTGAACAGCATCCTCACCGTGGAGGGAGGGAAGGCCGCCTCGCACCGGGGCATCGGCTGGCAGGAATTCACCGATGCCGTCATCCGTTACCTCAGCGACCATTGCGAGGGCATCGTCTTTTTGCTCTGGGGCAATTTCGCCAAGGCGAAGGCTTCCCTCATCGATTCGTCCCGGCATCACGTCCTCACGGCGGCACACCCTTCGCCGCTGGCCGGCGGCGCCTTTTTCGGCTGCCGTCATTTTTCCCGGACCAATGCGCTTCTGCAGGCTCAAGGTAAACCCCCCATCAACTGGCAATTATGAAAACCAAAGCACTTTTCCCCGGCTCCTTTGATCCCTTCACAGCCGGCCATCTGAACATTCTCAAACGCGCCCTCACCATGTTTGACGAGGTCGTGGTGGCCGTGGGTATCAACCAGGACAAGCGGAGTTTTTTCGATATGGAGAAAAAACTGGACATCATCCGTCAGGCTACGGCCTCGCTGGAGGGGGTTTCGGTGATCTCCTATGACAACCTTACGGTGGATACCTGCCGCCAGCGGGGCATCCGCCACATCGTCCGCGGCGTCCGCAATATGCTCGATTTCGAGGCCGAGCGTTCCATTGCCGATGCCAACCGCCGCCTGGCCCCGGAGGTGGAAACCATCATCATCCCCACCGCCCAGGAATTTGCCCACATCAGTTCTTCCGCCGTGCGGGATATCCTGAGCCACGGAGGAGACTATTCCAGCTTTATCCCCGAGGGAGTGGTCCTATGAGAAAGTTTCTGACCTGTTTCCTGCTTGGCTTTCTGGCCGTCGGCGCCCGGGCGCAGGAACCCTATCCCCAGCTGGGCGCCAAACTGGACGAGTATTTTGTCGCGCTCCTGGGAGAGAGCGCCGAGGTGCAGAGCCGCGAGTGCGACTACCTCATCTCCTCCACGCAGGACTCGCTGGTCCGTCAATATGTCGCGCTCAAGATTTACGACCACTATCTCCAGTCCCAGGTAATGGGAGACGACGCGGTGGCCGTGCATATTGCCCAGAAGTGGTTCCTCTCCGGCGAAATTGCAATGAAATCGTCCGGGGATTACTTTAACGCCCAACTGTTTACGGAGTTTAACAAGTCTTCCCTCATCGGGGCCGATGCTCCCGTGCTGTCGCTGATGGACCCTTCCGGAAAAGCGGTGCGGGTTCCCGCGAAAGGGGTGTGGTCGGTGATTTATTTCTACGACACGTCGTGCAGCAGCTGCAAGGTGGAAACGCCCCGGCTGAATGCTTTCGTGCAGGAAGGGGAGTATCCGCTGCAGGTTTTCGCCGTATATGTGGGCGCTTCCGACGAGGCCTGGGCCGCGTACCGGGAATCTTTCCCGGGGGTTACGCACGTCTGGGACCCTGAAATCGATGCCGACTGGCAGCGCCTGTACGGAGTGCTCCAGACGCCCCGGATGTTCCTGGTGAATCCCTCGGGGGTCATCGTCGGCCGCCATTTGGATACTCCTGCCCTTCGCACCCTTCTGGGGAAGGAGTTCTCGTCGGCTTCCTATGTCTATGGGGAGCCTTCGGTGATGCAGCGCTACGAACATTTTTTCGTTCCCTATGGAGACACGATCCGGGTTTCCCACGTGATGGATGTGGCCGATTACCTGGCCGCCCGCACATTCGGGGAAGGGAATATCGACGCTTTCAAGCAGGTGGAGGGAGATTTCCTGTACTTCCTCTCCTCGCAGAAGAAGGAAGTATTCCGTGACGCGGTGGCTCCGTTCGTTCAAAAGTATATTGCAGGCTTGCCGGATGTATGGACCACGGAAGCCGACAAGGCCCAGGTGGTTTCGCTCGGGGAGATGCTGACGGAACTGTCGGGCCGTACGCCGCCGGGATCTCCGGTGCCGGACCTGAAGGTTCGGGGTGTGCTTCGCCGCAAACCCTGCCTTTTTGCCCGTGGAAGCCGCTCCGGAGTGTTTTCCCTGCGCCGCTTGAAGGGAGATCCTGCCTATCTGGTGTTCTATTCACCCGCCTGTCAGGTCTGCAAGGAAATGCTTGGGGCCCTGGACAAGCTGCTGAAGGAAAACCGCCGCGCCCGCGTGTTGCTGGTGGATATGGATGCCCTTCTGACCGATTTCCCGGAAGAGGGGGGGCTCCTGCTGGACACTTTCGACCTGTCCGCCCTGCCCCAAATCATCGAACTGGACCGCATAGGCATCGTGAAACACCGCTACCTGTCTTTCTGAGAACCCTTTTGTCATTCTGAGCGAAGCGAAGAATCTATGGCACGAAAAAAGAAAATCCCCGGCGTAGATCCCGCCTACCTGGCCAAACAGAAAGCCTTGCTGCTTCGCAAGAACCGGCACGTACTGTATTTCAATGACAGTGAGATGGCCGCCATCAAGGAGTACTGCTCCCGCTTCAAGGTGCACGCCAAAAGCGCCCTTTTCCGGGAAGCCATCATGTCCAAAATCCTTTCCGAACTGGAAGAGAATCACCCCACGCTTTTCTGATTGTCCCGCAAAGTGACCCACCTAGATGCCCCGACTTGCGCAAAAACGCCCCAAAACGCGTTTGTCGCGCGTCCGGGGTGTTCCTACCGCAGGTGGGGTGTGGCGGCTAGTTGCGGCGGTTGGCGATGGAAATGTAATACAGGAGGGTGGCCAGGGAGCCGATGGCGGCAATGACATAGGTGTAAGCGGCCCAGCGAAGGGCGTCCGTGGCCATAGGCTTGGTTTCATAGTTCGCGATGCCGGCCGTTTCCAGCCACTTGACGGCGCGGGAACTGGCGTTGATCTCGACCGGAAGGGTAATGAAACTGAAAAGCGTAGTAAGGGCAAACAGGCCGATACCGACCCAAATGAGCGAAGGGAAGATATTGATGAAAATTACACCGGCCAGCAAAACCCAGGACACAATGTTGCTGGAGAACGATACCACCGGCACCAGGGCGCTACGCATACGGAGCCAGGCATAGCCCGTGGCGTGCTGCACCACGTGCCCGCACTCGTGGGCGGCCACGGCAGCGGCAGCTATCGACCGGCCATAATAGACTTCCTCGCTCAGGTTCACCGTCTTGGTGGTGGGGTCGTAATGGTCTGTGAGCTTGCCGGGGATGGAGACAATGTTCACGTCCCGAATTCCGTGGGATTGGAGCATTCGGCTGGCCACTTCTGCCCCGCTCAGGGAAAGCGGTACCTGGGAATACTTGGTAAAACGGCTCTTGAGCATAGACTGGATGAGCATACTCAGCACCATCACTAAAATCATCAGTATCCAAATACTTGTTCCGGACATATTCTTTTCTAGTTTAAATTCTGCACTGTGTCTGTTAACAAATTCCGCGCCCTCTTGCAAATTTACACTTTTTATGGCAAAATGTCAGACATAAATGTTATTTTTGCACTGTAAATGCCAATAGTATGCGCGAAATCGTGGAAGATTTTTCCCGTTTGGAGCTGAACCTGAAAGCCGCCACAGACAATTACCGGTACTTCCGCTCCCTGCTGGATCCCAAGACCAAACTGCTGGTCCTGGTCAAAGCCAACGCCTACGGGCACGGCGGCGTGGAGTTCGCGTCCATGATGCAGCGCGCCGGAGCCGATTATCTGGCCGTAGCCTATCCGGTCGAGGGCCTGGAACTGCGCCGCTGCGGCATCTCGCTTCCCATCCTCGTGCTCACCGCCGGAACCGATTTCTATCCCGAAATCATCGAAACCCGTATGGAGCCCTCCATTCCCAGTCTTTATTCCCTGCAGAAACTGGTTTCCGTCCTGAGGGAAAAAGGGCTCAGGGATTATCCCGTGCACATCAAACTGGACACCGGAATGCATCGGCTTGGGTTTATGACCGAAGAACTGCCGGAGTTGGTGGACTACCTGAAGGACACCCCCGAGGTGAAAGTAAAGGCCGTATTCTCGCACCTGTGCGTGGCCGAAGACCCCCGGGAAGACAGCTTCACCCTGGGACAGATTCACCTTTTCCGCGACAACGCAAACTACATTGCCGACGGCATCGGCTACATGCCGATGCGCCATATCCTCAACTCGGCCGGCATCGAACGCTTCCCTCAATTCCAGTTCGACATGGTGCGCCTCGGAATCGGGGTTTACGGCATCAGCGCCCTGCCGGAAAAAAAGCTCCCCGCCGTGGCATCGCTCAAATGCAAGGTGTTGCAAATCAAGGAATTGGGACCGGACGACACGGTAGGGTATGGCCGATGGGGTCAGGCCAGGGAAGGCACGGTCATCGCTACCATCCCGGTAGGGTATGCCGACGGCCTGGACCGCCACCTGGGACGGGGCCGCGCCTCTTTCTCCCTGAACGGCCACCGTGTGCCCACCATCGGCAATATCTGTATGGATATGTGTATGCTGGATGTTACCGGCGTTCCCTGCAAGGCCGGAGACACGGTAACCGTCTTCGGCGATGATCCCAGCGTGAGCGAACTGGCCGACATCCTGGGTACCATCCCCTACGAGATTCTGGTCTCCGTCCCCCGCCGTATCCACCGCATCCTTACGCGCTGACAGCACCCCGGAACATGAAAGCGGCCCCTCGGAAGAGGAGCCGCCGCGATGGGTTGAACTGCAGCGATTCGAACGCTGACTGAGGGAACCAAAATCCCTAGTGCTACCATTACACCACAGTTCAATTCCGGGGTGCAAAGTTAACACTTTTTCGGGAAAAGCAAAACTTAAAGCATAAGGCCGGCCCGTACTTTGGCAACGGTCTCGGGCCCTTTGAGGGCTTCCAGAATGGCCAGGCCGAAATGGATGGCGTGCCCTGCGCCCCGTCCGGTGATGAGCCGGCTGTCGGTGACAGCGCTTTCTGGGGTGAAGATGGCGCCCTTGTCGATGAGCGGCTGCTCAAAGCCGTCGAAGCAGGTAAAGCGCTTTCCTTCCAGACCGGAAAGCCGGGAAACCACCAGGCCGGGAGCGGCGCAGATGGCGGCAACGGTGCCGCCGCGCGCCCAATGGTCCTGGAGGATTTCCATCAGTTCTTCGTGCTCCGCAAGGTTTTTGGAACCCGGCATCCCGCCCGGGAAAATCATTACATCTTCCGGACCGGTACCCGGCTCCATTACTTCCAGATCGGCCCAGGAGGTATCGGCAGACACGGACAGTCCGTGAGAACTTTCCACAAGGTATTCGTCCGTTACGGAAATGAGATTGACCTGTACGCCGCCGCGCAGCAGTACGTCCCGGGTACCCAGGGCTTCCATATCTTCGAAGCCGGCGGCCAGAAAAATATTAACTCCTTTCATTTATCTTTTGCTTTTAAAAAAATCCACCATCAACTGGGCACATTCCTCCATCAGGACCCCGCCGGAGGCTTCCGTCCGGGGATGCAGGAGGGAAGGAGAGAAGAGGGAATAGCCGCGGCGGGGGTCCGGCGCACCATAGACAATGCGGCCCATCTGGGACCAGGCCAGGGCTCCGGCACACATCGGGCAGGGCTCTACCGTGACGTATAAAGTGCACTCGTTCAGGTATTTGCCGCCCATTGCCCCGGTTGCGGCGGTTATGGCAATCATTTCCGCGTGCGCAGTGGTGTCCTGCAGCCTTTCGGTCTGGTTGTGCCCACGGCCGATAATGCGTCCCTTCCAGACCACCACCGCTCCGATGGGGATTTCCCCTTCGGCCGATGCCGCCAGGGCTTCGCGCAAGGCTTCGCGCATAAATTTTTCATCTTGCTCCATACGGCAAAGATAGCTTTTTTTCGCCAATTATTATTTGTATCTTTGCACTGCATTTGGCGGAATGTCTATGAAAATCACCAAGGCAGAATTTGTAGGCAGCAGCACGCGGGTTTCCGGAAAACCTGCGCGCAGGGCCCCGGAATTCGCTTTCATCGGCCGTTCCAATGTGGGAAAGAGCTCCCTCATCAATATGCTCACGGACAATTCCAAGCTGGCCAAAACCTCCCAGACCCCGGGAAAGACGCAGCTGGTGAACCATTTCCTCATCAACGACAAGTGGTACCTCGTGGACCTTCCCGGCTACGGCTATGCCCGGCTGCCGGACAAGGAGCGGGCCCGCCTGCGCCACATTATCTGGGACTACATCAACCATTCCGAAGAACTGGTGATGCTGATGGTCCTGATAGACTCCCGCCACGATATGCAGGAGGTGGACCTTCGTTTCATCGCGGAACTGGGAGAAAAGGGAATCCCCTTTGGCATCATCTTTACCAAGTCCGACAAACAGGGCCCGGAAGCCCTTGAGCGGCAGATTCTCAAGAACAAGAGCCGCCTTCTAGAAGACTGGGAGGACCTGCCTCCCTGTTTTGTTTCCTCCTCCGTGAAGGGAATCGGAAAAGAAGAAATCATCAATTACATAGGATCCATTCTACAAACATTATGATCAACGATGTCCACAAGCACCGGATGGCGCTGTTTACCTGTGATGCTTCCCGCTATTTCGCGGAGAAAGTAGTTGCTGCAATGAACCGGATGAAACCCGAAACGGACCCCGATGTGGTCCTGGGCCCCCTGGAAGTCTCCCGTTTCAGCGACGGAGAATTCCAGCCCTATTTCATTGAAAGTGTCAGGGGAGCCACTTGTTTCATTATCCAGTCCACTTTCCCTTCGGCCGACAACCTGATGGAACTGCTGCTTACCATCGATGCCGCCAAGCGCGCATCGGCCAACAAAGTGATTGCCGTCATTCCCTATTATGGCTGGGCCCGGCAGGACCGCAAGGACAAGCCGCGTACCGCCATCGGCGCCAAGCTGGTGGCCAATATGCTCAAGGTGGCCGGTGCCGATGCCGTCATGACCTGTGACCTCCACGCAGACCAGATCCAGGGTTTTTTCGACCTTCCCGTCAATCACCTCTATGCCAGCTACGATTTCCTGGCCATCCTGCAGAAACTGCATGCCGAATTCAAGGACACCCTCACCCTGGCCGCTCCCGATATGGGTGGTGCCAAGCGCGTGAACGCCTATGCCAAGCGCCTGCACACTCCGGTGGTGATCTGCCACAAGACCCGCGCCAAGGCCAACGTGATCGAGAGAATCGTGCCCATCGGTGAGGTGGAAGGACGCGACATCGTGATCATTGACGATATCATCGACACCGCCGGCACCCTGACCGAGGCTGCCAACGAGCTCCTCAAACGCGGGGCCAGCAGTGTCCGCGCCATCGCCACGCATCCGGTGCTTTCCGGCCCGGCTTACGAGCGCATCGACAAAAGCGCCCTGTGCGAGGTGTATGTGACCGACACCATTCCTCTGGATCCGTCCAAGAAGGCCTTCCAGAGCAAATTCCGTGTGGTCACCCTGTCGGAAACTTTCGCCAAGATGATTCTTCGCGTCTATAATTACGAACCCATTTCCTCCGAATTCCCTTTGTAATCCGTGAAAACCCTTCTTGCCGCCATCGTTTTCGTGGGTGCCGCCGTGCTGCTGCTCGGGGTGAACATCTTCTTTTTCCGCCGGCCTTTTCCCGACGGAGAAATTTCCACGAACCCGGAAATGCGCAAGCGGGGCATCAAGTGCGCCAAACAGGAGGAAATGGAGATGTTGGCTTCCCGCCGCGGCAAGGGAAAAAGCATGTGTGACGGCCGGTATTCCGATGCCTGTGCCTCCTGCGGCCTGTATAACAAGGAATGAAAGAACTCTGCCTGATCGTGAATCCTATCTCCGGGGGAAAGGACAAATCCGGTATTCTGGCGGCCGTCGAGAAACATCTTGACGGCTCGCTATATGAGCACCGGGTCCTGTTCACGGAGCGGGCGGGACAGGCCGAGGAAATAGCCGGCAACTGCCGGGCCGACGTAGTGGTGGCCGTAGGCGGAGACGGCACGGTGAGCGAGGTGGCCCGCGCTCTTGTGGGAAGCGAAAAGACGCTGGGCATCATTCCCTGCGGCAGCGGGGACGGCCTGGCCCTGCACCTGGGCATCAGCCGCAGTCCGCAAAAGGCCGTAAAAACGCTTAACGAATGCTGTGAGGTCCGCATCGACGCCGCTACCCTGGACGGGAGATATTTCTTCTGCACTGCGGGAATGGGCCTGGATGCCGATGTGAGCCTGGACTTCGCCCGTTCTGCCCATCGTGGGCTGGAGCGCTATATCTCTCTGGCCTGGGAAGAATGGAAGCACCATCCCGGAGACACCTACACCATCGTGTCCGAAAAGGGGGAAAGCTGGTCGGGCAAGGCTGTTTTCCTGACGGTGGCCAACGCCAACCAGTGGGGAAACCAGGCGCGCATCGCCCCGATGGCTTCCCTGCAGGACGGCCTTCTGGACCTCGTTGTGGTGCGCCCTTTCTCCACGCTGGAAATCCCGGACCTGGCCACCCGACTGATGACCGGCCTGGCTCCCACCAGTCGGCATTATCTGCATTTCTGCGCTTCTTCTTTCCACATCTCCCGCACCCACGCAGGCGCCGTCCACTGCGACGGAGACCCTTTCGAGGGCGGTAAGGAGTTCGACCTGGCCGTCCGGAAGGGTGCCCTGAAGGCGCTCGTTCCATCTTCCAGACTGAAAAAGATATGAAGCGTGCCCTTACTCTCATCGGCCAAGTCCTCGGGACGCTTTTCCTGCTGGCGCTTCTGCTGGTCTGGATCAGCGGTGTGAGTCCCATTTACCGTTTCCGTGCCCCGCAGCCCTTCGCCGGACCGGATATTTTCAACCCCTACCGTTCGCTGGATACCACCTTGGGCTGGAAGCGGGCCAATTTCCACACCCATACCCGGGTGAGCGGGCCCTGGCCGTTGAACGAGTGCCCCCACGATGCCGCCTATACCGACAGCGTCCTGCGCAGCCTGGGCTACGACATCGTTACGTTTTCCAACCACAACGAGATAACGGAGCATCCTTACGACAGCAGCCTCCAGGTGAACGTGTACGAGCAGGGCTACAGCCCTTTCAAGTTTCACAAACTGGTGTTCGGGAGCCCTTCGGTCAAGCATTGGGACCCTCTTCTCCCTTTGATGGCCTCCCAGAAACAGTTTGAGCTGGACCGTCTGGGGGCCGATGCCGATATCCTCCAGATCAATCACCCCTACCGCACCGTGGGCCTGCCCCGCAGTCAGCTGGAGAAGCTCTCCGGCTACCAGATTATGGAGCTGGACACCCACGTCAGCACGCAGAACGAGTACTGGGACTGGGCGCTCAGCGCCGGGCACTACAGTTTCGGCCTTGCCAATGACGACCTCCATCACCCGGAGCGGCACTGGCTCACCGGTGTCCGCTGCAATTTTCTGAACACCCCTTCAGGTCGCTATGAAGACCTGAGGAAAAGCCTTCTGGGGGGCTGTTATTATGCGATGCGCATCCCCGATTACGGAGGGGGAGACTGGGAAGTGAAGCGGCGGAAAAACCGGGAACTGCCTTTCGTAAAAGAAATCGGGGTGGAGAACGGCCGCATTTATCTCTGCCTTTCGCAAAGGGCCGACAGTATTCGCGTGAACGGTCAGGGCCACACTACGCTGGCCCTGGTCAGGGACAGCTGCCGCTTGGAATACACACTTCGGCCGGAGGATTCCTATGCCCGCCTGACGGCTTTCTTCCCGGACGGGGCGGTCCTCTACACCAATCCTTTTGCCCGTTATGATGCATCGGCCGGGGACAGTCCCTTCCACAACGCTCCCCAGCCGGTGAATCTGCCCCTTACGCTGCTCTTCAACCTGCTTCTGGCTTTCCTCTGCGCAGGAACCGGGAGGCTTATCATCAGGCTATGGAAATGAGATGCAAGGAAAAAGCCCCGCTGGGCCGATACTGCCTGGTCTTGAGCGTGTACACGGTATGCGCTTTCCACTTTCCGTTCTTTTCTTATCTGAGGCAGCATATGGAGGGAGGCTTCAACGGCGTGCTCCTTTTCACCACGGCCCTGCTCCTTCTTCTGGCCGTCAATTATGTCTTTTACTATCTCCTGCTGTTTCTTTTCCGGAAGCTGGGAAAGGGCATCCTGGCCTTCACCCTTTTCGGAGACGCCGTGATGCTCTATTTCGTGAATACGTACAATGTGTTCATTACCGACGAGATGATGGGAAATGCCATCACCACGCAGTACTCCGAAGCCTCCGGTTTCTTCTCCTGGGCGTTCGTCCTCTATGTGCTTTTCCTGGGCGTCCTTCCTATGCTGTACGTTTTTGGCCGAAGGGTGGATTACGGAAGCTGGAAGCGTTTTGCGGGGCGTGTGGGCGGGGCCTTCGGCCTCATCGCCGTCCTTGTCTTCGGCAATATGAAAAACTGGCCGTGGATAGACCGGAATTCCACCGAACTGGGCGCCCTGGTGGCCCCTTGGTCCTATATTGTGAATACCATCCGTTACGAGACGGCCAAAAGGCGGCAGGAAGTGAAGGAGATTCCGCTGCCGGATCCCGTTTCGGCCTCGGACAGCAGGGACGTGTGCGTTCTGATTATCGGGGAATCGGCCCGGAGAGACCATTTTTCACTCTACGGCTATGTGAAAGAGACCAATCCCTACACATCACGGGATTCGGTAAAGGCTTTTGTGGCCGATGCTTCCGCCACGTACACGCGGGCGGGCGTAAAGGCCATTTTGGAGTACCGCGACACGCCGGAGCTCTACGAGATTCTGCCCAATTACCTTCAGCGTGCAGGTGTGGACGTTTCCTGGCGCACTTCCAACTGGGGAGAGCCGCCGGTGCATACAGAGAAATATTACAGCAAGAGCGACCTCAAGGAGCGTTTCCCGGAGGCCGATGACCGCTACGACGGCATCCTCCTGGAGGGCCTCAGGGAAGACATCATCCAGAGCGAAAGCGACAAGGTATTCGTGGTCATCCACGCCTATACCAACCACGGCCCCGCCTATAATACCAATTATCCGCCTGAATTCGAAGTGTTTACGCCTGTGTGCAATACGGTGGAAATGTCCCGTACCAGCCGGGAGGAGCTGTTCAATGCCTACGACAACAGCGTGGTGTATGCCGACTATCTGATACATACGGCCATCGAAGTGCTGCGGAGCATTCCGGACCGTCGCGGCTGCGTGCTCTTTGTTTCGGACCACGGAGAATCCCTGGGAGAGAACAACCTGTATATGCACGGAGTGCCGATGGCGATGGCTCCCCGCGAGCAGATAGAGATTCCCTTCGTGGTGTGGGCGCCGGGGTGCGAGATGAAGCCGCTCGAGAAGGTGGGACAGCACCACGTTTTCCACTCAGTTCTGCACTTTTTCGGCATTGAATCGCCGGTATATGACGATAAAATGAGTATCTTTGCAAACTGACAACCCATTGATAATAAAGGATATGTTTGACGCTTATACAGTGAAGGACGCCTGTGTCCGGTGGATCCGGGACTGGTTCGAAGAAAACGGAAAAGCTTGCAATGCCGTTCTGGGTATTTCCGGCGGTAAGGACAGCAGCATCTGCGCCGCCCTCTGTGTTGAGGCCCTGGGGAAGGACCGCGTTATCGGCGTTACGATGCCCAACGGCGTCCAGCCGGATATCGAGGATTCTTTCCGCCTCATCGAACACTTGGGCATTCGTTCATATCAGGTAAATGTGGGCCCGGCTTTCGATGCCCTGATGAGGGAAGTGGAGGAGCAGCTGGGCGGTCCTGCCAGCTCCCAGACCCGCATCAATATGGCCCCGCGCCTCAGGATGACGGCCCTGTACGCCGTCTCCCAGTCCAATAACGGCCGCGTGGTGAACACCTGCAACCTCTCCGAGGACTGGGTGGGCTACAGCACCCGCTATGGCGATGCCGCCGGCGATTTTTCGCCCCTGGGAGGGCTCACCGTGCAGGAGGTGGTGGCCATCGGCAAAATAATGGGGCTCCCGCCGGATTTGGTGGAAAAGGTGCCTTCCGACGGCCTTACCGGCCTCACTGACGAGGACAACCTGGGCTTCACCTATGCCGTGCTGGACAAATACATCCGCACCGGGGTCTGTGAGGATCCCAGGACGAAGGCCCTCATTGACCACAGGCACGTGACCAACCTGTTCAAACTCAAACCCATCCCCCACTTCGAACCCGAATGCTGATGAAAAGGGGAATTCTTTTGATATTTACGTTGCTGAACGCCTTTGCGCTTTTGGCCTCGGAGCCTTATTTCTGCACTCGTGCAGGGGTAAAATTCCATTACGAACGCCGTCAGGTTGGGTCCGGAAAGCTCACACAGACCACCTTGTTTGAGATTACTTCCTTTGCTTCTTCCCAGGGTGGACATCAGGTGAGCTATGCCGTGACCCTGAAAAAAGCCAACGGAAAAGAGATGTTCGGAGGCCGGGCAGTCCAGACGGCCCTCATTTCTTCCAATGGAGATGCCAGCCTGAACTTTGGAGAGACGGTGAAGGGGTTTGTCGGGAATATGTTTCCGCGCGTCAAAATCACGGTGACGGAATCCACGGCCGTGTTACCGGCCAGGATGCAGCCCGGAGACACCCTTCCCGAAACCCACTGCACAATGAAGGTAAGCGGTGTCCCTGTCTACTTCCACGTGACGGACCGTAAGGTGCTGCGGAGGGAAACAATCACTACGCCCGCCGGTACTTTTGACTGCCTGGTGGTAAGGGAACGCAAGGAGGAAGATGCTCCCTTCCATCACCTGGACAACTGGCTGGACAATTACTATGCCGTCGGAATTGGCTATGTACGCCATGACCTTTATGACAAGAATATGCGCCTGCTTGAGAGCGAGGTCCTGGTCAGAATTGAGGAGCCGGTTGCCGGTGACAACCGGCACTGACGGCGCATTCCGGTCGGTTATTTAGCGCGGGTGTAAACCTGGATGGGGCAGCCCTCAAAGTCGAAGTGTTCCCGCAATTTGTTCTCCAGGAAGCGTTTGTAGGGCTCCTTTACCCACTGGGGCAGGTTGCAGAAGAAGGCAAACTGGGGCGTGCGGGTAGGGAGCTGGGTGACATACTTGATTTTGATGTACTTGCCCTTCCACGCCGGCGGGGGATAATTCTCGATCTCGGGGAGCATCGCGTCGTTGAGCTGCGAGGTGGGAATCTTCCGGCTCATGTTCCGGGCCACGCGGGCGGCGGCGTCCAGCACGTCCAGGATACGTTGCTTGTTGATGACGGAGGTAAAGATGATGGGAATGTCGTTGAAGGGAGCCAGGCGGGCCCGGAGGCCTTCGGTATATTCCTTCATCGTGTTCACGCCCTTCTCGAAAAGGTCCCACTTGTTGACCACGATGACACAGCCCTTGCGGTTTTTCTGGATTACGTTGAAGATGTTCATATCCTGGGCTTCCATTCCCAGGTTGGCGTCGATCATCAGTATGCAGACGTCCGAGTGTTCGATGGTGCGCATCGCGCGGAGGACGGAGTAGAACTCCAGGTCTTCGGTGACCTTTCCCCGTTTGCGCATCCCGGCCGTGTCCACGATCATAAACTCGTGGCCGAATTTGTTGTAATAGGTGGAGATGGAATCCCGCGTGGTGCCGGCCACCGCTGTCACGATGTTGCGTTCTTCTCCAAGCAGGGCGTTGGTGAGGGAACTCTTGCCCACGTTGGGGCGGCCGACGATGGCGATGTGCGGGATGCCGGCGTGGTCGTCATCGGCCCCGTTGTCTTCGGGAAGGACTCTCAGAATCTCGTCCAGGAGGTCTCCCGTGCCGCTTCCGTTGGCGGCCGATATGCTCCAGACCTCTCCCAGCCCCAGGCCGTAAAAGTCGAAGGCGTCGTACATCTTCTCGCCCGAATCCACCTTGTTCACGCACAGCACCACGGGTTTTTTGCTGCGGCGCAGGAGCTCTGCAATTTCCGCGTCGTAGTCCGTGATGCCGGTGGCGGCCTCGCACATGAACAGGACTACGTCGGCCTCTTCGATGGCAATGGCCACCTGGCGGCGGATGGCATCCTCGAACACGTCGTCCGAATTGGAGGTGTATCCGCCCGTGTCCACCACGGAGAATTCGCGGCCGCACCACTCACACTTGCCGTAATGCCGGTCGCGGGTTACGCCGGCGGTTTCGTCTACAATTGCCTGACGCATTCCGACCAGACGGTTGAACAGCGTCGATTTTCCTACGTTCGGTCTCCCGACGATCGCTACGAGTGCCATAATGTCTATCCTTATTTTTCCGCTGCAAAGTTACCACAAAATCCGCTGAAAAAAAACCACCGTCTTTTCGCGGAATTTTCGTAACTTTGCAAGGTTATGGAAGAGAGGGATTATATGGATTTGCTGGAGCTGTTGCTCCACGTCAAAGACGGGGTGGCCCAGGCCTTTCCCAAGAAGTATTGGGTGAAGGCGGAAATCACTTCCTGGAGCCCCCGAGTCAATGGCCATTGTTACCTTTCTCTCGGTCAGTCCCGGGGAGGAAAACCCGTCGCGGAATCCCGGGCGATGATCTGGAAGTGGCACTATCCTCTCCTCAAATCCCTGTTCGAGGAAAAGACCGGGCAGGCCCTTGGGGCCGGAATCACCGTTCTGGTGCGGGTGCAGGTCAATTTCAGTGAACTCTTCGGCATTTCCCTGTTCATTGACGACATAGACCCGGCTTTTACGCTGGGGGAAAAAGCGCTGGAGCGGAAGCGTTCCATCGAGCGCCTGACCGCCGGAGGGTATATGGAGATGCAGAAGGAACTGGCCCTGCCGGATATCCCTTACCGCCTGGCGGTCATCACTTCCGCGTCGGCCGCCGGATACGGAGACTTCCGGAACCATCTGCAGGAGAACCCGGAGGGCTATGTTTTCAGGCTGGACCTTCTGGAGGCCCTGATGCAGGGAGAGCAGGCTCCCGCCTCCATCATATCGGCCCTGGAAGAGGCTGCGGAGGAAAACTACGATGCCGTCCTCATCCTTCGCGGCGGCGGGTCGGAACTGGACCTGGCCTGTTTCGACGACTATCAGCTGGCCGTAGCCATCGCTTCCTGCCCCATTCCCGTTATCACCGCCATCGGCCACGACCGGGACATCCATATTGCCGATATGGTGGCCCATACCTCGGTGAAAACGCCCACCGCCCTGGCCGATCTGTTCCTGGATGCCCTGCAGGAGCAGGACGATATCCTGGACCGCCTTCAGCAGCGGGTGGGCGGGGCTGTACAGCGCCGTTTTTCCGCGATGGAACAGCGACTGGCTTCCCTTCGCTCGCGCATTCACCTGGCCTTGACCCGAAAACTGAGCGCTCGGGAAAACGCCCTTGTAAGGGCCTCCGGTCGCATTTCGCGCGGGCTTCTGGGTAAGTATAACCAGGTAGCCGGGCAAAGGGATAAGGTGCTGCAGCGGATTCGCTTTGCCGCATCGGCCCGGCTGAGCCAGGAGTTTTCTGCCGCCGCGCTGCGGGAAGCGCGCATCAGGGCAACGGATCCCCGCAACATCCTTTCCCTGGGCTATGTGCTGGTCACCGGAAAAGACCGGCAGGTGCTCAAGACGGTGGACAAGGTGGCGGTGGGGGACCGCATCGGCGTGCGTTTCCAGGACGGGTCGCTGTCGGCCAAAGTGGAGGAGATTTACAGTGAAAACGTGGACAATAACAAAACCCATATAGCATGAGCGAGAAATTTGACTACGCAAAGGCCATAGCCGAGCTGGAAGAGATTGCGGCTAAGGTGGAGAATCCGGAAACCCGGCTGGACGATATCGACGCCCTGGTCGGGCGCAGCAGGGAACTCCTGGACCAGTGCCGCTCCTACCTCCGCGGCGTAAAGGAAAAGATAGATTCTTTGGACAATGAATAAAATTTATGAAACCGATCCTTGGCTGGGCCCTCATAAGGACGCCATCGATGCCCGCCATGAGCGTATCTGGCAAACCCTCAGGCACATTGCGGGAGACGGCCTTCTGAAGGACGCCGTGAACAACCATATCTACTATGGCCTTCACCGGTGTGACGACGGGTCCTGGGTGTTCCGCGAGTTCGCCCCCAACGCCAGCCGGATTTTCCTCATCGGGGATTTCAACAACTGGAAGCGCACGGACGCCTATGCCTTGAAGCCCGTGGGAAACGGCAACTGGGAAATCACGCTCCCGGAATTGTTCCTGCAGCACGGCCAGTTGTACAAACTGTATATCGAGTGGCCCGGCGGCGGGGGAGAGCGCCTGCCTTCCTATGCCACCCGCGTAATCCAGGACGATGTGACCAAGGTCTTCAGCGCCCAGGTGTGGAATCCGGAGCAGCGCTATGTCTGGAAGCACGGCCACGCCGGAAAACGTCCTCATCCCTTCATTTACGAGTGCCATATCGGCATGGCTTCCGAAAAAGAGAAGGTGGGCAGTTTCGATGAGTTCCGCCGGGACGTTCTTCCGCGCATAAAGAAACTGGGTTACGACACCATCCAGATCATGGCCCTTCAGGAGCATCCGTACTACGGATCATTCGGCTACCAGGTGAGCAATTTCTTTGCCTTGAGCTCCCGTTTCGGAACGCCCGAGGAGTTCAAGGCCCTGGTGGATGACGCCCACGGAAAGGGCATCGCCGTCATTATGGACATCGTCCACAGCCACAGCGTGAAAAATACCCTGGAAGGCCTTTCCGAATTTGACGGTACGGATTTCCTCTACTTCCATTCCGGTCCCCGGGGAGAACATCCGGCCTGGGGTTCCCGCTGCTTCGATTACGGAAAGGACGAAACCCGCTATTTCCTCCTTTCCAACGTCAAATACTGGATGGAAGAGTACCACATTGACGGTTTCCGCTTCGACGGGGTTACCTCTATGCTGTACTGGGACCACGGCCTGGGGAAGGATTTTGGAAACTACGGAATGTACTTCGACGGCGGCGTGGACGAGGATGCCGTCATCTACCTGGCCCTGGCCACCCGTCTGGTGAAGGAAATGAACCCCAACGGTTTTACCATTGCGGAGGACATGTCCGGAATGGCCGGTCTGGCCGCGCCCTTCGAAGCCTTCGGCGTGGGCTTCGATTTCCGGATGTCGATGGGCGTGGCCGACCATTGGATCAAATGGATCAAGGAGCGCAGCGACGAGCAGTGGAATATGGGCGAAATCTGGTGGGAACTCAGCGGAAAACGGGCCGAGGAAAAGACCATCTCCTATGCCGAGTGCCACGACCAGGCCCTGGTGGGGGACAAGACCATTATCTTCCGCCTGATGGACAAGGAAATGTACTTCGCGATGCGCAAGGACAGCCAGAATGGCATTGTGGACCGCGGAATCGCCCTTCACAAACTCATCCGTCTGGTGACGGCGGGTACCGCCGGGGACGGCTACCTAACTTTTATGGGCAACGAATTCGGCCATCCCGAATGGATTGATTTTCCGCGGGAAGGAAACGGCTGGTCCTTCAAGTATGCCCGCCGGCAGTGGTCCCTGGCCGATAATCCGGACCTCCGCTACGGACTTCTCCGCAATTTTGATGAAGATATGGTCCGTCTGATGCGGAAAGAAGGGGTTCTGGGAGAGCGTCCGGAGATCCTGGTGGCCGATGAAGAGAAGAAAATCTTGATTTTCAAACGGAAAAACTGTATCTTTGCGCTGAATTTCTCTCCCGGCGGTTCCTTTGCCGATTACGGCTTCGCCGCCCCGGCTGGAGACTATGTGAATGCCCTCGACAGTGACGAGCCCCGTTACGGCGGATATGCCCGCCTCTCCCCGGGAGAGCGTCACACAAGCGTGCCCGAGAGATGCCCCAACGGCAACCAGGCCTATGATCACACCCTCCGGGTGTATCTCCCGGCCCGGTGTGCCATAGTTTTGAAGCAAGTATAATTACACGTATATGGCTTTTTTGAAATTCAACAAGTCCGAGCTCGTCAACCTGGAATACTCCCTCAAGCGGGAGATAATATTGGCGAACAAGACTGGCGCGTATTGTGATACCACCATCGTCACCTGCAACACGCGGCGCTACCACGGCCTCCTGGCCGTTCCGGTAGAGAAGTTCGATGGATTCCGTCACATCCTGCTGAGCTCCCTGGACGAGAGCCTGATCCTCCGCGGCAAGCGGTTCAACCTGGGCATCCATTCTTATGGAGATATCTACGAGCCCCGCGGCCACAAGTACATCGTGGATTTTGACGCGGACCCGGTTCCCGCCGTCACTTACAAAATCGGGGAAATCGTGTTCCGCAAGTCCCTGGCCCTGAGTCCGGATGAGAACCAGCTTCTGATCAAATACGAACTGGTAAACGCTCCCGCCAAGGTGAAGATGGAACTCAAGCCTTTCCTGGCTTTCCGCAATTTCCACGATCTCACCTTCGAAAATCCCGTGGCCCGCACGGGGTATGAGCCCGTCCGCAACGGGGCCGCTTTCAATATGTACGAAGGCTTCCCGGACCTGAACCTCCAGCTGAGCACTTCCTCAGCCGTGTTCAAGTATAACCCGGTGTGGTACAAAGGCGTCACGTATTCTGACGAAATGCGCCGCGGATACGACTGTCGGGAAGACCTGTGGGTCCCCGGCACCTTCGAGACGGAACTGAAACCCGGAGACAGCCTGGTGTTCTGCGCCTCGGCCGGAGAACCGGTAAACGCCGGCAGCCTCAAACGCAAGTTCACTGCGACGGTGGAGAAAATCGGCCCCATTACCTCTTTCCGGGACCAGCTGGTGCGCCAGTGCAATTCCCTGATCCGGGAGGACGGCGGCATCAAGCGTGTCGTAGCCGGCTACAGCTGGCTGTACACCGGACTGTTGCGGGAAACCCTGGTGTCCCTGGCCGGCCTCACCCTTTATGGAAAAGAGGATCCCGCCCTGTTCGAGGAAATCCTGGACAACCTCATCGCCCACAACCAGGAGCGCCTGAGCCGCCGCACCACGCAGGTGGAGGCGCCGCTGTTCCTGGCGGTCACCCTGCAGCAGTACATCGCCTGGGGGGCTGATGGGAAAAAGGTTTGGGCCAAGTACGGCCCGGTGCTCAAAGGCATCCTGGAGAGCTATCTTCCCGGCTGCCGCCAGGAGGTGGCGATGCAGCCCAACGGCCTGCTCTGGGCCCAGAAAGACGGTATTGCCCTGAGCTGGATGAACGCTTACGAAAACGGCCGTGCCGTCACCGAGCGTCCCGGCTACCAGGTGGAAACCAACGCCCTGTGGTACAACGCCATCGCCTTCGCTTTGCAGAACGAGAAGAAAAATACCGCTTTCTACAAAAAGTGGCTCACCATCAAGGAACTGGTAGAGCAAAACTTCCAGCCCCTGTTCTGGAATGCGGAACTGGGCTTCCTGGCAGACTACGTGGACGGTCGCGGCCAGCACTTGGAACTGCGCCCCAACCAGCTCTGGGCCGTTTCCCTGGACAATCGCTGCGTGGACGATGAGGTGGTGAGTGAGGTGATGCGGGTGGTCAACGCAGAACTGGTGACCCACCGCGGCATCCGTACGCTGAGCCCCCGGGACATCCGTTACAAGGGCGTGTATGAGGGCTCCCAGAAAGAGCGCGACGAGGCCTACCACAACGGCTGCGCCTGGCCTTTCCTGCTGGCCCAGTTCTGCTACGCCAGCTTCAATATGATGGGAAAGAACTTCATCAAGCGGGCCGAGTGGCTCACCGAGGGCTTCTATGAAGACCTCTCCAAGCACGGCGTAGGCTGCTTCTCGGAACTTTACGACGGAGACCCGCCCCACGAGCCGCACGGCGCCATCTCATCGGCAATGACCACCGCCGCTCTTCTGAATATCAACTGGCTCATCGAAAAATACAGGGAGGAATAAGCTATGAAAGTACTCATGTTTGGCTGGGAGTTCCCTCCCCATATCGCAGGCGGTCTGGGTACGGCTTGCGAAGGCATTGTAAAGGGCCTGGCCCACAACGGCGTGGAAACCCTGTTCGTGATGCCGTCGGCCTACGGTGACGAGGACCAGAGCGCCACCACCATCATCAACGCCTCGGATGTCCCTGTGGACACCGTCTCGGAAAGTGTGGAAGAGTACCTGGACAAGGTGAAATTCATCCACATCGGCTCCAATATGATTCCCTATGCAGACCCCGAGGAGTTCGGAAAGCTTGTCGAAGAGGAGAAAAAGCGCCAGGTGAAGGATTTTTCCATCAGCTACGGTCAGAAATACAAGTTCTCCGGCAAGTACGGCGTCAACCTGATGGAGGAAGTGGCCCGTTACGCCATGGTGGGCGGCACCATCGCCCTTCAGAAAAAGGATGAGTTCGATGTCATCCACGCCCACGACTGGCTCACATACTATGCCGGCATCGCCGCCAAAGAACTCACCGGAAAGCCGCTGGTCATCCACGTGCATGCCACTTCCTTCGACCGCGGCAGCGTGGACAATATCGACACCCGTGTTTTCGCCATCGAGAAAAAGGGAATGGAGATGGCCGACCGCGTCATCACCGTGAGCGACCTTACCCGCAATATCGTCATTTCACGCTACGGGATAGACCCCGGCAAGGTGGTCACCGTGCACAATGCCGTGGACTTCAGCGGCCGCGAGAACCTGAAGGTGGAGCGCGGCGTCAAGGAACCCGTCGTCACGTTCCTGGGCCGCATCACTTACCAGAAAGGCCCCGAATACTTTATCGAAGCCGCTGCCAAGGTGCTCAAACGCACCAAGAACGTGCGTTTTGTGATGGCCGGAAGCGGTGATATGATGAACCGCGCCATCCGCCACGCGGCCCGCCTGGGAATCAGCGACCGTTTCCATTTCACCGGTTTCCTCCGCGGGGCCGATGTGCAGAAGATGTTCGCCCTGTCGGATGTCTATATTATGCCTTCCATCTCGGAGCCCTTCGGAATTTCCCCGCTGGAAGCGATGCGCACCGGTGTTCCGTCCATCATCTCCAAGCAGTCCGGTGCGGCGGAAGTTCTCAAGTATGCCTTCAAGATAGATTTCTGGGATGTGGATGCCATGGCGGACGATATCCACGCCCTTCTGAGCTATCCTGCCCTGGCAGAGTACAGCGCCCGTATGGGCTATGACGAAGTGAACGCCCTCAAATGGAACGGCGCCACCGCCAAACTTAAGAAAGTGTATGAATCAGTTGTAAAATAATCGATTATGGCAACCTCAAAGAGCATCTGCCTGTATTTTCAGGTCCATCAACCCACCCGGCTCCGCCTGTACAGATTTTTCGATATCGGCAAGGATTCCCATTACTATGACGATTTTGCCAACCGCACCATCCTGCGCCGCATCGCCCAGAAGTGCTATCTTCCGATGAACCAGCTGATGCTGGACCTCATCAGGCAGAACAAGGGAAAGTTCAAGATTTGCTATTCCATCTCCGGAAGCGCCCTGGAACAGTTCCAGCGCTTTTGTCCGGACGTGATCGCCAGCTTCAAGGCCCTGGCCGATACCGGCAAGGTGGAATTCCTGGCCGAAACGTACTACCACTCCCTGGCATCCCTGGCCAGCGAGTCCGAGTTCCGCCACCAGGTGGCCAAGCATGCCGCTAAGATCGAGGAGCTCTTCGGCATAAAACCCACCGCCTTCCGCAATACGGAGCTCATCTATTCCGACGGCATCGGAGAGATGGTCTATGACATGGGATACAAGACCATGCTCACCGAGGGAGCCCGCCACATTATGGGCTGGCAGAGTCCCAATTACCTTTACACCGGCCAGACGCAGCCCCGGCTCAAGCTCCTGCTGCGCAACTACAGCCTCTCCGACGACATCGCCTTCCGTTTCTCCAACAAGGGCTGGGACATGTATCCGCTCACGGCCCAGAAGTATGTGGGCTGGATGAAGGAGAGCGTGGGAGAGGGAGACATCGTGAACCTGTTCATGGATTACGAAACCTTCGGAGAGCACCAGAGCGCCGAAAGCGGCATCTTCGACTTTATGAAAGCCCTTCCCGGCGCCGTGCTCAAGGACGGCACCTTCGGCTTCGTAACGCCTTCGGAGGCCGCCAGGAAAATCAAGCCCGTGTCGGGCCTTTCTGTGGAAGATCCTATCTCCTGGGCCGATGAGGAGAGAGACCTTACCGCCTGGCTGGGCAACGAACTCCAGAGCGAGGCTTACAAGAAGGTGTATGCGATGACGGAGAAACTCTCCATCGTGAACGACCCTGAGCTGTGGGAGGACTTCGGCCACCTTCAGGAGAGCGACCATTTCTACTACATGTGTACCAAGTTCTTCTCGGACGGGGAAGTGCACAAATATTTCAACCCGTACGACACTCCATACGAGGCGTTTATCAACTATATGAATGTCATTTCCGACTTCCAGATCCGCCTGGATGAAAAACGGGCGGCCCTCGACGTGAAGGAGACGGCTGTAGAGGAGTTGGGTAAAACGAAGAGGAAGAAGAAATAAATGGCTAAGAAAGAACTGCTGCAGCCCGACTATCTGTTCGAGGTAAGTTGGGAAGTGTGCAACAAGGTGGGCGGCATCTATACGGTTGTCGCCACCAAGGCGTTGCACCTGAGTGCCCAGATGGGCAGGCGTCATATTTTCGTGGGACCGGACGTGTGGATGCACCGGGCTGACAACCCTGATTTCCTGGAAGATCCTACGCTGTACCGTTCCTGGAGGGCCCAGGCGCAGGCGGAAGGACTCCGTTTCCGTGTGGGCCGTTGGAACATCCCCGGCAGGCCGCTGGCCATCCTGGTAGATTACAAGCAGCATCTGCCGGCGGCCGACGAAATCCTGGGAGAGCTCTGGACCGACTGGGGAGTGGACTCCATTTCCGGCAACTGGGACTACAAGGAATCGGCCGTTTTCGGCTATGTGGCCGGTAAGGTGATAGAGAGCTTCTGGAACTACAACCTCAAAGGGGGAGAGAAAGTGGTGGCCCAGTTCCACGAGTGGCAGACGGGCGCCGGTGTGCTCTACCTCAAGAAGTCCCGGATTCCCGTTGCCACTGCCTTCACCACGCACGCCACGATGATGGGTCGCTGCCTGGCCGGGAACAACCTCCCGCTCTACAGCGGGATGGACGGGTACGACGGAGACGAAATGGCTGCGCGGTACAATGTGAAGGCCATCTACTCGCTGGAAAAGACATCGGCCGTACATGCCGATGTGTTCACCACCGTGAGCGATATCACCGCCGCAGAGTGCGCCCGTTTCCTGAGGCCGGTGGATGTGGTAACGCCCAACGGTTTTGACAACAGTTTCACCCCGGCTACGGATGCGGAGTACGGGAAGCTTCACGACGAGGCTCGCGAGCGCCTCGTGCAGGTGGCCGCCGCAATGAGCGGGGAGGAGGTGCCTGCCGACGCCCTTTTTGTGTGCATCGGCGGACGCTACGAGTACCGGAACAAGGGTATTGACGTGTTCATCGACGCCCTGGACAGCCTTCGGCGCTCCGCTTATGAGGGACGCAGCATCCAGGCCTTCATTATGATTCCTTCCGGCCACCACGGCCCCGACCGCCGGGTGCAGGCCAGGCTGGCGGGAGAAGGAGGGGAGGCCCCTTGTCAGACCCAGGTTTCACATTACCTGCAGCATGCCGAATACGACACCATTACGCGTCGCCTGCGCGAGGTGGGGCTGACCAATGCTGCCGGAGACCGGGTGAAGGTGTACTTTATTCCCTGTTACCTCAATGGTGACGACGGCATTTTCAACCTGCCTTATTACACCCTGCTCTGCGGGATGGACCTGGCCCTTTTCCCCTCGTACTACGAGCCCTGGGGCTATACCCCGCTGGAAGCGGTGGCTTTCCGTGTTCCCACCCTCACCACCACGCTGGCCGGTTTCGGCAAGTGGGTGCTTTCCCATTACAAGGGTGAGCATCCGGGCATTGCGGTGGTGGAAAGGGACGACGACAATTATCAGCAAGTAGTGGAAGGCGTTGTGAAGCGCCTTCGTGAAATGGCCGGTCTGGATAAGAAGGACCGGAAAAAATATCGTGAGAATGCCCGCAAGGTGGCCCAGATAGCCCTTTGGGAGCATCAAATAGTGTATTACCGGGAGGCCTATTCCCTGGCCCTGCACAAGGTGCAGGAGCATGCCGCCTCCTATAAAACGAAGAAGGACAAAACTATGCAGTATTTCAAGACCGACGTAACAAACCCCAGCTGGAGAAGCATCCTGGTGACGCGTCACCTTCCGGAGAAACTCTCCCCGCTGGAAAAACTCTCCAAAAACCTCTGGTGGTGCTGGAACGAGAACGCCAAGGACCTCTTCCGCTCCATCGATCCCGAGGTGTGGCATAAGAGCAGCCACAATCCGCTGGTGGTGCTGGACACCGTGAGCATCAAGCGTTTCCAGCAACTGTCCGAGGATGCGGATTTCCTGGCTCGGATGAAAAAGGTGCTGGATGAATTTGACGAATATATGGCCGCCAAGGAGCAGCGCAAAGACCCCTCCATCGCATATTTCTGTATGGAATACGGCCTGGATACTTCCCTGAAGATTTATTCCGGCGGCCTGGGTATCCTGGCCGGAGACTATCTGAAGGAAACGTCCGACATGAACGTGAACCTGGTGGCCGTGGGCCTGCTGTACCGCTACGGCTATTTCAACCAGGTGCTTTCGGCACAGGGGTACCAGGTGGCCAATTACGACGCCCAGGACTTTACCCGGATTCCTGCCGTTCCGGTCATGGATAAGGACGGCAACTGGGTGACCACCTCCGTGGCCTTCCCCGGCCGCAACATCACCGCCCGCCTGTGGAAGGTGGAAGTGGGCCGTACAGACCTGTACCTGATGGACGCCGACTATGAGGCCAATATCCAGGAGGACCGCGAGGTGACCTATCACCTCTACGGCGGCAGCTGGGAGAACCGCCTCAAGCAGGAGCTCCTGCTGGGTGTGGGCGGCATCAGGGCCCTCCGCAAGCTGGGCCTGGATCCGCAGGTGTACCATTGCAACGAAGGGCACGCCGCCTTCATCGGCCTGGAGCGTCTTCGCGAGTATATCGAGAAGGACAACCTGGATTTCTCCGAGGCCCTGGAAGTGGTGCGCGCCAGTTCGCTGTTCACCACCCATACGCCGGTCCCGGCCGGTCACGACGCCTTCGAGGAGGGAATGCTGCGCCAGTATATCGGCCATTATCCGCAGCGCCTGAAAGTGGACTGGGAAACCCTGATGTCCCTGGGAAAGGACAATCCGCTGGATGTGCACGAGAAGTTCTCCATGAGCAACCTGGCTGCCAACATCTCGCAGAACGTGAACGGCGTTTCCATGCTGCACGGAAAGGTGTCCCAGGATATTTTCTCCCATATGTATCCCGGTTATCTTCCGGAAGAGCTCTTCGTGAGCTATGTGACCAACGGCGTGCACTATCCTACCTGGTGCGCCCCCGAATGGAAGCCTGTCCACGCCCAGGCCTTCGGCCCCGAGTTTGCCACCCATCATTACGACAAGCGCTGTTTCGAGGGCATCTATGAAATTTATGACGGAGACGTCTGGAAGGTAAAGAAGGCCCTCAAGACCAAGCTCATTGACTTCTTGCGCGAGCGCCTGCAGGATAAGACCTGCTCCAACCACTACAGCCCCGCCGAACTGGTGACCATCCTGGACAACCTCCGGGACGATGTCCTCACCATCGGCTTTGCCCGCCGTTTCGCTACATACAAGCGTGCCACGCTCCTGTTCCGCGACCTGGACCGCCTGGACAAGATTGTGAACAATCCCACCCATCCTGTCCAGTTCCTCTTTGCGGGCAAGGCCCATCCTGCCGACAAGGCCGGCCAGGACCTGATCAAGCACATCGTGGACATCTCCAAGGATCCGCGCTTCATCGGCAAGATCGTATTCATTCCCGGTTACGACATCACCCTGGCCAAGCGGATGGTCCAGGGCGTGGATGTCTGGATGAACAACCCCACCCGTCCGCAGGAGGCTTCCGGCACGTCCGGAGAAAAGGCTGCGATGAACGGTACGATGCACTTCTCCGTGCTGGACGGCTGGTGGGTGGAAGGCTACAAGGAAGGCGCCGGCTGGGCCCTTCCCATCGAACAGGCTTACGAAGACGACAATTTCCAGAACGAGCTGGATGCCGCCACCATTTATCAGATCCTGGAGAACGACATCGTTCCCGCCTATTACAACGTGGACCGCACTACCGGCCGCAGCAACGAATGGGTGGGTTACATCAAGAATACCATTGCCCGCGTGGCCTGCAATTTCACCACCAACCGGATGCTCACGGATTATATGAACCAGTACTATGTTCCGCAGGCGCAGAAGGCCGGAGAGGTTAAGGCCGACGACTTTGCCCAGGCCCGCGAACTGGCCCAGTGGAAGAGCCATGTTCGCCGTGAGTGGGAGAATGTGGTCCAGAAGGGCCGTAGCCAGGCGGCAACCACTTACGACATTTCCCAATCCAAGCCCTACCATGCGGAACTGGAGCTCCAGCTGGGTTCCCTCTCCCCGGAGGAAGTGGGTGTGGAAGTGATTTTTGCCCAGGCCGATGCCCATGGAAAACTGCATATCGTGGATGTGCAGGAGGGCAAGGTCTGCGAGTTCAAGGACGGCATCGCCCGGTACAGCGTGGATGTGGTACCGGAGAAGACCGGTGCCTATCAGGTGGGTGCCCGCGTGTTCGCAAAGCATCCTCTCTTGCCGCACCGTCAGGCTTTTGAATGCGTGAAGTGGCTATAAACGTTGTCATTATGTGCATCCTGTCATTCTGAACGAAGTGAAGAATCTATGTCCATAGTGACCACAGGTTTTTTTGACGGTGTCCATCTGGGGCACCGTCATGTGCTTGAGACATTGGTCTCCTCTGCCCGGGAAAGGGGAGAGGAGGCCGTTGTCGTCACGTTCTGGCCCCATCCCAGAACGGTTCTGCAGCATGATGCCCGGGATTTCCGCCTGCTCACTTCGCCGGAAGAGAAACGGGAACGTCTGCTGTCGGCCGGGGCGGATCGCGTGGAGGTGATTCCTTTCACGCGGGAGTTTGCCGCCATGAAGGCTCAGGAGTATTTGGAAATGCTCAAAGCGCGTTACGGTGCCTCTCTCGTAGTCATGGGCTACGACAACCATATCGGGGCCGATAAATTGACGGCAGGGGAGATAGGTAGTTTCCAGGCCGTCGCTTCGCGACCCCTCCCAGCCAGTGGCTGGGCCCCTCCCTCTTACACGGCCGAGGGTGGCCATGGACCTGGAAACTACCTATCCCCCCTGCCTGTTATGGTGGTGGCTCCCTGTCATTCTGAACGAAGTGAAGAATCTCCCATTTCCTCCACCAAGATTAGGAAAGCGCTGGAGGCGGGGGAAATGGACCGGGCCAATGAGATGCTGGGTTATCGGTACGGGCTGTACGGGGTGGTGGTGGCCGGAAACCGGCTGGGCCGCACCATCGGCTTTCCCACGGCCAATATGCAATTGTATGAACCACTCAAGCTGGTGCCTTGCAATGGGGTGTATGCCGTTGAAGCTGAGGTCCTTGGGAAGGTGTTCCGGGGAATGTGCAACATCGGCACCAGGCCCACGGTGGGCGGTGTGGCCCGGACCATAGAAACGCACATCCTGGATTTTGACGAGGATATTTACGGCCTCCCGCTGCGCCTGCGTTTTGTCAGCCGTATCCGGGACGAGCGTAAGTTCCCTTCGCTGAATGGGTTAAAGGAGCAATTATTGCAGGATAAAGACTTCTGTTATGGAGCAATTTTTTTCGACGCTTAACGACATCGTCTGGAATCCTGTCCTGGTGGTTTTGCTACTCCTGGCGGGATTGTACTTTTCTATCCGTACCCGTTTTCTGCAGGTGCGCCGGCTGAGGCTTATGGTGTCCACGCTTTTCGGCAACAAGGAGGGCGACGATGGCATTTCCTCTTTTCAGGCCTTCTCCCTGGCCCTTTCCGGCCGCGTGGGGACCGGAAACATCGTGGGGGTGGCTGCAGCCATTGCTTTCGGCGGTCCCGGAGCGGTGTTCTGGATGTGGATGGTCGCTTTTCTGGGTGCATCTACTGCTTTTGTGGAATCTACCCTGGCCCAGATTTATAAGTTTCCGCATTCGAGCGGTTTCCGGGGCGGTCCATTTACTTTTTATGAAAAGGGACTGGGTAAGCGCTGGCCGGGTGTATTGCTGGCCGTCATTACCATTCTCAGCAGCGGCATCTTTCTGACAGGCGTGCAGGCCAACGGTGTATCCTCCACCCTGAGTAATGCATTCTCTGTCCCGCCTTTGGTCACGGGCCTTGCATTGGCAGCGCTCACCGCCCTTGTCGTCATCGGCGGCGTACATCGTATCGCCAAGGTGGCTGCTTTCGTGACGCCCATTATGGCGGCGGGTTACATCCTCCTGTCGTTGGTGGTGGTCTCTGTCCATATCCACGAAGTACCAGCCATGTTCAGCCTTATCTTCCGCAGTGCTTTCGGGATGGATCCCCTGTTTGGGGGCATCCTGGGCAGCACCATCTCCCTGGGCGTGAAGCGGGGCCTGTTCTCCAACGAGGCGGGTCAGGGTACCGGTGCCATTGTTTCGGCGGCGGCCGATGTCCATAACCCGGCCCAGCAGGGCCTGGCGCAGGCGTTTTCCGTTTATGTGGATACCTTGCTGGTGTGCACCGCCACGGCCTTGATGATCCTCACCTCCGGCACCTACAATGTGATGGATGCGAATGGTACGGTAGTGGTTTCCCATGCGCCGGCGCTGGGAGAAAACTACACGGCCTTCACGCAGAGCGCCGTGGATACGGTGTTTCCGGGCTTCGGCAGCGAGTTTGTGGCCGTGGCCATGCTGTTCTTCGTTTTCACCACCCTTCTGGCCTATTATTTCTATGCCGAATCCAGTATCCTGTACCTCTTCCGCAAGCGGGCTCCCCTCTGGGAAAAAGTCAGTGTGCGCGGCCTGCAGGCGATATTGCTGGCGTCCATCGTCTTCGGCTCCGTCAAGGACGCCAACCTGGTCTGGAAGATGGGGGACATTGGCGTTGGACTGATGGCCTGGCTCACCGTCATTGCCATTATCATCCTTTTCCCCAAGGCCCTGAAGGCCCTGAAAGACTTCGAAGAGGAATTGAAGTCCAAAAAAGAGTAAGAATTCCGGCGAAGTCTCTTTTTTTGTCGGAGTCGCTTGTTATATGGAAATAATTCCTATCTTTGCAGAGACATACAGCTCGACGGCCGGTAAAAGGGTCGTCGGCTCTCTTTTTTGAGTGTAAAAAAATAAAAAAATATGGCAATTGAAATGATGACCCAGGCGGGACTTGACAAGCTCAAGAAGGAACTCGCCGATGCACTGGCCCAGCGGCCGGTAATCTCCGCAGCCATTGCGGAGGCCCGCGAGAAAGGAGACCTCTCGGAGAATGCGGAATATGACGCTGCGCGTGATGCGCAGGGTCTTTTGGAAGTGAAAATCGCCCGCCTGAAGGAGAAGGTGGCCAATGCCCGCGTCATTGATGAGAGCAAACTGTCGGCCGACAGCGTTCAGCTCCTCTCCAAGGTGAAGCTGAAGAATCTGGCCAATAAGATGGAAATGAATTTCCAGATTGTTCCGGAGTCGGAGGCCGATTTCTCCAAGGGCCTTCTGGCGGCTACCACCCCTATCGCCAAAGCGTTGATGGGCCACGGGAAAGGGGAGACCGTGGAGGCAAAAGTGCCCAACGGCATCGTAAAGTTCGAAATCCTGGAAATTTCCATTTGAGTTATGGCTACCATTTTCACCAAAATCGCCAAGGGCGAAATTCCTTCCTACAAGTGCGCGGAAAGCGAGGATTTCTATGCTTTCCTGGACATTTCTCCGTTGGCCAAAGGCCATACGTTGGTCATTCCCAAGAAGGTGGAGGATGATTACATTTTCCATCTGGACACTGCCACATACGAAGGCCTCTGGGCTTTTGCCCGCAAAGTGGCCGTGGCTTTGAAGGCCGCTGTCCCGTGCAGGCGGGTGGGCATTGCCGTGCTGGGAATGGAAGTGCCCCACACGCACATTCATCTGGTTCCCCTCCAGAGCGAGGGTGATATGGATTTCCGCAAGGCCAAGCTGCAGCCGGAAGCGGAGGAAATGAAGAGCATTGCCCAAAAAATCTTTGCCGAGTATGAGAAACTGTAAGCGCTTTTTTGTCGCCGCTGCCGTCCTGGCCGCGTTTGTTTCCTGCGGGAAGAATACGCAAATCGAGGGCAGACTGCAAGAGGGGGATGGCAGGCAGGTGGTTGTCAAATTGCTGGATGTGAATCGTTTCCAGGTGCTGGACAGCGTTAAGGTGGGATCCGGCGGACAATTCAGCTACAGTCTGGATATCGCCGAGGGCAAGCCCGAATTTATCTACCTGTTCTACGGAGAGCGCCAGATTGCCTCCCTGCTTCTGCAGAAGGGAGACAAGGTGAAGGTGACGGCCGATACCCTTGGCTCCTATACAGTGGAGGGGTCCGAAGAATCGGTCCGGCTCCAGCTGGTGGAGAAGGAGTACAACGCTTTCCAAAGGGATATCCGCCACATCCTGGACAAGGAAGACGGCCTGCCGGATATTTCCCGCCGCTATGTTTCCTATTACCGGGACCGGGTGGCCTATGTGGTGGGCAATCCGCATTCGCTTACGGTGGTTCCCGTGCTGTTTCAGCAGGTGAATCCTTCGTTCCCTGTCTTCAGCCAGCCCACGGACGGCATCCTGATGCGCGGCATCTGTGATTCGCTCAAGACGGTGTATCCGGAGTCCCGTTATGTGAAGGCGCTGGAAAAGGAGGCGGAGCGCCGCTTGTCCCAGTTGGAAGTGAACAACCGCCTTCTCGATGCTGAGGAAGTGGGTTTCATAGACATTGCCCTTTCCGGAATGGATGGCAAGGAGAGAAAACTGAGTGAAAATCTGGGCAAGGTGACAATGGTGTATTTCTGGCAGGCTACGGCTGGGCAGAAGATGTTCAACCTGGACTCCCTCGTCCCCATTTACGAGGCTTACCACGCCAAGGGTTTCGAGATCTACGCCGTGTCTCTGGATGAGGACAAGGCGGCCTGGGCATCGGCCGTTCGCAACCAGAATCTGCCCTGGGTGAATGTGTGCGATACCCGCGGGGCGCAGTCCTCTTACGTGTTCGCATACGGAGTATCCAACCTGCCGATGGCCTGGTTCATCGTGGACGGAACCATCGACCAGGATGCCCGGGTGAGCGACGCCGCATCCCTCCGTGAATACCTTCGCCGGAAACTGTAATGGTGCGCATCCTCTCCATTGAAACTTCTACCGCAGTCCTGTCCGTGGCATTGTCTGAGGACAGGACTGTTGTCAGTGAACGGCTGTGTACCGAAGCCCGGCAGCAGGCGGCCCTTACGGCTCCGCTGGTGAAGGAGGTGCTGGATTCGGCCGGCATCTCTATCAGGGACTGCGATGCCGTGTGTGTCAGCGCAGGCCCCGGCTCATACACGGGGCTTCGCGTGGGGGTCTCCACGGCCAAGGGCCTTGCCTTTGGCGCAGGGATTCCGCTTCTTGCCGTGGGTACGCTGGACATTCTGGTGGCCGGTGCCCTCAGTCATTCGGAGCGTAGTGAAAACTCTTTCATCGTCCCGATGCTCGACGCCCGCAGGATGGAGGTCTACACGGCTGTCTATAGCGCTACAGGCAAGCGTCTTACGGAGGTGGAGCCGATGGTGGTATCGGCCCGGTCCTTTGCGGCCCAGCTGGAGGAGGGACCCGTCTTTTTTGTGGGAGACGGCGCTCTCAAATGCCAGGAGGTGATTTCCCATCCCAATGCCCGTTTCCTGGAGGCCTTTCCGATGGCCGGAAATATGGCTCCGCTGGCCTATGAAGCGTTTCGTGCAGGCCGGTTCCAGGATGTGGCCTATTTCGAGCCCTTCTATCTGAAGGACTTCGTGGCCACGGTTTCCAAAAAGCAGTTGTGGTAGATTAAGAAGCCTTCATCAGAAGCTGCTTCAGGTAGGGGAAGACGAAGTATCCGAAGTCTTTCAGGTGGCCGTAGAGGACGGACTCCTGGAGGATGGGGCTTTTGACCAGTTCGAATTTTACGTTGACCGTGTCGAAAAGAATGATGAGGATGGCGATGACAAGGGCCGTGGTACAGAGGGCGAAGGCGATGCCCAGCACCTTGTTGAGCCAGCCGAGGGAGGCCATTTCGGCCATTTTGGTCACCAGCTTGGAAATGAGCATCACCAGCAGCAGAACCACCACCAGGACGGCTGCAAAGCCGATTACGTGCAGCACCGTTTCGGAGACGGTGATGTAGTTCTGGAGGATGTCGCAGGCAAAGCCGGAGAACTTGTAGGCCAGGTAGACGCTGAGGACGACACCCACAAGGGAAATCGCCTGTTCCAGGAAGCCTTTGGACAGCCCGCGGACGATTCCGGGAATAAAGAGCAGAAGGATGACGATGTCCAGTGTATTCATATTGTGAATCCCAGTTTAATTGCTTAACTTTGTGACCTTAAAAACGAGTGCAAAAATAGACAAAAAATATGACATTCAAAGAATATAAGGGGCTCGATTTAACCGGGACCGGAAACAGGATTCTGGAAAGATGGAAACAGATCCAGGCATTCCGAAAGTCTCTGGACATCCGCGAGGGGGCTCCTTCGTTCATTTTTTTCGAGGGCCCTCCGTCTGCCAACGGGATGCCGGGCATCCACCACGTGATGGCGCGTTCCATCAAGGATGCCATCTGCCGATACAAGACCCAGACCGGCTACAAGGTGAACCGCCGTGCCGGATGGGACACCCACGGACTCCCTGTGGAACTGGGCGTGGAAAAAAAGCTGGGCATCACCAAGGCCGATATCGGCAGCAAAGTGTCGGTCGGGGAGTACAATGCCACCTGCCGCACGGAGGTGATGAAGTACACCCGGGAATGGGAGTTGATGACAGAGCGCGTAGGGTACTGGGTGGATATGGAAGACCCGTACATCACCTACGATAACCGTTATATCGAAACCCTCTGGTACCTCCTGAAAAAAATCTATGACCAGGGTCTCCTGTACAAGGGATACACCATTCAGCCGTATTCGCCCACGGACGGCACGGGCCTGAGTTCCCACGAACTCAACCAGCCCGGCTGCTACAAGGACGTTAGCGACACCACGGCCACGGTGCAGTTCCGGGTGGATGGAGAGGAAGAACTCTATTTCCTGGCCTGGACCACTACCCCCTGGACCCTGCCATCCAACACGGCCCTGTGCGTGGGTCCCAACATCGACTATGTGAAGGTGCGTTCCGCCAATCCTTATACCGGAGCCCAGGCCGTCTATATCGTGGCCGAGGCACTTGTGGGGTCGCTTTTCGGCCCCAAGCTGGAGCATGAGGTGCTCCCGGGCCGCATCAAGGGCAGTGAGCTGGTGGGCCTTCGCTACCGGCAGCTCATTCCCTGGTTCCGTCCGGACGGAGACGCTTTCCGCGTCATTTCCGGAGACTATGTGACCACGGAGGAGGGTACCGGCATCGTGCATATCGCCCCCACTTTCGGGGCCGATGACAAACGGGTGGCCGCCGCCGCCGGCATCGGTGCCATTATGCCCGTGGACCGGGACGGCAACCCGCAGGCGCAGGTGGACCGCCAGGGCCGCTTTATGCGCCTGGAAGATATGGATCCCGCATACGCCGCCACGGTGGCCCCTTCTTACCGGGACTATTCCGGCCGTTATGTGAAAGCCGGTTACAAGCAGTATTTCGAGCATCTGGAGGAAGACAGCACGCTGGACATAGACCTTTGCGTAATGATGAAGGCCGACGGGCGGGCCTTCAAGGTGCAGAAGCACGTGCACAGTTATCCGCACAGCTGGCGTACGGACCTTCCGGTCCTGTACTATCCGCTGGACAGCTGGTTCATCAAGGCATCTGCCGTAAAAGAGCAGATGGTGGCCCTGAACAAGGAAATTAACTGGAAGCCCGCTTCCACGGGCACCGGCCGTTTTGGCCAGTGGCTGGAGAACATCCAGGACTGGAATCTCTCGCGCAGCCGCTACTGGGGCACTCCGCTGCCCATCTGGCGCACCGAGGACGGCAAGGAAGAAAAGTGCATCGGCTCGGTGAAAGAGTTATATGAGGAAATCGAAAAGGCGGTCGCTGCCGGCATTATGCCCTCCAATCCGCTGAAGGACAACGGTTTCGATCCGGCCGATATGCGCCTGGAGAACTACGACAGGATAGACCTTCACCGCCCGTATGTGGACGAGATTTTCCTGGTATCGGCCTCCGGAAAGAAGATGGTCCGCGAAAGCGACCTCATCGACGTCTGGTTCGATTCCGGTGCTATGCCTTACGCCCAGGAGGGGCTCAGGGGCCTGGATACCCCCGCTTTCGGGGCTACGGCCGATTTCATAGCCGAAGGCGTGGACCAGACCCGCGGCTGGTTCTATACCCTGCACGCCATCCATACGATGATTTCCGGAACGCCCGCCTTCAAGACGGTGATTTCCAATGGCCTGGTGCTGGACAAGAACGGTAACAAGATGTCCAAGCGCCTGGGCAACGCCGTGGACCCGTTCCTGGCCCTGGACACCTATGGGGCGGATGCCCTCCGCTGGTATATGCTCACCAATGCCGAGCCGTGGGATAACCTCAAGTTCGACGAAAACGGTGTGGCCGATGTCCGCCGAAAGTTCTTCGGCACGCTGTACAATACTTATGCGTTCTTTGCCCGCTATGCCAATATCGACGGCTGGTCCTGTCCCTCCGACGCCAACTCCTGTCATTCTGAGCGTAGTGAAGAATCGCTGACGGAACTGGACCGCTGGATCCTGTCTAAACTTAATTCCGTTATCCGGGACGTTCGGGCTGCGTATGAAGACTACGATGTGAAAACGGCTGGCCGAATCCTGGAAACCTTCGTTTGCGACGATGTCTCCAACTGGTACGTGCGACTGAATCGCGCCCGTTTCTGGGCCGGGGAAATGACTCCGGACAAGCAGGCCGCCTACGCCACGCTGCACAAGGTACTGGTGGATGTGGCCATCCTGGCCGCCCCCATCGCCCCGTTCTTTATGGATCAGCTCTATCTGGACCTTACCCAGTCTTCTCAGGGCGATGCCTGTCATGCTAAGCGCAGCGAAGAATCGGTCCACTTTGTCCTGATGCCCGAGGCCGAAGCCTCCGTGGTGGACAGCGAACTGGAGGAGCGGATGGCCCTGGCCCAGCAGGCTACCACGCTGGTACTGGCCCTTCGCAAGAAGGTGAATATTCCGGTACGCCAGCCGCTGCAGAAGCTGATGATTCCCGTCATCTCGGAGAAGGTCCGCGCCCGCCTGGAGGCGGTGAAGGATATCATTCTGGCCGAGGTGAACGTCAAGGAAATGGAATTCATTTCCGATACCACCGGCATTATGACCCTTCGCATCAAACCCAATTTCAAGGTGCTGGGGAAGACCTACGGTGCCCGTATGAAAGAGATTGCCGCCGCCTTCGGCTCGCTGGAGCAGCCGGTGATTGCCGCTATCCAGAAGGCGGAATCGGCTGGGGAAAGCTATACCCTGGTCCTTCCCGGCGGGGATGTTCTCCTGAACCCCGGAGACTATGCCATCTCTTCCGAGGATGTGCCCGGATGGCTGGTGGCCTCCGAGGGATCCCTCACCATCGCCCTGGACATTGAAGTGACGCCGGAGCTGCGCCGTGAAGGCCTCTCCCGTGAACTGGTTAACCGCATACAGAACCTGCGCAAGAGTTCTGGTTTCGAAGTCACCGACCGTATCGTCACCGAGGTTTACTCCGACGACAAGGACCTGGTGGAAGCCCTATCCGCTTTCGGGGAATATGTGAAAGCCCAAACCCTGTCCCTTTCCATCGGCTTGAAAGCCTTTGCCGATGCGCCTGCCTCCGCCACGGAAGTGGAATGGACGGAAGGGACCATCAAACTGACTGTAACACGCTGACTAATTATGGCAGAGAACACCAAAACCCGCTATTCCGACGAGGAACTGGAAGAATTCCGCGGCATTATCAACGAGATGTTGGAAAAGGCCCGCACGGAGTACAACACCCTTCGGGAAGCTATGACCCACGCCGGTGGAAACGATATCCTGGACACTGCCCCCACCTTCAAGACGGTGGAGGATGACGGCGCTTTCCAGCTCTCCAAGGAAGAGGCCGGAGCACTGGCCCAGCGCCAGTACAAGTTCATCCAGAACTTGGAAGCCGCCCTCGTCCGCATCGAAAACAAGACCTACGGCATCTGCCGCGTCACCGGAAAACTCATTCCCAAGGAACGTCTCCGCCTGGTGCCGCACGCTACCACAACCGTAGAAGGCAAGGCTATTCTGGAAAAGACCGGCCGTAAATAATGGCTTTTGTCATTCTGAGCATAGTCGAGGAATCTTATGAAGTGGTCAAAGGGTAAGTCTTTACTCCTGTTGGGCATCGCGTTGGTCGTCGTTGACCAGGTCATCAAGGTCCTGGTCAAGACGCATATGACGCTGGGGGAGAGCATCCCCGTGTTTGGAAACTGGTTCCAGCTGCTCTTCGTGGAAAACAAGGGAATGGCTTTCGGGATGGCTTTTGGCGGGGTAGTGGGGAAATATCTCCTCACGCTCTTCCGTCTGGTGCTTTTCGGCTTCCTGTGCTGGTGGATTTCCCGTCTTCTGAAGCGGGAGGTCCCCGTTCCCACGGGCGTTCTGGTGGGTCTTACCCTCATCACGGCCGGAGCCCTGGGCAATATCATCGATTGCCTGTGCTACGGACTCATTTTCTCGGAATCCACTTCTCAGACGGTGGCCACCCTGGGTTCCTATGCCCCCCTGATGCAGGGTAAGGTGGTGGATATGTTCTATTTCCCCTTATGGACGTGGCCGGAATGGATTCCCGGCCTGGGCGGTCACATCTTCTTCGAGCCCGTCTTCAATTTCGCCGACAGTTGTGTAACCGTGGGCGCTTTCTATCTGATTCTCTTCCACTGGAAGTTCTTTTCCAAAGAGTAGGAATCGCTAGGGGATGACAATGCGGTACGTTTTTCCGGACTTGTTGGTCAGCTTGTCCGAGCGGAGCCACGGGTTGGCTTCGCGAAGGAGGTAGAAGCTGGTTCCGTGCTCTTTGGCGAAGTCGGCCAGACTGGGGACGGGGCCCTTCACTTCGACGGTTTTTCGCGGCGCTTTGTAGGGATACTTCGTTTCCGACTCGGCCTGATAGCCGAATTTTTCCGGATGCTCGAAGAAATACTTGGCCGTGAGCACGCGGAACATATAACGCGAGGTTTCTTCCGGGAGCAGAAGGTCCAGGGCCGATGTCTGCTGCTGCGCGGAGAGCCGCCCGGAAATGCCTCCCTGACCGGCATTGTAGCTGGCAGCCACCGTCATCCAGTCTCCGTATTTGGCAAAGGCGTCTTTCAGGTATCGGCAGGCCGCATCGGTGGCTTTGGCCAGGTGAAACCGCTCGTCCACCTCGTCGTTCACTTCCAGGCCGTATCCCCGGCCGGTGGTTTTCATAAACTGCCAGAGTCCTCCCGCTCCCGCAACGGAGATGGCCTTGGGATCCAGGTTGCTTTCGATGGCCATCAGGTACTTGAGGTCCTCGGGGATGCCGTTCTTCTTCAGGATGGGAACAACCTGGGAAAAGATGCGCTCGCTGCGCCGGAGCATCAGCGTGGAGAGGGTATGGCCGTAAGTGAAGGCAATCAGTTCCCGGTCCATTCTTTCGTACAGGTCCGGCCTGTCAAAGTGATAAATCTGTCCGGCAAAGCCGATATGCTCGGGGACCCGGGGAGAGGGGTAGTGCGGGGCATCGTACTGCGCTTGGGCCCTGACGGGCAAAGCCAGGAAAAAGGCCGCGAGGGCTGCCAGGAGAAGGTGTCGGGTATGCATAGTTTTTTCCGTTTCAAAATGTAAAAATAGCAAATAATTCAGAATTCTACCGCAATCGGTCGATGCACGATACACGATTTGGGTCATTTTCACGTTTGACGCGCAAGCTTGGCCATACTAATCCCGTAAAAATGTTATATTTGTGCAAACCGGACTTTTTGTCTATGCGAAGCAGTCTTTTTCTGATGGCGCTTGCTGCCGTTCTTTTCTTTTCCTGCAGTCGGGACATCCCTCCTGTGGAGGAGGGGGTAAGCCTGTCCCTTGCCCGTTATCGTTCCGAGCGTCTTTCCGATATCCGCTATGCGGTGTCGTTCCATATCCCGGGGAAGCGGGATGAACAGGTGTCCGGGAGAGAGACTGTCTCTTTTCATCTGGGTCGAAGGGGACCGCTTCAACTGGATTTCCGGGAGGGGAGGGAAGCCGTACAGGAGTTGATAGTCAATGGAAGGCCCTGCCCTGTCGATTGGCGGAACGAGCACATCGTCCTGGATGAGAAGTATCTTCGGAAGGGGGAGAATACGGTGGAGGTGGCTTTCCTCTCCGGGGACCGCTCGCTCAACCGGAACGGGGATTATCTGTACACCCTCTTTGTCCCGGACCGGGCGAGGACCGTCTTTCCCTGTTTCGACCAGCCGGATCTCAAAGGCCGATTCTCCCTCGCGCTGGACCTCCCCTCGGAGTGGGAGGCCGTGGCCAACGGCCCGGAAGAATCCGTAGAACTGGCCGATGGCCGGAAGAGAATGGCCTTCGGGGAGACTCCGCCGCTGAGCACCTACCTTTTCGCCTTTGCGGCGGGAAAGTGGCAGAAGTCAACGCGGGAACGGAATGGGAAGCCCCTGAGCGTGTATTACCGTGAGACGGACCCCGCGAAAATCGCGCAGTTGGACGATATCTTCTCCCAGGTATTCCAGTCCCTGGACTGGCTGGAGGAGTACACCGGCATACCCTGTCCTTTCCCGAAATACGACTTTGTGATTGTTCCCGGTTTCCAGTTCGGTGGGATGGAGCACCCCGGAGCCATCCTTTTCAATGACAAGCGGATGTTCCTTGGCGCCGCGCCGACCACCGCCGAGAAGCTCTCCCGCATAGAACTCATAGCCCACGAGACCTCCCACCTCTGGTTCGGGGACGCGGTGACGATGCGCTGGTTCAACGACGTGTGGACCAAAGAGGTGTATGCCAACTACTTCGGGGCGAAGATATCGACCCCGCTCTTTCCCGAAGTGAACGTGCCTTTGAGGGACTTCAAGAATTTCAACATTACGGCCTATTCCGAGGACAGGACGGCCGGGACAAATGCCATCCGGAGAGGCCTTCCCAACCTTTCCAGCGCCGGGCTCATTTACGGGAACATCGTCTATGACAAGGCGCCCGTGGTGATGCGGATGCTCTCGGATTTGCTGGGAGAGGAGGCGTTCCGGGACGGAATCCGCGAATACTTGAGGACGTACCTGTATGCCAATGCCGATTGGAACGGCCTCATCTCCATCCTGGACTCCCGGACAGACATAGACCTCCGTGCGTGGAGCCGCGTCTGGGTAGAGGAAAAAGGGATGCCCACCATCCGTTGTGCCCTGAACGGGACCCGGCTCACCGTCACCCAGGAGGATCCGCTGGGCAGAGGTCTCGTATGGCCGCAGCGCATTTCCTTCGGGGATGCCTCCGGACAGACGCTGATGTCGGTCTGGAGCGATGCCCCGGAGGTGTCCGTTCAGCTCCCGGAAGGCTGCCCCGATCTGCTTTTCCCGGACCCCGACGCCCTCTCCTATGGCTGGTTCAAACTCGATGAAATGACGGCTCGGGTATCCGGAGAGGCCCTTTCGGAAATGGCCCGTCCCGAGGCCCGGCTGTCGCTCCTTTCCACCCTCTATGAAAACGCCATTCGAGGGGTTCTCTCTCCCGAGACATTTGCGCGGATTCTGGAAAGGACGCTGAAAACGGAAGCCGATCCGCTGGTTGCTGCAGCGGCAGCCTCCTGCCTGAAGACCCTGTCCATTCACGGGCCGATGGCGGGATCGGAGCTGCTGGAGGAACTGCTGTACGGAGTGGCGTCGGACGAGGAACTCCCCGGAGAGATACGCCTGACGGCATTTCGCACGCTAGCAGAGGTGTTCCGAACAGAAAAAGTGCAGGCCGTGCTCCGGACAGTATTCCGGGAGGGGAAGGGTTACAAGGGCCTGACCCTCGGCGTACGGGATTATATGACCCTTGCCTATGAATTGTCCGTTCGGATGCCTGGAGAGTACGAGGCAATCCGTACCCTTCAGGAGGGGAGAATAGAGAACGGGGATCTGCTTCGGGAGTTCCGTTATGTGTATCGCTCGGTCTCTCCGCAGAAAGCGGAAAGGGATGCCGTTTTCGCTTTATTGCTGGAGCCGGAGAACCGGAGTATCGAACCCTGGGCGGCGTCGGCCCTAGGATACCTCAACCACCCGCTCCGCCAGGAAGAGGCGCTAGCCTATATCTACCCGGGACTCCGGGAGCTGCAGGAGGTCCATCGTACCGGTGATATTTTCTTCCCAAAGAATTGGAGTGTGAGCCTGCTCAGGGGGCACGGAAGCCCCGAAGCCGCCTGCGAAGTGGAGCGCTTCCTGGCAGACAATCCCGACTTTCCGCCTCTTTTGAAAGACAAACTCCTGCAAGCCGCCGACCACCTCCTTCGCAAGAATTGAATTATGGTATGTGGTTCCAAAAAAGCTTCCGGAATACCGCTGTCGGAGGCCGGAGGCCGACAATCCCCCCTTCCCCGAGGGAAGGGTTGGGGGAAGGGGTAACGTGGACGCATAGTGGCACAAAAAAAGCTTCCGGAGTATTTCCCGGAAGCTTTTTTTGAGCCACTCATCAGGCTCGAACTGACGACCTGCGCGTTACGAATGCGCTGCTCTACCGACTGAGCTAAAGTGGCTTGACCGATTGTGGTGAATCGGGACTGCAAATATAAAGGATTTTTTGTATTTTTGCAAACAAATTCAAACCTATGCGTTCGGACATCATTGTAATCGGAGGAGGAGCTGCCGGGCTTGTGGCGGCCATCGGTGCCGCAAAAGAGTTGGCAAAAAGTGAAAATGGAGGCACTGTAACCGTCTTGGAGAAAATGCCCAAGGCTGGCCGAAAAGTAATGATTACGGGAAAAGGCCGCTGTAATTATACCAACGTGAAAGATTGGCAGGATTTCTCTTCCCATATCCGGACCGATGTCAATTTTATAAGTCCCTCCTGGCACAACCTCACCCCGCAAGACGTGATGGACCTCCTGAAGGAGTATGGCCTGCAAAGTGTAGTGGAAAGGGGCGACCGTGCCTTTCCTGCCTCCCATATGGCCGGAGATGTCGTGGATACCCTCCTGAGGGCCTGTACCCTTTCCGGCATCAAAGTCGTGACGGACTGCGAGGTGAAAACCATAGATGTCACCCTCCGCGGTTTCTCGCTGGACTGTGTCCAGACCAGCAGGAAACAGGTGCGCATCCGTGTGGACGACCCCCGGAAACTCAAGCCCGGAAAACCTGTCCCCACGCGGGAGGAACTCACCATCGAACCGGTGGAATACACTTGCAAAAAACTTGTCATCGCTACCGGCGGCCTGTCCTATCCCGGCACGGGCTCTACCGGAGACGGCTATATGTGGGCCGAGGAACTGGGCCACAGCATAGATTCCTGCGTCCCTTCCCTGACCGCCCTTGTCCCTGTCGGCTATAAGGAAATGGCTTCCCTGGCCGGAGAAATCAAGCAGGCTTTCCGCGGCCGGACCGTGTACGGGAAAACCAGGGAGCGGAAGATCGCCCCCCTCCCGAACTGGTATCCCGCTTTTGAAAAACACATTGAACGGGTCACCCCGCTCAGCGACCTGGGCGAGTTGTTCAACGGAAATAACCTGGAAAACGTACAGTTGACCCTCAGTGTCAATGGCACGGTGGTGCAGCAGGAATTCGGGGACGTGGAGTTTACCGACGGCGGTCTCGAAGGCCCGCTGGGCTTTATGGTGAGCCGAAAGGCGGTAAAAGCGCTCATCGACGGTCAGAAAGTGTCCGTTAGCCTGGATCTGAAGCCGGCCGTGGAACTGGAAAAACTCGACGAGGACGTTCACGCCAGGTGGGAAGAGGTTATTCACGACGAGCGTTCGAAGGGCCAGTCCTTCCAGCGACTTTTCCGCATTATGCTGGGAAAACTCATTCCCTGGAACCTCACCCTGGCCTTCCTCAAGACCAATCCCAAGGTGAGTGTGGACAGCCTGGCCGGGACGCTCAAGGACTGGCGTATGGAAATTGCCGGATTCGTAGGTTTCGAGCGCTGCGTAGTGACGGCTGGCGGCGTGAGCACTTCGGAAGTGGTGGCGAAAACCTTGGAATCCAAAAAACAGCCCGGCCTGTACTGGGCCGGAGAGGTTTTGGATGTGGATGCCGATACGGGAGGCTACAACCTCCAGCTGGCTTTCTGCACCGGCTTTCTGGCCGGTCAGAGTGCCGCCAAAGCTTTGAAAGGATAATTTTTATAGGATATGGATAAAAAATCTTACGCATTCGGAATGAGCGTGGCCTCCAGTTTCTATCAGCAGGGGATCAGAATTGCCAACGTGGACGATTTCGTGGCCGGTCTCAAGGCCATGCTCACCGGCGCCCAGCCTGCCATCAGCCTGGAAGAAGCCGGAGAGGCCCTGGAAGCCTTTTACAAGGAACTGGAAGAAGAAACCTCCGAGCGGGCCGCCGCAGCCGGCGCCGCCGCCAGGGAGGAGGGTGAAAAGTTCCTGGCCCAAATGGCCAAAGACCCGGCGGTGAAAGCCACCGGAAGCGGACTGATGTACAAGGTCATCCAGGAAGGTACCGGCCGCAAGCCCAAGGCCACGGACAAGGTATATTGCCATTACGAGGGCTCTTTCCCCGACGGAAAGGTCTTCGACAGCTCCTACAAGCGGGGAGAGCCCATCGAGTTCGGCCTCAATCAGGTGATCAAGGGCTGGACGGAAGGCCTGCAGCTGATGAGCGAAGGCGCCAAGTACGAACTGTACCTGCCCTTTCATCTTGCTTATGGAGAAAGCGGCACCCGCGGCATTCCGCCGTGCAGCGCCCTCAAATTCGTGGTGGAACTCATCGAAGTCCGGTAACAGACGGTGGACTGGATACAGGCCATAGAGATATTCGCCCTGGTGACCGGCATTGTTTATGTGGTGCTGGAAATCTTCCAGAAGAACGCCATGTGGGTGCTGGGTATCCTCACCGGGGCTGCCTGCGCTTTCAGTTTCGGCGTGCAGCACGTATGGGCTTCGATGGGCCTGAACATCTACTATGTCCTGATGTCTTTCTACGGTCTTTATGCCTGGAAAAAAGCCGGGGAAGAGTTGGGGGAAAACGTCATTCACCTTCGTGTGCTGCCCCCTCGGGTGATGCTGGTCAGCGCCGTCCTTTATGTGCTGGGCTCCCTGTTTTTCGCGTCCATCCTCCGGGCCGCCGGGGACGCGGCGCCGGTGCTGGATGCGTCGGCCGCCGTGCTCAGTGTCATCGCTACCTGGTGGATGGCCCAGAGTTATCTGCAGGAGTGGCTGCTGTGGATAGTGGCTGATATCCTGACCACCATCCTCTGCATCACTACCGGGCAGTATTGGATGGCGTTTTTGTATGCCGCTTATGTCGGGAGCGCCGCCTACGGTTATCACCATTGGAAAAAGAACGGAAAAGTAGTAAATTAGGGGCGTGAAACTCATTGTGGATTGCGGGGCCACCAAGGCCGATTGGGTCATCGCGGGCGGAAAATCCGTCCGGACACCCGGCTTCAACCTGGCCCATACGCCCGTGCAGCAGCTGGAAGCCATCGTGAAGGACGCGGCGGAAAGGCTGGGTCCCGGCATCGACAGCATCCATTTCTACGCCGCCGGCCTGGTGGGAGAATCCCCCGTGGATTTGCGCAGATGGTTCCCCGGCGCCACGGTCGAATACGCCTCCGATATGCTGGGCGTTGCCCGCGCCGTGTGCGGTAGGGCCCCCGGTATCGCCGCCATCATCGGCACGGGAGCCAATACCTGCCAGTACGACGGCCGGGACATTACCCACAAGGTAGCTTGCGGCGGCTTCATCCTGGGGGATGAGGGCTCTGCTTCCGTGCTGGGCCGCCTTTTCATCACCGATTATCTCAAAGGCTTCGTTCCGGGGACCCTCGCCGCGGCGTTCGACCGGGAATTCGGGGCCGATTATCCCACCATCGTCAAAAACGTGTACGGAGGCCCGTCTCCGGCCCGGTACCTGGGCAGCTTTGCCCCGTTCCTTCTCTCGCATTATGACGATGAGGAATATGTGAAAGACCTGGTTGACAAAAACTTCCGTGCTTTTTTCGAACGTACCGTTTGCCGCTATGACCCTCTTCCCGTGGGCGTTGTGGGCGGCTTCGGCTATGCCTGCCGGGAGATTCTTGAGCGCATCGGCCGGGAATATGATGTGCAGTTTTCAACTTTGGCCGCCTCTCCGATGGAGGGCCTTCTGACGTATTATGGCGTATAAAGAAAATTATCCTTCCGTGCTGCTTTCCGAGGCCGTCGAGGCCATCAGTTCCCTTCCCGGGGTGGGACGGAGGAGTGCCTTGCGTCTGGCGCTGCACCTTCTGAGGCAGCCGGCCGAGAATGTGCACCATTTCACTTCGGCCATTGACAATCTCCGGGACAAAGTATGCTACTGCCGTCGCTGCCGGATGATTTCGGACGATGAAATCTGCTCCATCTGCGAAGACCGGAGCCGGGACCGGCGCACCATCTGCGTGGTGGAGAGCGTCAGGGACGTGATGAGCATCGAGGCTACCGGCCAGTACCACGGGGTGTACCACGTGCTGGGCGGCATCATTTCGCCCATAGCCGGCGTAGGTCCTTCGGATCTGAGCATTAAGGAGTTGACCGACCGGGTGGGACAATTGGAAAACCCCGCCGGGGCAGAGGTCATCCTGGCCCTGAGCGGAGACGTGGAAGGAGAAACCACAGCTTTTTACATATACCGACAAATAGAGGGGTCCGGCATCCGGATCACCTCCCTCGCAAGGGGACTGGGCTTCGGCGACGACCTGGAATATGCCGATTCCCTCACCTTGGGCCGATCTCTTACTAACCGCCAAATTTTTAAACCATGATTAATAACGAAGCTTTGCGCTGCCTGCTGTGCAAAAAACCAAAATGCGCCCTTCAGGGTTGTCCTGTCCAAACGCCCGTTCCGGAATGCATACTCCTGTACCGGGAGGGCAAAGTAGAAGAAGCCGGGGAAATGCTTTTCCGCAACAACCCCCTGAGCGCCGTCACCTCCCTGGTCTGCGACTGGAAACAGTTCTGCTACGGCCACTGTGTCCTCAACGTCAAACAGGCTCCGGTGCGCTGGTACGAGATAGAACAGGAAATTTCCGGAGCCTACCTTTTCAAGCATCAGCTGCAGCGCAGGTCTTCGGAAATGGAAGGCAGGTGCATCGCCATCGTGGGTGCCGGTCCGGTGGGCCTTTCCGCCGCCGTCTGGCTGTACGAGGCCGGTGCCGATATCACCCTCATTGACGCCAATCCCCGGATGGGCGGCGTGCTTCGCTACGGCATTCCGGCCTTCCGCCTGGACAAAAAGTACTGTGATGCTTTCGAGGATATGTTCGAGAAGGCCGGCATTACATTCAAAGGCTCTGTCGAGGTGGGGCACGACGTAACGCTGGCCCAGCTGTCGGCCTCCTATGATGCCGTCCTTCTGGGCGCCGGTGCCGAAAACCCCGCCACCCTGCATATCCCGGGCGAAGAGAAGTCCGTCCAGGCACTGCCCTTCCTCAAGGATCCTTCGGCCTTTGAACTGGGAAAGAAAGTCATTGTCATCGGCGGCGGAAATGTGGCGATGGATGCCTGTCGTACCGCTGTCCGCCAGGGGGCCGAAACCTGGATCTATTACCGCAAGACCTTCGAGAATATGCCCGCCAATCCGCTGGAAGTGGAGGAGGCCAAAGCCGACGGCGTGCAGTTCCGTATTTTCCAGGCTCCGGTGGAGGTGAAGGAGGGCGGCGTCGTGTTCTGTGATTGCGAGAACGTACAGCCCGAGGATGGCGGCCGCGTGGTTACCCGCATCATCGAGGGAACGGAGCATTTTGTGGAATGCGACACGCTCCTTACGGCCATCAGCGAAACGCCGGATTTCCGGATGTTCAAGGATACGCCGGCCGTGATGAACGAGTGGGGCTGGCCCGTCACCTCCGAGGGCGGAAAGGTGGAAGGCCTCGGCAACGTCTGGGTGGCCGGGGACTTCATCCTGGGTCCCAAGACGGTGGTGGAAGCCGTCGCATCGGCCCGCAGTGCCGTCAATGATATAATCGCCAGTTTATGAAGGCCTTGCTTGTATATTCGGGAGGACTGGACAGTACCACGCTGCTGTATGAGTATAAGGACAGTATCGCGCTGGCCGTTACGTTCGACTATGGCTCCAAGCACAATGCCCGGGAAATCGCATGTGCCAAGGAAAACTGTAAGCGCTTGGGCATCAAGCATCTGGTGATACCGCTAGGCTTTATCGGCCAGTATTTCAAGAGTGATCTTCTGCTCAGTGGCGGAGAGATCCCCGAGGGGAATTATGCCGAGGAGAATATGAAAAGCACGGTGGTGCCTTTCCGCAACGGTATCATGCTGTCGGTAGCGGCAGGCCTGGCCGAGAGTTACGGCCTGGACACGGTGCTTCTGGCCAACCACAGTGGAGACCACGCCATCTATCCCGACTGCCGTCCTGCATTCGTGGAGGCCATGGATGCGGCCGTGAGGGCCGGCACCTACGAAGGTATCCGCGTGGTGTCCCCGTATTGTGATATCACCAAACGGGACATCGCCTTCCGGGGCAAGGCCATTGGCCTGGATTATTCCCTTACTTATTCCTGCTACAAAGGAGGAGAAAAGCACTGTGGCAAGTGCGGCACCTGCACTGAGCGCAGGGAAGCCTTGGATGGCTTTGACCCCACCGAGTACGAGGCATAATTACATCCTCTTCAGGAGACACTGGACCAATCGGCCTTTGTCGTCTCTGAGGTGCATGCCTCCGCCTCGGCAATACTTCCAGTGGGGGCAGCCGGCGCATTCGTCCCTGTGCATCCAGGAGCGGTCGCGGTAGGGGAGATAGGCCTTTTCCCAGATGTCCATGAAATCGTCCTTGTAGATGTTCCCCTGCACATAATTGGCCCGGATGCTGGGGCAGGCCGATATGGAGCCGTCAGCCAGGACGGAACCGATGGTAACGCCGGCGTTGCACATGTAAAAACGGTCCCGCACATCGCCTTCGTAATTACCCAAAAAGCCTTCGCAGGCGAATTCCGTGTGGATTCTCCCTTCTTTCCGGCAGTGGCGGATGAACGCCATGACCCCGTGCAGCTCTTCCCGGCTGAGTCTCAGTTCCGGGTCATCGGCCGCCCGCCCGACGGGAAATATGGTAAATAGCCGCCAGCCCTTGACGCCCAGGCCGATGAGATGCTCTTTCAGCGCCTCCAGCTGCCCGTAATTGCGCCGGTTTACGCAGCTGACCACGTCGAAGGCAATCTCGCCGGAGGCCACTACCATACGGATGGCTTCCGAGGCGTGCCGGAAAGAGCCTTCCCGGCCGCGCATCCAGTCATGATCGTCCTCCAGACCATCCAGGCTGATGGTCATGGCCCGGAGTCCGCTCTGCAGAAGGCGGAAATAGCGTTCCGGCGTGAGGGCAAGCGCATTGGTTACCATGCCCCAGGGGAAGCCTTTCTCGTAGATCATCCGGCCGCATTCTTCCAGGTCGGGTCTCATCAGAGGCTCCCCGCCGGTGATGTTGATCATCACCTGATGCGGGTTTGTCCGGGCCGATACACTGTCCAACACCCGCCCGAAGTCTTCCTTGGACATATCTTTGACCAGGGCCGTCTGTTTGCAGTCGCTGCCGCAGTGGCGGCAGCGGAGATTGCAGCGGAGCGTGCATTCCCAAAAAAGTTGCCGGAGAGGATGCTCGGCAATCACATCGTCCTGCAACTTTTTGTTGATGTCCAGCGCCAGGCGGCGTCGAAGGGAAAGACGTTCCATTATTCGTCCTTGTCCAGGGTTACATCGGCCGATACCGTATAGGCACCTTCATACCACGCCCCGTCGCCTTTTTGGGTCTGTTCCATTTTCAGCGCGTTTCGGGTCAGGGTCTTGCCTTTGAAACTTCCGTTTTCCGGACCGTCCACATCCTCCAGGATGAGTTTGGCGTCCTTGAAGTCGTCCGGCCAGTCGTATTTGAGACGTCCTTTCTCAAAATGTCCCTGGGCGTCCGAGTACAGCGTGTCGTTTTCGTGGGGGTAAGCCCCATCCTCCCTGGGGACGAAAACAGCCTGGATGCCTTCCACGGGTTTTCCGTCCGGTCCTTTCACGTTGCCGATGAGTTTGTAATGGGCCGTGGGCTGTCCGTACATGGCCAGGCCACCACCGATATCGATTCTGATGCATCCTCCGAATCCCAGAAACGCAAACAACGAACCTGCAAAATATTTCCAATTAATCTTCATAGCATCAATATAATCCCCGAAGCACCGTAATCTTGCACGGGCATACACCACAAAGAAAAACTTTTTCAGAGGAGTTTCTTGCGGCGGAAAAGATACCAGACCAGCAGGCAGCTGAGAGCCATAATGGCCAGGATGATGACCCAGTTCCAGAAGTTGGCGTTGGGGTCGCCGGCGTTGAGCATCGGAAGGCGTACGTTCATACCGTAGAAGCCGGCGATGAGGGTGGGCGGCATAAGGAAGACGCTCACGACCGTGAACACCTTCATAATCTTGTTCTGTTCCAGGTTGATCAGACCCAGCACCGTGTCCTGCAGGTATTCCAGACGCTCGAAGCAGAAATTGGTATGGCTGAGCAGGGAAGAGATATCCTGGAGGAGTACGTTCAGGCGGTTCTCCAGCGAGCGCGGAACCTTGGTGGAACGCATCAGGTTGGAGATGAGGCGCTGCTTGTCCACTACGTTCTCGCGGACGATCATCGTGTTCTCCTGCATCTGGGAAATGTCGATGAGGAGTTCCTGGTCGATGTCTTCCTGGTCGTTGATCTGCTTGGCGTACTGGGAGATTTCCTTGGAGAGGAGCTCGATCATATCGGCATCCAGGTCCACACGTTGGTCCAGGATGCTGGCGAAGACGCTGAAGCCGGAAGGGTATTGCCGAGGATTCACCTGAAGGCGGCGCTGCAGTTCGGTGAACGAGCGCAGTGGCACCTCGCGGAGCGTGGCCAGGGTATCGTTTACGATGGTGAAGGACACGGCCTGCATCATATATTCGTCCGGCCCCGGGGTGAGGAAGTTGGTGTTGGCGAAAATGGCGTCGTCGGTCTCGAAATAGCGGGACGATGACTCAATTTCCTCGGCCTGGGCCCGGCTTTGAATCTCGGTGCCCATAAACGCTTCCACCGCACGCTTTTCCATTCCCGTGGGATCCACAAGGTCTATCCATACGGTGTCCTCCAGTTTGAGCTTCAGGAAGTCTTTCTCCGACTGGGAGAGGAGAATTTTTCCGTTTTCTTTGTAGAAGATACTCAGCATATCTCTTTCTGTTTTAGCTCCGGGCCAGTCGCACCGGATGGAGTTTTACGTATTAACCAGCTGACATTACGGAAAAGTCAGCCTGCAAAAATACGGAAAAAATATGAAAATCCAAGCACTTGTGTGCTAAAGCTTCTCCCGGGCATGGGCCAGGGACAGGGCGATGCCATAGACGAGATTGACATTGGCCATCGTGCCGCTGAGGTCCCAGTCTTCGCGGTATTCATCCGAGGGCTTGTGATACCATTGCTGGAAAGGATAGCGGTTGGGACGGGAGGGGTCTGCCGGCTGAAGTCCGTTTTCCATCACCACGGCCGGGACTCCCTTTTTGACAAAATTGTAGTGGTCCGAGCGGAAGAACCAGCCGTCGGAGTTGTCATCGTCATAATGGATGTATCTTCCCTGCGCCGCCGCGGCAGCCTCAAAATAGTGGTCCAGCTTGCTTTGCCCGCCTCCCAGAATCACGACATCGCGGGTGAGTTCGGCCGGGCCGATGCTCTCGAAGTTGAGGCAGGCTACGGTCTTCTCCATCGGGAAGGCCGGATGGGAGCAGTAGTATTCCGAGCCGAAGAGTCCGCTTTCTTCCGAGGAAGGGAAAAGGAAGAGAAGGCTGCGTCCGGGACGATGGGGCAGGGCAGCGAAGCGGCGGGCCAGCAGGAGAGCGCCGGCTACGCCGCTGGCATTGTCGGCCGCTCCGTTGTAGATGCTGTCTCCACTGGGGTCCGGCGTGCCGATGCCCAGGTGGTCCCAGTGGGCACTGACCACCACGGCTTCATCCTTGTTTCCGGATCCGGGCAGGAGGGCGCCTACGTTCCGGGTTTCCCGGATATCGTACGAGACGGTCATCCGGACGTCACTTCTTGTCTTGAGAGAATAACTCCTGAACCCGGGTTTTTTGGCTTCTTCCAGGGCTTTTTCAAAATCGACTCCGGCCGCCTGGAAGATTTTCCGTGCCCCGTCTTCGTGCAGCCAGCCTTTGATGCCCAGTTCGTCGGCATTCTTCGTTTCGGGATTGTACAGGGCCAGGTTGCCCTCCAGGTGGCCGTTGACGCACACGTGCCAGCCATAACTCGCGGCTTCGGTGTTGTGGAGCACCAGGCAGCCGGCTGCGCCCCTGCGCCGGGCCTCCTCGAACTTGTAAACCCATCGGCCGTAATAGGTCATATTCCGGCCCCGGAAAAGGGCGGGATTGTAGTACCCGGGGTCGTTCACCATCGCGATGATGATTTTTCCCCTGACGTCGATGCCTTCAAAATCGTTCCACCCGTACTCGGGTGCGTCGATGCCGAATCCGCAGAAAACGTATTCGGCGTTTTTCATATCCACTTTTTCACACGCCTGCGCCGTCCATACGACGATGTCTTCCGGATAGGCCAGCGTGGATTTTCTCTTTCCCTTGACCTGAATCTTTTTTCCTTCCGGTGCGGCCGTGACGGAAATTATCGGGAAAGATTGGAACCAGCTGCCGTCAAAGGCGGGCTCCAGGCCCATTTTCTCAAGTTCTCCGGCCAGATAGTTCACCGTGACATCCTCATAGGGAGTCATCGGTTTCCGTCCTCCGAACTCGTCGGACGCGATGGTACGGATCCAGTCCCGGAGCAGCTGCTCGTCATCGGGAGAGGGGAGAGTCTGGGACGTGAAAAGAATGAGGGGGAGCAGAAGGAAAAAGAACTTTTTCATAAGCCGGCAGAATTTTTTGCAAGATACAAAATATTAGGGAAGGACCGAAAAACCGCAGTACTTGTAAAATCAAATAATTATCGCTATATTTGCGCGCTTTTTCCGCCATTATTGTGTACGGGAAAGTTCAAGAAATAATGTTTAACTACTAGTTTTTTTAGTCAATTTTTTATGTCTGAAGAAATCAAAAACGTGGCAGAAGAGCCCCAGAACGAGGCCCCTGTCCAGAAAGAAACCAAGAAGGCTGTGCTCAACGCCTCCGTGGCTCCCGAGAATTTCGACTGGGATGCCTTTGAGAATGAGGGCGTAGAGAAGGGCTCCAAGGAAGAGACCCTGGCCAAGTACGAGCAAACCCTCTCCAAGATCTCCGAAAACGAGGTGGTGGAAGGCGTTGTCACTTCCATCAACAAGCGTGAGGTTGTGGTGAACATCGGCGCCAAGAGCGAAGGCGTCATCTCCGCTCCCGAGTTCCGTTACAATCCGGACCTCAAGGTCGGCGACAAGGTGGAAGTGCTCGTAGAAAACGCCGAGGACCGCAAAGGTCAGCTCGTCATTTCCCACAAGAAGGCCCGCCAGCTCAAGTCTTGGGATATGGTCAACGCCGCTTACGAGAGCGGTGAAGTGGTGAAGGGCTATGTGAAGACCCGCACCAAGGGCGGTATGATCGTGGACGTGTTCGGTATCGAGGCTTTCCTCCCCGGCTCCCAGATCGACATCAAGCCCATCCGCGACTACGACGTATTCGTAGATACCACCATGGATTTCAAGATTGTGAAAATCAATCAGGAATTCCGCAACGTCGTCGTTTCCCACAAGGCTCTCCTCGAGGCCGAGCAGGAACTCAAGCGCGCAGAACTCATCTCCAAGCTGGAGAAGGGCCAGGTGCTGGAAGGCGTCGTGAAGAACATCACCAACTACGGCGTGTTCGTAGATCTGGGCGGCGTGGACGGTCTCATCCACATCACCGACCTCAGCTGGGGCCGCATCTCCCATCCGGAAGAGGTGGTTGCCCTGGACCAGAAGATCAACGTCGTGGTCCTGGACTTCAACGAGCAGCAGAAGCGCATCGCCCTGGGTCTCAAGCAGCTTAGCGCTCACCCTTGGGAAGCCCTCTCCGCAGACCTCAAGGTGGGTGACACCGTGAAGGGTAAAGTGGTGGCCGTGGCCGATTACGGCGCTTTCGTAGAGGTGGAACCCGGCGTGGAAGGCCTGGTACACGTAAGCGAAATGAGCTGGAGCCCCCGTCTGCACAGCGCTCAGGAATTCCTGAAGATGGGAGACGAGGTGGAAGCCCAGATCCTCACCCTGGACCGCGACGCCCGCAAGATGTCCCTGGGCATCAAGCAGCTCACTGCCAACCCTTGGGAGAGCATCCGCGACAAATATCCCGTCGGTTCCCAGCACAAGGCTACCGTCCGCAACATCACCAACTTCGGTGTGTTCGCTGAACTGGAAGACGGCGTGGAAGGTCTCATCCACATCTCCGACCTTTCCTGGAACAAGATCAAGCATCCTGCCGAAATGGTTCAGAGCGGAGACGTGATCGACGTCGTAATCCTGGACTTCGACGAGAACAGCCACAAGCTGTCCCTGGGCCACAAGCAGCTCACCCCCAACCCTTGGGACGAGCTGGAGGCCAAGTACCCTGTGGGCACCGTAGTGGACGCCACCGTTGCCGCTGTCAGCGACAAGAACACCACCGTCAACTTCGAGGATGGCACCGAGGCTACCGCCTTCAACCGTGAAATGGTGAAGGAAGACGGCAAGCAGGCCCTCGTCGGTGAAACCCTGCCCGTGAAGGTGGTGGATCTGCGCCGCAGCACCCGCACCGTCCGCGTATCCCACGTCCGCACCTATCAGGAGGTGAAAGCCGCCCGTGAAAACGCCGAGGCCGAATCCGCCAAGAAGGCCATCAAGAAAGTCCAGAGCAATGTGGAGAAGACCACGCTCGGTGACATTTCTGCCCTGGCCGCCCTGAAGGAGCAGCTGGAAAAGGGTGAGTAGCAGTAATCCGAATATTTTCAAGGTCACCTTACTGGGCACGGCATCTGCTATGCCCGTAAGGGGCCGGAACCAAAGCGCCCAGGCACTTTCCGTGCACGGGCGCTTGTTCCTTATTGATTGTGGCGAGGGTACCCAGTACCGCCTGGTGGAGGAACGGATTCCTATGATGAAGCTGGATTCCATTTTCCTGAGTCACATCCATGGAGACCACGTCTTCGGCATTTTCGGCCTGCTGTCCACCCTGGGAATGAAAGGCCGGCAGACACCGCTGAACATCTTTGCTCCGCTCAACTTCGGCCCCATCCTCAAGTTTTTCCTCAGTTATTACGGGGAGGGGCTGGCGTACGAAATCCGCTACACGCCGCTGAAGATGAAGGAACCGGAGACCATCCTGGAAACAAAAAGCATTGCTGTCCAGGCGTTTCCGCTCAATCACGGCATCGAATGCTTCGGCTTCCGCTTCGCGGAGAAGGAGCCTCCTTTCAACGTGCACAAGGAAGCCATCGGGCGTTATGGACTTAGCCTGACGGAAATCGGCACGCTCAAAAGGGGAGAGGACGTGATCCGGGAGGACGGAACTGTCATCCGGGCCGATGAGGCGGCCTACAAGCCCTTCGCACCCCGCAGTTACGCCTATTGTTCCGACACGGCACCCTTCCCGCAGGAGGCCGAATGGCTCCGCGGCACTACGGTCCTCTATCACGAGACCACTTATCAGGAGGAATATGCCGATCAGAGCGCCCTCCGGCATCACTCCACTACCTTGCAGGCCGCGGTCCTGGCCTCCGAAGCCGGGGTGAAAAAACTGCTTATCGGCCATTATTCTTCGCGCAGCAGCGAGATTCTCTCGTACGAGGCCGAATGCCGGCGCCTTTTCCCGGAAACTTTCGCCACATCCGACGGAGACAGTTACGATATTTAAGAATTTCTTCTTAACTTAGCGCTTGATGAAAAAGACATTACTCATTCTGGCGCTACTTGCCCTGCAGTGGGCGATGCGTGCGCAAAGCCCTCAGGAGCAGTATATCCAGACCTTTTCGCAGATGGCTGTGGAGGAAATGCTCCGCAGCGGCGTTCCGGCCAGCATCACCCTGGCCCAGGGCATCCTGGAGTCGGGTGCCGGCCAGTCCCGCCTGGCCCGGGAGGGGAACAATCACTTCGGCATCAAGTGCCATAAGGGCTGGACAGGCCGCAGTATGCGCCACGATGACGACGCCCCGGGCGAGTGTTTCCGCGTTTATGATTCTCCGGCGCAGAGTTTCCGGGACCATTCGGATTTTCTCCGCTACAGGGACCGCTATAAGTTCCTCTTCGATCTGGAAAGAACCGACTACAAGGCCTGGGCCTACGGCCTTAAGCAGGCCGGATACGCCACGGACCCCGCCTATGCCGGAAAGCTCATCAAGTACATCGAGGATTATAAGCTGAACCGTTTCGACATCGTTTCCGGAGAGGACGAGGCCAGCCTGCCGGAGTCTCCGCACAAGATTGAAGAGCCCGTGGCGGTTTCGTCGGCCCGTTCCGGAGCTGACGTGCAGCCCAACGAGGCCTTCCGTTTCCCGCTGTCCCGACAGTTGTTTTCACTTAACGGCGTTCCCTTCGTCTATGCGATGGAAGGCGAGAGCTACAGTTCGCTGGCCAGGTACTACCACCTGTTCAAATGGGAGATTCTGCGATACAATGATGTGACAAAGGACCAGACGCTCTCCCCCGGAACGGTAGTGTACCTCCAGGCCAAGAAAAACCAGGCTCCGGAAGGCCTGGAGAAATATATCGTCTCCGAAGACGGGGAAGATTTCCACGCCATCTGCCAGCGTTTCGGGGTGAAGGAGAAAGCCATCCTCAAACTGAACGGACTCCAGGCTCCGGTGCGGCTCCAGGAAGGGGACGAGATTAAACTGCGATAGCCTATGAAGAAGACGCTCATCGGCCTTTTTGCTGCGCTGGCGGCTGTTGCGCTGGCGGTGGTCGGATTATATGCTTACCACGCCTGGTACGACCGCAAGGTCCCCAATTTTACGGACGAGATGGACCTCTACGTCTATCCCGGGATGAATGTCAGGGAACTTCGGGATTCCATCCTGTCGGCCGGCATCGTCCGCAGCGAGGGCAGCCTCAAGCGCGTTTTCAGGGATGTGAAAAGCATTTCGGCCGGGCATTACCTGATAGACTCCACCTGCTCCAGCATGTACCTTTCCCGAATGTTGCAGAAAGGCTGGCAGACTCCCGTCAACCTCACCCTTGCGGGAAGCATCCGCCGTCCTTCGGACCTGGCCCGCAAAATCGGCTCCCAGATGCTGGCCGATTCGGCCGCCGTAGCCGCCTTCATCGCCTGCGATGACTCCCTGCGAAAATACGGGGTGGACCGGCAGCAGCTGTTCACGATGGTGATTCCGGATACGTATCAAATGCTCTGGACCGCTTCCGTACGCGAGATTTTCGACCGTTTCGCGAAAGAAAAAGACGCCTGGTGGACCCCGGAGCGCCTTGCCGCCGCAAAGGCCCGGAGACTTACGCCCCGCGAGGTGTCCGTCCTGGCTTCTATCGTGGACGGGGAAAGCAAGTATGTGCCGGAGCAGCCTTCCATTGCGGCCGTTTACCTGAATCGGCTCAGTACCGGGATGCGCCTCCAGGCCGACCCTACGGTGGCTTACTGCTTCGATTACAAGCTCAACCGCATCCTTAAGTCCCATCTCCTGGCAGATTCCCCGTATAATACCTATCAGCACGCCGGGCTTCCTCCCGGCCCCATTTCCTGCCCTCCCAAAACCTGTCTGGAGGCCGTTCTGCACCCGAGTTCGCACAACTATCTCTATTTCTGCGCAGACCCCTCTTTCAACGGAACCCACCGTTTTGCCGCTACCTACAGCGAGCACCTGGCCAATGCGCGTGCTTTCCAGACGGCCCTGACCGAACGACAGCGTGGAAAAAAGTAGTCTCATATCCCGTGCCCGCGAAACGGCCGTGGAAGTCCTGAAGGACCGGACCCGACACGACGGGACGCCCTTCATCGGCCATCCCGACGCCGTCGCCGAAATCGTATCGGCCGAGATTGGCCTTCCTGAAGAGTGCATCGCCGCCGTATATCTGCACGAGGCCAGCCGGATGGGAGGCTACGCCGTCAATGCCGAAGAGTGGGGCGAGTCGGTGTACACCCTCGTGGACGGACTCAACAAAATCGCCACCGTCAAACCCAAGGACACGCGCCTGGAGGCGGAGAATTACAAGAAACTCATCATCCAGTACTCGCGGGATCCGCGCGTAACGGTGCTCAAGCTGGCCGACCGTCTGGAAGTGATGCGGAGCCTGAAGATGTTCCCGAAGTCCGGGCGCGAGCAGAAAATCCTGGAAACGCTGATGCTCTATATCCCCCTGGCTCACCAGCTGGGACTTTACAATATGAAACGGGAGATGGAGGATATCTACTTTCATTATGCCGAGCCGGAACAGTACAGGTTCATTACCAACAAGCTGAAGGCGGGGGAGAAGGAGCGGGTAAAACTGATGGAGGAATTCATCGACCCGCTGAAAGGGAAGCTGGATGCCGCCGGAATCCGGTACAAGCTGAAGGTGAGGACCAAGGCGGCCTATTCCATCTGGCAGAAGATGATGAAACAGAAAGTGCCTTTCGAGGGTGTGTACGACGTTTTCGCAATGCGCTTTATCATCGACTGCGACCCCGAGGATCACAAACTGGAGAAAGACCTCTGCTGGCAGGTGTATTCCTTTGTGACGGAAGAGTACGAGGCCGATACAAACCGTCTGCGCGACTGGGTCACCAACCCCAAACCCAACGGCTACGAAAGCCTGCACATCACGGTGAAAAACCGCGACGGAGCCTATGTGGAGGTGCAGATTCGTACCAAGCGGATGGACGATGTGGCGGAAAACGGCTTTGCCAGCCATTGGTCCTACAAAGGCATCAAACGGGAAGAGACGCTGGATACCTGGCTCAAAAGCGTCCGCTATGCCCTGGAGCATCCCGGGTCTGAAAGGTCGGAAGACCTTCCGCAGCCTCCTTCCAGGGATATTTTCGTCTTTACGCCCACCGGGGAACTCCGCATTCTGGGTGCCGGTTCCACGGTGCTGGACTTTGCCTTTGGCATCCATACCAACATTGGAGCGCACTGCGTGGGTGCCCGCGTGAACGGCAAGTCGGTCTCCATCCGGGAAAAGCTCTCCACGGGAGATGTGGTGGAAATCCAAACCTCCAAAAACCAGCGTCCCAACCAGGACTGGCTGGCCTGGGTAATTTCTTCCAAGGCCCGTTCCAAGATCAAACAGGCCCTTGCGGCCCAGGAACTCTCCCGCGCGGCCGACGGCAAGGAGCTTCTGGAGCGCCGCCTCAAGAACTGGAAGCTGGAGATTTCCGATGAAATGCTCACCGAACTCCGGAAAAAACTGAATTATTCCACGCTTACGGGCTTCTATGCCGCCATCGGCGAGGAAAAGCTGGACGTGAATGTGGTGAAGGACTATATTCAGGGGGAATCGGCGCGTCACGCCGCTTCTGTGGAGGCCGCGGAGGCAGTTCAGACGCAGTCCAGGGCTTCCCGCCCGTCAGCGTCCAAGGACGATATCCTGGTGCTCAACGCCAAGAATGTCAAGGGTATCGACTACAAGATGTCCAAGTGCTGCAATCCGGTCTTCGGAGATGATGTATTTGGTTTTGTCACCCGCACGGACGGCATCAAAATCCACCGCATCACCTGCCCCAATGCCGCCCGTCTGCTGGAACTATTCCCTTACCGGATCCAGAAAGTCCGCTGGGCCGAAACGCCCTCCAGCGGCAGTTTCCAGGTGGGGCTTCGGATTGTGGCCGACGAGGAAAGTGCCAGCGGGCGCATCCTGGAGGTTATCGGCCAGTTCAAAGCCTCCATCCGCAGTTTCACCGTCACGGAGAACCCGCGAAACGGCACCTGGGAAATGAACCTCAAGCTTTCCGTTCCCTCCAACCTGGAACTGGATAAGGTCCTGGCCCAGCTCCGTGCGTTGAAACACGTCGCCAAGGTTTCGAGGAGTTAGCGCAGTCATCTGCTGGAGATTCAGTTCTTTTTGAGAAAATCAAGTCCCTGCATTAGTCCTTCCACACCTTCAAGTATTCCTGGAGGGCCCACATTTCGTCGCGGTAGCGGGCAGCGGCGGTGAAATCCAGGTCCGCGGCCGCTTTTTGCATCTTGCGCCTGGCTTCGGCGACGGCTTTTTCCACCTGCTCGCGGGACATGGAACGGATGACGGGGTCTTGCAGCACCGCTGCCAGGTCGGCCACAATATGCCCGTCTACAAAGGCCGATGTGCCTTCGCGCACGGCATCGTGCCCGAGACCTACGGAGACGTCTCCCTTTCCGAGTTCGGAAGCACTGGGGACGTAGGTGGGGTCTGACACGGAGTCTCTGGCGCTCACGTGGCCGGTGACGCTGTTACGGAGGTTCGGGTTCAGGAAGCCGCTCAGGTGGGTGGTGTCCTCGCCGGACTTGACCAGTTCGCTCATCAGGATATTGGCCCGCACCTGCACCTGTCTGGGCGAGATGCCGTGCAGTTTGTTGTACTCCTGCTGCTTGGCCCGCCGGCGGGCGGTTTCCCGGATGGTCTCGTCCATGCTCCGGGTAATCGTCGTTGATGTTGCGGGCGGCGCGGCCGGCGGTCTGGGTGAGGGCGCGTCCGCTGCGGAGGAAGCCTTCCTTGTCGGCATCCAGGATGGCTACCAGGGAAACGGTGGGAATGTCCAGACCTTCCCGCAGGAGGTTTACGCCGATCAGGACGTCGAAGAGGCCGTTTTTGAAGTCTTCGATGATCTCCACGCGCTCGGCGGTGTCCACGTCGGAATGGATGTAGCGGCAACGGACGCCGGCCTTGGTGAAGTAGCTGTCCAATTCCTCGGCCATCCGCTTGGTGAGGGTGGTCACCAGCACGCGTTCGTCCTTTTCGGCCCTGAGGCGGATTTCCTCCATCAGATCGTCCACCTGATTCTGGGTGGGGCGCACCTCTACGGGCGGATCCAGCAGCCCGGTGGGACGCACGATCTGCTCCACCACCAGACCTTCGGATTTTTCCAGTTCGTAGTCGGCCGGAGTGGCGCTCACATACACCGTCTGTCCAGTCACGGACTCGAATTCGTCGAAGGTGAGGGGGCGGTTGTCGCTGGCGGCGGGCAGGCGGAAGCCGTATTCCACCAGCGTTTCCTTGCGGGAATGGTCCCCCCCGTACATGGCGCGGATCTGGGGCAGGGTTACGTGGCTTTCGTCGATGAAGACCAGGAAATCTTTCGGGAAATAGTCGATGAGGGTGAAGGGGCGCTGTCCGGGTTTCCGGCCGTCGAAGTAGCGCGAGTAATTTTCCACGCCGGGGCAGTAGCCCATCTCCTTGATCATTTCGATGTCGTATTCCACCCTCTGTTTGAGGCGTTTGGCTTCCAGGAACTTGCCGATGGATTCAAAAAACTCCACCTGCTTCACCAGGTCATCCTGGATCTGGCTCACGGCCTTGGCGCCCTTTTCCTTTGAGGTGACGAAGTTCTTGGCGGGATAGAGGTCTATCTTTTCCATTTCCTCGAAAACTGCCCCGCTCACCGGGTCGATAAGGGCGATCCGGTCCACCTCGTCGCCGAAGAATTCGATGCGGGCGGCATAATCGGCCCCGCCGAGGAAGATGTCCACCGTGTCTCCGCGCACGCGGAAAGACCCGCGCTTGAAATCCGTCTCGGTACGGTAATAAAGGGCATCTACGATTTTGTACAGCAGTCTTGTCATCGACATCTGCTCTCCGCGGCGCACGGTGACCGTCTGGTCGTGAAAATCGTCGGGATTGCCGATACCGTACAGGCAGGAAACGGAACTGATCACGATGACGTCCCGCCTCCCGCTCATCAGGGCCGATGCGGCGCTTACCCGCAGCTCGTCAATCTTGTCATTGATGGACAGGTCTTTTTCGATATATGTGTCAGTGACGGGGATGTAGGCTTCGGGCTGGTAATAGTCGTAATAGGAAACGAAGTATTCCACGGCATTTTCCGGGAAGAAGGCCTTGAACTCTCCGTAGAGCTGGGCGGCCAGGGTTTTGTTGTGGCTCAGGATGAGGGCCGGCCGTTGCAGCCGCTGGATAACATTGGCCATCGTGAAGGTCTTTCCCGATCCGGTCACCCCGAGAAGGGTGACATCCCGTACCCCCTGCTGCAGCGCACGGCACAACTGGTCAATGGCTTCCGGCTGGTCGCCGGAGGGATTATAGTCTGAATGGAGCCTGAAATCCATAGGAAATACGATTGCTGCACAAAGATACGGAAGATTGGCAGGAATGAAAAATAATCCCAGAAAATTTGACGGAATAAAAAAAATTATTAAATTTGCAGCGATAATCGCTAAAAGGCATACGAAGAAATTATTAATTAACTTCAATAAAGTACTATGAAAGGTATCAAAATTTTCGGAGCTCTTGCCATCGCAAGCCTCCTGTTCTCTGCCAACGCTTTTGCTCAGGAGAACAACAATCGCGACGAGAACGGCAAGGTCGTTCGTGGCGCCTATGAAACCAACAAGGCTTTTGACAACACCTTCATCGGCATCGCCGGTGGTGTCAACAGCGTAATTCCTTCCGTTAAATCCACCGCCAAGTGGGGCAAGATCGGTCTCGCCGCCGACCTCAACTTCGGTAAGTGGTGGACTCCTGCCGTTGGTATGCGTCTGGGCTACCACGGCCTCTGGGATGTCTCCAAACTCAGCATTGACGGTCTTCAGCCCGGCAACCGCTTTGGTTTCCACTATGTGCACGGTGATTTCCTGTGGAACATCTCCAACTCCATCGGCGGTTACAAAGAGACCCGTTTCTGGAACTTTGTTCCTTACGCCACCATGGGTGTTCTCGATGTCTGTCAGGGTGTCAACCCCTTCAAGAAGACTTCCAAGAACAATATCGAGTATGCCGCCGGTGCCGGTCTCCTCAATGTTCTTCGTCTGAGCAACCGCGTAAACCTCACCATCGACCTGATGGCTCTGGTTGGCAGAGGCAACGCTTATACCAAGGCTGCCGGTCGTTTCATCGTCTTCCCTTCCGCTACCGCAGGTCTGCAGTTCAACCTGGGTAAGACCAACTTCGACCGTCACAGCACCATCACTCCTGTCGTAATCCCTGTTCCTTTCACCACCGAGCAGTACAACGCTCTGAAGGACAAGGTGGCCGCCCTCGAGAAAGAGAACGCCGCCCTGAAGGACAAGATCGCCCTCCTGGAGAAGGAAGTCGCTCCTCTGCGCAAGCTCGTCAACGGCCAGACCTACCTCTACGAGAACGGCACTTTCACTGCTGTTGATATCAAGGAAGGCTCCCCGATGTCCGTTTACTTCGACCTGGGCTCCTCCAAGCTCTCCGCTCGTGAAAAGGCTCACCTCGAGTTCTTCGCCAACAATGTCGTGAAGGGTGACACCAAGCTCTCCGTCAACGGTTACGCTGACAAGCAGACGGGTTCCTCCAAGTACAACCAGACCCTCTCTGAGAAGCGCGTCAAGACCGTGGTTGATTTCCTCACCAAGGCCGGTGCTACCGAGAGCAACATCGAAACCGCTGCCCACGGTTCTTCCGTCCAGCTGTTCGATGGCGCTGCCAAGAACCGCGTCGTTACCATCGAGGTCAAGTAAGTTTAACTTACCCATCGATATTCAGAGACATTCCTTCGGGGATGTCTCTTTTTTTATTACCTTTGTGGCGAAAAACAGAATCGCTATGAGACGGAAACCCATCGTTGGTCTGATATACGACTTCGACGGCACGCTTTCGCCGGGTAACATGCAGGAATTCGGCTTCATCCAGGCCGTGGGCCAGACTCCGGAAGAGTTCTGGGCCAAGAGTGACGGCATCGCCCAGGGCCAGGATGCTTCCAACATCCTGGCCTATATGAAACTGATGTACGACGAGGCCAAAAAGAACCATATCAAGCTTACCAGGGCGGATTTCCGCCGTTACGGGACCGATATCAAACTCTACGATGGAGTTCGCGAATGGTTCCGCAACGTAGATGAATACGGGAAAAAGCGTGGGGTCATCATCGAGCACTACATCAATTCTTCCGGCCTGACGGAAATCATCGAAGGCTCTCCCATCGCAAGGGAATTCAAGCACATCTTCGCCGGCAGTTTCATCTATGACGAGAAGGGAGAAGCCGAATGGCCCGGCATTGCCGTGGATTTTACCGCCAAAACCCAGTATCTGTTCAAGATTCAGAAAGGCATTTTCTCTTCCCGGGATGCCCAGAAAGTGAATGAATCCCTGGCTGATGAAGCCAAGCGACTTCCCTTTACCAATATGATCTATTTTGGGGACGGGGATACCGATGTGCCGTCTATGAAGCTTGTGAATATGTTCGGCGGCAATGCCATCGCCGTGTTCGACCCTTCCCGCCCGGCCAAAAAGGCTACAGCCCAGAAACTTCTCCGGCAGGGGCGCGTAAATTTCATCACGCCCGCCAATTATTCCAAAGATTCCAGAACCTTCCGCCTGGTGTGCGCCATTATCGACAAGATTAAGGCCGACAATGAACTGAGGCAATTTACCCGTTACAAATAATGAGAACGCTCCGTATTGGTATGGTGCAGCAACATTGCACCGCAGACATCCCCCAGAACATCAGTCGTTTACAGTCGTACATCCGTGAGGCTGCCGTCCAGGGTGCCCAGCTTGTGGTGCTTCAGGAACTGCACAACAGCCTGTATTTCTGCCAGGAGGAAAACGCGCGCCTTTGCGATCTGGCAGAACCCATTCCAGGTCCTTCCACGGAAAGCTTCGGTACCCTGGCCAGGGAACTGGGCGTTGTGATTGTCCTTTCCCTTTTTGAGCGCCGCACCCCCGGGATTTACCACAACACTGCCGTGGTGCTGGAGAAGGATGGTTCCATTGCCGGGAAGTACCGCAAAATGCATATTCCTGACGACCCTCTCTTTTACGAGAAGTTTTATTTCACGCCAGGAGACCTGGGTTTTCAGCCCATCAGGACATCTGTGGGTACCCTGGGGGTACTGGTCTGCTGGGACCAGTGGTATCCGGAGGCGGCCCGTGCAATGGCCCTGAACGGAGCCGAGCTTCTCATCTATCCCACGGCCATCGGCGGCGTGCCGACCGATCCGGACTGGGAGCAGGCACAGCAGCGCCAGGCATGGCAGCTTGTGCAGCGGGGACACAGCGTGGCCAACGGACTGCCGGTGATCACGGTGAACCGCACCGGCGTGGAGGCCGATCCCACCGGCCACTCCACCGGCATCGATTTTTGGGGCCATTCTTTCGCAACCGGTGCCCAGGGAGAACTTCTTACCGAGTTTGAAAAGGCCGAGGAAGGCGTCCACGTGGTGGAAATGGATATGGAGCAGTGCGAATATGTCCGCCGCGGCTGGCCCTTCCTGCGGGACCGTCGCATAGATGCCTATGACGTCCTGCTGAAGCGCTTCGGGAAGTAGCTTACTACCAGCCTTGGGGGTAATTCATCGTGATGCAATGCAGCCCTCCGTGGCCGGAAAGAAGCGCCCTGCAGTCTATGATTTCTATTTTGCGGTCCGGGAAGGCTTTCTGAAGCTGCCCGGCCGCTTTTTCATCCAGCGGTGAGCCGGCCCCCGGCATCAGCACAGCACCGTTCACAATGAGGAAATTGGCGTAGGAGGCCGGGAGGCGGTAATTGTCCAGGTAGAGCGCTTCCGGGAGGGGCAGGGGAATTAGCTGATAGGGTTTCCCTTCCCGGGTACGGAAGGTTTTCAGCTGCTCCTCCATAGCCTTCAGCGGGCCATAGTTCTCATCCTCGGGATTGTCGCAGGCCGTGTAGGCGATGGTATCTGGCGAGCAGAAGCGGGCCAGGATGTCGATGTGGCTGTCGGTGTCATCTCCGGCTATGCCGCCGTAATCCACCCACAGGATTCTTTCCAGGCCGAAGGCAGCTTTCAGATACTCCTCAATTTCTTCCTGGGTCAAGTGTTCATTCCGGTTCAGGGAACACAGGCACTCGGACGTGGCCAGAAGCGTCCCGGTACCGTCCGTGTCGATACTGCCGCCTTCCAGGACAAAGGGCCTCATATCCAGGTACTTGACGTCCTTGGAGAAAACGCCCTCCCGGTAGATGCGGCGGGTAATCTGGTTGTCCAGCTCGGCCCCGAATTTGAGGCCCCAGCCGTTGAAGACAAAGTCCTGGATACATTTCTCTCCCCGGTCTGAATAGACGGAGATGGCACCATGGTCTCGGGCCCAGGTGTCGTTGATGGGGGCTTCCACGAAGCGGACGTCGGGGCCGGGGGACCAGCCGCGGGCGGCCATATCGGCCCGGCATTCGGCGATGTCGCGGCAAACGACCAGGAGGGGTTCGTAACGCGAAATGGCTTTGGCAACTTCCACGTAGCAGTCCAGGACCTTGGGCAGCTCGTACCAGGCGGTTTCTTTATGGGGCCAGGTGAGCTGCACGAAGCCTTGCTGTTCCCATTCTGCAGGCAGTCTCATAATGACGAATATTAAAATCCCGACCCGAACTGGATCCAGTACTTGTCCTCGAGGGCTTTCCAGGCACGAACTCCTTCGTTGTAGATATACTCGGTGTAGGCGTTGAGGGCTGCAGCAGGGACATCTGCGGCGGGAAGTCCCTCGAAAGCGAGTTTTTCCAGCCGGAGGATTTCCTCGTTGAATTCCTTCTTGGTGCTCTGCCAGGAAAGGGTGGCCAGTTTGTTGGCGCGGCGGAACTGCCAGAGGTAGCTGTCGGGCACGTACTGCTTCTGGCCGCAGATTTCAAAGTTGGCCGGCAGGGTGGTGGTGCCGCAGAAGACCGGAATGCGCGGACTCTGCCCGGGATTATCGACGGAAATCCAGCAGACGCCGCCCACGCTGTCGGGGAGCCAGTTGCGGAGCTGGGTGATGTGCGAATAGGCGCACCAGGCCACGGCGACGGTACGGCGGAAGGTGACGGTGCCGGGGGCCAGGGTATTGAGCGTGTTGCGCATCGTGGTGGTGAGCCAGGGATTGGCGATGGGGCTGACAATGGTATCGGCCGGATGCGACTTGGTGGCCGCACGGGCCAGCTTCACGTTCCGGGTCATATCGTAGTCTGTTCCCTCGTAGGTTTCGCGGTAGAGGGCCATCACTTCGCGGATATCCACCTTCTTTTCCGGTTTTACGGAGAAGGGGAGCTCGTCCATATCGTCCCTTAGACCCAGCGACGGAGCGAAGTAATTGAAGAGGAAAAACTCCCGGTCGCTGTAGTTGCGGCGCTTGGCGTTGGAGGTGACGGCCTTCCAGAAGACAAAGTCCCCCTTGCCGTCCCACAGGCCGTTTTCACGGGCCACCTGCTCCACATTGGCCGACGCCATCATATCCTTGTCCTTGCGGTTGATTTTACCGATGCGGGGGATATTGGCCGATAGGGCCACGTGGTCGTCAGGGACACGTTTGGCCACCCAGGCGGCGCCGATTTTGTTTTTTCCAACGCCCACAATCTCGAACTGCCAGACTTCGTTCTTGTCGGCTACGGTAAGACATTCTCCTCCGTCGCCATAGCCGTACTGCTCGGCCAGGGAGCCCATCATGCGGATGGCGTCACGGGCGTTGTCGCAGCGCTGGAGGGCCAGCCTCTGCAATTCCTCGATGCGGAACCAGCCGGCGGGGTTCACCAGGGTGTCGGGCCCCACGAAAGTGGTTTCGCCGATGGCCAGCTGTTTCTCGTTGAGGCAGGGATAGGCCGTGTTCAGATAGGCATAGGTGTGGGGCACTTCGGGAATCTCTCCCATCAGGCGTACGCCGGTGGTATCTCCGCGGAAAGCGGTGTGCATAGTCCCTTTATAGACCGGATGCATAGTACCGGGTTTGTGGTCTGCGGCGGGCTCCATCTGGACCCAGGTGCGGTATCGGCCGTCGCAGGTGTGCGAGGTGATGACGGACCCGTCGGTGGAAGCGAGCCGGCCCACCATGATTGAGGTGCAGCTTTCTTCGTTGAATTCCTGGGCACGCAGGGGGAAAACCAGGACGATGAGCGTCAAAAATGCCGGGATGCGGAAAAGATGTTTCATATATTAACTGTTGTGGTGTACAAAGATAAGAATAATTTTTCCAGAAAAAATGCCTATATTTGTCTGTTGTACTTATTACCTTAACAACCGATTATGGAAAATAAAAAGTATCCTCACTATCTTCAGAGCCTCCAGGATGCAACCCGCAAGTACTGGAACAAGCCTGCCCTCAATACCATCGGCGGAGAGACCTTCACGTATTCGCAGATGGCCACCGATATCGCCCGCTTCCATATCGTATTCGAGAAAGCCGGCTTCAAGAAAGGTGACAAAATCGCGCTCTGCGCCAACAACGGTGCCAAATGGGGCTTTGCCTACCTCGCCGTCAATACGTACGAGACGATCATCGTCCCCATTCTGGCCGATTTCACCCCCGAAAGCGTGATGGGACTGGTGAACCATTCGGACAGTATCGCCCTGTTCACCAACGCTGCCCGCTGGGCCAAGATGGATCCGGACAAGATGCCCGCCCTGAGGGTGGTCTTCGACGTGGACAGCTGGAAGATTCTCTTCTGCCGGGATGCCGCTATCCAGGAGATTGTGGACCATCTGGATGAGCTTTTCGCCCAGAAGTATCCCAAGGGTTTCGGCCCGGAAGATGTGGTTTTCCCTACCGACAACTGGGACGATGTTTCCACCATCAACTACACTTCCGGTTCTACCGGAGACCCGAAGGGCGTAATGCTCACCTACCGCAACTTCTCTGCAAACGTAGATTTCGACCAGCGATATATGCCTGCCGGAGACAAGATGGTATCCATGCTTCCGATGGCCCATATGTACGGCCTGGTGATCGAGTTCATCTATCCGCTTTGTAACGGTACTTCCATCTACTGGATGGCCAAGGCTCCCACTCCGGCCACCCTCCTGAAGGCTTTTGCCGATGTCAAGCCCTACCTTCTGGTCACCGTTCCTCTGGTGATGGAGAAGATTTACAAGAGCAAGCTCAAACCCACGATGGACAAGCCTCTGGTGAAGTTCCTCTCCAAGATTCCCGGACTCAACGGCGTCATCTACAAGAAAGTGAAGGATGGCCTTCACGAGGCCTTCGGCGGAAAAGTGACGGAATACATCATGGGCGGCGCCGCCCTGAACCCGGAGGTGGAGCGCCTTTTCAAGAAAATCAAATTCCCCTACACTGTAGGCTACGGGATGACAGAGGGCTGCCCCCTGATGGCCTATGCTCCCTGGCGCACCTACATCCCCGGCTCCTGCGGACGCGCAGTGGACATTACGGAAATCCGCATAGACTCCGAAGACCCGCACCACGTCGTGGGAGAAATCCAGGCCAAGGGAGACAACATCACCCTGGGTTATTACAAGAACCCCGAGGCCACGGCCAATGCATTTACGGAAGACGGCTGGCTCCGCACCGGAGACCTTGGCGTTATGGATATGGAAGGCAACATCTTTATCCGCGGGCGTTCCAAGAATATGATTCTGGGTCCTTCCGGCCAGAATATCTACCCTGAGGAGCTCGAAGCCGTTGTGAACAACCAGCCCTTCGTGATGGAAAGCGTGGTGGTGGACCGTGGCGGCAAACTGGTCGCCCTGGTCTATCTGGACGAGCAGTCCATCGCCAAATCCCTCCTGGACGATGAGGCCAAGGCCGAGATTCCGGAGAACATCAAACTGGGCGCCAACCGCCAGCTTCCCGGTTACAGCCAGATTGCCAAGGTGGAACTGGTGGACACGCCTTTCGAGAAAACGCCCAAGATGTCCATCCGCCGCTTCCTGTATAAATAGTATTTTTTGTAACTTACTGAATTGCAGTTTAATACAAGAATCCTCCTATGTGTTCAGACATAGGAGGATTCCTATATAATGCTGATGATAAGCTAGTCGCGAAAAACGCTTACTGCATAAGCAAGCCCTGGCTCCGGGCGATAAAGTCGCTCAGGGCCTTTCCTTTCAGCATTCCGTTAGCCAGAAGGGCCAGGTCAACAATCTGGTGCAGGATTTCGTTGCCGGTGGCGAAGGCTTCCACATCGGCCCGGTGAGCTTTGCGGACGGCATCCCGGGCTTCTCGGGCCTTGGTTTTCTCCTCCTCGGAAGCGTCGGAAGGAGCTTCGGCGGGGAGTTCGGCCTGCGGGGCGATACCGGCTTTGGCATCGGCCCAGATTTTTGCGACCATGGGGTTTTCCATATTCACAGTGATGTTGTAGCTCTGGGGCATCGAGCCGTAGAAGTTCATTCCTCCGCCCAGGGCGCTCATTTCACGGTAACGGCGCATGAATTCGTTCTGGGTGATAAGGATGGGGGCGGCATCTTCGCCCAGGTTGTCACCCTGCACAAAGTAGTCGTTTCCGGAGGGCAGAACGGCCTTGAAGAGGTTCTCGAGGTCGTATCGTTCATCCTCCTTCATCTCCAGTTTCATTTTTTCTTCCTTGGGAATGAGGTTTTCCACGGCATCGGAGTCCACGCGGGCAAAGCGGGTGTCCGTCAGTTTCTGCTCCAAGAGGTTGACATAGTGGGAGTCCAGTTCGCAGTCCATCAGGAGCACGTCGTATCCTTTGTCCCGGGCAGCCTGGATGTAGGCATACTGCTCTTCCGGCTTCGTGGCGTACAGGTACACCTTTTTCTTGTCCTTGTCGGTCTGGTTTTCGGCCACGGCCTTTTCATATTCCTCGAAACTGAAGAATTTGCCGTCGGTATTCTTGAGGAGGGCGAATTTCAGGGCCCTTTCGCAGAACTTCTCGTCCGAGAGCATTCCGTACTCGATAAAGAGCTTTAGGTTGTCCCATTTGGCTTCCAGCTGCTCCCGCTGGTCCTTGAAGATGCTTTCCAGCCGGTCGGCCACCTTTTTGGTGATGTAGGTGGAGATTTTCTTGACAGAGGCATCGCTCTGCAGGTAGGAGCGGCTCACGTTGAGCGGGATGTCGGGAGAGTCGATGACTCCGTGCAGGAGGGTCATGAAATCCGGGACGATGTTCTCCACGTGATCCGTGACGAACATCTGGTTGCAGTAAAGCGAGATTTTGTTTCGTTCCACGGCCACGCGGTCCTTCAGCTTGGGGAAGTAGAGGATGCCCGTAAGGTTGAAGGGATAGTCCACGTTGAGGTGAATGTAAAACAAGGGCTCTTCGTTCATCGGGTACAGCGTCCGGTAGAAGTCCATGTAGTCTTCTTCCTTGAGCTCCGAGGGCGCTTTTGTCCACAGCGGCTCCACGGAGTTGATGACCTTGTCCTTGTCGGTATCGGCATATTTCCCGTCCTTCCATTCCTGCTCCTTCCCGAAGACGATGGGAACGGGCATGAACTTGCAGTATTTCTGGAGAAGTCCCTCGATGCGGGCTTTCTCGGCGTACTCCTTCGAATCGTCGTCCAGATAAAGGGTGATGACGGTGCCGCGCTCTTTCTTGTCGATGGCTTCCATCTCATAGGCCGGGGAGCCGTCGCAGCTCCATTTCACGGCCTGGGCGCCTTCCTTCCAGGACAGGGTCTCGATGGTCACCTTTTTGGATACCATGAAAGCGCTGTAAAAACCAAGGCCGAAGTGGCCGATGATATTGCCAATCTGGTCCTTATATTTCTCCAGGAATTCTCCGGCCGATGAGAAGGCGATCTGGTTGATGTATCTGTCCACTTCCTCCTCAGTCATACCGATGCCTTCGTCGATAATCCGGAGCGTCTTTTCCTTCTCGTCCAGTTCCAGACGCACCTTCAGGTCTCCCAGCTCTTCCTTGCAGTCTCCGGAAGCTGCCAGGGCCTTCATCTTCTGTGTTGCATCCACTGCGTTGGCCACCAGTTCGCGCAGGAAAATCTCGTGGTCGCTGTACAAAAACTGCTTGATAACCGGGAAAATGTTTTCGGTAGTTACTCCAATTTGTCCTTTGTTTGCCATATCTGTATTGTCTTGAATTTCAAAAACCGACCTCTGCGGAGGCCGGTTTTGAATAGTCAAAAGATGCGCCAAAGGCTTTTCCCTGCCATTTTGGCAGACCTTACTTCTCGATGAGTTTCAGGAATTCGTTGCGGGTTTTGTCGCTTCGGAGGAAAATGCCCGAAAAGGCCGATGTGGTGGTGACGGCATTGGACTTCTGCACGCCGCGCATCGACATACAGGTGTGCATCGCTTCGATGACAACGGCCACGCCCAGCGGATGCAGGGCTTCCTGGATGCTGTCCCGGATCTGTTCGGTAAGACGCTCCTGTACCTGCAGGCGGCGGGCATAGGTTTCCACCACGCGGGCCACCTTGCTCAGGCCGGTGATTTCCCCCTGTGGGATATAGGCCACGTGTGCCTTGCCGATGAAAGGGAGCATGTGGTGCTCGCAGAGGGAGAAAAGTTCGATGTCCTTGACGATGACCATGTGGTTGTACGGCTCCTGGAAGAGAGCGCTCTTGACGATGGCCTCACCGTCCTGGAAATAGCCCTGCGTGAGAAACTGCATGGCCTTGGCTACACGCTCCGGGGTCTTTTGCAAACCCTCCCGCGCGGGGTCCTCTCCCAGCAGCTCCAGGATGGCTTTGATGTGGCCAGCAATCTCCCGGGTGGTTTTTTCGTCGTATTCTTCAATTTTTTTGTATGCCATGGTCTATTCTTTGTAGCAGATACCCACAAAATTTTTGGACTGCAAAAATAGCGAAAAAAATTCATTATAGAGATTTTTTTTCTATCTTTGCATCCCCGACAAAGGAAAAACCCACTTAAATTATTGATAATTAAACAAATAAATACATTTAGTATATGTTTTGGACACTTGAACTTGCCAGCAGCCTGGACGATGCTCCGTGGCCCGCAACCAAAGAAGAACTGATTGACTACGCCACCCGCACCTGCGCTCCCGACGAAGTCATCGAAAACCTGGAAGAACTGGACGACGACACCTCCGAAATCTACGAATCCATCGAAGACATCTGGCCCGACTATCCTACCAAAGAGGACTTTATGTGGAACGAGGAAGAGTATTAGGGGGTTAACTGCCTGATAATAAGTAAATTAAGCGCATCGGGTACGGTTTTTACAGACCGTGCCCGATGTCCTTTTAAGGCATTCTACGGCCTCTCCTTGGCCCCGCTGGAAGGCCTTTGGTGGTCTGAGAAGGGCGAAGTGAACTACGCGCACAAGGAAGATTTCCACTTCATTTCCATGATCCGACGGCCGGACTTCGTAACCAAGGGCGATTTCGACTGGGCCGTAGCCGAGGCCACCCGCAAAAAAAAAACGGACTTTTCCAAGGTGGAGTTTTTCCCCTATGAAGAAGGCCGATGCGTCCAGTGTATGCACGTGGGCTCACACGATATGGAACCCATAACCATCGGAAAAATGAAAGTCTTTGCCGCTCAGCAGGGGCTCAGCATTGCGATTGACGATATACTGACATCATGAGATTTATCTCTCTGATCCGCGAAAAACGGCAACAGACAAGCTTAAGACAGTAATTCGTTATCTCGTGAAGTAATGGACAAGGTGAAGATTACAGCCGTCCGGAAGACCGAGTAACCGGACCTCATGGCACAGAATGAGCGTCCCAACCTATGATGTGCTGGTTGGCCAGAGCTGGATTTCCGAGCACGGCCAGCGCCCTGCCGGGAGATGTCCTGGTATTCGTCGATGATGATGTACTTGAAGCTCACCTTCTCGCCCAGACGTTATTTGCATTGAAGATACTGTAAAATTCCTATCTTTGCAGTATGAACGATCAGAACAAGAAACTTACTCCGATGAAGTTCCTCCCGGATGCGCAGCAGATGCCCTGGGGGAGCGTGGAATACAAACTGGCCGATCTGGGCTTTGTGGATTCGGTGGCCAGCGAGGGCTGGCTGAAGGGAAACACCATCGGCGATATTATGCAAACTTACCTGGAGCGCGTGGTAGGGGAGACCGCCTTCGAATGGTACGGGACGCAGTTCCCTGTGCTGGTGAAGCGCCTGACGGTGAAGGGGAGGAGTTCCCTGCACGTGAACCCCGACGATGAAACCGCCGCCCAGCGGTACGACGCCTTCGGCAAAACCGCCCTCTGGTATGTAGAGGAAACCGGCCCTGACGCCCGTCTGTACCTGGGCTTCAAGCGTCCTGTATCGGCCGATGAATTTTACCGGGCCTGCCTTGACAACAAGGTGGAAAGGCTGCTTCATAGCGTCAGGCCGGCTCCCGGAGAGATGTATCTCATCCGGCCGGGACAGGTGCACGCCGCCAAGGATGTGACCCTTCTGGAGGTGGCCGAATCTTCCGAACTGTGGTTCCGCCTGCATGACTGGGGATCCACGGATCGGGAACTCCACCTGGAAGAAGCCTTCGACCTCATTGACCTTTCCGGCAAGGTGCCCGCCCACAGGGGAGAGGTGGTGTCTGCCCAGTTTACCGCCAATCAAATTCTTCTGACAGAGGCGCTTAAAAGCCATAGGGACGAGGACGATACCTTCCTTCTCTACATTTGTCTCAAGGGTGCCGCCACGGTGCAGGCCGGCGGAGAAAACTACCGCTTCCGGAAAGGGGAACCGCTGCTGGTTCCCGCCGAGGTGAACGATTTCTTCCTCATCCCGGAAGAAAAGGATACGCTCCTTATGGAAGTAAGAATGGACCCCAGGGAAAAAACAGATTCCGAAGAGTAATGGCAGAAGTAAGGATAGACAAATACCTCTGGGCCATCCGGGCTTTCAAGACCCGGACCGATGCGACCGAAGCCTGCAAGGGCGGAAAAGTGAAAATCGGAAACGTGAATGCCAAGCCTTCCAAGGCCGTGCAGGCGGGAGACATCCTGAATGTGCGCAAGGGCGCCGTGACGTATGTGTACAAAGTGGTTCGGCCCATCGAGCACCGCGTCGGCGCCAAGCTGGTTCCCGATTTTGCGGAGAACCTCACCCCGCAGACCGAGCTGGACAAACTCCGCGCACCGATGGAAACCTTCTTCCTCACCCGCGACCGCGGGGCTGGCCGTCCCACCAAAAAAGACCGCCGGGAGATAGAACAAATCTGGGACGCCATCGGCTTCGATGACATCCCAGATGATGTGGCGGCCCATTTCGGGCTCACGGAAGAAGACCTCTAACGAGCCTCTTCGTAACCGAAGTAGTATTCCTTCTTGGCCGAAGGAACGCCGTCGCGCATCCAGGCCGGTTCGGGAGCACCCTTCAGATAGTGGTCGAAGAACTGCTGCAGGCGGATGGTAAGGTCTTTCCGGTTGCGGCGTTCGCGGAGGTTGTGCGCTTCGTTGTTATACTGGAGCAGCCAGGCGGGTTTCCCCAGCCGGCGAAGGCCCATAAACATTTCCACGCCCTGGTACCACGGAACGGCGCCGTCGGCATCGTTGTGCATGATGAGTACCGGCGTAGTCACCTGCGGGAGGCGGAAGAGGGCGGAGTTCTCGATGTACAGTTCCGTCCCGTTCCAAAGATCCCGGCCGATACGGCTCTGTCCCTGCTCATACTGCCCCTGACGGCTGCTGCCGGACTCCCAGCGGATGCCGCCATAGGCCGATGTCATATTGCTCACCGGCGCACCGGAACCGGCGGCCTTGAACATCCCCGTGCGGGTGATGAGGTAGGCCACCTGGTAACCGCCCCAGCTCTGGCCCTGGATGGCCATATTGTCGGCATCCACCCAAGGGAAGCGGGTGAGGGATTCGGCCCCGCTCACAATGCAGTTCACGGCGCTTTCGCCCGGCAGGCCGCGCGTGTACACGATGTCCGGCACGAAAACCAGATAACCTCTTGAGACGTAGAACGGTATATTGATGATGGACCAGCTGGGCTGCACAGGATAGTGTGTGTACAGGTTTTCGCTGTTCTTCTCGTAGAAGTAAATCATCATCGGGTACTTCTTTTCGGGGTCGAACCCTTCCGGCTTGTACAGCAGGCCGTCCATCGCTGTTCCGTCGTATGCCGTCCAGTGATACAGTTCCACGGTGCCCCAGTTGTAGTCTTCCTTCTGCGGATTGATGGCGGTAAGACGTTTCTCCTCTTTGCCGACGGCTCCGCTAAGGTACAGGTCCATCGGGTCGTTGAAGTTCCCCTTGAGGTATGTATAGACAGGAGCGTTCTTGGCTTTTTTCACGCCGGACCAGGTGTATCCGCCCCGCACCAGCGTCCTGAAAGTCTTGGCAGGCTTGTCCAACTGCACGCTGGCAAGGCCCTTTTCCTTGCCCACATTGTCGAAGAGGCTCAGGAGAAGGGTTTCCGTCGGTGCGAAATGGCGCTCTTCCTCGCGATCCTTGAGGTTGATAACGCGGTAGGTGAGCCTGGCGTCGCGGCCCTCGGTCAGGCGCACGGGGGCGCTTCCGTCCACGGGCACCTTCCAGATATCATACCGGTCGTAAAGGAGCACGGCACTGTCACCTTCCAGCCAGCCGCCCATTCCGTAGGAGTCCGGACGGGTAGGATGGTCATCCTCCTGGTTCCAGAAGCAGACACCGGTTTCGGTCCCGAAAGGACGGGTCTGGTCTTTGGCAATGTCGTGAAGGAACCAGCCGGACTGGGCGTAATCCCACCAGAGCACATACTTGGCCAGGGGCGAAAGGCCGATGCCTGAGAAGGCTCCACGGGCAATCTCCCGGGAAGCGGAAGGGCCTTCCACGCTGATGGAAACCGGATTCTGGTAGTTCCACTGGCTCTGGACCGGGTCCAGGATGCGCACGGACAGGTTGTAGGGGGCGTCTCCGCGGTCTCCCTGGGAGAAGCGCGTGAGTTTGTTGTCATAGAGCAGTTTCACCTTGCCGCCGTCCAGTACCCGGGCCGGGTAGGTACGGGAAGCATCCCGTTTCAGGTTGACCTTCCCATAGGGCGGAAGTTCTGCTGCATTCCAGTTCCAGATATCCAGACCGGGCAGCTCGAACGGCACCAGAGAAGTGTCCTTGGGCGGAACCATCTCCTGCAGGCCCACGAAAATGTTCTTTCCGTTATGGCTGTAGTTGTACGAACTGTTCTCGGTGATGCCCCAGCCTTCGGGAATGCCGTCGCTCCCGGGACCGGCCAGTTTGTTCAGCTTCCCGTCGGAAAGGCTGTACTCGAAGAGCGAAGCGTGCTTGCTGCCGCTGCTCAGGGTATCCGGCGCACTCAGGAAAAGGCAGGCCGATCCGCTCTCGTTGAAGCGGGGAACGGCGTGCCAGGCGGCGGTGTCGGCCAGGAAACGGGTTTCCCGGCTCCGGACATCGTAAACCCCGGCTTCCGTGTGGAACTTGCCTTCCTTGCGGACCAGCGCCAGTTGCAGGCCGTCCTTGGAGAAGGCATACTCGCTGATGTGGCGGAGCGTATCCAGGCTGCCGTCGGTGAAATGATACACGGCCAGGGGAGAGCCGATATCCTTTTTCTTCCGTTCCTTTTTGGGGATGAAGGTGGTGTCGGCCGTTGCGAAAGCAAAGGCTTTAAGACCGTATTTGCCCGTTTTGTATCCCTTGACGTCGGGGAACTTGGTCACTTTGCCGCTGGCCAGGTTGATGACGGCGAGAGAGTCCTTGGGCAGCTGATCGCCCTTTTTCTTGGCGATTTTGGCCTTTCGGGTTTCCTGGAAGGGGGCCTTGACAAGGCATACGGCATAAGATTCGTCCTCCAGGAGGGTGACGCGGTAGCCGCGGGGAATCTCGATGGAGCGTTCTCCTTTCTTCCCGAAAATACGGATAGTGAGCACCCCGTCGCCTTCCTGAGGATTCACCTCATAGGCGACAACGTGGCCGGCGGGCGTGATGGCCGAAGCTCCTACGGACTGCCAGGCGTCGTACACGCTGTGGTCCAGCGGTTTTTTCTGGGCCTGAAGGTTCAGGACCGTCAGAATGAAGAGGAAAGATAAAATTCGTTTCATAAGGTTCATGGTATAACGGATAAATCAACATAAGCGGAAATGCCGTACACCACCGCCCGGTCGGTAAACTGCCACCACTTCCAGTCCTTCGTACGGGGCGGCTGAGGGTTGTAACGGGCAATCCACAGGGGATAGCGGGCAGTAATTTCGGTGCCGAGCCATTCCTGGGCAAAGGAGTCTCCGGTATAGACGATGGGCCTGCGCCCATAGTGGTTCTCAACAGCCTGGAGCCATTGGAGGGCCTTTTGGTTGAGCTCTTCCCGCGTACAGCCGCCGTGCACCGTCTCGATGTCCAGGATGGGCGGGAGATCCTTGTGGGTAAGACTAACCCGGCCGATGTAGTGCTTCGCCTGTGCCGCAGGATCCTTGGACGAGCGGAAGAAATGATAGGCGCCGCGGGAAAAACCGGCCTTTCCGGCATCGGCCCACCACTGATCGAAATGCCGATCCTGATGGGTGAGCCCTTCGGTGGCTTTCATTACGACGTGCGAGAGGGGGAGGATGAGCTTGGCGCCGGCAATGTCCCGACTGGTGTTTCCCTGCCGGTCCAGCACCACCTTCAGGGAGTCCCACTGCACCTTGCGAGGGTTGTTGTGCGAGAGGTCCACCACGAAGTGCCGGTAGTTTCCGGGAACTGCCGCGCCTGTTTCCGGACCGTCTCCGGCGAGCCAGTGCGGGAGCAGCACGCCCACCAGGACAAGGCCCAAAGCTCCTGCCACCCACCAGGGGCTGAGGACTTTCTTTTTGCTTTTCTTCTTGCGTTTATGAACGGGACGGGAAGGCACTCAGAACCAGGTTTTCCAGGATGTAGAAAACAAACACGCCCAGCGGGACCAGGCTCCAGTTGAGGCGGAAGGCCACGACAGAGACAAGGATGGCGACGACGGCGCAAAGGAAAACGATGCGCTTGGCATCCAGGAGTTTGTGCCCCTTGGCCACCTTCATTCCGAACATCGGAATCTCGCTCACCAGCAAAAGTCCCAGCACTACGGCCACCGCCGGAAGGAACCAAAGGCTGCCCACCAGGGCGTCCAGGGCTGTGCTGTGCAGGGAAAAGTGGCACAACGACCCGCAGATGATGGCGGCGGTAGGGGTTGCTACGCCGATAAAATCGGTGCTTTGCCGCTCGTCTACGTTGAACTTGGCCAGCCTCAGGGCGCTCATCACGGCCAAAAAAACCGGAATTGCCTCCGTCCAGCTGTTAACGCCCTTGAGCTGCATCGTTCCGATGAGGATCATCGAGGGGAGAACGCCGAAACTCACCATATCGGCCAGGGAATCCAGCTCCTTGCCCATCGGGGAATAAGCGCCCAGCAGGCGGGCGGCCAGCCCGTCGCAGAAGTCGCAGACGGCGGCGGCCAGCATACAGATGAAGCCGTAGTCGGGCCGCCCCTGCAAAGCAAACACCACTCCTATGGTGCCCGCGAGGGCATTCATAGAAGTGATGCAATTGGGAATGTGTTTTCTAAAGCCCATTCTTATTTGAGTCCCAGCTTCTTGAGAATCTCCTTGGGAACGGCGTTCTTGTTCACGACGATATTCAGGGTCTTGCCCTTGCAGAATTCCTCGCTCATATACCAGATGCCCTTGTACTCACCGCTTTCTCCCCAGGAGTTCTTGATCAGGTAGTACTTCACACCGTTCTGGTCCTTGGCGATGCCGTACAGGTGCATGCCGTGGTCGTCCGTGGAGGTTTTCTCGTCAAACCACTGCTGGCGGTTCTCCTGGGTGACCTTGATTTCCCTGACAGCCTTTTTCTCTACCGGTTTTTCCTCGGCCTTGCCGACCCAGCGCTCCTGGTCCGAGCCGCTGGTGGCCTTCACCTCGGTGTCCACGAGGATGCCCAGACCGTTGCGGGTGAAGCCGGCTTCGGAAACGTCTCCACCCCAGGCTACGGTGTAACCGTTGTTGACGGCATGGTCGATGATGGCCATAAACTCATCCAGCGGAACATTCCAGGAAGGGGTTCCGCGCCAGTTGTCGGCCACTTCCACCGCGAAGGAACTGTAGAAAGGATGGTGGGTGAAAGAGGTGAAGCCGATATAATCGTCCAGGTTCAGGCCCTGTGCGTCGCGGTAACTCTGGGTGGTGTAGGAGACACCGTTCACGGTGAAGGTTTCAGGCACCGGACCCATATAGGCGTCTAGAATGCCTTCCAGGCCCTTGGGCCATACGTTGGTGAGTTTTCTGTTGGGATTCTTCAGGACAGCGTCCATATATCCGCGGAGGACGGCGTCCAGCTCTCCCTGGACGGGAAGGTCATAGCCGTACTGGAGACCGGAATAGCTGTTCTGGTCGATGAGACCGTATTTCTTGGCCACTTCCAGGGCATCACCAAAGTCCGAGCCGACGGAGAAGCCCATACGGCCGTCCATCCGGACGTACTTTCTGGCGCGGTCGGCATAGGCGCGGCGGACGACGTACATCTCAGAGAAGTCCGGATACAGGGCCGGATCCTTCAGGCCTTTGGCCTTGATAACCTCCGACTCCAGGAACGACAGGGCGCTGAAGCACCAGCAGGTTCCGCTGCGGTTCTGGTTTTTGATGGATGTGACGGGATTCTCCTTCACGATGGTAAACTGATAGTCGGAAGGAGTTACAGGTGCGGCGGGGCGCGTCTGCGCCTGGGCGCTCATCAAAGTGAGGGCCAGCACAGCGGCCGAGGTCATTAGTTTTTTCATAAGGAATGAATTATGTTTTTACAAATTTATGTAGAATATTGTAATTTTGCAACTGATGAAAACAATCTTGTATATCCACGGTATGGGAGGCGGCGGGGACAGCCGCATCCCTAATCATCTGAAAACGCTTTTCCCGCCATCCCGGGTACATGTGGTCATCCGCACCTACGATTTCGACCCCGAGGCCGGCCGTGCCCAGATTGCCGCCTGGGTCCGGGAATACCGGCCGGATTTGGTCATCGGAGAGTCCCTGGGTGCCGTCCAGGCCCTCCGGATCCAGGGCATACCGCATCTTTTCGTTTCTCCCTCGCTGGGCGGCGCCGCCGTTCTCTATCGGGCCCGGTTCCTGGCACTTTTCGCCCCGGGCCGATGGTATCTGCACCACAAGTTCCCGGTGAAGGAGGGAGACCGCCAGGCGTTGAAATTCACCTTCCGGGTACTCCGCAAGTACAAAGCCCACGATGAGGCAGCCCTCGCCGCCATCGAGCCCGACGGATATTACTACGCCTTTTTCGGCACGCAGGACCATTACAAAAAGTCCGGCGTGGTGCGGATCGACCTCTGGGAGCGGCACTTCGGAAAAACCTACACCGAGTACGAAGGGAGTCATTTTATGGAGCCGGAATACATTGAGTCGCTGCTGGTTCCCAAGATTCGGGAAGTGCTTTCGTTGGAAAAATAGCCGGAATTGTGTAATTTTGCATTTTACTTCGTAAATATGAGAAAGTACTTCATAGGGGTCCTTGCCGTCCTGGCCGTGTTCTCTGCGTGCCGGCGTCGTGCTGCTGCGCCCCGTCCCACCATTCCGCTGGTTCTGGCCGTATCGGCCGATACCCTGGGTGCGGGGCATATTGCCACCCGTGCCGGCCATATCGGAGCGGCGGGTTCCGTGGCCATCATCGGAGACCCCTCCGATGCCATCTCCCTGGCGCAGTACCTGCGTTCATCGGACCGCCGGGACAACATCGACGGCCGGTACAATCGCGACTCTCTGCCGGACTTCGCCGGAGAATGCTTCGAGGTCATCCTGGATGCCTACAATGAGCCCTATTCGCATTTTGTCACCGAAGGGCCGGATGCCCGCGAACATGTGGACAGCCTTCGCGAGGTGGCCGTCCGCAACGCCCTTTTCGCCTGGGACAGCACCAGTGTCAGAACGCCTGCCAAAATGCTCGTTTTCACCTCTTCGCTCCAGGCGGAATACGGCCTTTTCGATGTGGATACCCTCCAGCAGCTCACCGGAGGGAGGAGTCTCCTGCTGACATCGGCCGATGCGATGCTGGAGGACGCTTATTCCCGCGGAAGCCGCCATATCCTGGTGTGGACCGGGGCCAAAACCCGGGCTTCGGGTGCCTGGCAGGCCGTTTTTTCCAGAAAAGGCTGGGAGGATGCCACCCTCTCCGTCCTCTCTCCGCCCGATGCGCTGGACATCCGTACGGAATTGCGCTCTCTGCTTCGCCAATATCGCTCCGAGGGCCGGAAGCTGGATGTCATCCTGCTGGATACCTACCAGGCCCAACCCTCCTACCTGGCTTCGGAACTGGATATCATCCGTCAGGCAGGAACGGAGGAAGATGCCTCCTTTGACCGGATGCTCTCCCGGGATTTTTATTTTGTCGAGCCCAGAAGTGCCTTGGCGAAGGCTGTCTATGAGGCGCTTCGCAGCGTCAACCTTTTCACCCACCGCATAGCTCGCCCGCTTGTCCGCTATTACCTTACGGAGGAATCGGTCCAGGGAGGACTGGTCCTGGAAGAAGCGGACGCTTCTTATGTAGAATCCGCCTATGTTCAAGATTTCCGTTAGTCCCGAGGAAATAGGCGCCCTGGAACTGGCCTCCTTTCCCGGAGAAATCGTGGTGGTGGACAGCGAAGGGGAAGATTTCCACAGAGCCCTCCGCTACCTCAGACGCCAGAAGGTACTGGGCTTCGACACGGAAACCCGTCCCAGCTTTTCGCCGGACCAGCCCCCGGGAGGAACTGCGCTCCTGCAGCTTTCCGGAGGTGGAAAGGCCTTCCTTTTCCGCGTCAAGCCGATGGGACTCCCGCCTCAGCTGGCTTCCATCCTGGCCAATCCTTCCATTGTCAAGGTGGGTGCCGCCACACTGGACGACGTAAGGGGCCTTCAGAAACTGTGCAAGTTCTCGCCCAGGGGATTTGTGGACCTCCAGAATATCGTTTGGGAATACGGAATCCGGGACAAGAGCGTCAAGAAGATGACGGCCATCATCCTGGGCGTAAAAATTTCCAAGGCCCAGCAACTGAGCAACTGGGAGGCCGACCACCTGTCCGAATCCCAGCTGCGCTATGCCGCCACAGATGCGTGGGTGTGCCGGGAGATGTACCTTAAACTGATTCATTCGCCCAAGAACCCCCTCACGCCCGAGGAACTCCACCCCGAAAGAAAACAAGACAATGGATAAAGTAATCCTGAAGCCCCGCAGGGAGGAATCCATCCTGCGCTATCACCCCTGGGTCTTTTCCGGGGCCATTGCCCAAATCACGGGCCATCCGGCCGAGGGAGACCTCGTAAGCGTCTGCTCCTCGGACGGACGGCTTCTCGCCTGCGGCCACTACCAGATTGGCTCCATCGCCGTCCGCATCCTCAGTTTTGACGAAGACCCCACCCGGCCCGATTTCTGGCAGCGGATGCTCCGGAGAGCCTTCCATCTGAGGGAGGCCTACGGGCTGGCGGGAGCGGAAACTACCAACTGCTACCGGCTGGTCCACGGGGAAGGGGACGGCCTGCCCGGCCTCATCGTGGATTATTATGACGGGGTGTGCGTGATGCAGGCCCATTCGGCCGGAATGTTCCGGGCCAAATCGGCCATCTGCGAAGCCTTGAAGGCGGTTTATGGAGGCGGTCTCAAGGCCGTTTACGACAAAAGTTCCGGCACTGCCCCCTTCAAGGCCGGCCTGGAACTGATAGACGGCTACCTCTGGAAGGCCCCCGGCTTTGACACCAGAGAACAGTGTGTGCTGGAAAACGGAAAACGCTTCCTGGTGAACTGGGAAGAAGGCCAGAAGACCGGCTTTTTCCTGGACCAGCGCGAAAATCGCGCCGCGGTGGGGCGGCTCTCTGAGGGCAGGCGTGTCCTGAACCTCTTCTGCTACACCGGCGGTTTTTCCATTTATGCCCTCTCCGGCGGTGCCGTCCACGTCGATTCCGTGGACAGTTCCCGCCGTGCGATGGATATGGTAGATCGCAACGTGGCCCTGAACGGCTTTGCGCCCGGGCAGCACAGCTCCCATTGCTGCGACGCCATCGATTTCGTGAAACAGGTGCCCGAAGGGGCCTACGATCTGATCATCGTGGATCCTCCGGCTTTCGCAAAGCACCGCGGCGCCCTCAAAAATGCCCTCCGGGCCTATCAGCGCCTCAATGCCGCCGCTATCGCCAAGGTAGCTCCCGGCGGCTTTGTCTTCAGCTTCAGCTGCTCGCAGGTGGTGGACAAGGAGGCCTTCGCCCTGGCGGTTTTCTCCGCCGCCGCCGAGACCGGCCGAAGCGTCCGCATCCTGGACCGTCTGAACCAGCCCACCGACCATTCGGTCAACATCTACCACCCCGAAGGGGAGTACCTGAAAGGCTTGTTGTTGTACGTGGAGTAGGACCCGGCGTTTTGTCAGGGCCGAACTGTTCACGCATTCGAAAAAAATGAGTATCTTTGGACAATTGTCTCAAAATGTCCAGGGATATGAAGAAAAAGTGGCTGACTTTAATCTTTGCTGCCCTTGTATTCAGCATACCGTTGCTGTCCATCGTGAACGGGCAGCCCCTGACCGAGGTGCTCCGGGACCTGCGGTCCGAGCTGAAAATGGACCATGCGCGGAAGCTGGAGGAACAGAGTCTCTTTGACAAGGATTATGCGCTTCAGCACCAGCGGATGGTGGATGTCATCACGCAGTCCAATGAACTGTCCATCCTGTTGTATACGCAGGAGCGGGAGATGACCTTCGATCTTGCCTACGCCTTGAACAAGGTATCGGCTGCTTACCGGGATTTCAACAAGGAGAAAAGGCCGTACGACCGCATTGTCCACGAGCTGACCATCGAAATTGACCGTTATGCCCGTTTGATCGAGGCCCTTCGCCGCCTTCCTCCCGTGATGAAGGAAATAGAGATTGAGATCCTGCCGGACAGCCTGATGTTCCACGGCGATTCCCTGAACCGGCAATACTCCGAAATGGCCTCCTCCCTGGAGCGGGAAGTGATCCGGATTGCCGTAAAGGACTCGCTTGCCTCTCCTTTTGTGCTGGATGAACAAGGGGAGATATACAGGGATTCGTGTATCAAGTATGCCTCCGATTTCCTGAAGATCCATGCCGGCAACCGTGCCACCTGGATAGCGGACAGCACGCACTACCAGGCCGCTTACTGGCGTATGAAGGAGGCGTACGATTATGCCCAGTCCCGCTATCGCGAGCTGGAGAGATATGTCTTCGTGGATGGTCAGACCCCTTTCCTGGACATTCTGGCCGATCCCCGGGGGAATTGGGAAAAAGTCAAGGTCGCGCTGCGCGATCAGTATGATTTCAGGGATCTGGATCAGGAGGCCCCCCAGCCCTCGGATTCCCTGGCCGTAGCGGCGGAAGGCGGGTTGACCGGTGAGGAAGACGACGGCGACCTTTTCGAAGGTCTTTCCAGCAAGGGCGCAAATTCCATGCTCGTACTGGTTACGGCCATCCAGCTTGTGGCTTTGGTGGTTGTTTGGATACTTACCTTCCTCCTCCTGCTGCTCCTGAGCCGCATCCGAAAAATCAAGCGCATGCTTCCCCTTAACCAGCTGCCCTTGTTCTCGGTTTTGGCGGGAACCGTCCTCTATTTCCTGCTGCTGGGGTTCGGTGTGCACGGGAACGAGTATATCGAGCTGGGCGCCCGCCACATCAACACTTTCCTTTGGCTGCTTATTGCCATTACCGGTTCCCTGCTGCTGCGCGTAAAACGGGAGCAGATTCATCCCAGTCTCCGGCTTTACATACCCAGTTTTATCATCGCCATTTTCATCATCGTCTGCCGCATCACTTTCGTGCCGGACAGGCTGATGAATTTCCTGTTCCCGCCCATCCTGGCCTTTGCCGTGCTGCGGCAGCTGTTTTTCTGTATCCGGGAGAGCGGAAAGGCAACCGCCATCGACAGCATCCTGGGCTGGGCCTCGCTGGCCATCTATCTGGTCTCGTTTGTGTTTTCGTTCCTGGGCTACACCTTTGTGGCGCTGCTCATTCTGGTGTGGTGGTATTTCCAACTGGCCGTTTTGCTCACCATCGTCTGTGTGACAGACCTGCTGGGCCGATACAGGGAAGGTTGGCTGGAAAAACGCGTGAAAGCCATGCGGGACCGCATCACCTATGTGGGCGGCGAGGACCGCGAGTCCCTGCTGTTCGGCGCCACCTGGTTCTACGATTTCATCCGGCAGGTGGCGGTCCCTGCCATGCTGCTGGTCTCCCTGCCGCTGTGCGTGCATATGTCGCTGAGCATCTTCGACTTCGACGACCTGTACGACAAGATTTTCAATATCCCTTTTGTCCGGCTCCTGGACAAGAACGGTGCCGAAACGCTCCGGATTTCGGGCAAGGCCATTATCGGCCTCGTTATCCTGTTCGTTGTTCTTCGCTATGTCAACCGGGCTATTCACGCCCTCTGGCAATACCTCCGTTATGCCAGCTTCATGCGCAAGCACAAGCGCACCACCATCCGGGACAATGAAATCAACCTGTCCCTTGGAAACAGCATCATCAGCGTGTTCATCTGGATGACCTATGTGGTGGTAGTGGTGGTCGTTCTGCGTATGCCAACCGGATCCCTGAGCCTGGTGGCCGGCGGTCTGTCGGCCGGTATCGGTCTCGCCCTCAAGGACATCCTGAACAACTTCATCTACGGTATCCAGCTCATGGGAGGCCGCCTGAGGGTGGGAGACTGGATCGAATGCGATGGCGTGCGCGGACGCGTGGTGGCCATTAACTACCAGTGCGTGGTGGTGGAAACCCTGGACGGAACGGAAATGTCCTTCCTGAATGCCTCCCTCTTCGGCAAGAACTTCAACAACCTCACCCGCAACAATTCCTACGAGTTCACCAAGATTTTGACGGGCGTGGCTTATGGGACTGACGTCAGGAGAGTACGCGAGGTGCTGTTGGAGGCCATGAAACAAATGCAGACCAAGGACCGTTACGGCCGGGATATCGTGGAACCCGGGTATGGCATCAAGGTGGTTGTGGCTGATATGGCCGACAGTTCGGTGAACATCGCTGTGAAGCAATATGTGCTGGTTCCCGAAAGGATTGGCTACATCGACCGTTCCAGGGAAGTGATTTACGAGGCCTTGAATGCAGCTGGCATCTCCATCCCGTTCCCGCAGTGTGATGTTCACCTGATCCGCGATGAAAAGTAGAATCCTCGTTCTGGCCTTTTTGCTCTGCTGCATCCCGCTGCGGGCGCAGTGGACGGGCAGTGTGGATTTATCGGCCGGACTGGGCGGGATGGAGGGCAGTGTCATTTCTGATGAAAAGCCCATGTTCCACGGAATCACGCAGGGCCTGTTCCGGCTCGATTACAGGAAGGAAAAGTTCAGCTGGAGCACCACGGTCAATGGCAAATGGGAACCCAAGGTCACGGACAACACCCGTATGGCCTACAAGAACGAGAAACTGAACATCACTTACAAGGCGGCCAGCACCAAACCCCTTTCCGCCGGCATCCAATCGGACTTCGGGTGGAGACCGGATGCCGACAGGAATTATTCTGCCTGGATTCTGTACCAGTATAAGAACGACAGGGCCCAGAACCATTCCATGACCTTTGACGGCAGTGTGGAGGAGATGGAAAACATGTCGTACTATTATGAAGTCCCCACCCTGGACGAACACAAGCTGGAGACCGGGCTGAAGACCTTCCGGAGTTTCCGCTCCGGGGCCACCATCCTGCGCAGCTCTCTCAAGCTCCAGGCCATCGGCGGCAATAAAGTCAATACCTGGATCGTGTTCAAGACGGGAGATCCCTCCGGAAGCGGAACGACCATTGACATTGACGACATCTCCGGCTATGCCTGGAAATACAGGATTACGCCCCAAAACTATGATTTCAACCTGGACGGCGACATCCACCTGCAACGGACCATCCGCGACGATGAAATCCGGCTGACCATTACCCCCGGCGCCCGCCTTTCCACCCGGCACGCCCTGGACGAAAACAGCGGGGCCACCCGCATCAATGTTTCCCTGGACGTGAAGGAGGAAATCTGGCGCGATTCCACCCGCCTGCGGGAAAGCTTCAACTATCTGAGCCTATGGGCGGAACCTTATTTTACGGCGGATTTCCGCTGGAAAAACCTGGAGGCCCACGCCGACTATGCCGCCCAGGTGTATGCCCGCCGGCTGAATGACGAGACCCATAAGCAGCCCCTGAACATAAAGGGGGTGTATCCGGTGGGGAAAGCCAGCGTGAAGTGGACCATTTCCCCCAAGCATGCCCTTAGCCTTTCCAACCAGATGAGCGTCAGCCATCCGGATTACCTGAAAGTCTGCTGGTACGACCGCACCGCCGGCTATCTGGACCAACTGTACCGGGGCAACGAAAGGCTCCGATCTCCCCAGACAAGGCAGTACACGCTCGGCTATGAGTTCAAGTACAGGCGTTTCATTTCAAAGACAGGGGTCGGCTATAAACGTGTGGTGGATGAAATAGACCAGACCTGGACCAACGAAGAGATCGACGGGCGCCAGTACAAGGTATTCAAATGGCTCAATTCGGCCAGCAGCTATTCCCTGGGGCTTTCGGAAAATCTGGGATGGCGCGGAAAAGTGATTACCGCCAATCTGGGCGTAACCTATAACCAGTCGCGTCGTATTGCCAACAGCGACGGGGCCGTCAAGAATAGCTTCGACTGGAAACTGAATGGCGACATTACTGCCCATCTGAGCAAAGGTTGGAGTGTGGGCGTCGATGCCAGATACCAGAGCAAGGTGGCCACTTTCTTCACCATCTTCAAGCAGTACTGCGAACTCAATGCCCGGGTCCAGAAGGAATTCAAGCGGTTTACGCTGTATCTGGAAGGCCGCGACCTGCTGGATACACCCAGAGAAAGCAGCTTCGAATCGGAGCAGACGCAGGAATTCTGGATAGAGGAAGTGCGCAGCAACCGCCGCATCTTCGTCATCGGCGCCAGGTGGAAATTCTGATGGCTAATCCCGGGAGAAATCCCTGAGCTCTTCCCGGTACACGTTGAAAATCTTGGACTTGGAGAGGAAGCCCAGGTAAATGCGGTTTTCATCCACCACCGGAAGGTTCCAGGCGCCGGTTTTCTCGAATTTCCGCATCACCGAATCCATCGCTTCCTCTTTCCGGATGTATTCGGGCGCCGTCCGCATATAATTATAGACGTGCCGGGTGTCGTACAGGTCGGTGTGGAACATATCCTTGCGGATATCGGCCAGGGATACATAGCCCTGGAAGCGGCCGTGGGAGTCCAGCACGGGGAAAATGTTGCGTTCGGAGCGGGAAACCGCCTCTACCAGCTCCCGGAGGGTTGCGTCTATGCTCACGCTCAGGAAATCCTTTTCCAGCAGTGCGTCGGTTTTCATCAGGGTAAGGACGGCCTGGTCCGAATCGTGCGTGAGGAGCTCTCCGCTGGCGGCGATGCGCTTGGTGTAGATGGAATAGCGCTCGAAAATGCGCGTCACCCCATAGGCAATGGCCGATGTCAGGATAAGCGGAACCAGAAGGTCGTACCCGCCGGAAATCTCGGCAATCAAGAAGATGGCAGTCAGGGGAGCCTGCATCACCCCGGCCATCAGGCCGCCCATCCCCACCAGCACGAAATTGGAAACCGGTACCGTGCCGGGCTTGAGCAGATTCACGGACGAGGCCAGGACAAAACCTGCGATGGCGCCGATGAACAGGGTGGGGCCGAAGGTGCCGCCCACGCCGCCGCCGGCATTGGTGAAGGTCATCGAAAACACCTTCAGCAGCATCACCAGCAGGAAAAACAGCGGAACGGCCCATTCCCATCGGAGGAGGAACGCCAGGGGCGTATTGCCGCCGAAACTGCCGTCCCCTCCGTGCAGAAGCGGGGAAAGGAAGTTGTAGCCTTCCCCGTGAAGGGGAGGAAACAGGAAGATGAGAATGCCCAGCGCGAGGGCCGAGAGGAGCCAGCGAAGGTAGGGGCTCTTCACCTTTCCCAGCCGGTCTTCCATCTGCAGGGTGGTGCGGATAAAATAAAGCGAAGTAAGGCCGCAAAACACGCCCAGAATAATGTAGAACGGCACATTCCCCAGGCTGAAGGGCACCAGCGTAGCCGTGAAGGGCGTCGTCCTTCCCAGCAGGAGATAGCTCACGATGGTGGCCGATATGGAACTGAGCAGAAGGGGCAGGATGCCCGACATCGACAGGTTGAAAAGAAGAATCTCCAGGGTGAAAAGGACGCCCGACAGGGGAGCGTTGAAAATGCCCGCCACCGCCCCGGCCGCGCCGCAGCCCAGCATCAGCGTCATTCCGCGGTAGGACATCCCGCATTCCCGCGCCAGGTTGGAGCCGATGGCCGCGCCGGTATAGACGATGGGAGCCTCGGCACCCACCGAACCGCCGAAGCCGATGGTGAGGGCACTGGTCAGCAGCGAGGACCAGCAGTTGTGCTTCTTGATTTTGGACTCGTTCTTGGAGACAGCCTGCAGCACCTTGGTAACGCCGTGGCCGATGTTGTCCCGGATAAGATAGCGGACAAGAAGGAGGCTCAGCAGCATTCCCACGCCGGGAAGGACCAGATAGGGCCAGCGGCTGTCCGGCATCAGCCGTCCCAAACCGTCCTGGATGCCGTGGATGGTGGTTTTCAGGAGAACGGCCGCCAGGCCGCAGAGGATGCCCGTGATGACGGAAAGAACCAGAAGTGCCGTGGATTCCGGCAGTTTACGCAAAAGGGTCCTTGCCGGACCCCATATCCATCGGATACTTCCACGCCAGGCCATCGGACAGCTATTCGTCGTCCGCGCCCGTGGAGTACTGGGCGATGTTGTCGTCCGGGAGGGTGTCTCCGCCAGCGTCGGAGGCGTCAGCCGTTCCGCCGGCCACGGCCTCGTTCCCGGCCTCCTCTTCTCCTTCCAGCCAGCGCGCGACGTCTTCCAGGTCGTCGGTCTTTACGTTGATCTTAACCAGGTAGATAGCTTCGGTCGTTTCTATGGTTACTGCATAGAAGGAGCTGCCGTCCGGCTTGGGGTATTTCACGAGGTCGTTGAGGTAGTCGCTGAACCCTTTGGGATATTTATCTGCAAATGCGGCGGCGAGGTCGGGATGACCGGCCATCTTCTCATAACTCACTACGTGCCTTTTCTTGCTGTCTGCCATAAATTACTTTTTGTGCTTAGGTTTTCGTGTTGCAATAATAGGACTTTGTTTTGAACTCTGCAAGTGCTTTCCGCCTTTTTTCGAAGAATTTTTAAAGAAATATGATTTTTGCCGTTGTTTTTTCTCCGGGTCGCGCTCCGTAAAGACGGGTTTCATGTCGCGGGGGTCCAGTCCGCTGTAGTACATAACCGACGAGGTGGTCATCGGCGTGGGGGTGAAATCCTGCACCTGGTCCATCCAGATGCCCTTCAGGGCAGGATGGCTGGCCAGCCGTTCCATATCCTTCATCGTGCAGCCGGGGTGGGAGGATATAAAATAAGGTACCAGACCCACGTGCGTGCCCGCCTCCCGGTTCACCCGGTCGAATTCTTTCCTCAGGCGCTCGAACAGGCGGAAGCTGGGCTTGGCCATCTTCTGCAGCACGTGATCCTCTGTGTGCTCCGGTGCCACCTTCAGCCGGCCCGATGTATGGTCCAGCACCAGTGTCCGGAGGTAGGGCTTGGAGCTTTCATTTACAAATCCGTCCTCGGTGAGGAAAAGGTCGTAGCGTATGCCGCTGCCGATATAACTGTGCCGGATGCCTTTGGTGCTGTCGATCCGGCGGTATAGCTCCATCAGGCGCGTGTGGTCGCATTCCAGGTTGGGGCAGCGTTTGGGGAACAGGCAGCTGCGGCGCCGGCACTTGTCGCAAAGTTCCAGGTTCTTTCCCTGCATCCCGTACATATTGGCCGTGGGAGCCCCCACGTCGGAGATGTTGCCGGCAAAGTCCGGCAGTTCCTTCAGCTGTTTCACCTCTTTCAGGATGGACGCTTCGCTCCGGGACTGGATGAACTTGCCCTGGTGGGCCGCAATGGTGCAGAAATTACAGCCCCCGAAGCAGCCGCGATGCGTGTTCACACTGAATTTGATCATATCGTAAGCCGGGATGCGCTTGCCATTGTAGCGCGGATGCGGCAGTTTGGTGAACGGAAGGTCCCAGAAACTGTCCATCTCTTCGGTGCTGGCCGGCGGGAAGGGAGGGTTGATCTGCACATACCCTTCGCGCACCGGTTCCAGGATGGTGTCCGGGTGCATCATATTGGCGTGCGTCTCAATCCAGTGAAAATTCTCTGCGAACGCCCGCTTGTCCCTGCAGCACTCCTCGAAGCTGTGGAGCCGCAGCGTCCCGGCGGAGGCGTCCCCCTCCGGAACCTGCCCTTTCACATAAAAGGCAATCTGGGGAATCCGCTGCATCCGGCGGCGGGACCAGCCCTTTTCGATACCCCGTGTGAGCTCCAGCATGGGCCTTTCTCCCATTCCGTAGCAGAGATAATCGGCCCCGGAGGTGTACAGGACGGATGGCAGCAGGCAGTCTTTCCAGTAGTCGTAGTGGGTGAGACGCCGCAGGGATGCTTCGATGCCGCCGATAATCACCGGTACGTCCGGGAACAGCTCCTTGAGTATCTTGGTATAGACGGTGACGGCGTAGTCCGGACGGGCGCCGGCCTTTCCGTCGGGGGTGTAGGCGTCGTCGTGGCGCAGGCGCTTGGAGGCCGTGTAGTGGTTCACCATCGAGTCCATCGCGCCGGCGTTGAGGCCGAAGTATAGCCTGGGCGTTCCCAGTTTGCGGAAATCGCGGAGGTCGTCCCTCCAGTTGGGTTGGGGCACCACGGCCACGCGGTAGCCCCATTTCTGGAGCCACCGGGCAATCACCGCCGTCCCGAAGGACGGATGGTCTATGAACGCGTCTCCGCTGAACAGGATGATGTCAATGTAATCCCAGCCCAGCGCCTGCACTTCCTTCACGGAAGTGGGAAACATATAAGCTTCGGCCATAATCGCAGCAAAAATACGAAAAATTTCCTCGCAAACGGAAAAATGATTATCTTTGAGAATATGAAAGAACTGTATATTCGGCATATTGCCGGCATTTTGAATATTCAGCCCTGGCAGGTGGAGAATTGCGTGGAACTTTTCGCTGACGGCTGCACCATCCCTTTCATCAGCCGCTACCGGAAAGAGCGCACCGGCGGCCTCACGGACATCGAGGTGGCTGAGGTCAGGCACTGGGCCGATGTCTTTACGGAGATGGAAAAGCGCAAAGCCTCCATCCTGGGCACCATCGAGGAGCAGGGGAAACTTACGGAAGAGTTACGGGAAAAGATAGAGAAATGCCTCGTATCCGGTGAACTGGAAGATTTGTACCTGCCCTACAGGCCCAAGCGCAAGACCCGCGCCACCGTGGCGGCGGCCAAAGGCCTGGAGCCCCTGGCCGATATCCTGTGGGCCGGCAAGTCGCGTGACCCGCAGGGAGATGCCCGCCGTTTTGTGAAAGGGGAGGTGAAGGACGTGGAAGAGGCCCTTCAGGGCGCCCGCGACATTCTGGCCGAGAGAATCAGCGAAACCGCCTCCATCCGGGAAAGCCTCCGGGTCATCTACCGCACACGCCGGGTGGGATCCAAAGTCACCAAAGCGGGGGAGTCCTCTCCCGAGGCGGCCAAGTACCGCAGCTATTTCAACTTCTCCATTCCGCTCTCCAAAATCCCTTCTCACAACCTTTTGGCCATGCTCCGTGCCCAGGAGGAAGGCTTTCTCCGCGTGAGCGTGGATGCTGACGGACAGAAGTGCGGCAACAAGATGTATTACGACTATTGCCAGCAGAACGGCTACCCCCAGCGGGAGTCCGGCGAGCAGGTTCGACAGGCCGTGGACGACGCCTGGAAGCGCCTGCTGGACCCTTCCATCACCGGAGAAGTGCTCCGAGAGGCCAAGGAAAAGGCCGATGTGGAGTCCATCCAGGTGTTCGGGGAGAATCTCCGGCAGCTGCTGCTCGCAGCGCCTGTGGGACAGAAGCGGGTGATGGCCATCGACCCTGGCTTCCGAACAGGCTGCAAGGTGGTGTGCCTGGATGCCCAGGGCAAGCTCCTCGCCCACGATGTCATCTTCCCGCATCCGCCCGTGGCAAAGAAGATCCAGGCCATTACCACAGTGGCCGGCCTGGTGGAAAAATATGATATCGAGGTGATTGCCATCGGAAACGGCACCGCCGGCCGCGAAACGGAGGATTTCGTCCGCCGGGTGGGCCTGCCGGAGAGCGTCCGCATTTTCTCCGTAAGCGAAGACGGTGCCTCGGTCTATTCGGCCTCCGATGTGGGCCGGGAAGAGTTCCCGGAGTATGACGTCACTGTCCGCGGGGCGGTTTCCATCGGCCGTCGCCTGATGGATCCGCTGGCAGAACTGGTGAAAATAGATCCCAAGTCCCTCGGGGTGGGCCAGTACCAGCACGATGTGGACCAGGGTCTCCTCAAAGAGAAACTGGACAACACGGTGGAAAGCTGCGTGAACAGTGTGGGCGTAGCCCTCAATACTGCCAGCCCGTACCTTCTGCAGTATGTTTCCGGTATCGGCCCGGCGCTTTCACGTGCCATTGTGGATTATCGCAGCGCCAACGGGGATTTCAAGGCCCGGGAGGATCTTCTGAAAGTTCCGCGCCTCGGCGCCAAGGCCTTCCAGCAGTGTGCCGGCTTCCTCCGCATCCCCGGAGCGGCCCATCCGCTGGACAACTCGGCCGTTCACCCGGAGGCCTACCATATTGTGGACAGGATGGCCAAAGACTTGAAGGTGAGTACCCGGGAGCTGGTTGGAAATGCAGAGCTCTGCAAAATAATCAATCCCAAGGACTATGTGGAGAAGGATTTCGGCCTTCCTACCGTCAACGATATCCTGCTGGAGTTGCAGAAGCCGGGACGGGATCCCCGCGAGGCCGCGCAGGAATTCTCCTTCGCCGACGACATCCACGAAATTGATGACCTCAAGCCCGGGATGGAACTGCCCGGTATCGTAACCAACCTTACCGCCTTCGGGGCCTTTGTGGATATCGGCCTTCATGAGAACGGGCTCATCCACGCTTCGCAGATGGGACAGAAGGGGATGGCGGTTCCCTCGAAGGTGCTCAAGCTGCATCAGCAAGTAATGGTTCAGGTCTTGTCCGTGGACCTGGAACGCAAGCGTATCGGATTAAGATTATTAAAGCAATAAGCCTATGAAAAGAATCCTTACTATTGTTTTGGCGCTTGTCGCCGCAGCTAGCCTGGCGGCGGCCAAGGACTATACCCTCACGTCCCCGGACGGGCATTTGATTGTAAAGGTGGATGCCGGTAAAACCCTCAGCTACAGTATTCTCCGGGACGGCGTGGTGCTCGTGGAACCCTCCTGCCTGGCCATCACCCTGGATAACGGTACGGTCTGGGGCCCCGATGCCCGTATCCGCAAGGCGGTCCGCCGCACCGTGGACAAGACGGAGCCCGCCCCGCTATTCAAGCGTGCTACGGTCCGCGACCATTTCAACGAAGTGGCCCTTCTGAGTAAGGAATTCAGGCTTGTTTTCCGCGCATACGACGACGGTATCGCCTGGCGCTTCGAGCCCCTGAAGCCCGTGACGGTGCGTTCCGAGGACATCGGCTTCACTTTTGCCGATGACTGGAAGGCCTATGTCCCGTACGTGAACCAGCACACGGAAACCCTCGACAGCCAGTTTTTCAGTTCGCAGGAGGCCCAGTACAACCACGACAGAATCTCCGAGTGGAGAAAGGACCGACTGGCCTTCCTGCCCATCACGGTGGAGGCCCCCGGCGGGGTGAAACTTTGCATCGTGGAGGCAGACTTGATCGATTATCCCGGTATGTATTTATATAATGGTAACGGAAGCCGCACCCTCAAGGGCGTTTTTGCTCCCGTTCCCGCCCGTTATGAAAAGGAGGACGGCCGCACCTTCCAGCGCCTGATTGACGCCCGGAAGGATGTCATCGCGGAGAATGTGAGCACAATGCCCTGGCGGGCCGTGATTGTGGCTCCCGAGGCCAGGGACCTTGTCCAGAGCGACATGACCTGGCGACTGGCTTCTCCCAATGCCATCGGGGACGTTTCCTGGATCAAGCCCGGCAAGGTGGCCTGGGACTGGTGGAACGGCTGGAACCTCTACGGCGTGGACTTCGAAGCCGGCATCAACACCCGTACCTATAAATATTATATAGACTTCGCCGCTTCCCACGGCATTGAGTATATCGTAATGGACGAAGGCTGGGCCAAACACACCGTCCTGAATATGAAAGAAACCCGTCCGGAGATAGACCTTCCGGAGATTGTTAACTACGGCAAGTCCAAAGGGGTGGGGGTGGTTCTCTGGACCATCGCCCGACTTTTCGAAGACCAGATGGAGGAACTTTGCGCCCAGTACTCGGACATGGGTGTGAAGGGCTGGAAGATAGACTTCATGGACCACGACGACCAGAAAATGGTCCATTTCTACAGAAAAGCCGCCGAGGTCACGGCCCGCTATCAGATGTTCGTGGACTTCCACGGCGCCTACAAGCCGGTTGGGATGTCCCGTACCTACCCCAACGTGCTCAATTACGAAGGCGTGTACGGCCTGGAGAACATGAAATGGAACGCCAACTGCGACCAGGTGACCTACGACGTCACCATCCCCTTCACCCGCCTGGTGGCCGGTCCGGCCGATTACACCCAGGGGGCGATGCGAAACGCCCGCAGGGACAACTACCGCGCGGTAGGGGATGAGCCGATGTCCCAGGGAACCCGCTGCCACCAGCTGGCCGAGTATATCATCTTCGACGCCCCGCTGTCCATGCTCTGCGACTCCCCGTCCAACTATATGGGAGAACCCGAATGCACGGAGTGGATCGCTTCCGTTCCCACTGTATGGGAGGAAACCGTTGCCCTGGACGGCCAGATTGGTGAATACGTAGTGATGGCCCGCCGCAAAGGCGATGTCTGGTACGTAGGCGCCCTCAACAACTGGGAAGCCAGAGATCTGGAAATTGACCTGAGCCTGCTCCCGAAGGGGAAGGCCACGGTTTTTGCCGACGGTGTCAACGCCCACCGGGCCGCCCGGGACTACCGCAAATGCGAGGTGGAGGTGACAGGAGACAAGATGAAGATCCATCTGGCTCCCGGCGGAGGCTGGGTTTTACAGACCCGATAAAAAAGCAGCAGGGCCTCAAACCCTGCTGTTGATTTTTCGGAAGCGGAGCGCCATTACGCCCCAGAAGGCTTCCCCGAAAATGCCGCTGCTCATTTTGGAATTTCCCTTCTGGCGGTTGATGAAGATGATGGGCACCTCCTTCAGTTGGAAACCCAGCTTCCAGGCGGTGTACTTCATCTCAATCTGAAAGCCGTAGCCTTTCATCCGTATGCCGTCCAGGTCCATTGTCTCCAGAGCTTTTTTCTTGTAGCAGACAAAGCCGGCGGTGGTGTCGTAAATGCGCATCCGCAGCACGGTCCTGACAAATCCGGAGGCGAAGTAGGAAATGAGGATACGGCTGATGGGCCAGTCCACCACGCTTACCCCGTTGCAGTAACGCGAGCCGATGCTGAGGTCTGCGCCCTCTTCGCTGCAGGCCTTGTACAGGCGCAGAAGGTCTTCCGGCTGGTGGGAAAAATCGGCATCCATTTCGAAAATATAGTCGTACCGGTGCTCCAGGGCCCAGCGGAAGCCGCTGAGGTAGGCGGTGCCCAGCCCCAGTTTGCCGCTGCGCTCCAGAAGGTGGAGCCGCTCCGGGAAAGACAGCTGCAGTGATTTTACAATGAGGGCCGTTCCGTCCGGGGAGCCGTCATCGATGACCAGGACGTGGAAATCTCCCTCCAGGGCGAATACCGCCCGGACGATTTCTTCTATGTTCTCCTTCTCGTTGTAGGTAGGAATAATAACCAACTTTTTGTCCATCATTCAGCGAGTTGTGAATTACAAAGATAGGCAAAAACTTGACACATACGCCGATATTCGAAAAAAATCATTATCTTTGGGGATGAAACAACGCTACTATGGGTTCTAAACTATCTGTTTTTCTCCGTTCCAGGGAGTCTACCATCATAGGCAGGCAGCGGCTTGTTTTCTTTCTCGCGGTGAGTGTCATGTCCATTGTGCTCACCATGAGCAGTTTTGCCTTGCATCCCAAGACGCCTGCCCTCACGTTTGTAGATGTCTCCACCGTAATCATAACCGCTTTGCTGATCTTCCTTTATTTCAAGGACAAAATCAATATCAGACTAAGCATCACAGCTGTTTTCATTCTTCTCCAGCTGGAACTGAGCGCCCAGAAGATTACATTCGCCACCATCGGCACGCCGGAGGCCAGTGCCTTTATCCTGCAGGCGTCGTTCCTGTCGCTGCTCCTGATCACCCTTTCCCTGGTGTGCTTCCTCAAGTACAGCCCCACCATTATTTCTGTTATCTCCATCTTTACCTATATGCTTTGTCTGACGATAGATTCCAACATCATCCTCAAGACCTTCCTCCCGGTCTATTTGGTGGTATTGATAGGTGCTATCTTCTACGACCTTTTCACCGTCCGGGCCGTCTTGAATATGGAGGTGGAGAATACCAACCTGCGCCAGGAGATCATGGAGTTCTTCTATGCCACCGGCCTGGACGAGGAGAGTTTGTCGGATATAGCCCGCATTTCCCGCGAAAGCGGAAAAAGCGATGGGATGAGGGAACTCCTTTCCCGGATGGATCCCAGCATCCGGGCCCGTCTGGTGGGAGGCCTTTCGGCCATCCGTCAGGAAGAGGATGCCTCCAGAAAATCCATCATGGCGGCTTTCCCCATGCTTACCCCCGCTCAGGTGACCATCTGCCAGCTCATCCTGCAGGACAAGAAGCTGGCCGAGATTTGCAAGATCACCGGAAAAAGTGAAGGAAACATCACTTCGCAGCGCTCCCGCATCCGCAGCATCCTGGAACTCGGTCCCGATGATGTCCTGAAAGATGTGCTTTCGGAACGTCTGAAAAGCTATCTGGAAGCCTCTTCCAATTAGTCAAAATGGCTTCTTAATTCTCATTTTGGATTAAATTTTAACCCTTAAATAAAATTAGTCAAAATTATAACTGACCCATTGTCAGGCACTTAAGTGGAAAAATACCCTTAAGTGCTTTTTTGCATATTTATTTGCGGGTTTCATACTTTTGATATACTTTTGCACCCGGAAAAAACGTGACTAATTTTGAACCTGTAAAAATTGAGTTGAAAAATGAAGAATTTGGACAAAGGCATCGTTTTGGGTTTCGTGCGCGACCTTCTTCTGTCGCTTATTGCATCCCTCTTCGCTATCCTTCTTCTCCGTTGGGTGACGGCTCCCATCGGCGGATTCACTTTCCTTATCTTCAAATGGCTGGGCTTGTCCCTCGTGGCATCCTTCATCGCCTTCCTTGTCTCCAAATATTATAAGAGAGACCGTGACGTTGTTTCCCGCGAAAGCATCCTTCATCTGGTCGTCGCCGTTTTTATCAAGGATATCGTCCTTACCCTTTTCCTTCTGCTGGGACTTGTCAGTTTCCCTATTGTGTCCGACGCCGTGCTGCTCCTTTTCACCGACGTGCTCTTCACGCTCCTGATCTGCCAGTATGTGCGCATTTCCCAGGGTACTGAGGTTCGCCGCATCCGTTCCCTGTCTGCCGCCAGGACCGCCCTTGTCGTGGGCACCGACGAAGCCGCCGTGCAGATGGCCAACGAACTCAACGAGGCCGGCACCTTCAACGTCGTGGGCCTGGTTTCCCAGAACCGCAGCATGAACGGCCGCATCATCGGCAACTATACCGTCTATTACGTGAACAATCCCGCTGCGGTGGATCACCTTAAGTGGAAGATCGGTGGCATCGACTGCATCTTTTTCCCCCGTGCCAACGCCCAGAATTCCATCGAAACCGAGCTTTCCAACGACCAGAAACTCCTTACCGAAGAAAATATCGCCAAGCTGGATGCCGCTGCCAAGCGCAGCTTCGACATCGTTGTTTCATTCCTCCTGCTGGTGATTTTCTCCCCCCTCATCCTCATTTGCGGCATTGCTGTGAAGATGGAGGACGGCGGTCCTGCTTTCTATCGCCAGGAGCGCATCGGCATGGGCGGACGTAAGTTCAGGCTTGTGAAGTTCCGTTCCATGCGCACCGACGCCGAATCGATGGGCACGCCTGCCCTGTGCTGCGGTGAGGCCGATCCCCGTCTCACCCGCGTGGGCCGCTTTATCCGCGCCCATCATCTGGACGAACTCCCGCAGATGTGGAATGTTCTGGTGGGTGATATGAGTTTCGTGGGCTGGCGTCCCGAGCGCGAGTTCTTCGTAAAGCAGATTATGGAGCGCGACAGCCGCTTCCAGTACCTTTATCAGATTCGTCCCGGTGTCACCAGTTTTGCTACGGTGTACAATGGCTATACGGACACGATGGAGAAGATGCTCACCCGTCTGGACCAGGACATCTACTACCTGCGTTCCCGTTCCATCGCCTTCGATGCCAAGATTCTGATGCTCACCTTCCTGAACATCGTTTCCGGAAAGAAATTCTAGGAGGGGGAGTGATGACGGCAGCCAGTTCTTCTTCCGTTCAGAAGCATTGGTACGTTGCGCGCACCCGCTACTTCCGAAAAGAAATCCAGATGCGAGATGTGCTCTCGCAATTGGACGTTGAGAACTTTGTTCCTACGGTGAAGTCCCGCCGCTCGCGCGGGAAGGGAATGACGGAAAAGGCGGCGGCACCCAATCTGGTTTTCGTTCGCACGGACAAAGCCTCGGCCTGCGCCCTCATTACCGAGCGGCATCTCCCCATGGAATGGATGCAGGATTGTGCCACCCGCAGCATGCTGGTGGTTCCCGACAAACAGATGGACGATTTCCGTCGTGTTTTTGAGATTGCGTCGGTGGAAGAAGGCGGAATCCTTACGGAGGCTTTTTCTTCGGGAGACCCCGTGCAGGTGACCGAAGGTCCGCTGCGGGGTGTGGATGGGAATATTGTGGAGGATGCCGGAAAGATATATGTGGTTGTGGGACTGGCAGGTAGCGTTTTCGCGCGGGCCATGGTCCCGAAAGCCTGGTTGAGAATTATACGATAGAACCAAAAAAATGATTAAATTTGCAGGTTATTATCGGACTGGGATCCATATCGCAAAAAGCGGTTTTGCACGTGCAAGACTGACGGCGTAGCCGTTACCCTTCCGTTAAGTTATAGAGTGAATATGAAAAAACAGTTTATCGTTCTTACATTTGTCGCCTGCCTGCTGGTTTCGGCTGTCAGTGTGGGTGCGCAGACCAGGAAAGTGTCTGCGCCGTGGGGGATTTCCGTTCGTGGCGGGGTCATCGGCAACGTGCACGAGAATGTGATGTCCTATTTCCGTCATCGCCGTTTTTCAGACCTTGTCACTGCCGGTTTTTCGGTGGACGGGATGTACGATTTTAACAACCTCTTCGGTGTGCGCCTGAGTGTGGCTTCCGGGAAAAATGCCGGCGCCTGTAATTCCCAGGAAGCGGGTGGCGGCTTCTACCCTTACCAGTTCCGGAGCATCAACGCATTTGCCGATGCCATGATCCATTTCGGCACGCCCGAGGATGCTTTTTCTTCGAGGATTTACGGAGGCTTGGGTTTAGGCCACACGTACGATTTGATAGAAGAAGTAAAGGAGGGTGTTACCGATTGGCCCCATCCGTGGGCGACGCCCGATCAGCCGCTACCCAGAACAAAGGAGCCCAATAATGCTTTCGGTTTCCGTGTGGGATATCTTGGTGAATGGCACGTCACCCCGGAGGTGGGTATTCTGATAGATGCTTGCGGAGAGTTTTATACGGATTTGTACGACTGTCTGATGCCTCCTTTTGACGAACATGGTTCGTACCGCGGCTACGCCGGTTTCCCCTTCGATATGCGTTTTATCCTGTCGCTGGGCATCGCCTACCATTTTTAGTTGAATCAGAAAAAACAAGATACA
>ONOH01000004.1 GCA_900319405.1 uncultured Bacteroidales bacterium | reverse complement strand
GGTAGATTCGTTATACGTGGCCTTGGTGGCATCGTCACCCTCACAGGTTACGTTTACAGTGACGGGAAGGGCAAAACCTTTCTTTTCGGCGTTCTCATCATTAGCAATCTCGTTTTTGTTGCAGGCAGTGGCGAGCAGCATGGCAAATGCCAGCGCTTTAATGAAAGTATTTGTTCTCATTAGATAGTCTCCTCACTAAAAATTCCATCCATTGTTGCAGTAACGTCTCCGCTGGTGCAGATGACGCCCTCCTGCTTGAATTCCACGATATTGATCGCCGGAATTACATACAATTCTTTGTTTTCTTTCATGATAAATATTAGTTGCGTATAAAATATATTCTGAGGCTTGGCGTAAAAAAGTTGGCGAAATTAGAACGATTGCAGAAATAAAGCAACACGGACTTTGTCGAAATTGACGCAGGGTTGAAAACGCGATTCAAAAAATTGCAAATCGCCGTTATTTTATGTGATTTGGACATGGAACAGTACAGATACTGAAGTTACTCAAAAAGTGAACACGCAAAGGTAGAAAAAAGTTTTTGTATTTTTGCATGCATCTTCTCTTTTCTACAGCGAGCAGGAGGAACCATTATGGGAAAGCATTTGAACCCTTTAGAAAAAGAAGTCCTTATCCGGCAGTTCAAGGGTAACGACAAAGTGAAGCTTTACGAGTTTTGCAAAGCCAACAACATTTCAATGAACTCATTTCGTACTTGGGCGCGAAAGTATGAAGCGGGTGGCCTTGAGGCGCTTGCCCGTCTTGACAATACCCTTCCGGAATTTCCTGAAGGCTTTAAGCGTTCGGAGCGTGAGATTCTGCGCAGAGTCGGTATTTTGCCGGAAAACATTTTGCGCAGAGTCGGTAATTCTTACAAATAAATTTTGCGCAGATTGTTTATTGTACTAAATTTGTGCTTAACTAAACAACTTTTTATATGGAAGGACGGGTATTCAAAAGGAAATTCTACGAAAAGATGCTTGCATGGAAACGGGATAAAGACGGAAGTACGGCTTTGATGATTAAGGGCGCCCGTCGCGTTGGCAAATCCACCATTGCAGAAGAATTCGCAAAGAATGAGTATGAGTCATACATCTTGGTAGATTTTACCAAGGTCGGGCCGGAGATTCCTGCGCTTTTCGATGATGTCTCTAACCTAGACCGAATTTTCATGGCGTTGCAGTTTTACTTTAACGTCACGCTGATTCCACGTAAATCAGTCATTATCCTGGATGAAATCCAGGAATGCCCTAAAGCGCACCAAGCCATCAAGGAACTCGTCGGCGATCACCGTTACGATTATATCGAGACAGGGTCACTGATAAGTATCAAGCGCAATACCAAGGGGATCCGAATTCCAAGCGAAGAGACCCGCCTAACGATGTATCCGATGGATTACGAAGAATTTCGTTGGGCGTTGGGAGATCAGACTACAGTTCCGCTTCTGCAACAAGCTTTCTCCGCCAGGCAGCCGTTAGGCGATGCTGCTCACCGAAAGATAATGCGCGACCTTCGTCTATATATGCTGGTCGGGGGAATGCCTCAAGCCGTGAACACATATCTTAACACGCAGAACCTATCTCTAGTAGATGCCACGAAAAGAGAAATACTGGAACTCTATAACGACGATTTTTACAAGATAGACCCCACGGGAAAAGCCGCGAGTTTGTTCAACGCCATCCCGGCACAGCTTTCGGGGAATGTGCATCGTTATCAGACCACTCCGATTGTCGGAGAGGTGGAGAAAGATTCCCTTATAGCCTTGTTGCACGAAATGGAAGAAAGCAAAACGGTGAATATTGCCCATCATGTCGATGACCCCAATGTGGGCTTCTCAATGACGGACAATCTGGATTCCTTCAAGATGTATGTGGGAGATACTGGTCTCTTCGTTACATTGGCCTTTGCCGATAAGGAAGTGACGGATAATATTATATACCAAAAGCTCCTTACCGATAAGCTCTCGGCCAATATGGGTTATGTTTATGAGAACATTATCGCTCAGATGCTGACAGCATCTGGCAATAAACTCTTCTATCATACGTTCCCTGACGAGAATCGGCATTTCTATGAGATTGACTTTCTACTCTCAAGGGCGCAGAAGATATGCCCCATCGAAGTAAAGTCTTCCGGCTATAAGACACATAAGTCTTTGGATTTGTTCTGTGAAAAGCATTCAAATAGGATTAAAGACCGTTATCTGATGTATACCAAAGACTTAAGGAAGGACGGGCAACTCCTGATGGTGCCGGTTTATATGGCTCCGATATTGTGAAGCACAACCAGAGCTCCAATAATCCTTTGTTTTTTGCTGCTGATTTGAGGGCTTCAATGACCTCGGATTGGTATTGCGTAAGTACGTTTGAGTTAGTCATAACTTAAAGCTTGTAACACCATAGGTTGCTAACAATCAACGACTTACACAATACTTTTCTGCTTTATTTTCAGCACTTTACGCATCTTTTTCGGAGCATTTGCACCCACTCTTCGCAGCTCTCTGAGCGGTCGTTATTGACAGTGTTTTCAACGAACTTTTGTTGTTAAACTGTATGTTTTCGTTTAGTCCGCCGCCTTGCGGCTCCTAAACATAAAATTTACCGAAGTATTGAATTCATAGAACAAAACATATGACACTCGAACAGCAAATCCAAGAAAACATCAAGGCCGCCATGAAGGCCAAAGATACCGTAGCCATGAACGTGGTCGAAAAGAAGTTGTGATTTTCGGCTATGCGGGACATTATCGGCATTAACGTCCTGACCTTCCCCATCTCCGGCCTCGACAAATGGAAAGCCAGGAGAGGGAAGTGACGCGCTGTTGGGCATGCACCTCTTCCGCCACAAAACAAAGCATAGGTAGTCCACCCTCGGCGGCCAGCCTCTGGTTGGCTCCAGTACCGGCGTCAAGTCCCGGATTATGCTGGCGGAGACCAAGTGGGTCGTAAGTTCCCTATCGGCCTTCGGGCCAATTCTTACAGTTTGGTCCTATCGCGTTGAGTGATAGGGCTTTCTTTTGTATACGATGACGTTTTTTCAGGAAAAACATCAACGGCGTTGCAGATTTTTGAGGATTCGATTCCTGATTTCCATAAGTCCCGAGCAGGGAATCAACAATCAGATGAAGACCGTTGCCCTATATCTCTGGGTAAGGATAGGGTCGTTGCGGCCACTCCGACTATCAGGCCATGAAACCCTATATGGCCCTTGCCGACAAGGTCAAAAAAGAATCCATGAAAAAGTTTGATGAGGTGTAGGCAGAATGGACTCCTTTGATTATTTTTGAAAGCCGGAATAGCCCGGCGTTGATTGAAGAACAGTATGGCAAGAAAGAAGAATATCGAACAACTGGCGCAAAAAATGCGACAGTTGCAAGTACAGCCCTCTGTTGAGGTGGGAGAAGTGGCTATATATAACCCCATCATCGACGATCGGGTATATCATGTCGGGGCGTCCATCAAGGATTTGGGCAAGAAGTGGTTCGCCATTCTTGAAATGAAGGATCAAGACCCGGACGATTTGATTTCCAGGCTTTAGCCACCTTGTGCTTCAAGCTGCGCGCCTTTGGCCGGAAGACGACCAGCTTTTCCTCCTGAGCCGCAATTTCACCTGGACCCTCTAAAACAGTTTTTGTATGTAAGGATGTATATTAAAAAGAAAACAGCCTTGCAATCAGTTGATTACGAGGCTGTTTGCGGAGGGGACGAGATTCGAACTCGTGGTACAGAATAACCCGTACGGCAGTTTAGCAAACTGCTGGTTTCAGCCACTCACCCACCCCTCCGGGAATGATGTTCCTGAAACGCCGCCACGAGGCGGGACTGCAAAGTTAGATAAAATTGTGGGGTCTGCAAAAATTTTTTCACTTTCTGTGTGCAGATTCTTATCTTTGTGAGAGAAAATCCCCGTTCTATGAAAAGCCCTTCCCGTCCCTGGATGGTTCCGGCCTGCTTTTTTGCAGCCGCCGCCCTTGTAAATCTGATTGCACGCGCCATGGGCAACGCTCCGGTAGCCGCCATGGTGAAACCGGCCCTGCTGCCGCTGATTGCCCTCACCAGCGTTGCCGCTGCTGGCGGCATGGGCTCCAGAGCCATCCGCCTGCTGGTCATCGCCCAGCTGTTGGGTTGCGCCGGGGACATCTTTCTCATCGGCAACGGCACATTGCCTCTGGCATGCGGCCTGGGCTGTTTCCTTGCCGGACATATCTTCTATTTCCTCCTCTTCGGCAGCATTTCCTGGAAGGGACTCCGTGTTGTCCAATGGTTGTTTATCCTGGGTATTAAAGCCGTAGCCGTGGCTGCTCTTCTGGTTGCCATCGGCGTCAAAGGAGCCTTCCTCGTTCCGTTCGCCGTCTATGGAATGGCGCTCATGTTCCTCATCTCCAGCGGTATGGCCGGTATCCTCCGCAGCGTCGGCAGCCCCGGTATCTGGTGGCCGGTATTTCTGGGCGCCCTGCTGTTCACCCTCTCCGACAGCCTGATCGCCGTACAGATGTTCCACGGGGCCGGTGTCCTCCTGGAATTCCTGGTTATGCTCACGTACCTGACGGCCCAGTGTCTCCTGGCTTGGGGAGCCGTAAAACTCTCGGCCGACTGACCGGGGGCCGATTTTGCACACGGCGGCGGCAGGCCCGGGGGCGGCAGACGGAAAACCGCTATTCCTCCTGTCGGGCGAGGTTGATGGGGATGGAGCGGCCGTCGCGCCAGGCTGTAATGCGGGCCCCGGGGAAGCCCAGGCTGCGCACGAGGTTCAGATCCAGCAGGGCGCTGACGTAGCTGGGATAGCTGCCCACGGAATAGGTGTAGCGAAGCTGCGGGGTGAGCCGCTCGTACACCGGCGTGAGGCCGTGGATCTCTTCCAGGGTGGCGTGCCGGGGAGAGGAGAAGATCTCGATCTGGTACACGATGCCGGGAGGCAGGGTGTTGTCCGGGGCGAATCGGCCCACGGGCGCCACGCGGAAGCCGGCCACGGAAGAATGCTTGCCGATTTTCATCCTCACGCGCGCTCCTGGGGCTTTTTTGGCGAAGGTGTAGCTGAGGTCGGCCCCCACCACCTCCCGGTCTTCGGCGGTGGTGACCACGCCGCTCTGCAGGAAGGTCTGCTCTACCAGCCGAAGCTCCAGGTTCACCTCTTCCAACAGGGCGCGGAGGGAGTCCAGCCGGGCCGGATTCCGGCATACGGAGATGGAATCCAGCAGTACCCGGGCCTCTTCCATTTTGCGGATGTACAGGCGTGTGTTGGCGTTTCCTACCGTTCCGGACTGCACGGCGGAGCCGTTGTCGATGCGGGCAGGGTCGGCTGATGGCGTGAGCGAACTGATGCGGACAAGGTCTTCATAACGGCGCACAGGCTTTCTCTGCCGGGAAGAGCCGAAGTCCAGCACGTAAATGTAGACGCTGTCCGCGGAGCAGTCCCGATTGGAGGCGAAGAGGGTGTATTTTCCGTCCGGGGTGTCCACCAGGAGAAAGTCGTCGGCCGGGGAGCTGAAGGGGAAGCCCATATTCACGGGATCCGACCAGGCGGCGGCTTCCTCGTCCCAGGTGGAGGAATAAAGGTCATAGCCGCCCATCCCGGAAAGACCGTCAGAAGCGAAATAGAGCGTTTTTCCGTCCGGGGACAGCATCGGGAAAATCTCGCTTCCGGCCGACAGGAGCCCCTCCCCCAGGTGCCGGGGTGCGCGCCAGAGGCTGTCCAGGTTTTCGGTTACGAAGAGGCTGCGGGAGCCGGAGCGGTCCGGGGCCGAGAAGTAGAGGACATCGGTCCCCTTGGGGAAGTACAGCGGATGGCCTGGCAGCGAATCCAGCGGATGGGGCGACATGCGCCACGCCTGCGCGGGCAGCGGATAATAAAGGAAGAAGTCCTTGCGGGAAAAGCGCTGTCGGGCCACGACGTGGGGGTCGGCGCAGAATTCGGTCATATTGAGGGCGTTCTGCGAGACGGCGGCCTTCCCTTCCTCGCCGATGGACAGATACAGGCCGATGGCCTCTTCGAAGCGGCAGCTCCGGTGGAGGCTGTCGGCCCGGGCGAGAATCTGCGCGGGGGTGTCGATGACTTGCTGGGCCTTCAGGGAGGGTCCCATCGACACGAAAAGGAAAAATATGCCCCTTGCGACGCGATTCATAGTGATTGCAGTTTACAAAAATAAGAAATTGTTGGGACATAGCCGGGAAATAGGGCAAAAATTTCTTAAATCAGAAAAAATTAGTAAATTTGCACCCTATTTTGCGGTAGTGTCTATTGACACCGCCTTGAACACCGACAAAATATATTTATAAAACATAATCAAAATGCAAAGCAAAGGTTGGATTCGATTCGTAGCGATTCTGCTTGCCATCGCCAGCATTTGGCAGCTTTCTTTCACGGTGGTTACCCGCCTGCAGGAGAAAAAGGCCGCCAAATACGCTGAGCAGCAGGCCCTGCAGTTCGTAGAATCAAACACTGTGCCCGCCGAAGTCCGCGAATACGTGATGGACTCCGTGGCCAACATTAGAAACAGAGCCTATATTGACTCCATCAGCGCGGAGAAGGTGTTCCTCGGGTACAACTTCAAGAGCGTGAAAGAAAAGGAAATCAACCTGGGTCTGGACCTCAAGGGCGGTATGAACGTTATGCTGCAGGTTCAGCTCGAGGACCTGGTGAAAGCCCTGTCCGGCAACAGCACGGACCCGGATTTCGTGGCAGCCCTCGCCCAGGCCAAGGCCAACAACGTAAATTCCAGCCAGGATTTCATCGGCCTGTTTGCCGATGCCTGGAACCAGGTGGCTCCCCAGCGCCGTATGGCAGAGATTTTCGCCACCTACGAACTGCGTGACAAGGTGTCCAACGACGCCACCAACGCCCAGGTTGTCGATGTTATCCGCGGAGAGGCCAAGAGCGCCGTTGACAACTCCTTTAACGTGCTCCGCAACCGTATCGACCGCTTCGGTGTCACCCAGCCCAACATCCAGCAGGTGGGCAACTCCGGCAAGATCCTCATCGAACTTCCGGGTGTGAAGGATCCCGAGCGTGTGCGTAAACTCCTGCAGGGTACCGCTTCCCTCGAGTTCTGGCCTACCTATCAGGGCAATGAGGTGGACCTGTATGCCGTAGATGCCCGCGTAAGCGAGATTCTGCGCAACCTCGGAGACTCCACCAACGTGGCCAACCCGCTCTTCCAGGTGCTCTCCCCCTCCGGTTGGAACAACGCCTGCATCGGCTTTGCCCAGGGCGTGGACACCGTGAAGGTGAACCAGTACCTGGCGATGGCTTCCGACGTGCTGCCGGCCGGTTTCCGCGGCCTGTGGTCCGTCAAACCCAGCGACCTCGTAAGCGGAACCAACCTGTACGAACTGGTGGCCATCAAGGTCAACTCCCGTGACGGCAAGGCTCCGCTCGACGGCGGTGTCGTGACCGACGCCCGCGTGAACTTCAACGGTGCACAGCAGGGCGGAAACGGCGCCCCCTCCGTTTCCATGACCATGAATGCCGAGGGCGCCTCCGTGTGGGCCCGCCTCACCAAGGACAACATCGGCAAGCAGGTTGCCATCGTCCTGGACGGCCTGGTGTACTCCTATCCTACCGTCAACACCGAGATTACCGGCGGCTCCTCCGAGATCACCGGCAACTTCGACGTTCAGGAAGCCGAGGACTTGGCCAACGTGCTCAAATCCGGTAAGCTCCCTGCCCCTGCCACCATCATCCAGGAGCAGGTTGTGGGTCCTTCCCTGGGTAGCGCCTCCATCAAGGCCGGTCTCATCTCCTTCCTCATCGCCTTCTGCCTGGTGCTCATCTATATGGTGTTCTTCTACCAGGGTGCCGGCCTCATCGCAGACGTAGCCCTCCTGTGCAACGTGCTGCTGCTGTTCGGCGTGCTGGTTTCCTTCGGCGCCGTCCTCACCCTGCCCGGTATCGCCGGTCTGGTCCTGACCCTGGGTATGGCCGTGGATGCCAACGTGATTATCTACGAGCGCATCAAGGAAGAACTGGCTGCCGGCAAGGGCTTCTCACTGGCCGTACACGACGGTTACAAGAACGCCTACAGCGCCATCATCGACGGTCAGCTCACCACCCTCATCACCGGTATCATCCTCTACATCTTCGGTTCCGGTCCTGTGCAGGGCTTTGCCACCACCCTCATCATCGGTATCATCACTTCGGTGCTTACCTCCATCTTCATCACCCGCATCATCTTCGACGACCGCATCGCGAAGGGCAAGACCGTGTCCATGTCCAACAAGCTCACGGCCAATATCCTCAAGAATACGAAGATCGATTTCATCGGCCTGAAGAAGTGGTCCTATATCATCTCCGGTGCCCTCATCCTCATCTCCATCGCTTCCATCGCCTTCAAGGGCTTCAGCTATGGTGTTGACTTCACCGGCGGCCGTACCTATGTGGTGCGCTTCGACAAGAGCGTCACTGCAGAAGAGGTCCGCACCAGCGTGGAAGCCAAGTTCGAGGAGGCTGCCGCCGCCGCCGGCATCGACCAGTACTCGGTCGAGGTGAAGCAGTTCGGTGGAGACGCCCAGATGAAGATTACCACCCAGTACAAGAACGACCAGGAAAGCACCGCCGTTGACAGCGAAATCGAAGGCCTCCTGTTCGATGCCCTGAAGGGTTTCTATGCCGACAGCAATATCCAGCTGGCCGATTTCACCTCCACCCTGGAGAACCCCAACGGTATCATTTCTTCCGACAAGGTGGGTCCGACCATCGCCCGTGACATCACCCGCAGCGCCTTTATCGCCGTGTTCCTGGCCCTGCTGGCCATCTTCGCCTACATCGCCTTCCGCTTCAAGGGTTGGACCTGGGGTCTTGGCGGCGTGGTCTCCCTGGCCCACACGGCCCTCATCGTGATTGGCTTCTTCTCCCTGTTCAACGGCATCCTGCCGTTCAACCTGGACGTGGACCAAACCTTCATCGCGGCCATCCTCACCATCATCGGCTACGCCATCAACGATAACGTGGTTATCTTCGACCGTATCCGTGAGCAGAGGGGCCTGCACCCGAAGGAAGACTTCCGCGTCACGGTGAATACCGCTCTGAACGCCACCCTCACCCGTACCCTCAACACTTCGGTGTCCACGTTGCTCCCGATGCTCACCATCGCCATTTTCGGCGGAGAAAGCATCCGCGGTCTGGCCGTGGCCCTGTGCCTGGGTGTGATTATCGGTACCTACGCGTCCATTATGATCGGTACGCCCATTATGTACGATGCCACTATGAAACAGCAGAAGTAAAGCTGCTTTTTCCTGATAACGAAAAGCCGCGACCCTCGCCCGGGCCGCGGTTTTTTGTGCTGGTATATTCAAGCTTTTTTGCTATCTTTGTTTCTATGAGTTTCGTTCATCTTCACGTCCATACCCAGTACTCGATCCTGGATGGGCAGTCTTCCATAAAAAACCTTTTTGCGCGGGCCCAGGAGCTGGGTATGCCAGCCCTTTCCATCACGGACCACGGTAATATGTACGGGGTAAAGGAGTTCTTCAAGTATGCGCAGAAGTATCCCGCCGTGAAACCCATCATCGGCTGTGAGGTCTATGTCACCCGGCACTACGACCATCGGCTCAAGGACAACGAGCACCGCGGATACTATCACCTCATCCTGCTGGCCAAAAACCTCCAGGGGTATCAGAACCTCTCGAAGATTGTCTCCATCGGCCATCTGGAAGGGAAGTACTACGACAAGCCCCGTGTGACGCACGAGATTATCGAAAAGTACCACGAGGGGCTTATCTGTTCATCGGCCTGTATGGCGGGCGAGATTCCGCGCGCGATCCTTGCGCAGGACGAGGAGGCCCTGGAAAAGGCCATCCTGTGGCACAAGCGCGTGTTTGGGGAGGACTATTACCTGGAGGTAATGAAACACCGCACGGAGGTGCCCGGCCTGGACAACGAGTTGTACAGGAAACAGTGCCTGTACGACGAGGAGATTTTCCGTCTGGCCGATCGGTACGGCATCAAGGTGATCGCCACCAACGACGTCCACTTTGTGCGCAGGGAGGACGGCCCCGTGCACGACCGCCTGATTTGCCTGACCACCAACGCCTTTGTGGACGATCCTACCCGCCTGCGCTACACCCAGCAGGAGTTTCTCAAGAGCGAGGAAGAGATGCTGGAGCTGTTCCCGGACCATCCTGAGGCCCTTGAAAACACGCTGGAAGTCGCCGGCAAGGTAGAAGCCTATTCCATCGACCGGGATCCCGTACTGCCCGTTTTCGAGATAGACCCGGCTTTTATGGCCGATATCGGCACCCATCTGGAGAAGTACAAGGAAATTATAGACGCGGGACGTTGTGACAAGCACGGCACCTACCGCGGGGACGCTTTCTGCCACTCGGTGGCCTATCTGTGCCACCTTACCTACCAGGGCGCGCACGAGCGTTACGGCGCCACCCTCACCGAGGAGCAGCTGGAGCGGATCGACTTTGAACTCAAGACCATCTGCCGGATGGGCTTCCCGGACTACTTCCTCATTGTCCAGGACTATATTGCCGCATCGCGGGCAATGGGGTCGATGGTGGGTCCGGGCCGAGGCAGCGCCGCCGGCTCGGTGGTGGCCTACTGCCTTAAGATTACCAACCTGGACCCTATCAAGTACCAGCTTCTGTTCGAGCGTTTCCTGAACCCGGACCGTATCTCGATGCCCGATATCGACGTGGACTTCGAAGACCTCACCAAGGCGCACGAATACGTAGAGAAAAAATACGGGGCCGATCACGTTTCCCGCGTGATTACCTTCGGCACGATGGCGGCCAAAAGCGCCATCAAGGACGTGGCGCGCATCAGCCGCGTTTCCCTTGACGAGAGCAACCGCCTCACCAAGATGGTGCCCGACCGCCTCTCGGAGAAAAAAGAGAAAGAATACCCTTTCAACCCCGCCCTGGATGAGCTCAAACCGGGATTCAAGATGGTAGAAAAAGAGGTGGAGGAGGACAAGGACGGGGAGAAGGTGAAGGTTAGAAAAACTTTTCAACTGGGACTGGAAGATGTGGATGTCAAGATTACCCTGAAAAACTGTTTCCGGCTTGTTCCGCAGTTTATCGAAGAGCTCGAAAACGGCCCGGAAATCAACAAGGAGGTCCTGAAATATGCGGCGGCGCTGGAAGGCAGCGTGCGGCAGGTGGGGATGCACGCGTGCGCCACCATCATCGGCCGGGGAGACCTCACGGACTATCTTCCCATTTGCCTTTCCAAGGACAAGGAAACGGGAGAAGAAGTACACACGTCCCAGTACGACGGCCACTATATCGAAGAGGTGGGGATGCTCAAGATGGACTTCCTGGGCCTTATCACCCTTTCCATCATTCACAACTGCCTGGACCTTATCAAAGAGCACCACGGGGAAGAAATCGACATCGAAGCCATACCCATCGACGACGCTCCCACTTACGAACTCTACGGCCGCGGGGACACCACCTCCGTATTCCAGTTTGAATCGGACGGGATGAAAAACTGGCTGCAGAAACTGCGCCCTTCCCGTTTTGAGGACCTCATCGCGATGAACGCCCTGTATCGGCCCGGGCCGATGGACTACATCCCCAATTTCGTAGCCCGCAAACAGGGGGAACAAGCCATCGAATACGACCTCCCGGAGATGAAGGAATACCTGCAGGATACCTACGGCATAACCGTTTATCAGGAGCAGGTGATGCTGCTGTCGCAGATGCTGGCGGGCTTCACCAAGGGAGAGGCCGATAAGCTGCGGAAAGCAATGGGCAAGAAGCAGCTGGACGTCCTGCTGTCGCTCAAGGGCAAGTTTATGGAAGGCGGACAGGCCAACGGCCACCCGGAAAAGGTGCTGGACAAGATTTGGAAAGACTGGGAGAAGTTTGCCCAGTACGCCTTCAACAAGTCCCACTCCACCTGTTATGCCTGGGTGAGCTACCAGACGGCCTGGCTCAAGTGCCACTATCCTTCGGAGTTTTTTGCCTCCTGCCTCAACAGCGCCAAAAGCCTTGACGAAATCACCAAAATAATGGACGACTGCAAGGGTCACGATATCAAGGTACTGAGTCCCGACATCAATGAAAGCTCCGACCACTTCACCGTGAATAAAGACGGAGACGTACGTTTTGCCCTGGGTTCCATCAAGGGTTTTGGTGCCAACGTGGTGGAGGCCATTCTCCGGGAAAGGGAAGAAAACGGCTTATTTACAAGCGTTTACGATATCGTGGAACGCACTTCTATGAACCGTAAGAGCTTCGAGAGCCTGGTGAACGCCGGCGCCCTTGACAGTTTCGGCCACAAGCGCAGCATGTATTTCCAGCCGGGCCGGGGCGGAGAGGCGTTCATCGACCAGATCTGCCGCTACGGGGAACTGTACGCCAATGACGCCCTCTCCGGCGGCGTATCTCTTTTCGGAGACGTAGAGGAGCTCAAGCCGGAGCGTCCTCCCCTGCCGGAAGACGAAGGCTATACGGACATTATGGAACTCCTGCAGCGCGAAAAAGAACTGGTGGGAATGTACCTGAGTTCCCATCCGCTGGACCGCTACGCATTTGAGATAAAGAACTTCACCAACTGTAAACTGGCCGACCTGTCCAACTTCGTTTCCGAGTGCGAGAGCAGCAAGAAGGTTTCCAGGATCTATGCGGCCGGTATCGTGACGGATTTCAAGCAGCTTACCACCAAAGCCGGCAAGCCTTTTTCCCGCACCACGATGGAAGACTACAGCGGTTCTTACGAACTCACCCTGTTTGGAAAGGACCACGAGAACTTTATGCAATATATGCAGATGCACTCGGCCCTCTTCCTGGAAGGTACGGCGGAAGAGAAATATTTTGTCAAGCCCGAGGAAAGGGCGCAGGGAAAAACCGCCCCTTGGGCCTTCAAACTGAAGAAAGTCACCCTTCTGGGGAACATCAGTGACGATATTCTCACCGGCTTCTGCCTGGATCTCACCACCCCGATGCTCACCCAGCAGTTCCGCCAGGACCTCCTGAAGGTAATCAAGACCCACAAAGGCAATATACCCCTCAACCTGTACTTGTACGACCCTGTCACCCAGTATCGCATCCAATTCTATTCCAGAAAGTTCCAGGTGGCCGTCACCTCCGAATTCATCCACGACCTGCATCGGATAGGCATCGACAAGTACGAGGTCAGCCGGAGATAGATGCGAGCTAGTAATGCGCTGATTCTCAGCGCATTACTGAAAATCCTCTGCACTTTTTGCGCAGAGGATTTTCCATAAACTCTTAATAGTCAGGAGTTTATGGAGTCTATTTCGCGAGTTTGAAGCCGATGCGGTAGTGGTCGTAGCCGTCGGCGAGCCTGGAGATGGAGGAAACCTGCGAAGAGGCTTTGCCGGCCACCGAGGCGAGCTTCTTGATGAAGGCCATCGCCTTGTCGGCGGTGAAGAGCATCCGTGCGCCGCCGGAGGTGGATTCAAGGGTGCCGGTCATATTCAGGAAGTTGAAGGACTTGCCGAAGGTGAGGGTGACGGTTCGCTCTCCATCTCCCACCCTGTAGGTGCCGGGGATGCTGAGGGAACCCAGCTGGAGGGAAAAGCTGTTGTCGGCCTTGTTGAAGGTCCAGGTGAGGGCGCCAGGCTTGACGCCGACCTTGGCCAGGTACTCATCGGCCTTGCTTTCGATACCGGAGGTAACGGCGGTGCCGGCCAGGTTGGTGAGGATGCCGCCTTCGTTGGAGGTGGCCGATACGGCGACGCCGTTATAGGTATAACTGCCGTCCAGGGTTACTGGACCGGAATAGATGGCGCCGGCCATATTGGTGAGCACGTTGCCGATTTTGCTGAAATCGATACCGCTCTGGGCAGAAGCCGAAACGGAAAGGGCCACGGCGAGGGCCACGATGGAAACGAGTTTTTTCATATTGCGTTGTTTGTTAGTTTTCTTCTGGCTCCGGCCAGCCCTGGGCCTTGACCGGGAATTCGACCCCCTCCGGAGTAACCAAAACCGTGCCAACCTCCGGGCGGGCCAGGTGGCCGATGATGTCGAAGGTCTGGAAATCGCGGCGGAACTTTTCCAGATGGAGGATGGGGACCACAAAAAGGAGGCGGTTGTCGTCTCCCCCGTTCATTGCGGCCGATACGGGATCCAGATCCAGTTCCCGGCCCAGCTGGAAGCTGTTGCCTTCGAAAGGAATCTTTTCGGCATAGACCTTGGCGCCCAGGCCGCTGTCGCGGGAAAGGCGCTTGAGGGCGTCGGAAAGGCCGCGCGTGACAAAATAAGCGTAGGAAGGGTAAATCTCGGCATCTTCCAGCCTGGAGACCACGGAGGCGTCCAATTCGGGTCTGAGATAGTCCCCCACCAGCATCTTGTACGGGCTCATATCGGGCTGCACGCCGTCTCTTTCGAAGGAACGGGCGCCCCGCTCCAGCAGCCGGAGGCCCAGATAGGCCGCACCCAGGGCGCCGGAGACGCAGATGAGGTCTTTGGACGAGGCTGCCATCCTGCGCTTTCGGGTCAGGAGCGAACACTCCCCCGTGGCCGCCAGGGACACGAACAGACCGTTGTTCGAAGGCTGGAGGTCCAGGTTCACCGCCGCAAAGCCGTGCTCCTTGGCCGCCACCGTAATACCCATCCACAGGTCCCGCACCTGCGGGAAGTCCAGTTTGGCCGATATGCCCAGCACTACATTGAGCAGCTTGGGATGGGCCAGGGCGGCGTACAACTCTCCCACCACACCCACTACACACTTGTAGCCCAAGTGTTTAAGGGGAAAATAAACCAGATTGAAGTCTATCCCCTCCAGGTACAGGCGGGCCGCGGTGCTCACCTCCCCTCCCTTGGCGGAAGTGTAGCTGAGACCACTGACGGGAGAATAGGCCGAGAGGCGATAGAGCTGTTCTATCGCCTCCACTTTGCCGATATCGGAGAATGATTCTGCCATACTTTGTAGAAGCGCTTAACTTCTGCAAAGATAACAATTATTTCTTAAGGGAAGGTGCACTGTTGGGAACGAAGTCGTTGGTGGAGTTGTTGGTGTCCATGAGCTTTCCGTCCTTGACGCTGCGCCGTACGCTCTTGCCGAAGCGGGCGGGATCTCGGTCATAGTCTCCCGCGTGCGTCCAGCCGGCATCGAAGGCGGCCGGCCAGGGGTTCTGGTAGAAGGAGTCTTCCGTGCAGCAGTTCACGGCATCCAGGACCCATTCGCCGGGAATCACCCACACATCTTCATCGGCCAGGTCATAGTCGAAGTTCCACTCGTTGAAGTGGAAGAAATAGGAGCCTTCCCAGTGATGGTTTGTCATAATGGTTTCCGCCGTCTCGTCGTACGGAGGAATCACGATGGCATAACTCTCGAAGCCGCGGTTGTGCAGCGAAGTGATGGTACGTGAGGTCTTGAACCAGATGTCGAGGTTCTCCACGTCGGGGTTGTCGGTGTCGGGATAGATGTCGTTCTCGTCGTAGAATTCGAAATCGGCCCTGGAGAGGTCTATGGCGTTGGAATTGCCTTCGATGACATTGTCACCGTCCTGGTAGGAGGCGGTGTAGTCGATGGCGGCAAGAGCCAGGATGAGGGATTCTCCGGGGGCCAGCGGGTGCTCGTCTCCCTTTCCGGGAATGGCGTACATATTATTGACGGCCAGCCCGTCTTCCAGATCGGGGTACTCATAATAAGCCCCGACGCTGGTGATGGTACCCGTGATGAAGTTGGTGACAAAGAGGACCCCGTCGGCATAGACCACGCGGTCGGAGTTGTTGGTGAGCTTGATGTACTGGTCCATCGAAGGACTGGTGGAACCTTCGATGGGGCTGCCGGTGAAATAAACCTCCTCAATCAAAAGCTCGCCGGGCTCCACGTTGCGGTAGCTCTGCTCAATGGTAGCCTGAGCCAGGACGCTGCTGCCAAAGAGCACTTCCACCTGGCCGCTGCGGCCTTCGTGAGCCTTGGCGTGGGGCGCTACGTGAAGCAGGAGGCCGTTTCCGGAAGACTCGGCCGTAATCCAGTCGCCGCTGCATTTCACCGTGTAAGAGTAGCCCTGTGGAACGCTCATTTCAAACGTTCCTCCGAGGGCCAGGGCCTTGAAACTGTTCTGGGAAGTTTCGGCCGGCGCTGCTGGAGCGCTCTGTACCACGGCGATGGTCTGGGAAAGGGTGGCGGATTTCACCACAATCTGGCCGCTGCGGGCCGATGCCTCGGTAAACGCACCTGCGCTCACGGCGAAGCTAAGTGTGCCGGAACCGCTGGCGGAGCCTACGCTGATCCAGTTGTCGCTGGTGGAGACGGTCCAATCCTGGTTGGAAGTGACTGTAACCATCTGATTTCCGCCTTGCGGGCTCAGGTTGATGGTGGTGGTGGAAACGGAGAGTTCTGGGACTACCGTCTTTTGGCAAGCCACTGCAGCAATGAGTGCGAGGGCTGAAAGAATGATGCGTTTTTTCATAATTTATTGAGTATTAAAAATTTATTCCTATACTGAGACTTGTATTAAAGGCGGGAGCGAATCCTCCCGGGAACACGGTCCGGCCGGAGGCCTGGGCGTAGAGGGAAAAGCGGGCGGAGATTTGCCGCTCGACATAAAGGGAAAGGCAGGCGTCCTGGGAGCCGGCCCCCAGGCGGACGTAATGCTCCTGCCAGTAGGCGGCTATGCGCGCATCGGTGTATTCTTCCGGAATGCGGAGCGCTCCTGCCAGGGGCCGATACAGGCCGCCGCCCAAGGCCGCTTTCCAGTGCCAGAGTCCGCTTTGACGGCGATAAGCGGCATCCAGGCCAGCCCAGAGCCCGGAATGGGCCAGGAGTCGCAAGGGGTAGGCGTAATTCTCTTCGCTGCGGGTATAGACAGCACGGGCCTCCAGGCTCCAGCGCTTCCGCCACTGAAGGAGACCATCCAGGCCGGCGGCCAGCTTGCCGCTGTGAAACATATCGGCCCGGGCGAGTTCCTTGATGTAACCGGCCGCCCCGTTGTCCAGGATGCTCTCCTGGCCGATGCGCCACTGATAACGGGCAAAGGCACCGGCCCTCCAGGCCAGGTCCCCACCGCGGGAAAGGTACTGAAAGCGGATGTCGGTCTCTCTTGTATATAATTCTGTATAAGGCACTTCGTTCTGGTTGGGGAGGTAGTGGATGATGTCCAGCAGGCTGTAGGACACCGCAGCATTCCAGCCGTTTTCCCGGAGTGGAATCCAGGTAGCCGCCACCGTGACGCCGTTTCCGGCATAGCGGGTGTTCATGTTGGCGTCCGTGGCGCCGCTGAAACGGGCAAAATGGCTGCCGAGGCCCGTAAGGTGCAGGATGGCCGTGTTCTTGCCACGCGCGTTGAGGAAGGTCATGTTCTGGGTCTGGCTGTAGCGACGGTAGGCAAGGGTGGCGTCCAGCACATAGCCCGGAACGGCACGCCAGCCGGCCGATCCGGTGACATTGAGGTCCGACACGATGTTGCGGGGGCGGGGGTCCGTCTGGCGGTACTCGTGAAGGGCCCGGTAGGCCCCCTCGACACCCCAGTGGAAGCGGCCCCGGCGGGCCGTATAGCCGCAGGAGAAGGCATATTCTTCCTTCCGGAGGTTACCGCCCACCGTATCGGCCATGACATAAGGATAAACCGTGGAACAATCCGAAGAACTGTTCCACAGAACGTCGCGCTTGATGCCGTTGACATAACGGACCCTGCCGCGCACGGCCGAAAGGGAATCCAGGCGCACCAGGATGGTGATGTGGATTTGTCCTTCGCTGAGTCCCTTCCCCTCCTCGCGCACGAGGGGAGCGGGATCCTTGGCATAGCTCCACGAGGCAGCCGCTCCAGTGTAGCTGGCATCCGGGCCGAAGAGATAGGCCGCGGCGCTTGCTCCCTCGCTCAAGCGCAGCTTTTCTCCGCGGGCATAACTACGCTGCACGGCCGAAAGGCTGTCCGTGAGGGGCAGCAGCAGGGAAAGCGATATAAGGAGGCCGGCAATCATCTGAGAATGGAGAGTTTAAGTTCCAGAACCTGAGCATCTTCCATCAGCGTGACGGCCGTGGAGGGCGTTCCATAGGCCGAAAAGCGCACGGCGGCACGGCTGCCGTCGGCAAAAAGGGCTTCTCCGTCGAAGGAAAGCACATACACGCCCTTCTGCACCTGCAGGCTGCCCAGGTTGTTCACGAAAGTAGGGAGGGGATAAGAGATGCCGGTGTTGAGGTTCCGCAGCGTATTGCCGGGAAGAGCGGGGTCTACGGTGATGGACACGGCCTCCCGGCCGTCGGGAAAGGCCGCCTGCAGGGTGAGCCGGCAGTACAGGTCGGCAAGGGCGGGCTTGGTGCAGCCGCCAAGGAGGGCCAAACAGCTTAGTATGAGGAGTTTGTATCTCATAGATTGAGCATCAGTTCCATTCCGAAATAGGGGGTGGAGGAGCGGCGTTTCACCACGCCGTTCACCTCGTAGTCGGGCGCAACGGTGAAAAGCCGGTTTACGAAAAGGGACACCGTGGCCCTGTCCCGGAACAGCTTTTTGGTGGCCTTGAGGTTCACGTTCATATAGAAGGGGATGCGGCGGTATTCCAGGAGGGTGCTGGAGAAGTCCCGCACCATCATGTGCAGGACGCCGTCGGCGTCGGAAGCGTCGGTGTAGGGATGTCGCTCCAGATTTTTATCCAGGTAGGCGACGGGGCGGGAGTCATCGGCCATCGTCTGCTGTCCGGTGAACCAGGTGCACTGGAAAGAGGTGGAGAAAATGAGTCCGAGCCGCGGCACCTGCGTGTCCAGCAGAAAGTTGGTGTTGAACGATTCGTACAGGTAACTGTCGTTTTTTTCGTAAATGCCGATATAGGGGTACGGTTTGCCATTGATGACGGCGGAGGGGCGCTGGTATTCGGGCTGGCTGTTCATATAGCGCGTGAGGAACCAGGCTCCGTTCACCGTGAGGCGGGTATTGATGACCGGGATGCGTCCTGTGGCCAGGGTGTATTCGATGCCTTTTTTGAGGGTACGGCTGCCGTTGGTGGACAGGCCGTAAGACACCAGGGTGGTGTCCAGCACATAGGGGGTGGTTTTCAAGGAAGGCGGGCCCGTAAGAGTGCCCTTGTCGATGGCCTGCTCGTTGTAGTCCTTGGAAATGAGTTGCATATACTCACTGCCGCCGCGGAAGCCTGAGGTCATGTCCTCTACGAAATAGTCCGCAGAAGCCGTCCAGCCGTTCCAGGAGGCATCGGCCCCGATTTCCCATTTCACGTTGCGGGCGGCGCCCAGTTCCCGGTTTACCGGATTGATGGTGAATACCAGCATATTGATGCGGCGGAGTTCCCGCTCGGTAGGCCAGTAGTTCATCTGGAGTTTGTCGGAATAGATGGTTTCCGGGTAAAGCATCTCCATGGTCGGGAACTTGCTGTGCAGGCCTACGCCGCCGTACAGGCCACTTTCCAACTTGTATCCCCAGAGAAGAGCCTGGGGCATCTCCAGACGAAGGTTGGCGCGGGGATCCAGATAGGGCCGGCCCTGGATGGCGTAGCTTTTGTCGGCCCCCAGGAGCATAGACATCCTCACTCCCAGGCTACATTCAACAGTGAAAGGACCCAGGGGGAAGCGGAGGTTTTCCTCGGCAAAAAGGGCCAGCTGGCTGTCGGCGGGGATGTCATAATAGGCGCGAGGACGGGAGCTCATGGAGGTGGTCAAGGGGCGCGTGACATCGAAAATGGTGCCCTTGCCGTAGTTTTTGTCAAAGCTCCAGTCGATCCCGGCTTTGATGCGGTGGATGCCTTTCCGGAAGCGGGCCACAGCGTTCACGAAGGCGTAGAACGGCCTTCCGTCCACCTGAAGGGTGGCTTCGTAACGCATGGGGACAATGATGGCATCGAATTCCCCGGGCTCACGGGAAACGGAAATGGGCGTTTCCGAGGACAGGATGACGTTTTTCCAGCGGTCAATGAGGTCGCGCTCATAGCTGAGGGAGGCGTTCACGCTGAGGGAGCGGAAGAAGACGTCGTTTTCCCTGGTCTGAAGGGTGTAGTCGGCCCCCAGCTGGAAGCGGTTGTAGGAAGAGCGGTAGGTCTCGGCCGGAAGTCCGTCCACTTCGTCGATATCCTGGTCGCTTTTGCGGTCGTCGAAAGAGCCGGTGTAGTCCAGGCTGGCGTTGAAGGTATGGATAAAGTGTTCCCCGCCTGCCCATGTGCGTCCGCCGCGGAAGCTGCCGGTGAGGCGTTTGTAGTTCTGGCGGACGTTCCGGGGGTCGGAGCGGGAATCCAGGAAATTGACGCTGGCGTTCAGGGTACGGCGCTCTTTTCCGCCCCACTCAGAGCCTTTTCCCACATAGACCAGCTTGGAGGTCATATCGCTCTTGAAACGGGCCCGGAGGTCGTTTCCGCCCTTGAATCGCTTAATTTGGATGAGGCCGCTGGTGAGGTCACCATGCTCCACGGAGGCGATGCCGCGCACCACTTCCACGGTTTCGATGTCTTCCGTGCCGATGGTGCGCATATCTGTGCCCAGGTTCACATAGTTGGAGCCCAGGCTGCTCCAGGCGGGGGAATATTGCAGGTTGGCATTGTTCTGGACTGGCTTTCCGTCAATGGAAAACTGGGTTCCGAGGGCCGATGTGGCATAGTCCGACGAAAGGGAGCCGGCGGCCCTCAGATTCACAATCTGCGGCGCGCCCAGGGCTGGAGTGACGGAACTGCCTCCGGGAAGAAGCTCAAGGATGTCGGCAATGCTGGAGGGCTGGATGTGGGCAATGGCGTCGGCCCCTATCCGCGAAGAGGAGGTGAGACCGTGGTTTTCCTGCGCCGTAACCACCACTTCGCGAAGGGATAAAATGTCCTGCTTGAGACAAAATACAGCCCCTTCTGTCAATGGAGCCCGCAAGGTCTTATATCCCATCAAAGTGATGGTTATCGGTGATTTTTCAAGGGTTTTCAGCCGAAACACCCCCAAAGAATCGCTTAAAGCCCAGTTTTTTCCTTGCGTTACGGCCGCCCCGGGAACCGCTTCTCCTGTAACAGCGTCTATCACTTTTCCGGAATAGTAATTCTGCCCTGCCGCCCTTGTCCAGAGGAGCAGGAAAAACAGGATGACAATATGATTCCGGGCTCTTGTCACGGAAAATCAGATGCGGGGTTTCACCCATCCGTCACCCGAAGAGGTGAAGCGGATTCCAGGCAGGGAACGGTCCCGGGGATAGGCTCGGCTGAGGGTATCGACCAGGGTGAAATCGCAGCTCCGGAGCGCCCAGAATCGCTCCCCTTTTCCGGTGGACGTTTTCACGGTATAATAGAAGAGGTCTCCCACCACCAGAAGGTCCTCCTTTTCCGGTGTGAAGGAGACTTCCGTGGGGAGGACGCGGCCGTCCGGCAGCAGGATGTGCAGGACGTTGCCGGCGCTCACCAGATAAGCCAGCGTGGCGTGGTTTTCGAATTCCGTGATCATCAGGAATTTGAGCCCCAGCCCATCGGCCTCCGGGAAGTGTCGGACGGTGACGGTGTCGTTCACCTGCTTGAGCTGGTAGAGCTTGTCCTGCGCGTCGGTGACCAGGTAACCTTCGTCGTAGGCCTTGCGGTGGCTGGGCTTTCCGCTGAAAAGCCGGGCGGGATAGGCAAAACCCCGCTCCCGGAGCGCCTTGTTCAAAAGCGCCGTTTTCTCTTCGCGAAGCTTGTTGGTGGCCATTTCCACGATGTCGATGCTCCCGGCGCGGCTCACCAGGGCATCCTCCGGGTCCTTGAGTTCCAGGCGCTCGGGGACGCTTTCCATCAGCAGGTATACCGGCGGAAGGGTGCGGTTGATGTCTTTGGGGTCAGAGGTGGCGATGACCGAATTGCGCTCTATTTCTTCCAGGCTTACACGGCGGCCCTCCAGGCTGTCCGGCAGGGCGCCGCGCGAAGCCAGGACCGAGGCGTAGAACATCGGCTGGGCCTCGTCTCCGTGGATGCGTCCTTTTGTGTCGATGAAGCGGAATCCCTTGCCCTCTCCCCGGTCCAGCGAGGCAAAATCGTGCAGGGTACAGCTGTAAAGCGTGAAGGGCGTGGAATAAGTTTCGAGTGTAATGAGGTTGTACAGCCACGGCACACCCCACAGGAGCAGGAGCGCACAGGAGCCGACGAGAAAGAGTTTTCCGTATGTTTTCATAGCCGATCAGTCTTGAATTCCTTCTTTGAAACGGGCCACCCCGCTGAACAGCAGTCCGCCGGAGAGCAGCACATAGGCCAGCAAGCAGGGGAAAAAGCCATTGTAGGCTTCCGGAACGCCGGAGAGGAACAGCAGGCGCAGAAAGCCGGCCGCCACCAGAAGAATCACCACCCGCATCCGCCAGGCAGGCTCCAGGCACAGGGCCGATGTGAACAGGTACGCAGCCCAGCCGGCGAGGTACCAGACGGCCATCGTCCTCAACACGCGTCCCACCAGTTCGACCGGAACACAAACGCCTAAGGCACAGGCGCTTGCTATGGCCTGAAGGGCAAAAAACAAGGTGAGGGACAGCAGGCCGTAAGCCGTAATCACGGTCAGCATCCCGGCTTGGTTGCAGGGCAGGTGCAAGGTGAGCTTGAGGCGTTTGCGCTGGATTTCGGGGATCCACTGCGAGAGAGCCAGCAGGGCCCCGGCGATGGCGGGGAGATAACGCAGAATCTCGGTAAGTACGGTTTCCTTGGTCACCAGGGCTTCCCACAGAAGCGCTGCGCCCCGGATCTGCACCACTTTGGTCAGGTTCAGGAAACAGTAGGCGGTAAAGGAGGCCATCGCCACGGCGATGCCCAGCAGAATCCACCGGGTTTTGAGCCACTCCTTGTATAGTATCATTTTGTTCATAAGCATATCATTCTGAGCGAAGGTTTGTCTCTCTGAGCGAAGTCGAAGAATCTAATACTTTCCGGTCTGTTCAATGAAAATGTCCTCCAGGCTTTGACCGGGATACCGGCCCATCAGGGAAGCGGCGCTCTCCTGCACCAGGATGCTGCCGTAGTCCATGATGATGACCTCGTCCACCAGTTTTTCCAGGTCCTGGATGATGTGGGAGGTGAGAAAGACGGTCTTCCCCTCCGCCTTGGCGTAGTCGCGCAGGTATTCGCAGAACAGACGCCTGTAGCCGGGATCCAGGCCCAGGGAGAAATCGTCCAGGACCAGGAGATCGGCGTTCTGAGCCAGAATGAGCCCCAGGGCCACCTGGGAACGCTGCCCGTTGGACATCCGCGAGATTTTCTGGCCGGGAGCCACTTTCAGTTTTTCCATCAGGCCGTAATAGGCATCCCGGTTCCAACGGGGATAGAAAGCGCTGTAGAAGCGCTCTATCTGGCCCATGTTCATATAGGAATACTGCACGTGCCCCTCCAGCAGCAGGGCTATGCGCCGGCGGGTGTCGGGACGAAGGTGCTGGACATCTTCGCCAAACAGCGTGCATCGGCCGCTCCGGGGCTTGAGGTAACCCATCAGGATGTTGATGGTGGTGGTTTTTCCGGTTCCGTTTTTCCCAAGAAGGCCCACGATGCGGCCCGGCTCCACGGTAAAATTCAGGTCCTCATAGATCTTCCGCTTGCCGTAAAAATGCGTCAGATGCTCACAGGAAATGACAGGTTCTTGCATATTCTTGTTTTTTGGGACGGCAAAGTTACTCCCTAAATAAACGCAGCCCTATCCCCATTTGTTGGGATTTTCACCGTCCCGCCTACTTGCCTGGATTGGTAATGCCGGATCGGGTCCGGACCCAACCTGCGGGCAAAAAAGAAAAGAAGCCTGACTCGGGCTGAGTCAGGCTTCTTTTCTTTTTCCGTTGCTTCCGCTTAGCGGAGCTGGAAGATTACCGGGAAGGTGTAGGTTACCTTTACGGCGCGGTCACGCTGCTTGCCGGGCTTCCACTTGGGGGAGCTGGAAACAACACGGACGGCTTCCTTGTCCAGGGACTCGTCCACGCCGCGAAGTACCTTCACATTGGTTACACGGCCGTCGGCCTCTACGGTGAACTGGAGGGTTACACGACCCTGCACTCCGTTTTCTTTGGCGATTTCGGGATAGACGAGCTTGGAGTTCACCCACTTGGAGAATTCGTTGGCATCTCCTCCGTTGAAGGAAGGCTTGGTTTCTACGAGCTGGAAAGGAATGGCTTCTTCTTCCACTTCCTCTTCCTGTACCACGGCTTCCTTGTAATCCTGGATTTCCACGGCCTGGTTGTTGTCTTCCAGGTTCATGAACAGATCGTCGTCCAGTTTGATGTCATCGTCCACGATGTCAATCTGGTCGGACAGGACGGGGATGGACGGAGCTTCCGGCGGGGGCGGGGGAAGCTCGTTCTGAATGGCAACCATTTCTTCCTCGACAAGCACCTGGGTGGTGTCTTCGAGGACGGCTACCTGGGCGTCTTTGGAAGACCAGTTGAAGGCTCCATAGACGATGCCGAGAGCAACGACAAGACCAATCTCCGTGAAGAGCAGTCTTTTGTTCTCAAGGCTTGCTTTGGGGGATTTCTTGATTTCCATTTTATATCATTTTTAGTGGTTGTTCTTTACTGGTACAAAGATAATACCGAATTTTTGAGCAGAAAAGAAATGGAAGAAAAAGAATCTCGCAACGCAAAAACGCAAGCGACTGATTATAAATTGCTTACAAAGTACTCGAAATGCATTTTTCTCGCAGAGACGGGATGTCCGGTTGTTTACCATTAAATTTTGGCAGTTTTCCACTACTCCGTTTTTTACTTGTCCAAACAACTGAGAAACAGGTCTTTATCTGTTGTTTCAGCGTTTTTTATTCGCTCTTTGAGACGATAAATCCGATTGTAAACGTAGGGTTTTTCCTTCTCCAGGAGCGTAGAAATGGTGGTGGTGGAAAAGCCGGAAGCCGTGAAAAGATAGAGAAGAAAATCTTCCTCTTTCCACTTGGGAAAAGCGGCCCGGAGACGGGTCATCACCTGGTCGCTCCGGCGGTCGAGCGACTGTTCCAGCGAGCGCTGGACGGAAGGGTCGCTGCGGAGTCCCTCCACCACGGCACGGACCTCCTTCAGGATCCTGCCGTGCAGGTTTTCGGTCCCCTCATAGACATAATACTGTTCACAAAGCCGGTCCAGCATGTCCGTCCCCAGCGCGCCGGTGCTCCCTTTCCGCTCTTCCTGCAGTTTGCCCAGCCTCTTCTGGAGGTCTTCGGCAACCGACATGATGCGCTCGTTTTCTTCGCGCTCCTGCAGAAGCTGCTTCTCCAGGAGCGCTTTCCGAGCCCAGAAATAGAGCACCAGCGTAGCCAGAACGGCAGTTATGAACAGTGTAAGCATCCGGCACTTACAGTTTTCTGAGAAGGTTGGTCAGGGAAACCTTCCTGTCAATGAGGTCGCGGAGGTCTTCGATCTTCACGCGCTCCTGGGTCATATTGTCGCGGTCACGCACGGTGACACAGCCGTCGCTGAGGCTTTCGTGGTCCACTGTGACGCAGAAAGGCGTGCCGATGGCATCCTGACGGCGATAACGCTTGCCGATGGAGTCTTTTTCGTCGTACTGGTAGGAGAAATCGTACTTGAGAAGATCCACCACCTTCTGGGCCAGTTCCGGCAGGCCGTCCTTTTTCACCAGCGGCATCACGGCCACCTTGATGGGGGCAAGCGGGGCGGGAATCTTCATTACAACGCGCTCTTCGCCGTTTTCAAGCTTCTCTGCGGCATAGGAATGCGCCAGCACGGCCAGGCACATCCGGTCCACGCCGATGGAGGTTTCCACCACATAAGGCGTGTAGGAGACGTTCTCCTCGGGATCGAAGTACTCTATCTTCTTGCCGGAGAACTTCTGGTGGTTCCCCAGGTCGAAGTTGGTGCGGCTGTGGATGCCTTCCAGCTCCTTGAAGCCGAAGGGGAAGTTGAACTCGATGTCGGTGGCGGCATTGGCGTAGTGGGCCAGCTTCTCGTGGTCATGGAAACGGTAATTCTCGGCCCCCATTCCCAGGTTGACGTGCCATTTCATGCGGGCTTCCTTCCATTTTTTGAACCAGTCCAGCTCGGTGCCGGGCTTGATGAAGAACTGCATTTCCATCTGCTCGAACTCCCGCATGCGGAAAATGAACTGACGGGCCACGATCTCGTTGCGGAAGGCTTTGCCGATCTGGGCGATGCCGAAGGGGATCTTCATGCGGCCGGTCTTCTGGACATTGAGATAGTTCACGAAAATACCCTGGGCGGTCTCCGGGCGCAGATAAATGGTGCTGGCACCGTCGGCCGTAGAGCCCATCGAGGTGGAGAACATCAGGTTGAACTGACGCACTTCGGTCCAGTTGCAGGTGCCGGAAATGGGGCACACTATCCCGCAATCGATAATTATTTGCCGATATTCGGCAAAATCCGAAGCCTGCTCGGCCTTCAGAAAGCGGCTGTGCACCTGGTCGTATTTTGCTTTTTCGCGAAGGACGTTGGGGTTGGTGGCGCGGAACTGCTCTTCATTGAAGGCTTCGCCGAACTTTTTGCGGCCCTTGGCCACTTCCTTCTCGATTTTTTCCTCGATTTTGCCCAGGTAATCCTCGATGAGAACATCGGCCCTGTACCGCTTTTTGGAGTCTTTGTTGTCGATGAGCGGGTCGTTGAAGGCGCCTACGTGGCCGGACGCTTCCCAGATGCGGGGATGCATGAAAATGGCCGAGTCGATGCCCACGATGTTCTCATTGAGGCGGGTCATGGCTTCCCACCAGTAGGTCTTGATGTTGTTTTTGAGCTGGACACCCATTTGGCCGTAATCATAAACGGCTCCCAGACCGTCGTAAATCTCGGAGGAGGGGAAGATGAACCCGTACTCCTTACAATGGGCTACCAGCACCTTGAAAAGTTCTTCCTGTGTCATAATCGTACTTGTCTAATCCTACAAAGATAATCATTTTTTCACAGGAAAGCGCTGCCATACAGACTTAATCACCTAAAGAAGGCAGAGACGGAGGGTCCTCTAAATTAAAAGGACTTGCGGCGATGAGCCCCTCGCCCTGTAATTGCACGAGTTCACACTGTGGAGGCTGGTATATCTGTTTTTCTGCTGCTTTCATGTTGCGGAATGTCAATTCTTGACGGGGCGAACCTGATATCCCATAAAGCGTTCCTGCCAGTCTTTTTTAATACTCGAGAGACCATCGCTGTCAAAGCGTAAGGATAAGGCATAATATGGAACGGTCCAGATGGGTGTCTCAATGGTTATCGTCCACGGCGACCAAGGAACCGTATCTCCTTTTTCTAAATAAAAAGAAGTAGATGTCCAATAGTATCCGACGACATCTGTAAAGTCAAGCACCCCTTGGTTATAATAGCCTAGAGCGGCAAAAAATAACGAAATGCCATTTACCTTGCTGGTGAAAATTCTGCCACTCCTGGTAGTGCTGGCTTTCGACCAGCCTTCCACCCAGGTGTTAGATGTATTGGAACTGCTGATAAGCGCCAGGAACTGGTCCTCGGAGGGGATACGCCATGCGCTGTTTACCCTATAGGCAACGTCATTTTCTTCAAAGAGCTGTAATTCTTCTCCACTATATATTTCATCGTTTTGATTGTAAGGAGTGGTTTTTCCATACATAAAATACTCTCCAGCATCAAGAGGATGGACAATCTTTTCATTGGTCTTGTCCAGATTACCCGTTGCCCAGAGGGGGCTGCCGGCGTAACCCAGGCTCACAAAATTGCCGTTGTCCGTGAATCCTCCTATCTTGAAGGCGACGTTCCCGCCAACGGTCTTGCCTGCTGCCGTCTTGGAATAGGAGGAGACGGCAAACTTCCTTTGGGCATCGCGCTTTACCAGCTGGAAGGAAAAATCATACGTCCCGGCACCCTCAAGAATGCCCCAGAAATAAAGCCCGGCCTCTCCTCCTATCGATCCGTCGTAGCCAGTCATGGGGAAGCCATTGTCGGCCGTGGTGAAAGTGGCGGCCTCGCCCGGTTTGATTCCGTCAAATAAGAAGGGAATGAAATGGGGAGCAGTCAGGACATACTCCTCGCCCGCATCAGGAGCAGCAAACTCATTCGAGGGAATGTACAGCTGTGAGATTCCGGGCGGAGCTTCCAGCCTGAGGGTCGCACTCAGGGAGCTGACGTCCCCGACGGATGTGACGGTATAATCAGAAACGGTGGTCTGGTAGTATCCGCCTACCGTCCCAAAAGTCCATTTTTGGCTCTCGTCATAGGTGGGAGCGGCCGAGCACACAAAGCCGGGGAAATACACGGCGCTGACCTTTTTGCCGGAGGCTGTCAGGTCAAGGCCGGTAAAGGCGGTGCCGCCGGCATTGTCCGAATAGGCCCAGGACGTTCCGTCATAGGTCATTTTCACGTATTGGGTGCTATTATCCTCAAAGAAAGCATAAACCACGTCCCCGGTCTCCCAGGCCGTCTTTACACCCTTGGATTCGTGGCCGTTTTCAACTTTGATGTTGAACACAATCCTGGAGGCATCGATGGACGCCTCCTCCTCCACCAACAAGGGCTCCTCTTTGGAGCAGGCTGCAAGGGCCAGAACGGCCGCAACATACAGTATCGTCTTTTTCATCGCTTAATCCTCCCTTCTTAAATTGACTCTTGTTCACCAAAAGGATTAACATAGCCATCCGGACTGGCGGCAATCACTCCTTCGGTCCGGAGCTCCAATGTCTCGCACCGAGGCGGCAGATAACTTGTTCTTTCTGTTTCCATAAAGCGTTTTGTGTTTATGTTGTCTGCTGCAAAAATGCCATTTTCCGCGCAAACCGATGTCTCAAATTGACAATTTTTTTTCTCAAATTGGCAAAAATGCCATTTTGGGGATTGAGAACGGACGCCTACACGAAAATATCCGGAAAGGCTTCGCGGATGTCGGGTTTGGAGATTTCCAGGAGGGGCTTTTTCACGAAATCCCGCTCTCCGATGAGGGGATGCGGAACGGTAAGCAATTCTGTCTGAATGCTTTCTGTGCCATAACAGAGGATATCGATGTCGATGGTGCGGTTGTGGTAGAGACGGCGGCCTTCCGCATCAAAAAGCGGCTCCTGCACGCGTCCCAGGGCTTTTTCCACCGCTTTCACCCGGTGGAGAATCTGCGTGGCGTGCTCGGCGGGCGTTCCCGTGCGCGGAAGCCGGTACAGGACACAAAGATTCAGAAAATCCGGCCCGTCAAAGCCCCAGGCAGGGGTTTCTACAATCCGGGAAATGCGCTCCGGATGCATGCCGAAAGCCTCGTCCAGCAGGTTAACGGCCTTCAGGAGATTCACATCCCGGTCTCCCAGATTGGATCCCAGCCCCAGGTAAAGGTTTACGCGCTCCATCAGTCGTTGAGTTTGGAGTAGTCGTCCTCGGGTTCATAGTCCAGCCCCAGGTCTATGCGGGCTTCCTCCGAAAGCATGCTGCGGTCCCAGGCCGGTTCAAACGTGAGTTCGATCGTACATTTGGTAACCTCCGGAACGGCCTCCACGCTCTCCTTTACCTCGGCCATCACCTGATCGGCCATGGGGCAGTTGGGCGCGGTGAAAGTCATCAGGATGGAGACTTCGCGCCACTTGCTGATGGTGAGCTCGTAGATGAGCCCGAGATCGTAAATGTTGACGGGGATTTCGGGGTCGTACACCTCTTTAAGGGCCGCAATCACGGCCGCATACAGCGGCTGCAGCTCCTTCACGTCCTCGGCCGTGAGTATGTCTTTATTCTCTTCCATAGGATTTTGCAATCTCCCTGATTCTTTCTATCATCGACGCCAAGCCGTTCGCACGGGTAGGGGACAAGTTGTCTTTAAGGCCGATTTCGCTTACAAAGGCAAAATCGTCGGCCGCAATTTCCTGCGCCGGCCGACCGGAATAGACGCCGATAAGGAGCGAAATGATGCCGCGGGTGATGACGGCATCGCTGTCGGCCATGAAATACAGGCTTCCATCCCGGAGTTCGCTGTCCAGCCAAACGCGTGATTGACAGCCTTTTATGAGGCGGTCTTCGGTTTTTTTCTCCTCCGGGAAAGGCGCCAGGTTTTTGCCCAGCTCAATCAAGTACTCGTACTTGTCCAGCCATTCCTCGTACAGCGAGAACCCCTCTATAATCTCTTGTTTTTTCTCTTCCAGTGTCATTCTGAGCGTAGCGAAGAATCTATAATAACATTTTAATGGCCTTATCCAGGCTCTTTATAAAGTATTCCGCCTCTTCCAGGGTATTGTACGGGGCGAAGGAGGCCCTCAGCAGGCCCGTCACGCCCAGACGTTCCATCAGCGGCTCGGCACACATCTGGCCGGAGCGGACGGCAATTCCCATCTTGTCCAAAATCAGGGCCAAATCCTCGTGGTGGGCGCCCTTTACGACAAAGGAAAACAGGGGGATTTTGGAGGCAAGGGGCGTTCCGTACAGGGTAATCAATTCATTTCGAGTAATTTGCTCGTACACATATTCCAGAATGGCCTGCTGCTCCTTCTGCACGGAACCGTCCTCCCGGCAGGCCTTGGCAAAGGTCATAGCGGGAACCAGGGTGGGCGCGGCATTGAAGTTCTGGGTGCCGGCCTCGAATTTTCCGGGCAGGGGAGCAAAGCTGGTTTTTTCCAAAGTGACGTGCTCGATCATTTCTCCGCCGCCCATATACGGAGGCATGGCCTCCATCCACTTGCGCTTGCCGTAGAGAACGCCCGTTCCGGTGGCCGCATAGAGTTTGTGGCCGGAAAAGAGATAGAAGTCACAATCCAGCTCCTGCACGTCCACTTTCTCGTGAACCACGCCCTGGGCGCCGTCCACCAGTACCGGAATGCCCCTTTTATGACAAATCCCAACAATTTCCTGCACAGGGTTTACAAGGCCTAACACATTGGAAATGTGAGAAATAGCTACAATTTTGGTGCGCTCAGAAAGAAGATTTTCCAAGCTTTCGACCGCCAGCTCACCATTTTCGCGAATGTCAAGGACTTTCAGGACCGCTTTTTTTCGCTGGCACAGGAGCTGCCAGGGGACCAGATTGGAATGATGTTCCGCCACGCTGACAAGCACCTCGTCTCCTTCCCGGACAAAAGCCTCGCCAAAGGAGAAGGCCACCAGATTGACAGCCGCGGTGGCCCCGGAAGTAAAAACAATCTCCTCCCTGGAGGGTGCATTCAAAAAAGCGGCCACCTGATTTCGGCAGTCTTCATAGGCATCCGTTGCCAAGCCGGCCAAATGATGGACCGCCCGGTGGATATTCGCATTGGCACCGCACACCAGGGATGTCCATGCATCGATGACAGCCTGGGGCCGATGCGAGGTGGCGGCATTGTCCAGATACACCAATGGCCTTCCGTACACTGTTGCGGAAAGGGCAGGAAAGGACTTGCGGATCTCTTCTGTCATAACATTGGATAAGTCTGCAAATTTACATAAATTTGTGCAATAATTGTCATTCTGAACGAAGTGAAGAATCTAAATATCAAGCCGAAGTTCCAATATGATAGACTACATCAAAGGACAAATCATTGAATTGACGCCAACTGAGCTCATTCTGGAAAACCACGGAATAGGTTACAGCCTGCTTATTTCCCTGCAGACTTATGAGGCCTTCCAGCTGCAGACGCAAGTGGTGGCCTATATCCACCATTATATCCGCGAGGACGAAGAGCTCTTTTACGGTTTTGCCACCAAAGACGAGCGGGAACTATTCCGTCTGCTCATCGGCGTGTCCGGAATCGGGGTGGCATCGGCCCGGATGATGCTGTCCACGCTCAGTTCCGAAGAGATTCGACAGGCCATCCTTGCAGAGGACGTAAACCGGATCAAAAGCGTGAAAGGAATCGGCCTCAAGAGTGCCCAGAGGCTGGTTTTGGAACTGAAAGACAAGATTGTAAAAGGGGAGGGCGCAGACAGCACCGTACTCTTCCAGGCCGACCAATCAGGCTTGGTACAAGAGGCCACCACGGCCCTCACCATGCTGGGCTTCTCCAAGGCCAATATCGGCAAGGTGATGCCGGCCATCCTGAAGGAAAACCCCTCCGCCAAGGTAGAAGACATCATCAAAGCAGCTTTGAAGCGCCTCTAGCACAGTTCACACCCCTTCTACGACGTCCATTCGGAGCGAAGCGAGCCAGGGGGTCTGGGTCCTCCGGTCAAACAGAGTTACCAGGGCAAACGCACCTGCAGCTGTTCCACGTGGAACAATTATCTTCCAAAATAGACCAGCAACACAGAAATGTCTGCCGGAGAAACGCCGGAAATACGGGAAGCTTGAGCAATGGTCTCAGGCCTGTATTTATTCAGCTTCTGACGGCACTCGATGGACAGGCCATGCAAGGCATCGAAATCAATATCGGAAGGAATCCGAATATATTCCAGCCGTTCGTTTTTCTGCGCCTGAAGCTTTTCCCGTTCAATATAGCCGGCATATTTTATGGCAATCTCCACAGAAGTAATCACTTCTTTGGAATAGTCGATTGTTCCACGTGGAACAATTTTAAGAATATCAGCGAGAGAAACTTCAGGCCGGGAAACCAAATCAGACAAATGTTTGGACTCCGAAAGGGGAGTGGAGCCTAAAGAAAGAAGATGCTCATTAACCTGGAAAGGCTTAAGCTTGGTTTCGAAACAATAAGCGGAAAGTTGTTGAACGGCCTCCTGCTTACGCATTACAGCGGCATAACGCTCTTCGGTGGCAAGTCCCAAATCATGAGAAAGAGCGGTAAGTCGGAAATCAGCATTGTCCTGACGAAGCAGAATCCGATACTCGGCCCGGGAGGTAAACATCCGGTAAGGCTCGTCCACGCCCTTATTGATAAGGTCGTCAATCAGAACGCCGATATAGGCCTGGTCCCGACGAAGCACCAAAGGCTCCTTCTCCAAAAGGTACAAATGAGCATTGATCCCCGCCACAATACCCTGTGCGGCAGCCTCCTCATAACCAGTGGTACCATTGACCTGACCGGCCAAAAAGAGATTTTCGACCACCTTCGAGCGAAGGGAATAATGGAGATATTGGGGATCGAAGTAATCGTACTCCACCGCATAGGCAGGCTTGAAGACCACAGCCTGTTCAAGGCCCTCAATGGCCCTTAGGGCCTCCAGTTGCACTTCCAGGGGAAGCGATGAAGAAAAGCCCTGCAAATAATACTCGAGCGAGGTACGGCCTTCAGGTTCCAAAAAAAGCTGGTGAGAATCCTTATCAGCAAAAGTTCTTAGCTTGTCTTCAATGCTGGGGCAGTAGCGTGGTCCCTTGCCCTGAATCATGCCGGAGAAGAGGGGAGAACGACCAAAGCCGCTCCGCAGAATGTCGTGCACCCGCTCGTTGGTATGCAGAAGATAACAGCACATCTGCCCGCCGCCGGACTGCACAGCCGAAGGCACATCGAGGTAAGAAAATCTTTCCGGGGAAGGGTCGCCTTCCTGACGGGAGAGTTTGGAAAGATTGACTGAACGGATATCGATGCGGGGAGGCGTTCCGGTTTTCATCCGTTCGGTAGGAATGCCAAAAGAGGCCAGTTGCTCGGAAATACCGTAAGAAGCTTTCTCCCCGATGCGGCCTCCCTCGAAACTGTGTTGGCCGATGAACATTCTTCCGTTCAGGAAGGTGCCAGCGGTTAAAATAAACGCATTAGCGTAAAAAATTGCTCCTGTAAGCGTACAGACCCCGGTAATTTTTTGATTCTCAAAGAGAAAATTTTGAGCAAAATCTGCGTAAACGCTTAAGTTTGAGTAGCTTAGAAGAATATCAAGCCACGCGGCCGAAAACTTCTGTTTGTCGCATTGTGCCCGGGGACTCCACATAGCGGGCCCCTTGGAGCGGTTAAGCATCCGGAACTGAATGGTAGACGCATCGGTCACAAGGCCGGAGCACCCGCCCAAAGCATCGATCTCCCTGACAATCTGCCCCTTGGCAATGCCGCCCACCGCAGGATTGCAACTCATCTTGGCAAGACCCTGAAGATCAGGAGTAAGGAGCAAAACGGAAGAACCCATCCGGGCAGCCGCCACCGCCGCTTCACAGCCGGCGTGACCGCCCCCTACCACAATCACGTCAAAAGAAGGGCTCATACGCTGGCGCGCTGCGAAAGGTAATAGTTCTCCTTGGCACGCATCATAGCAATGTCCTCTTCCGTATGGTCGTCATAGCCCATCAGATGGAGGAGGCCGTGGACAATGACGCGATTCAGTTCATCGACAAACTCGGTCCCGTACAAAGAGGCGTTCTCACGGACGGAATCGACAGAGATGAAGAGGTCTCCACAAAGGCGGTTTCCCTCGCAGTAGTCGAAGGTAATGATATCTGTGTAATAATCGTGTTGGAGATATTTTATATTGATATCCAGAATATAATTATCGGAACAAAATATAATCGCAACATCTCCAAGACGTTTGGACTCACTCTCGGCAACAAACTTGAGCCAACGCGAAGTGAGTCGCTTTTCCTTGAAAGGGAAAACGATATCCTGCGTGAAATAAGAGACCATCTGCCCTACTCGAATTCGAAGATGGAGACGAAGCCCGTGAGGTCAAGCACGTCTCGTACCACGTCATTGACGTTTTTGAGAACTACGCGGGAGCCAACGGACTTGGCCTGCTTGAGAATGCTCAAAAGGATGCGGAGACCACTGGAGGCGATGTATTCCAAGTTGGTGCAGTCCATAATTACATCCTTACCCTCACTGTGGAGAAGGGGCTCAAGGGCCTTTTCCGTCTCGAGGGCGGCCGCAGTATCCAGCTCTCCGTTGAGGGTGGCAACAAGTTTGCCGTCAATTTCCTGAATGGAGGTTGTCATAGTTATACGATCGATTTGGTTAAAGTTAATACATTATTGTTCTCTTTCCGGCAATAGGAAACCGAATCCATAATCTTGCGGGCCAGCAGGATCCCGAGTCCGCCGATGGGTCGGCTCTCGGCATCCAGGGTGGTGGAGGCGGGAATCACGGCGGTAGGGTCGAAGGGGGTTCCCGAATCCACGATGGTGAAGCGCAGCTCCTTCCGGTCACTGTCGGCATACACAAAAACTGTACCTTCCCGATTTTCGGGATAAGCGTAATTGATTACGTTCACCACCATTTCCTCCACGGCCAGGCGCATCCCGAGAGCCATCTTGTGCTCCAGCTTCAAATCGGCACAGACGTCCTTGAGAAAATCGTTCAGGCGGGAAACTTCCTCGGTACGGGTGGATAAGGAAATAATCCTGCAGAACAAGTCTCCGGGCCGATAGCGAAGAAGCAGCATGGTGAGGTCATCGCTCTGGGGAGCCGTCCCCACAAACTCATGGGCCGATCGGCTGAGGGCATCCACCGTCTCGCGCGGAGAAAGCGAACGACTCAGGCTATCTTCCAACACCTCCTGGACGCGAGGACGACCGAAGGCCTCGCGGCTGGTATTCATGGCTTCGGTGAGGCCGTCAGTATAGAGGAAAAGGGAAGTATCAGCGCTGAGCTGGAGGCTTTCCTCAGCAAAGTCCGTATCGGGGAAAACGCCCAGCGGAAGGTTGGACTTCACCGGAAGCAGGGAAACGGAATCGTTCAGAAGGAAAGGCTTGTCGTGACCGGCGTTACAAAAACGGAGCTTGCCGGTATAAAAATCCAGGCAGCCCACGAAGAAGGTCACGAACATATTGCTCCGGTTGTCCCGGCAGATTTCCTCATTCAGGACCCGCACAATATGCGAAGGGCTCTCCTGTTTCTGGGAAATCATGCGGAACAGCGAATGAATCATGGACATGAGCATGGCCGCCGGGACGCCTTTGCCGCTCACGTCACCCACACAGAAGAAGAACTTTCCGTCGCGCCGATAGAAGTCAAAAAGGTCTCCGCCCACCTCTCGCGCAGGCTCAAGGAAACCGTAAACATCGGCCGGAAACTCTTTGGGAAGCATCTCCAGCTGGATATTTCGGGCCACCTCCAACTCTCCGCTTATGCGGGCCTGCTCGACGGTCGCCTCACGCAGTTTCCTTTCATTGCGGGCAAAAAGGTTGATCATAAAGGCCAGGATGGCCAAGGCCAGGAGCAGATAGAAGAACTGCTGCCTCCGCATCTTTTTCACCCGGGCAAAAACCTCATCCGTCTTGTATACCATGACCACCTCCCAGTAAGGGTCCTTGTCCAGGGCCGCGGTCCGAATGGCAATGCCCGGGACGGCCGATTCCGGAAGACGCCCGTTCAAAATCTCCACCACCTTGTGAACCTCCTCCCCGGGTATTTGCAGATCGGAAGGACCGGCCAACAGTTTTCCTTCCTTCGTGAGCAGCAGGCCGAAGGAAGAAGGAAAGCGCCGATGGGCATTCAGGGTGTCTCCCAGCCAGGAAAGGTCTATGTCCAGGCCGCACAGGGCGACCATTTTTCCCTTGGAGTTGAAAAGGGGCTTGGAATAGGTGGAAATGGAGAGCGAGTCCGGACCGTCCAGGACAGGGTCGGTCCAGAAGGCCATCAGTGAATCCAGGGCCCAAATGTAGTCCTCGTCCCGGGTATAGTCATGGTCCGGACCGGCTATCTGCGTAAACAAAACGCTTCCGTCCCTGCTTTCGCGGACACAGGGTTCATAAAGACGGCCGATGGACGGATAGAAATAGGGGATGAAGGCTATACGCGCCCCCACCACGTACGGGTTGTCATCTATAAGGCTTGCCAGGGCGGAATAGACCGAATCCGGATGTGACAGGCTGTGCAGGACATATCCCTCATTCTCTGCCATCGTAGTCTCCGTAAGCGAAAGCACATGCTCGATTTCGTTTACCCTGGATTGCATCGCCGCATGGCTGCGCAGTTCCATCTCTTCGGCCAGCATGCTGCGGACGCGCCGGTACTGCACCACGGAGATGAGCTCCACCAGGACGGCGGCCATCACCACAATCCCGAAACGGGGGAGCCAGGACCTGGTCTTTAAGGACTTCATAGCCATACTTTTATCAATCGGTAAAGTTATAATCAATTTTCGAGAAGTCAAAGCCTCAAGATTTGGCTTTTGAAAATTTATATTATAAATTTGTGAATACAAAAAGATTATTGCTATGGAACCGTCTTCTTTCAACACCGTTTTGGATGCTTTCCGCGAGCACGCAAAAGCCCGCTGCGAGCATCCCGCTTTGGTTTATGAGAATACCCGCTTAAGCTACGGGGAAGTAGACGAGTTGACCGACAATCTCGCCGCTTACATTGAATCCAAGGTTTCACCGGGGAGCGTTGTAGGCATCATGCTGGGCCGCAACGAATATATGATGCTGGCTCCCCTGGGCGCCCTCAAGGCCGGTTGCGCCTATCTCCCGCTGGACCCGTCCTATCCGCCGGAGCGCCTGGAATTCATGATGAAGGACGCCGGCGCCCAAATGCTGATTGCCGACGAAGACCTCCTTCCCATCCTGAAGGAGTACAAGGGACCCGTTTTGAAGACGGCCGATATCCGCAAACTGCATCCCGGAACGCCGCAGGCAGAGCCGCCCAAGCCGGAAGATCTGTTCATCCTCCTGTACACCAGCGGCACCACCGGCACGCCCAAGGGCTGCATGCTCTGCCACAAGAACATCTACGCCTATTGCAGCCACCATAGCCAGCTCATGGGCCTGGACCCCTCCTCCCATATTTCCGCCTACGCCAGTTTTGGCTTCGACGCCTTCGTGGGAGACCTCTACGGCGCCCTTGTCAGTGGCGGCACCCTTTACATCATTCCGGAGCGAATCCGGCTCAATCTCCCTGCCCTGCACGAATACTTTGAGGCCAACGGCATCACCAGCTGCTTTATGACCACCCAGGTGGCCACCCAGTTCGCCATCAACTATCCGGACTGCAAAGGACTCAAAACCATGTACACCGGCGGAGAGAAGATGGCCAGCTTCCCGCTGCCGCACTACCGCCTGTTCAACTGCTACGGCCCCACGGAAACCATCTGCTACGTGCTGTACGAAGAGGTGAAAAAGCAGGAAGAGAACATTCCCATCGGCCGGCCGATGAAGGATATCCGGGTGTACATCGTCAAGGACGGGAAGCAGGTGCCCAAGGGAGAGCAGGGAGAACTCTGGATTACAGGAACGCAGGTGGGCCTGGGCTACCTCAACCGCCCCGACAAAACGGCCGAAGTCTTTGTGGACAACCCTTTTGACAAAGACCCCGAATACAGCCGCGCCTACCGCACCGGCGACATCGTCCGCGAACGGGAGGACGGAAAGATAGAATTCCTGGGCCGGAAGGACGGCCAAGTGAAAATCCGCGGCTTCCGCATCGAGCTCAAGGAAGTGGAGGCCGTCATCCGCGAATTCCCCGACATCCAAGACGTTACCGTGCAGGCCTTCGACGAACCCGGCGCCGGTGCCGGCAAGTTCCTGGCGGCCTATATCGTCAGCCCCAAGGAAATAGACATTCAACAGCTGGACAGTTTCATCGCCGCCAAAAAGCCCCCGTACATGGTGCCGGCCGTCACGATGCAGATCGATGCCATTCCCCTGAACGTCAACCAGAAGGTGGACGTGAAGGCCCTTCCCAAACCGGAGCCGCAGGAACGGAAGGCTGAGGCCCATGTAGCACCCCTCAACATGCTGGAAGAGCAGATCGGCAAGATGATCAAGGAGACCGTGGGCATCGGCGGATTCGGCCTAACGGAGCCGCTCTATTACAGCGGCCTGTCCTCGCTGGGGGCCCTGCGCCTGGCCACCGAGCTGTACAAGCGTTTCGGCCTGGAGCCGGACATGAACAGCTTTGCCAAGACGGCCAGCCTGCAAAGCATCGAGAACGATGTGCTTGCCATCCTCCTGTCCCAGGACAAAGCCAAGGAAGCCGCTCCTGAAAACATCGGGGACGAGCCCCAGGAGCTCAGCTTCCAGCAGACGGGCCTGTACCTGGACTGCGTCAAGAACCCTTCGTCCACGGCCTACAACCTGCCCTTTATCCTCACCTTCCCCGAAGGAGTCCAGGTATCGGCCCTGAAAAAGGCCCTTCTGGATGTGCTGGAGGCCCATCCCGGCGTGACCGGCCGTCTGGAGCAACGGGACGGGAAAGTCTATCTGGTGCCCGGAAAACCGGACCCGGAAATCCCCTCCGTCAAGCTCGGAAGCGAGCAGGAGTACGAACAGCTGAAAGAAGCCTTCATGCAGCCCTACGACCTGTCCGGTCCCCTTTATCGGCTCAACATCGTCCAGACGCCCGGGAAACTGCGCCTGATGGTGGACTTCCACCACCTCATCTTTGACGGCCATTCCTACGACGTTTTCCTGGCCCAGCTGGCGGCGGCCCTGGAAGGAAAGGCCCCCGAAAAGGAAGACTACAGCTACTTCCGCTACGCCAAAGACCAGAAAACCTATCAGGAAAGCGAGGAGTTCCGGGAGGCCGAAGCCTTCTTCGCCGAGCGGATGGCCGGGAAGGAGGACGAGACCGGCGTCATCCCGGACAAGACGCCCCAGGAAGACGAAGTGGGCCACGAACGCTGGCTCCGCAAAAAGATAGGGGCCGACGTGACGGCCCGCTGCCTCGCGCTTGGCATCTCCCCGGCCAGTTACTACCTGGGTGCCGCCTTTGTGACCGTCAGCGCCTTTTGCGGTCAGCAGAAGGTGTACATGAGCACCGTGGCCAACGGCCGGAGCGACATGCGCTGCGCCAACACCTTCGGCATGTTCGTGAACACGATGGCCCTCTCCGCAGAAGTGGGGGACGGGAAGGCCGACGACTTCCTCCGCGAAACCGACCGCAACTTCGCCGCTACGCTCTCCTACCAGAACTACCCCTTCGCCCGTGTGGCATCGGCCTTTGACTTCCATCCGACCGTGATGCTGGCCTACCAGGTGGGACTGGTAGAGAAACACAGTATAAACGGAAAAGCGCTTGAAGATGAGATTGTTGCGCAGGATACGCCCAAGTTCCCGCTGAGCATTTTCATCGAAGGCACGGAGCAGGCCCCCGAGCTGGCCCTGGCCTACGACAGCAGCCTGTACTCCGAGCCGCTGATCCAGTCCTTCGCCGACGCCATGGAATGCGTGGTGCGGGGTCTCATGAAGAACGTCCCGCTCACGGAGATTCCGCTTGTGGACGGCGAGCGCCTTGCGCAGCTGGACGGGTTCAACTGCTACAGCCAGGAAGTGGACCTGAGCCAGACCGTGGTGGACCTTTTCCGCCGGCAGGCCAAGGCCACCCCGGACGCCCCGGCCGTACTGTTCGAAGGCGAAACCCTCAGCTACGGGAAGCTGGACCGTTACACCGATTCCCTGGCCGCGAAAATCCTCGGCTACGGCCTCCGGGAAGAAGAGGTGGTGGCCGTCCTCATCAACCGCAACACCTGGATGACCAAAGCCTCCCTGGCGGTGATGAAAACCGGCTGCGCCTACCAGCCCCTGGATCCTTCCTACCCGCCGGAGCGCCTCAATTTCATGATTCAGGACTCCCGGGCCAGGCTCCTCATTGCCGACAAGGAGCTCATTCCGCTGGTCGGGGACTACACGGGGCCCGTGCTCACCACGGAAGAGCTGGAAAACCTGCCCGAAGCCCCCTGCCCTGTGGCCGGACCCAAGCCGGAGGGCCTTTACATCCTGCTCTACACGTCCGGCTCCACCGGAACGCCAAAGGGCTGTATGCTGGAGCACCGCAACCTGGTCAATTTCTGCGCCTGGTACCGGGACTACTATCAGCTTCGGCCCGGAGACAAGGTGGCCGCCTTCGCCAGCTACGGCTTCGACGCCAATATGATGGACCAGTATCCCGCCCTTACCGCCGGCGCCTGCATCTGCATCATTCCCGAGTCGGTCCGGCACGACTTGGGCGCCCTGGACCGCTACCTCATCGACAACGGCGTCACGCACAGCTTCATGACCACCCAGGTGGGCGTGATGTATGCCCGCAACTTCCCGGACAATCCCGTCCTCAAACAGCTGTCGGTAGGCGGAGAAAAACTGGTCTCCATGCCGCCGCCGTCTTATCCTTTCTACAACGCCTACGGCCCCACGGAATGCACCATTTTCACCACCGTCTTCCGGGTCACGGAGCGGGAGGAGAACATTCCCATCGGCCATCCCCTGAGTAATGTCCGGCTGTATGTGGCCGACCGGCAGCTCAGGCGCCTGCCCGTGGGGGCGGCCGGAGAGCTGCTCATCGCCGGCGCCGGCGTGGGCCGGGGCTACCTGAACAACCCGGAGAAGACGGCCGAAGTCTTTGTGGAAAACCCCTACGAGAGCGGCACGCAGATGTACCACTCCGGTGACATCGTGCGTTACCGTGCCGACGGAAACATCGAATTCGTGGGCCGGAAAGACCGCCAGGTCAAGATTCGCGGCTTCCGCATCGAACTCAAGGAGGTGGAAAGCGTGCTGCAGGAATTCCCGGGCGTGAAGGATGTCACCGTCCAGGCCCTGGACGCCCCCTCCGGCGGCAAGTTCCTGGCCGCCTATGTCGTTGCCGAAGGAAAGTTCGACGCTAAGGCCGCCGCAGACTTCATCCGCGAGCGCAAGCCGCCCTACATGGTGCCCGCCGCCTGGATGCAGCTGGAGGCCATCCCGCTCAATGTGAACCAGAAGGTGGACCGCAAGGCCCTGCCGGAAGTTGTTCCCAGCTCGATGGACGAGTACGTAGCCCCCGTCGGGGAAACGGAAAAGGCCCTCTGCACCATCTTCGCGGAGATTCTGGGCGTGGAGCACGTAGGCGCCACGGACTCCTTCTTCGACCTGGGAGGCTCCTCCCTGATGGTCACCAACGTCATGGTGAGTGCTGAAAAACAGGGCCTGCACTTTGCCTACTCCGACGTCTTCTCCCATCCTTCGGCCCGCTCGCTGGCGGCCTTCCTGGGAGGAGGCCAGGCTCCCGCCGAACAGGACAGCAATATTACGGACTACGACTACTCGGCCATTGACGCGCTGCTGCAGAAGAATACGCTGGAGTCCTTCCTGGGCGGAAAACGCCTCCGGCTGGGCCGCAACATCCTCCTGACCGGCGCCACCGGCTTCCTGGGCATCCACGTGCTCAAGGAGCTGCTGGAAACCACCGGACCGGACACCACCATCTGGTGCCTGCTCCGGGGAAAGGGCAGCCTTACCCCCGAACGCCGCCTGAAGGAAATGCTGGTATATTACTTCGAAAAAGACTACCGCAGCCTCTTCGGAACGCGCATCCGGCCCATTGCGGGAGACATTACCCGTCCCGAGACCCTGGAACCGCTCACGAACATCGACATGGTGTTCAACTGTGCCGCCAACGTGAAGCACTTCTCCAAGGGAAGCGACATTGAAGACATCAACTACGGCGGCGTCAAGAACCTGGTGGCCCTCTGTGAAAAGAACGGGGCCTATCTGGTACACGTCTCCACCGAAAGCGTGGGCGGCCTCACGCCGGGCTATGTCCCCGGAACCCTCACCGAGCAGATGCTCTTCTTCGGCCAGCTCACGGACAACCAGTACGTCCATTCCAAGTTCCTGGCCGAAAGGCACATCCTGGAGCACATGGCCGGCGGAACGCTGAAGGCCAAGATCCTGCGCGCCGGCAACCTGTCGCCCCGCGCCCGGGACGGTGAATTCCAGGTGAACCTGCACGCCAACGCCTCCATGGGCCGCCTGAAGGCCTTCAAGATGCTGGGCGCCTGCCCTTACCAACTGTTGGAAGGCAAGATGGAATTCTCGCCCATCGACCAGTCGGCCCACGCGATGGTGCTGCTGGCCGGAACACCGCTGGAAAACTGCGTATTCAACGTTTCCAACAACCACCTCATCCCGATGGACGACATCCTTCTCCGCCTGGAAAAGATTGACGGAAAGCCGCTGGAATACGTGGAAATGGATGAGTTCTCCCGCCGCGTGGAGAAAGCCAACGCCGACCCCGCCAAGACCCGCATCATGGCACCCCTGGTGGCCTACCAGCAGTCCGCGGCCGAGACGGAAGGCGTGGAAACCCTTCCCGATACCGCCTACACGATGCAGATCCTGCACCGCCTGGGCTTCCGCTGGGACCACACCTCCTCCAAATATGTGGATATGGTGTTCGAAATGCTGCGAACGATGCGATATTTTGACTAACTTTGCGGTCTATGAGCGACTTCAAGACCAACAAGGCCGTCTTTGTGGGCGTAATCCTGGAAAAAGGCGGTGAGCGGAAAGTGCAGGAATACCTGGACGAGCTGGCCTTCCTGGCCACCACGGCCGGCACCCTCCCGGACAAGATGTTCACCCAGCGGCTGGACCGGCCCGACAAGGCCACCTACATCGGCCCGGGCAAACTGGAGGAAATCCGGGAGTGCTGCCAGGAGAACGAGATCGAGTACGTCATCTTCGACGACGAACTCACGGGCATGCAGCAGCGCAACATCGAAAAGGTGATTGCCTGCTCCGACGTGGTGGACCGCACCAGCCTCATCCTGGAAATCTTTGCGCAGCGGGCCAAGACAGCCTATGCCAAGATGCAGGTGGAGCTGGCCCACTACAACTATATGCTGCCCCGCCTGGCTGGCATGTGGACCCACCTGGAGCGCCAGAGGGGCGGTATGGGCACCCGCGGCGGTATGGGCGAAACCCAGATAGAGATTGACCGCCGAATCGTGAAGCAGCGCATCTCCAAGCTCAAGGAAGACCTCAAGAAGGTGGACCGGCAGATGGCCACGCAAAGGAGTAACAGAGGCTCCCTGGTGCGCCTGGCCCTGGTGGGCTACACCAACGTAGGGAAGAGCACGCTGATGAACCTCCTGGCCAAATCGGACGTCTTTGCCGAGAACAAGCTCTTCGCCACCCTGGACACCACGGTGAGAAAGGTGGTCATCGAGAACGTGCCCTTCCTCCTGAGCGACACCGTCGGCTTCATCCGCAAACTCCCCACCCAGCTGGTGGAAGCCTTCAAGAGCACCCTGGACGAGGTCCGCGAGGCCGATGTCCTGGTGCACGTCGTGGACATCTCCCACCCCGGCTTCGAAGAGCAGATGGACGTGGTGGAAAGAACCCTTCGGGAAATCGGGGCCGATGGCAAACCCGTGTACGTCGTCTTCAACAAAGTGGACGCTTACACCTACGAGCCCTACGACGAATTCTCCATCCAGCCCAAACAGCCCGTCAACCGCACCCTGGAAGAGCTCAAAAACAGCTGGATCGCAGAGGAAAAGACCCCCTGCATCTTCATCAGCGCCCGCGAGAAGATAGGCATCGAAAAACTCCGCAACGACCTGTACAAGATCGTCGCGGAGATTCACGCGGGGCGTTACCCCTTCAATAATTTCCTCTGGTAGGCGCTCTCTTCTGCCGGAAAGGGGTTAAATCGGCTTTTCTATTTCCGTTTTTTATGAATTACGCTTGACAATTTGTTTGCGACGGGTAGATTTTTCAAGCAAGCCTTTTCCACTTCGTGTATTATTTCCAGGCATCTTGCGCTGGGAATCCGGATGCCGGTGCCGGCTTTCAAGACATCCTGAAGACCGGGATTTCCGTTAAAGAACAAAGAGCTTGCATGTTCTCCTTTTGACCCCTGTGGGGAATAGGTTATGTCGTATGCCGGAGCCAACGACCAGATTCCTTTATCACAGATAAACGAGAAGTTGTTGGCGTGGTCATCTTTGTTGTAGGCTACGATGTTCATTATCATCCGCCGGAACATTTCTTCAACCTGTGCAGGGTCCTGTGTCAGGTATCCCGTAAGGGCCAGCAAATTGGTATAATCGACATCTTGTCTGCGAAAATCGGTTTTAAGTAACGCCGCCGCGGTCAGCACATGTCTTTTTTCGCCCTGAGGAGTAATGTCGAATCGTTCTATGGCGAAATATTTGTCTTTGACAAGACCAATCCTCGGGATGTTTATTCCCGCCTCGCGTGCTGTTTTCATATAGAGCAGCTCTGTTTTACCGGTGTCTGCATCGTCATACACATGCCTGAACTTCACAATCCAATGCGTGCCATCTTTTGCGCACATGGCCACTTTCGGCCTTGCTCCACCGGAATTCGCACTATTATAGTACAGCCAGGACGGATCCCCGGAATTTTTCTCGGACAGGACATTCAGTGCCTCTTCCTGAATCTCATCCAGTTTGGCGAGATCATTAACTTCGTGTTGTGTCTGAATGCCGGGCATCATCGGAAGATAGGTAAGCGCACCCATGCCGGCCGTTCCGACGATGGAGAGTCTCTGCAGGGGTGTCAGCTCCCTGAGGGATGAACCGCTGTTGCGCAGCATCCGGTCCAGAAGGTAGAGTCCGTATCCATCGGGAAGGCTGTTTTCGAATGTGGCAAAGTTACCGTCGAATAGGTCCTTGTTTCCGTATATAAGCCCATTTTGGAGCGGAAGTTCTGTTGGAGAAAGGGAAAAACCGTTCGCAAGCCATGGTTTGTCGTATTCGAATACACATACGCCGCTTGTCGGATCCATCTGCAGTGTGCCGACAGGCTCGTTACGGTATAGAACCTTTATTTTACGAATGTCAGTAATCATCTTCCTCTCTTCCTGTTGTTGTTTTGGTTGATTCTTTCGAGCTCGGCGGACGTTGTGTATTTAGTATGGTCCATTATTGCGCTCAGCTCATCGAAGAAATCAAATTCGATGACCAGCATGCACAGGGACTTGAGGGAAATGTTCCCCGTTTGCTCAAAGCGGGCTATCGTTGGAGCGGGAACGCCGATGATTTCGGCAAGAGTTCTTCTGCTATACCCTTTTTCGAGACGCCTGGCCTTACAGTTTTGTGCGAGGCGGTCCATCAGCATCTGTGGATTTCGGCTATAATTATCAAGTCTATATTGCATAGTATTTTATGTATTACAATTTGATAACACACATAAGTAATAATATCTTATGCAAATATAGTGAAATTTTAGTGCGCGACAAAATCGAAGTTGGGTATGCTAAAACACGCCGCCACCCCGGGGTGGGATGGCAGCAAGTTAATTCTCTATTTCGCACAGCGTTTTGTTCCTGTGCCATTAAATGTTAATTGGCATTGCGAACAAGACGGACAGAGAAGCCGCGTTCCACATTTTTGTTGGCCCAGCCATTTACGTCACCACTCCAGAAGTACAGACGCCCAGCCCAGCCGGCGTCGGAGGCATGAGTTGAATTTGACCAGTACCAGCCCTCTGTACCGGCGTTGTTTATCGTCGCCCCCGAGCGATAACCCGCAGCAGGCAGGAAGACACATCCCGCCATTTCCATGGCAGTCCAATCGTCTCCGGACCAACTGTTGCCAGTAAAAGCGGCAGGGGGGAAGTTGATGTTTTTAGGAGCAGTAACACCGATAGGATGCGTATAGGTATCTGCAAAAATCACCAGACCGGGGACACTATTCACCGTAGCCTTGCAAAAACGGGCATTGGGCGTTCCGTTAACCGTGCTTGCTGAACGAGTTTCGAGCAGGTATTTCCACTCGCCGGAATTTTGACCTGTCAGCGTGCGCCAGTCGTTATAGCCGCCGAGATACACTGCGTTGACGGCTACACCCCAGTCGCTCATCAGTCTTTCACCAGCATCTGTACTGTAATCCGAAGCGGTAGTACTATTGCTGATACCATACTTGGCAATGTCTCCCGTCAAAACAGTGCTTGACATGCCGACCCAGCCGAACATGTCAACAGTTCCAGCGGAAGATAAGGTGCCATTGCCATTGATGCTGGTATTGCCAGCTGCATTGCCGATGTAGTCCCACTGGTTGGCGGCAAACGTCCAAATCCAGGATGAACCGTTATAAGTGGCCTGCAGGTTTCCTTTGGAGAATTTAACCGTCTGTCCCTCCGACACGCTGAACACACCAGGGAGCGGAGCATCGACATTGGTCATTGTTACCGTGCTTTGGTAGTACTTGCCGGCGGTGAGGGTAACACCTCCTACCTTCGTATAAATATACCTTATCCCTTTCCAGGTGGTGTCAATGGTCAGTTTCCCGGAAGGAAACAGTGCAGGGACCACACAGAGGTAAAAAGTACTTTTGGGAGTAGCGCTACTCGCCGCTGCTTGAACTTGTTCCGCTACGGAAACACTTATACTGAAAGTGTTGAAAGGGTTGGACGATTCGGACTGAAGGGAGATCTTCCAGATGGAAATGAAACTGGGCATGGATACGCTCTCCTTGAGCGAAGCATCGTCTCCATTAACGGATAGTTTTCCATTTCCTAGACGGAAGTCGATATTGTTCTGGATATAGTCCAGCGTTCCATCCTGGCCTTTCACTTTATTCCAACACGAGGGGGAGGGAGTAAAAGGGAACGTTCCAACTGGGACTGCCGCAGCAACGGCATCGGCCGGGTAGGCCAGCACCACATCGTCGTTGTCCGACGGGCTGCCGGTGATGTCTGCTTCAATGGTGGCTTTACCCGATTCGTCGACCGCCGTTACCGTGGCAATGTTTTTTACATTGTTGTGAACCAGGGCAATTTCATCCCCCGTTTTCCACACTACGTTAATCGTTCCTCCATCCTCGTCATAGGTAGTTTTGGTTGCTGCTGGAGCCGCAATGGTTGCGGTAAAGTGCAATGTCCTCTCCTTAGCAGGCTCCACGTTTACGTCATTCTCTTTGACGCAGGCGACCAGAGCAAGGGCCAGTACAATGATGCTGAAAATTCTTAAAGTCTTCATGGCGTTCTTTGTTTAAGGATTAAGCGGGTCACCGCCGGGGGTGAAAGGATTAAGCGGGTCTAAACTGCCGGAGAGGATGCCGGCTTCAGTTTTAATGTCCACAACCTCCGTTGTGGGAGCATCATAAAGTTTTTTCATAATCATGATTGTTTACAATATATATTTTTACTCGTGCTTAATACAGGTCGGAGAGGACAGAAGCGGGAATTTCGGCAATTTTCTTATAGGTATCCACTTCGTTGCCGCCGACCGGGGTCAGGCTGAGCGTGGAGCCGGAAACGGAGCCCTCGTACGGACCCCAGGCCGTGCCGTTGGCGTACTTGCCGCCCAGTTTGCCGTCTTCGGTGACGGAGAAGGTTCCCTCGAACTTGGTGTAGCGTCCGGAACCAATCTTCTGGTACAGCGTAAAGCTGCCGGAAGACTCGAACTGCACATAGACAAAAACCGTCTCGGACCCCACCGTGGCCTTGGTGCTCACGGAAGTGAGCTCCCAGATGCCCACGATACCGTCTTTGGTAAAGGTCGGCGTGTCGGGGGTTTGCTTGTTTTGCTCGCCGCAGGCCACCAGGCCCAGCAGCAGCATTGCCATTGCAAAAAACTTTTTCATCATAACCATCCTCCTGTACCGTTGCCGCCGGGAACATCCCGGGCGATGAGAGAGATTTCCTGGGAGATTTCCATGCCGCCGGGAGGGTTGGAGCCGCCACCTACATGGCTGCCGCCGCCCACGGCCGTAATCTTGATTTTGCCGGAACCCAGCTTGGAAGGCTGGACATACAGGCGTCCGAACTGCACATAGGCATAGCCGTTCGCGTCCACCACCGCCGGGTACTTGCCGGCATTGGTGGGTTCAATCTTCTGCAGTCCCAGCGAAGAAACCGTGGCGTCCGGCACCTCCACCTTCAGGTAGGTAAGGCTCACCGAAGCCGTTCCGAAGGCCGATGTCAGGTCGATCCACTGGCTCTTGCCCGTCTGCGCGGTAAGGGTGGGAATCCCTTCGATGTGCATCATCAGCCGCCAGGAGTCGATGGCGCCCGTTCCCATCTGGTGGTAATAGGGGGCCAGGACCAGGTCCTTCTGCGCATAGGCATAACTCTTGGATGAGGTGGTGCTAATGCGCTGGTCGATATCGTTCACCGAGGCCAGGATCATCCGCTTGAATTCGTCGCGGTCGTAGGTTTTGCCCAGTTTCTTGGCATAGGAAAGACCCAGGGCCACCACGCCGCTCACGTGCGGGCAGGCCATCGAAGTCCCCTGCATATAGCCATAATCCAGGCCCTTTTCCATCTTTCCGTCAAAACCCAGCTGTGAAAGCTCGGAAGGCAGGGTGGAAAGGACCATGGACTCCCACCGGTTCACGATATGATAGGCTTCTCCGCCGGGAGCGGCGATGTTGCAGCCGGGCCCGTAATTGGTGTAATACGTAGGGAGTCCGTCCGGGCCGAAGGCCGACACGCTAATGATGTCGTAGAACCCGCCCGGATAATGGGCGAAGTTGTGATTGTCGTTCCCCGCGGCAAAAATGGCGATGCCGCCGTTGAGAACGGAGTTGTTCTTCGAAGCCTCGAAGTAATGGACGGCATCGATCTCGGCCGTTCCGACGCGCCTGATATAGTCGTCGTCCGAAGAAAAGGACGAGGTATAGCCGAAGGAGCAGGAGATGATGGAGGCGCCCATATCGGCCGCATACTTGATGGCGCGTGCCGTTCCGGCAACGTGGGCACCGCTGGTTCCGGAGAAAATCTGGCAGCTCATGATGCGGCAGCCGTCTTTCTTTCCGGAGCCGCCGGCCACACCGGCCACGCCCTTTCCGTTGTTGTTCACGGCGGCGATGGTGCCGGCGCAGTGGGTTCCGTGGCCGGAATCCCCCTGCCACTGGCCCCTGGAGTCATACTGTCCCTTGTCCCAGCTGATGGCGCCGTCGGTCCAGGGAGCATCCTTTTCGGCCTGCTTGGCAGTGACAAAGTTGAATCCGTAAACGTCGTCCACATAGCCGTTTCCGTCATCGTCAATACCGTTGTCCGGAATCTCCTTGGTGTTTACCCACATATTGTCCTGGAGGTCCGGGTGAGACCACTTCACGCCTTCGTCCACTACGGCCACCACGATATCCGGATCGCCGCAGCTGAGGCCAGCCCACACATCTAAGACATTGATGTCGGCACCGGCCACGCTTGTTTTGGAGTAAGCGGGGTTCCCATAGTTCTTATAGTGCCACTGATAGTTCAGATAGGGGTCGTTGAAAACGACACCCTCGGCCTTTGTGGCGGTCGGGGCAGCATAGGCCCTTCCGTCGCTGCTCTTGGTAGGAATGGCATCGTATTCCACCACTTCCACGTGGCCGATACGGGCGATTTCCATCGCCTTGGCGTGAACGTCGTCCCCTTCATCCAGGACAGCCTCATACCAGCGGTCCAGGCCGAACTCCCTTTCCAGGGCCTCCTTGCCGGGGGTGGAAGGAAAGATCTTGCGCAGCTTCACTCCGCCGGCGGCTTCCACGTCCCTGAGCCGGGTGTCGGACAGCGGGGCCGAGAACTTCACCAGCACGGCATCCGTGGAAATCTCCTCGCCGATCCGGATGATGGGGGCCGTCTCCGGGATTTCTTCCGCGAGTTTTTCCTGACGGCACGAGGCTAGGGTCACCGCCGCGCCGCACACATAGAGGAAATACTTGATTTTCATTCGACTGCTTTTTACGACAAGAGGCCCGGTGACGATACACCGGGTCCTCATTGTCAGATAATCAATTACTTATGTCAGCGAGCCCGCTCAAGGGGTTTGTCGATGCCTCTGGTGGCATCCTTTTCCTTGCGGACGTTCTCCAGCTTGACGGTCTTGACGCTCACGGGCTTTACTTCACGCTCGTATTTCACAACGGGCCTGTTGTAAACAGAAGCGCCGGAACTGAGTATATAGTCCTTCACCTGGCCGCCGCGGGCGGAAACCCTGGTGGGAACGGCGGTGGGGGATACGGCGGAAGGAAGCGTTATGCTGAACGTTTCGTTGCCGTTACCAAAGTACCACTTGCCCTCTACAGGGAAACCAACATACATCTTGTCCTTGGGCCATGTGATGACACCGTTTTCCAGCGTTCCGACTTTATCGGTCTCAATCATAATGAATCCATAAGCCTGGGCGTTGACGCAAACACCATAATCCTGGGCCTCAATAAAGACGGCCTTGGGGTCGGAAGCGTCAATCACCACCTCGGCATTTCTCCAGTTTCCACCCTCATATTTGGCCATGGTTTCCATGTCAACACCAAAGAAGGCGGCCGTTAGGGCACACTGGAAGCCGGTGACCATATACAGGCCAGGCGTGGTGGCTTCTTCGAATACATCGCATTCGACCGTGATATCGCTCTTTCCAAACATCGAAGTGAAGAAACCGTCGTTGATCTTTCCCTTGCCCAGGCTGTTCCAGACATAGGGGAGCGGATCGGTGGTGTAGGTATCCACCGCATAGCCGTCCAGGGCTCCGTTGGTGGCCCAGACAACCACGTAGACAGTGGTCTTGGGCGGCACATTGGACTGAACGGTATAGTAACCGCCGTCGGCATTGATTTGCTTGAGGACGTCTTTGTTGACAGCATACTTGGAGGCATCCGCCTTAACCAAAGCCACCGCAAGATCAATACTGTTCTTCTTGATATCCTCTTCCGTGAAGAAACCTACGTGCACGGCGGTGAGGTCCTTTCCGCAGATGTAATAGGCGAAGGAATCATAGCTGTGGAGCTCCTCGTAACGGGCAGGCGTGTCCTCGGTGAAGACCGATACCTTTACCAGGTTCTTCTCGGTGTCGGCGGCGCAGATGTGGTTCACGACCACACTGGCCTCGTTCTGCATCTTGTCCTCCTTGTCGCAGGCGACAGCCAGCACGGTGTAGGTACCGCTGGTCTCGGGAGCAATGCCGAAGGCGCCGTAGTTCTTGGCCTCCTCCTCGTCGAGCTCAAACTCGTCGAAGCTTTCCGTGGGCTCCGTACCGGCCTTGATGGCTTCGAAACGGGCAGCCATCTGGGCAGAATTCAGTTCTCCTTCATACACGGCATACTTCAGGGAAACGACATCGGCACCGGCTTTCACATAAACGGGCGTTACACCCTCCTGGGAATAATCCCCGACCATCTCCAGGCTGTAATCCACGCGGGTGAAGCCCTCGGCGATACCGACATTGTCCAGGGTGGCTACCTGCCATCCGCCCACGCCGGTCATATAATACCACTGGGAATAGAAGTAGAAGCCGCCGTTTCCGTCATAGTAGCCATAAGGATACTTGCCGGCCTTGATGCAGCTGAGCCAGTCACCCACATCCTTTCCGCTATATACGGCATCCATTCCCCAGCCGTCGTAAACCCACACGTCCGTGTCGTAAGAACTGTGGTGGTAACCGGTGAACTGGGAGTGCAGCCAGATATACTGGTTTCCGTCGGCATCCTTCTCCTTGGGATACCAGGTGAAGGTCCACTCGTGATCCGGACCATAGCCCCAGAAACCGGCATTGTCGTTGTATTCCTTTCCGTCGAAGTGGCGGAAGGTTTCGGTCTGGCAGGTGCGCACACCGTCCACCTCGTAGTATTTGATGTAGCACCAGGCCGTCTCGCCCCACCAGTTCTGGGTAAACTCTACTACGGCTTTCTCCTTCGTCGAAGGATTCAGGAAATACTGCCAGGAAACGACGAGCACGGAGAAATCAAGGGCAATGGCTCCGCTGTTATAGTGGGAGATGTAGGTATTGTCATCGTCCAGCTGGACAGAGAAGGACAGCTGCTTTCCTTCCGGGGCGGAAGGGAAGGTAACGTCCAGCTCGGTCTCGGACTGGCCGTCGGCAAAGGTAATGCTGCCGAAGTTGAAGACACCCTCATCGGAAACCGTCGTGGTGAAGGGAACCGTAATGGCACCGCTGGTATTGGTACGGGTTACGGTAATGCTCACGGACTTCTCCATGCTGGGATCGTAGGTGTGGCTTCCCATTGCATCCTGGGAAGGGAAGAATACGCCGTAGCAACCGCTGGGATCGGGCGTGCCGGGCTCATAGGCCTGCTCCTGCTTGGCGCAGGAAAGCACGGTCAGAGCGGCCAGGGCGCTTGCAAGAATGATATTGAAATACTTTTTCATACGTGCTGCGGATTAATTAGTCAGTAACACCGTCGCGAAGGGTGGGATTCTGGTCCATCTTAGGCAGTTCACCGTTCGTGTTGTCAATGATGCCGAAGTTGGTGTTCAGCTCGGCGTTGGAGAAGCGGAGCAGCAGCCAGCCGTCGTCGGCGGCAACGTTGAAGCGGAAAGCAGGGGAAACGTTGGTGCTGGAAGGGGTGCCAAGGAAACGGACCAGGGGCTTGTTCAGACGCTTGGTGTCGTGGATGGCAAAGCCTTCACCCCAGAGCTCCACGCGGCGCTGGAACCAGACCTCGTCAGCAAAGGAGCGGCCGCCGGCGGCAGCGCTGTAGGAAGGATCGCGGTACGTTTTCACGAAGTCTTCCAGGATTTGGCGGCCCTTGGCCTCGTTACCGCTCTTGGCATAACCTTCGGCCTGGATGAGAATCATCTCTTCCACGCGCATCAGGGGCATGTCTTCGGCGTTGTCGGTGGTTCCCAGCGGGGTGCAGCCGAACTTCACGTTGGTGTAGGGAACGAAAGCGAGCTTGTCGTCGTACTCGAAGTCGGCGATGGCCTGACCGGTGGCGGAGCCGGCGTCACCGGCGCTCCAGGTGAGACCGTCCAGCAGCGGGGAGTAGAGGTTCTCGTCCAGCCACCAGCCCTTGCGGACATCCGTTGCAGGAATCTTGTCGTACAGGATCTTGTTGATGCAGGTATAGGTGGCGGTGCCGGCGGCATAGGCCCAGCCGGAGAAGGAACGCAGCCAGGAAGAAGTGGTGGCATACTTGAACTTGGTGGCTTCATCGGCCGTCATGTCATAGCCCCAGATCCAGTTGTGTTCGCTGATGTCCTGGAAGGTGGGCTTGCTTACTTCGGCGATGGAAGCGGGCGTGTAACCGGAGGCGGCCTTTTCAGCATCGGCAGCGGCGGCGGCGTAGTTGCCCATGTTCAGGTTGGCGCGGGCGCGCATGCCGTAAGCAACCTGCTGGTCGATGAACTTCTTGCTGGAGCGGGTATAGCCTTCAAGATTCGTCACGGCATCGTTCAGGTCGGACATGATGATGTTGTAGATCTCTTCCACGGTGGCGCGGGGATTGTTGGTGGGATCTTCCACGTCCGGGGAACAGATGGGAACGCAAGGGTCACTCTTGTGATTGGTATAGTTGAACTGGAAGTCATTGGCCAGGAGCATATAGGAATAGGCGCGCAGGACCTTGGCCTGGGCAATCATCGCAATGCTCTCGGGGTCTTCCACATCCTCACCGAAACCGGCCAGGAAATCGTTCACGGCGGCGATAATGCCGTAAGGAGCCTTGTAACGGATAACCGGATTGCGGTAGTTGGCGTTACGGGAAGACAGCTCGCCGCAGACGGAGAACCAGTTGTAGTTGTTGTCGGAGGCCGTTGCGTCGGCGCTCTCGAGATCGGTGCAGAAAAGCATCATCAGCACACCGAAATCGTCCGGCGTACCATATCCGAAATAGTTAGGCTGGCCGATAATGGAGAACAGACCGGAGAAGGAAGCCGCGGCACGGGAAGGAACGGCGGCGTTGGTCTCCTGGACCTGTGTCTTGAGCAGTCTGCCACTCTCGGCGGGGACAAACTTGTTCATATCGGTACAAGAGGCCGACAGAACGAGTCCTGCAATCAAAACCGGAATATATCTGTTGAGTTTCATATTCTTGAACTGTTAAGATTAGAAGGTGAGGGTAACACCACCGGTAACTGTGCGCATGGCGGAATAGTAACCGCTGTTGAGACCGGTGCCGCTGGTCATGGAGCCGAGGCCCATGGAGAAACGGGGGTCGATACCCTTGCGGGCGGTGAGGACAGCCAGGTTGTCACCGGCTACATAGATGCGGAGGCCTTCGATACCCACCTTCTGGGTCCATTTGCGGGGAAGGGTGTATCCGAGGGTGATGTTGTTCAGGCTCAGGTAGCTGGCACTGGTGAGGAAGCGGTCCAGGGCGCTCTGGGCAACCTGCACGTCGCCGTCGTTGCGGGGAACGTCGGTCACGTCGCCGGGCTTCTGCCAGGCCTTGAGCACGTCCTTGTGCCAGGCGTTACCGGCCGAGGACTGGGTGTGCATCAGGTTCTGGTAAGTACCGTCATAGTACTTGCCGCCCAGCTGGAAGGAACACTGTACGCTGAAGTCAATACCATAGGCATTGAGCGTGGTTCCAAAGCCGCCGAACAGATCCGGAAGGATGGAGCCCAGGTCGTACTGGGAAGCGTTGGCGAAGTTGGTCGTGGTCTTGGTATAGGTGGCTTCCTCGTCAATCTGCTTCTGGGTGGGACGCTGCACGAAGCTGTCGTCCTCTTTCAGGAATTCACCGTAGTACAGGGCCTGGCCCGTGTCGGGATCCACGCCGGCATACCTGTACATATAGGCCTCATAAATGGAGCCGCCCACTTTGCGGATGAAGTTACTGCCGCGGATACCGTTTTCGGAAACGCTGGGATCCAGTTCCAGAATCTTGTTCTTGTAGTGGCTCAGGTTCACATTCCAGGTCCAGTTCACGTTCTTGTTGCGGATGATGGCACCGTCCAGGGACACTTCCACACCGGTGTTGCGCATGGAACCTACGTTTACCGGAATCACGCCGGTAGGGTTGCCGGAGCTCAGCGGGACATTCTTGTTGTAGAGGAGGTCCGTGGTCTTACGGGAGAAGAACTCGATGGTACCGTTGAGGTAGTTGCCGAAGAGTTCGAAGTCGGCACCCACGTTCAGGGAATGGGAGGTTTCCCAGGTGATGTTCTCGTTACCCACATACTTCAGGGAGATGGAGTAGCCGTTGTTCTCGTCCCAGGAGTGTTCGTACTGGTCGGCGTACGGGGAGTAACCGCCGATGTTGTCGTTACCCTGCACACCGTAGCTCACCTTCAGTTTGAGCATATCCACCCACGGAACGTTGAACCAGGTTTCCTTGCTCATCAGGTAGGCCAGACCAGCGCTGCCGAAGTTGCCCCAGCGGTGACCGTCGGCAAAGCGGGAGGAGGCGTCGCGACGGAAGGAACCGGACAGGAAGTAGATGCCGTTGTAGTCGTACTGGACACGGCCCAGGAAGCCCTGGGTGAGGTAACGGTTGGTGTACGACGTGGCGCTCACGTTGGTTCCGGTACCGTCGGCGTTGTTCAACTCACCGATGAACGGATTGTACAGGTGGTTGTTGGAACCCCTGAGACGCTGGTACATATAGGAGTACTTTTCGAAACCGGCGAGGAAATCGAAGTGGTGGGCGTCCACAATGTCAAACTTGTAGGAAGCCAGGTACTGCTGGTTCACCGTGAACGTACGCGAGTGAATCACTTCCACGAAACCGTCCGTACCGGAGGAACCCGCGAACTGGCTGCTCAGGTTGTTGGAACGGGTGTTGTCGGAGGTGAAACCCACATTGGCATTCAGGGTGAGTCCCTTGACGGGAGTGAGCACCACACCGAACTTGCCGGTGAGAACGTCGGCGTAGGACTTGTTGTTGTCGTACTCGTTGTCACGGATGGCGTTGCCCACGATGGAGGGACGCTTCTGGTTGGTGTTGTTGGAGTCGTAGAGGATGCGGCCGTTCTCGGTCACAATGTACGGCTTGCCGCTCTCGTCCATCTTACGCACATACAGCGGATAGATGGGGCCGATGTTGTTGGCAATGTAGAACAGGTTGCCGGAGGAGCCGAAGCTGTCGCTCCAGTTGGCGGCCTGGCTGTCGGAGTGCGAGAAATTGAGGGAGGTGGAGAAGCGCATCCAGCTCTTGGCCTGATACTCGGCGTTCACACGGCCGGTATAGCGCTTGTAGTCGGAGTTGTTCACCACACCGCTGTTCTGCAGGAAACCTACGCTGGCGTAGTAGTTGAAACGGTTGGAACCGCCGGAAGCGGAAACATTGTATTCCTGACGGAAGGCATTGTGGAAGGCCTCGTTGTACCAGTTGTCGGGAGTATAATAGTATTCTCCGTCATAGTAACCCAGCTTGGCGTTGGGATTGAGCTTGAAGTTGGTACCGATGAGGTTCTGTCCCTCGGGCAGGGTGTACACCAGGTAACCCAGACCGCCGTTTTTCTCGTCCAGGAGGTACTTGTTGGCGTAGGCGTAGCTGTCGGCCACGGAGTGACCGGAATACAGGTACTGGTTGTACAGCATCTGGTAGTGCATCTCATAGTACTGACCGGGATCGGAGATGACGTCGTACTGGGGAATCAGACGGGAGTTCACGCCCCAGCGGCCGTCGAACTTCACCGTAGCGTCCCCGCTCTTACCCTTCTTGGTGGTGATGATCACCACGCCGTTGGCACCGCGGTGACCGTAAATGGCCGATGCGGCGGCGTCCTTCAGCACGGACATGGACTCGACGTCCTGGGGATTGATGTCGGAGATGGAACCATCGTACGGCACGCCGTCCACAATGTACAGGGGCGTGTTGGAGGCACTGATGGAACCGATACCGCGGATGCGGATGGTGGGAGTGCCGCCGGTCGGATCACCGCTGGAGGAGGTCACCTGCACACCGGGGGTGGTACCCGCCAGGGCGCTGGTCACGCTCGTGGCAATCTTCTTTTCGATGGTTTCGGCTCCAACCTGGGCGGCCGAACCGGTAAATGAACTCTTGGTGGCCGTACCGTAGGCGACCACGATGGTCTCGTCCAGAACGTGGCTGTCATCCTGCAGGATAATGTCCAGCGTGGTCTGTCCATCGACAGGAACGACCTTCGTGGTGTAACCCAGGCAGCTGACATCCAGACTTCCGTTCCGGGGAACAGAGAGTGTGAAAGCACCTGAAATGTCTGTCAGGGCATAGACGGTATTGGAACCCACCAGGATCACATTGGCGCCCACGATGGGTTCACCGGCCTCGTCCTTCACCGTACCCTTTACAGTGATATTCTGTGCAAGGGCGGCCACAGAGAAGGCCAGCATTACCGCAGCTGTGAAAAAAAGCTTAATTTTTTTCATAAGCGATACTTTAATTAAACATAAATATTGATACACGTATTGACAATCCGAGTTCAATACACAACTAACCCAATACCCGTCAGAGACGGATACTTGGCTGCAAAGATTGTAAAACAAAATGATAATTGCAAGTTTGGCAAACAGCCCCGGAACCGCATATTTTTTAACGTTCTTAGGTTTTTTTAAATTTTTTTAATAGTCGCTGACTGCAAGATGGTTAAAAAATATGAGAAATAAAAATACTTTTGTTACAAATTATAAATTAAAAAAATTTAATTATAAAGCGGAATTCTTTTGTTTTATGGGGAGAAAAGCCCTGAATTAACGGATTTCAAAGTCGAAAACCTCCCGGAACGGCTTTCCGGACAAAGTGATTCCTTCGGCCACCATCCGGAAAGATCCGGAACGGGAGGGAGCGGTCAGGGGAATGACCAGGCTCTCCCCGGCTTCCAACTTCAGCAGGGGATTCCAGTACAGCAGCGGACGGTGGTCCGTTCCGCGCACCGGAGCGCCCAGGTAGGCCACCGGATAACACACGCCTTTGAAGTCCACCACCCGCACGTTGGAGGGGAACTGCATGGCCTTCACGTAGTTCTTTCGCGTGGTAAAGTTTACACAGCCGTTGTAGGAAAGTCCGCCCATCGCAATGTCCTCCCCGTACAGTTCCACATCCTCCAGCAGCATCGCATCCATGTTCTCCAGCAGCGAAAGATCCGATATCACCACCCCGTCCATCATCACCAGCAGGTTCTCCTTCACCACGCGGCGGCTTCCCACGGCATCGCTCACCACCATCTGGAGATGATGTTTACCCATAAATGTACGGATGCGGATCTCCCGGACAATTTCCACAATCACCTCCTGGAAAGAGGGGAATCGGGTATAGTCGTCCAGGTGGTAAACCTTCTTCTGCACGTTCCCCAACAGGATGTCCTGCCTGCGCGGCATAAACTGCACCAGGGTATCCACCTGCAGGCTGGTGCCCAGCGCCGCCTTGCGCTGCACCAGGTCTCCGAACAGGGCTGGTGAAAGCTCCAACTTTTCCATCCCGCCCACCGAAGGATAGCGGAAAGGATCCATCAGTGAGATGTAGCCCGCCTTTCCGGCCACTTCGCACACCAGCTCACGGTCTCCGTAGATATTGTTGGTGAAAAACATCAGACGGCCGTTCTCTCCCACCTTTCCTACATACACGTCGGAAGGCGATCCGGCCGACGAAAGCGTAGCCACCGCCTGATCGGTAATGGCTTTGAGCTGCTCGGGATCCAGTCCCTCCACGGCGGCATATACAATTTCCCCCTCGTATTCGCCTGTCTTGGAAGAACGCTGCGCCCCGGAGGCCGATGAAAGCGTCCCCAGGAATCGTTCCAGACTGTTTCCTGCGGGTTCCTTGATCCCATCCACCTCATAGACCGAGAAAGAGAGTGTCGCCGCATCGGCATTGTTCTTCAGGGCGACGGAGAAAGTTTTCCCCGCACGGGGAATTTCCCGGGTAGAAAGGGTCAAAACGCCGTCAGAACTGTCCGAAACGCTTTTTTCGGCCTTGTACTCTTCCACAATCTCGACGCCATCCTTTACGCGCGCGACAGTAGTGGTATTGAAGAGCGAGACGGTTTTCGCCCCCGGGCCGAAGGCATCCGGATATCCGGCCGTATAGGCCAGAAGCTTGTAATTTCCCGTAGGCGTCCCTGTCGGAATGCGGAACTTCCCGGCCCCGCGTCCTTCCATCAAGCCTATCTTGGCCGTCGCCACGGTGCCTTCGTCCGACACCAGTTCCACATACGAGACAGCGCTGTAGGACGACAGGGAGCGGCTGTCACCGTCCATACAGAAGAGGGAACACCAAATTTCGTCACCGGCTATATAGACGCTGCGGTCGGTGGAAACGTATATCCTTTCCACACCCTGGGCCTGCGCCAGCATCGGCAAAAGGCTCAACAATATGATAATCAGCTTTTTCATCAGTCAAACGAAGGTTTTTCCAAAGTTCCGCCCGCCAGGATGCAGTCGTAGCAGCGTCCAAGTCCCCAGCCCACGACAGTGCCCCCGTCGGGAGACATCATCTGTTCCACAGGAGAATAACCGTTCTCATAACGCATCAGATACTCGTCCCTGGGAACATCGATGAGGCTCTTCGGCGGCATCCAAAGGTCGTAGCGGCTGTCCAGTTTCGCATCCATCATCGTCACCCGGGATACATTCACATAACCGAACACCTTCTCCGTCTCATCGCTTTCGCAGTACACGTTTCCGCGCACCTCGCCGGGCTCCGGAGAAAAGAGGTCTCCGCCAATCCTTTCATTATCCTCCAGCATCTTCCGGTAGCGGTACTGCTCAGGAGTCAGGTTCCACACTTTTATGCGGATATTGTACTCCTGATGGTTGCGGGGAGAGGTTCTCGTAAAATTGTAAAGAGGCATATTCTCCACCACCCCGTTCACGGACGAATAATCGATGCTGTACTGAAAATTGCTGACACTCTTCTTCCAGCACCAGTAATGCTTGTCGTCAGGAAACATCAGCATGACCACCGAATTGGTCTCCGGATCATACCTATACAAGCGCATAAAATCTGCATGGAATTTCCATATTTCCTCGAAAGTGGCCGATGCATAGCCGCTTCCCTGCCCATCGTCCCGGAGCGAAAGGTTCACATACACGTATGCATTGTCGGCCGTGAAATTGATGTCCGTTATCTCCGGAGGGGCCGTGGGTTCAATCCAGTCGGACCGATAGGTTTTTCCGTCCGCCAGCACCGTAAGCCGGTACTGTGCATCCTCCTTCGGAGAGAAGGGGTTGATCCGGTAAACACCATACATATCATAAGCGGGATAAGTCTGTCCCGTATTGTCTTCCAGATAAACATTCCCCTGCACGCGGTTGTAGATGATGCCGCGACGGCCTACATCCAGGGGCTCCAGATAGGAAAGAACAATGGTGGACGTATTTCCCAGGAGGATATTGGCATCAATCACAAGGGTTTTTTCCCCCTCTTCCTCTGTAAATTCCACGTTATAGGGATACACACAGGAACTAAGCGCCAGGGCTGCAAACAGATAAACAATCTTTTTCATACGCTTAGAACAGGAAATTAATGTTGACATAAGGAATCTGCGTGGCAAAGACAGAAAGCATATAACCCTGTACATAGCCCGAGGGAGATGTCTTGAAGAACACCGAATAAGGGTTCTTCCGGCCGGTGACATTATAGACACCCACCGTGAAGGTCGTGTGCACCCAGGCTTTCTTGTAATGGCCGGGATCGATGTTAAAGGCCAGATCCAGCCGGAAATAATCCGGAATGCGGTAAGCATTCCTGTCGGAATAAGCCATCCTGTACGTGCCGCCCAGGTAGTATTTTCCCACGGGAACCGTTACCGGCCGGCCGGTGGAATAGTCCAGGTTGGCCGACAGGCTGTAACGGTGGGTGATGGCCCAGTTGGCCACCAGTTTGAACTCGTGCGGTTTGTCGTAAGGGGCGTTGTACCATTCTCCGTGGGAGAGGGTCTCATGGCCCCTGTCTTCCATTTCCCGGTAGCGGGAACGGGAATAGGAGTAACTCATCCAGCCGGTGAGTTTTCCGGTGGTCTTCTTGACCATCGCTTCCACGCCATAAGCCCGTCCGTACACAGGCAGAAGGTCGTCGGCCAGGTTTTCGTTCATCGAAAGGGTGGCGCCCGGCTTGTAGTCCAGACAGTTTTTCATCTGCTTGTAATAGCCTTCCAGGGAAAAGTCTATTCCCGTATCCAGATGCGTCCAGTAGGCACCGGCGGCCGCCTGCCAGCCTGTGGTGGGCGCAATACGGCTGTCGCTCAGTTTCCAGGTATCCATCGGTGATACCGAGGAAGTGTTGGAAATAAGGTGGATATACTGCGTCATCGTATTGATACCAGCCTTGAACGAGAGGTTGTCATAGGGCGTATAACGGGCGCTCAGCCGCACTTCCGGTCCCAGATAGAACTTGGAAGGATTCACGAACAGGAAGGTGGAAAGCCGCACACCCCCTTCCAGGGACAGTTTTTCGGCCACCTGCCAGGTATCGGAAACATAAATGGATGGTTCGGCCGCATATTCCCGTTTCAGTGTGCGTTGCACAATGTGCGAAGACGTTCCATAAGGACTCATGATACCCGGATCCAGAGCATACCCTACCACATCCAGACCATATCCCAGCACGTGCTTTTCTCCCAGCGGACGGTTGAAGTTGGCCCGCAGGAAAGCCTGTCGGATGTAAGTATCCAGGTCGAAGGCCGCTTCCGCCCAGTCGTGGATCCCGGTGCGGTTTTCGTAATGGTCGTATCCGGCCGATATGTTGTAATTCTTTCCATTGGTTTCCCTGTGCCGGAACTGGATGGAACCGTTGATATTGGTATAGCGGAAAGTAGTATCCCCGCTGAAGGCAAAACGGTCCGTAGCAAAGTATCCGTTCAGTTGAAGGCTGTTTTCCTGATTGAAGCGGTGCGTTATTCCCAAATTGGCGTCCGTGAATCCGGCGCTTCCTCCATTGTAAAAACTATTCTCGGGCAGCAGTTTCAGAATCCAGTCGGAATACGTGGTTCTGGCTCCCGCGATGAAAGTGGTCTTTTTGTTTCGGCTTATCGGTCCTTCCAGGTGCAGGCGGCTGGTCAGGAGTCCCACGCCCAGCGAGCCCTGGAACCTTTCCTGGCTGCCTTCCTTGCTCTTTACCGTAAGCACCGACGAGATGCGCCCGCCATACTGCGCAGGAATGGAACTCTTGTACAGTTCCACATTTTCCACGATATCGGGATTGAAGGCCGAGAAGATACCGAACAGGTGGGTAGGGTTGTAAATGGTGTTTCCGTTGAACAGAATCAGATTCTGGTCCTGCGAACCGCCACGCACGTTGAATCCGCCCGAAGCCTCACCCACCGTCTTTACACCCGGCAGCGTCATCACCGCCTTCAGGATATCCCCCTCGCCGAAGGCCGACGGAATTTTGCTCATCGTGCGGATATTCACCGTTTCCACGCCCATCGTAGTGGTGCGGTGATTGGCCATGCTCTGGGCCGACACCACCGACGCCTTCAGCAGTTCCACTTTCTCCGGGAGTTCTATGTTCAGGGAACCGTCGCTCCTCAGATTCACGCGGATGTCGATTTCCTCTTTTCCTTCATAACTGAAGTGCATCACGTTGTCCCCGGAAGGAAGGGTAATGGAATACAGGCCCTTGGCATTGGAGCGGGTGTAAGTGGAAGTATTGTCATCAAAAATCACCACTCCGGGCAGAGGCTCTCCGTTTTCCAGATCCGTCACCTTTCCGCTCACCTTCACCGGTCCACCGGAGTTCCCGCTTCCCACAATATAAATTTTGTTGCGGTAACTGACATTGATCTGCGTTTCCGGTCCCTGCCTTTCCTCCTTGGCGCTGTTTTCCAAAAAATAGCCGTCCGGAAGGCCCAGACCGCCCAGTTTTACATCCTCCACGGCTACTGCCGCCGGGGCGTCCGTCCCCTTCCAGAAAGGTCCGGCAAAAAAGGAATCCCCGGACGAAGGGGTCTTCATGATCCTTCTATAGGCCCGTCGGCTCATTTTCACCACCTTTCCGGACTCTATGGTATAATAGCTTTCCTTCTTGGCAAAATAATTGACCAGGTCGTCATTATAGTTGGGGTCAACATAACCGATATCTTCCCCATTGTGATTTCCCGGACGCGAGGTGAAAATCTTGTTTACCTGCAGGAATACAGGCTGTTTTCCATCCCTGACCAGCATAAAATAACCGTCAGGGGCCTCCGTATAACCCAAGTAATGCAGATTCAGGAACAAATCGCTTCCTATCGTAAAATAGCACACCCACTCCTTGATGAGCACCACAGGGGCCGTCCTCTCATCCACCCTCACCTGGAGGTCCTGGCGGCAGGCGTCGATATTGACAAGTACATCTTCATACAACTTTCCGTTATAGTACACCTCGCCTTTCCTGAAATTCTTCTGCTCCCAGAAATAAGTACCGTTTATCTGATAGGGATATTGCGTGGGTAACGTTCCCCTGTACAGGGTGGACAGGGATCCCACTTCATTCAGATATTGGCTGTTCCGGTTCTGCGCATGCAAAGGAAAACACAGACAAACGGACAGCAATACAGATAATGACCATTTTTTCATAGTCACAAAATTATGAAAATATATTCATTAAATCCACAATCTGTCCGAATCTTGCACAAAAAAAAGAAGATGACCGATAAATCATCTTCTTTTTCCATATTATCCTCTTTTTATTCGCTGAACCTTGCCTTGAGGTATTCGCGGTTCAGGCGGGCAATGTGGTCGATGGTCACGTGCTTGGGGCACTCCATTTCGCAGGCGCGGGTGTTGGTGCAGTTGCCGAATCCCAGCTCGTCCATCTTGGCCACCATGGCGCGGGCGCGACGGGCGGCTTCCGGACGACCTTGCGGCAGAAGGGCCAGGGAACTGACACGGGCCGCCACGAACAGCATGGCCGATCCGTTCTTGCAGGTGGCTACACAGGCACCGCAACCCACGCAGGCGGCGGCATCCATCGACAGTTCCGCATCGTCGTGCGGGATGAGAATGGTATTGCCGTCCTGGGCGCTGCCGGCACGTACGGTGATGAAACCGCCGGCCTGCATGATCTTGTCAAAGGCGGAGCGGTCCACCACCAGGTCCTTGATCACCGGGAAGGCGGCACTGCGCCAGGGCTCCACGGTAATGGTAGCGCCGGGCTTGAAGTGGCGCATGAACAACTGGCAGGTGGTCACCTCATCGTCCGGACCGTGGGCACGGCCGTCCACATACAGGGAGCAGGCGCCGCAGATGCCTTCGCGGCAGTCGTGGTCGAAGGCGATGGGCTCCACTCCCTTGCGGATGAGCTGGTCGTTCAGGATATCAAGCATTTCGAGGAACGAAGCGTCTTCCTCCACATCCGTAACGTGGTAGGTCTCGAAATGGCCTTTTGCTTTGGCGTTTTTCTGACGCCATACTTTCACATTATATTCCATAATCGGGATTAGTCTTTATAGTTACGGGTTACAATCTTGATGTTCTCATACTTGAGTTCTTCCTTATGCAGCTCGGGTTCCTTCCCTTCGCCCTTGTATTCCCAGGCGGCTACATACATGAAGTTCTCGTCGTCGCGCTTGGTCTCGCCTTCCTCGGTCTGCATCTCCTCGCGGAAATGGCCGCCGCAGGATTCCCTGCGGTTGAGGGCATCGCGGGCCATCAGTTCTCCGATGTCGAAGAAATCCACCAGACGAAGGGCTTTTTCCAGCTCCTGGTTGAACTCGTCGTTGGTACCCGGCACGCGCACCGTCTTCCAGAATTCCTCGCGCAGTTTCCCGATTTCTTCGATGGCCTTTTTCAGGCCGGCCTCATTGCGGGCCATACCTACATATTCCCACATGATGTGACCCAGCTTCTTGTGGATGCTGTCCACCGTTTCGGTACCCTTCACCGCAAAAATCTTGGCGATACGCTCCTTCACGGCCTTTTCGGCCTCCACAAACTCAGGAGCGTTGGTATCGGTCTTGGGCTCCGAGAACTTGTGGGAAAGATAATTTCCGATGGTGTAGGGGAGGATGAAATAACCGTCGGCAAGACCCTGCATCAGGGCGCTGGCGCCCAGACGGTTTCCGCCATGGTCGGAGAAGTTGGCCTCTCCGATGGCATACAGGCCGGGAATGGTGGTTTTGAGGTCATAATCCACCCAGATGCCGCCCATCGTGTAGTGGATGGCCGGATAAATCATCATCGGCTCTTCCCAGGGCGAGGTGGAGGTTATCTTCTCGTACATGTCGAAGAGGTTTCCGTAACGCTCCTGCACGCGCTGACGACCCAGGCGCTTGATGGCGTCGGCAAAGTCCAGGAACACGGCCAGACCCGTCTCGTTCACGCCGTAACCGGCGTCACAACGCTCCTTGGCGGCGCGGGAAGCCACGTCACGGGGAACCAGGTTGCCGAAGGCCGGGTAGCGGCGCTCCAGATAGTAGTCGCGATCCTCTTCGGGAATCTGGGAAGGCTTAATCTCGTGCTTGCGCAGTTTCACCACATCTTCCATCTTCTTGGGAACCCAGATGCGGCCGTCGTTACGCAGCGATTCACTCATCAGGGTAAGTTTACACTGCTGGTCTCCGTGTACCGGAATACAGGTGGGGTGAATCTGGGCAAAGCAGGGATTGGCAAAGAAAGCGCCCTTGCGATAGGCCTGCATGGCAGCCGATCCGTTGGAATTCATGGCGTTGGTGCTCAGGAAATAGGCATTTCCATAACCACCGGTGGCCAGGACCACGGCATGGGCGCCGAAGCGCTCGATTTCGCCGGTCACGAGGTTGCGGGCGATGATCCCCTTGGCCTCACCGTTGATAATGACCAGGTCCAGCATCTCGTGACGGGGGTAGCTCTTCACGGTACCGGCAGCAATTTCCTTGTTCAGCGAAGCGTAGGCACCCAGCAGGAGCTGCTGGCCGGTTTGTCCGCGGGCATAGAAAGTACGGCTCACCTGCACGCCGCCGAAAGAACGGTTCGCCAGGTATCCGCCGTATTCACGGGCGAAGGGAACACCCTGAGCCACACACTGGTCGATGATGGCGGCGCTCACCTCGGCCAGACGATAGACGTTGGCCTCGCGGGAGCGGTAGTCTCCGCCTTTCACCGTGTCGAAGAACAGGCGGGACACGGAATCGTTGTCATTCTGGTAGTTCTTGGCTGCATTGATACCGCCCTGGGCTGCAATGGAATGCGCCCGGCGGGGGGAATCACTGATGCAGAAAATCTTGACGTTGTAGCCCATCTCACCCAGAGAAGCAGCTGCACTTGCACCGCCAAGACCTGTACCTACCACAATAATTTCCAGTTTCCTTTTGTTGTTGGGAGAAACCACCCGGATGGACGACTTGCGCTTGGACCATTTGTCTTTCAGCGGTCCTTCCGGAACGTTGGATATCAATTTAGGATCTGACATATAATATTGAATTGGTATTTTCTCAATTTGCAAAATTAAGCATTTTTCGGGAATAAATTAGTATTTTTTATTACTTTTTACAAAGTGTAAGGGATGCAGGGGGTACGGTCCGGCTTTCCTTCGGTGGCCCAGAACGTGCGTCCCTCAAACACCATCGCGCAGGAAGAAGACTCCCTCATAATGGGTTTTCCCGAACTGGAAATATTCTTGATAAAGAACGTGTGGTCCCACTGGTCCATCGGTACATAACTGGAAGCCAGAATCTTATGTGCCTTGATGTACCGGTCCACCCCTTTGCGGTCCGCTTCCCGTCCGGTGGTGGTGAAATTGGTCACCACCCGGTATCCCAGGGGTTCCTTGTTCACGTCGTACTTCACCCATTTGTGGTTATTCACCTCATAATAGGCCGCACCGCCCTTTTCGTCCACCACGCCAAAGTTAGCTTCCACCCGCATCGGCCTGGAAAGCGTATCCAGGAAATGCTCGAAATCTTCCAGGGTTTCGCAGATTTCAAGTGCGCGGTACATAAAAACGCCCTCGCAATCCATCATTTCCTGGGGAACATCATCGTCCTTCAAATCATACGTGGCGGTATTCATAATGCAGAAGCCGCTCTCGTTCATGCCGCCCCAAACCTCCGGCGTCCCCTTGGGAATATAGGCCGACGGGTTGGTCCTCCAGTCCTTGTTCACCAGTCCCACCAGGCGGTATTTTTCTCCCTGGAAGTATTCCACGGCCACATCCTGGCAGTCGGAATCGCGGTGTTTGAACATGACGGCCTTCCCGTCCCTGGTATGTTTTCCGCTCACGATCACGGAAGTGCAGGCGAAAGAAGGAATGGCAACAAAAAGAAAAAGTACGCTAAAAAAGTGTGCCGTTTTCATCAGTGTTATATTTACGTTGGTTAATGTATTCTTGCATTCCCAGATGCTCGTACGCGAGGTCGGTGGCCACGCGGCCGCGCTGGGTGCGGATCATGAAGCCCTCCTTGATCAGGAAAGGCTCGTACACCTCTTCCAGGGTGCCGGCGTCCTCGCTGATGGAAGTGGCCAGGGTACCCACCCCCACGGGCCCGCCCTTGAAAGTGAGGATCATCGTGCGAAGGATCTTATTGTCGATGGAATCCAGCCCCCGCTTGTCAATCTTGAGTTTATTGAGGGCGAAACGGGTGATTTCCAGGTTGATGCGCCCATCTCCCAGCACTTGGGCAAAATCCCTCACGCGCTTGAGGAGCGCATTGGCGATACGGGCCGTTCCCCGGCTTCGCAGGGCTATCTCCCGGGCCGCCTCCCCGTCTATCTCCAGCTGGAGGATGGCAGCGCTGCGAACCACTATTTTCTGCAGGTCATCCGTATCATAGTATTCCAGGGCACAGTTGATTCCGAAGCGGTCCCTGAGCGGAGCCGTCAGAAGGCCGCTCCGCGTAGTGGCCCCCACAAGGGTGAAGGGATTCAGGTTGATGCGCACCGACCGGGCGCCCGGCCCCTTATCAATCATGATGTCAATCACATAATCCTCCATGGCCGAGTACAGGTACTCCTCCACTTCCGGCGACAGGCGGTGAATCTCGTCTATGAACAGCACGTCTCCCGTTTCCAGCCCCGTCAGCAGGCCGGCCAGGTCTCCGGGCTTGTCCAGCACCGGACCCGAAGTCACCTTCATATTCACCCCCATCTCATTGGCAATGATGTGCGCCAGCGTGGTCTTTCCAAGTCCGGGAGGGCCGTGGAAAAGGACGTGGTCCAGGGCTTCTCCCCGGAGTCTGGCAGCCTTGATATAGATATCAAGGTTGGATACGATTTCCTTCTGCCCGGTAAAATCGTCCAGTTGCTGTGGACGGATAATTCCGTCAAATTCACTATCTTTGCGCTCTGATGAGTTGTGCGGGTCGAAATCTGTCATGGATGACGCTCTGCTGATTCAGAATACAAATATAAATATAGTTTTTTATTTTTAAGTATGAATGGTTTTTATAAGACTGTTGAAATGTTGAAAAATACAATGAAACACCTAAAAATCAATTCACTACAATAAAAATAAATTGTTAAAAACCCTTTCATTTCCTGTTGATGGCCTGTGAATGGCAGCCGCAAGGTTTTTATCCACTCCGCCAGAAGGAGTTATCAACAGGGTTATAAACAGGTTTTCAACAGGGAAAAAGCAGGGAATGTTGATAAGTAAAAATGCTTGCGAAAAGCTGAAGAAAGAAATATCCGAAACAGGAGAAGTATTCTGCAGCGGACTCTTCTTGTCGGCCCGTTGGGCGGTGGTATCGCAAATCGCCACGCAGGGCGTTCATTTTATAGTTCTCCCCACGCGCGAAGCGGCCGAATACTGTTCGGCCGATTTATACAACCTCACAGAAGGGGACTGCGTGTTCTTCCTTCCGGAGTCGGGAAAAAGCGTGGAGCGCAGCAATTACAAATCTTCCCTCGGCGTGCAGCGCACCGCCGCCATCGGCCGCCTTCTCGATTATAAGGGTTCGGAAACCCTTTTTATCGTCACTTATCCCGAAGCCCTGGAAGAAAAGATTCCCGCTGCACGTCAGCTCACCGAAGCCCTTTTCATCATTCGTGAAGGGGAGGAAATTCCTTACGAAAAAATTCGCATCAAACTGCTGGAAGAAGGTTTCGAGAAGGTAGATTTTGTATCGGCCCCCGGGCAGTTTTCCCTTCGCGGCGCCGTCATCGACATTTTTTCCTATTCCTCCGAAAAACCCTACCGCATCAGCTTTTTTGGAAACGAGGTGGAAAAAATAAACCTCTTTGACTGTAACACCCAGCTCTCCGTCGAAAGAAAGGAAAGGGCCGATATCTACCCCGACATCGCCGCCCGCGAGGCCGATGAAGGAGAAAGCCTCACCACCCTTCTGCCGGAAGGAAGCATAGTCTGGCTGGATTCTTCGGATATGTACAGGGAAAGGGAATTCTTCCCGGAACTCCTCACTTTCAAGCATATCCACCTTGAAGTACCCCTTCAGAAAAACAAAGAGGACGGCATCCGTTTCAATATATCCCCCCAGCCGGTCTTCAACAAGAATTTCGAACTCCTCATTTCCGACATCCGCTCCTGTCTGGAAAATAATTATAAAGTATATATTTTCGGGGAAAAGGAAAGCCAGCTGGAGCGACTGCGTTCCATCATGCTGCAGGACGAGAACGCCCTTCTGCCGGAATTCGTGAAAGGGAAGAACATCCATGCGGGCTTCATCGACCGGGACGAAAAAGTGTGCTGGTACACCGACCACGAGATTTTCGACCGCTTCCACCGCGTACGCCTCCGCCGGACGGTGGAAAAGAGCGAACAACTCACCCTCAACGACATCAGCGCCTTTCATCTTGGAGACTACATCGTACATATCGACCACGGCGTTGGCATTTTCGGAGGTCTTGTCAAGATGAAGGACGATCACGGAAGGGTTCACGAAGTAGTAAAACTCCTGTACAGCGGGGGAGATGTGGTATTTGTTTCGGTCCATTCCCTGCACAAGATTTCCCGTTTCCGCTCCAGGGAGGGAGAACCGCCGCGCATTAACAAGTTGGGTTCCAAAATATGGGGAAACCTGAAATCGGCCGCCAAATCGCGCGTCAAGGATATCGCCAAGGAACTCATCCAGCTCTATGCCCGGCGCCGCGCCTCCAAGGGCTTCGCCTATTCGGCCGATACCTACCTTCAGGAGGAACTGGAATCTTCCTTCATGTACGAGGATACCCCGGATCAGGAACGGGCCAGTAAAGCCGTCAAGGAGGATATGGAAGACAACTGCCCGATGGACCGCCTCGTCTGCGGCGACGTGGGATTCGGAAAAACCGAAATCGCGATCCGGGCAGCCTTCAAGGCTGTTTCTGACAGCAAACAGGTAGCGGTTCTGGTTCCTACCACCATCCTTTCCCTGCAGCACTTCGAGACCTTCAAGGCTCGACTCCAGCCTTTTCCCTGCACGGTGGAATATGTGAGCCGGCTTCGCACTGCAAAACAGCTCACCGACATAAAAAAGCGCCTCAAGGAAGGAAAGATAGATATCCTTATCGGCACGCATAAAATCCTGGGCGGAGGCTTTGAATTCAAGGACCTCGGGCTTCTCATCATCGACGAAGAGCAGAAATTCGGCGTATCGGCCAAAGAAAAACTGCGTCAGATGAAGCACTCGGTAGATACGCTCACCCTGACGGCCACCCCTATTCCGCGCACGCTGCAGTTCTCCCTCCTGGGTGCGCGCGACCTTTCCATCATCCAGACCCCGCCGCCCAACCGCATCCCCATCCAGACGGAAATTATCCTTTTCAACGAGTCCGAAATCAAAGGCATCATCAACTACGAACTCAACCGGGGCGGGCAGATTTTCTTCCTGCACAACAAAGTGGAAGAGCTGCCGGCCATCGAGGATATCCTGCACCGACTGGTTCCCGATATGAAAATCTGCGTGGCACACGGCCAAATGGAAGGCAAAAAACTGGAAGACAGAATGTTAGCCTTTATGCGGGGAGACTACGACCTTCTCCTGTGCACCACCATTATCGAAAACGGCCTGGACATTCCCAATGCCAATACCATCATCGTCAACCAGGCGCAGAATATCGGCCTCAGCGACCTGCATCAGCTTCGCGGACGGGTGGGACGCTCCAACAAGAAGGCCTTCTGCTACCTCATCGTTCCGCCGCTGGTGAACCTCACCGATGAAGCTCGCCGGCGCCTTCGCGCCATCGAAGAGTTTTCCGACCTCGGAAGCGGCTTCAATATCGCGATGCAGGATCTGGACATCCGCGGCGCGGGCAATCTCCTCGGGGCCGAGCAGAGCGGTTTCATCTCCGATATGGGCTACGAAACCTACCAGAAAATACTCTCCGAAGCAATGGAAGAACTGGGCGTGGAAACCGGTATCACCCAGCGCCGGGGTGTGGAAAAATACGTCGAGGACTGCACCATCGAAACCGACCAGCCCGCCCTCATCCCAGACGATTACGTGGATATAACGGCCGAGAAAATCCGCCTCTACAAACTGCTGGACGCCCAGACCGACGAGCGGGAGATAGACCGCCTGGCCGCACAGGTCGCGGATCGTTTCGGCCCTATGCCCCCGGAAGTGAAAAACCTCTTCACGGTGGTAAAAATCCGCAACCTGGGCGCCTCTTCGGGCTTTGAAAAAATCATCATCAAAAACGGGATGCAGATTATGTTCTTCGTGAACAACCCCCTGTCCCCCTTCTACAAATCCAAGCAGTTCGAGAAAATCCTCTCCCGCGTGAACGACTTCCCCGCCCTCTATAAATTCAACCAGGACGGCGGCCGCCTCCGCACCGTCTCCCGCGGCATCGACACCCTCCAAAAGGCCCTCGAAACCCTGAAAAAACTCACTTTTGCCTAAACGGAACAGGAAGTACTTTTTGCCCTTTTTGCAAAATTGGGCTATAATGGTTAAATTTGCAGGTTATGTCCAATTTGCTGGTAGAAATAGGAAACACAGCGCTGAAGGCCGCCTGGTCGGACCGGATGACCCTCGGAAAAACGTTCCGCTACCAGGGAGAGAAGTACCTGGAATTCATCCTTTCGCTCACACGGAGGGAAAAACCCGCCGTAATGGTGGTTTCCTGTGCGTTTTCCCTGCCCGAGCAGGAGAGAAGCGTATTACGGGAAGAATGTACCTCCCTCCTCATTCTGGACAGTGATAACAAGGAGTGGCTCATCGCCCACGGCCTGCCTTCCTACCTCTCTTACGACCGTGCGGCCTCCATCCTGGCGATCCGTTACCTTTTCAGGGGAAAAGGCTGCACTGTGGTGGATTTCGGAACCACCGTCTCCATCGATTTCATCGGCCCGGAAGGACAGTATCAGGGCGGAAACGTATCCCTTGGCTGCCGCACGCGCTTCAAGGCCCTCAGCCGCTATTCCCGTTCCCTTCCGCTGGTGAACATGCCGGAAAATATTCCCGTGACTGGTCTGTCGGAAACGGATTCCATTGCCGCTGGAGTCGTTTCAGGCATTATATTTGAAATGGAAGGCTACCTGGCTCTTCACCCGGAAAATATCGTCGTATTTACGGGAGGAGATGCGAATTATTTTGCAAAACGGATGAAAAGTTCCATCTTTGCAATTTGTAACCTTGTGCTGATGGGCCTCGCCCTAATCGCAGACGAATATGTTCAGAAAACTGACAAATAAGTTCCTGACAGTGCTTGTCGTGCTTCTGTGCGCCTGGACGGCCAATGCCCAGACGGACGGAACATACAGCGGTTTTTCCCCTTATTCCGTCTTCGGCGTGGGGCAGATGCACCAGCCCGGAACGGCCTGGAACCGCAGTATGGGCGGGGTGGGTATCGCCGCCCGCAGCAACCGCTATGTCAATATTCTCAACCCAGCCTCCGTCACAGCCCGCGACTCCCTGTCATTTATGGCCGATCTGGGGCTGAACGGCCGCATCTCCCTTTTCACGGAGGGGGACAAAAAAGCCCTCAATACCACCTTCAGCATAGATGATTTCGTGATTTCCTTCCCGCTGTGGAAGCACACCGCCATGATGGTGGGTATCACGCCGGTAAGCGACGTGGGATACAGGATCTCCTACACGGAAATGGATGTGGAAACGGGTTACCGCACCTTCACCTCCAGCGGAAACGGCGGCATCTACCAGGTTTTCGCCGCTTTCGCGGGAACCCTCTGGAACCGGCTTTCGCTGGGCGCGGAAATCGACTACCGTTTCGGAAACATCAATAAGAAGGCCTCCACCGCCTACGACGAATCGTCGATGCGGAGTATGGCTTCGGGCGACTCCCTCCAGGTGAACAACGTCACCGCCCGCTTCGGCCTGCAGTATGAGCAGCCGCTGTCCCATTCGGCCTTCATCACCTTCGGCGCCACGTACAAACTCTCCACCGCTTTGCGCGGCTATTCCAGCCATTACGAGGAAAGGGGCAGCTATGACCGCCGCCGCACCGCCACCACCCTCTCGGGTCTCAGCCTCGGGGACGAACTGGGCGTAGGCGTCAGCTACAGATATGCCGACAAACTCCTGATCGAGCTGGATTACACCCGCACCGACTGGTCCCGGACGGGCCTCGACGGGGTGAAAGGCTTCTCCAACGTGGGAGACGTGGTTTTCACGCAGTCCGTGGGACAGGCCGTCCGCGCCGGGTTTGCCTATACGCCCAACCGCAACGACATCCGTTATCCCTTGAAAAGATGGACCTATCGCGCCGGCGCATATTTCGACCAGTCCTATTATACGGTGGACGGGGCGCACGTCAATGCCGTGGGCGTCACCCTGGGCACCACCATTCCCGTTTTTCGCGGCTACAACGGCATCACGGTGGGTCTGGACTTCGGTCTCCGCGGCCTGGCCACATCGCAGGTCAAGGAAAAGTATTTCGGCTTCAATCTGGGCTTCAACGTCTTCGACATCTGGTTCCAGAAGCGTACCTACGATTAATCATGGCATAATCCTTGAAAATATAAACTAAAAAACACTGATATCATGAAAAAGATCACCCTCCTTCTCTTTGCCGTCATGGCGGCATTCGCCTCCCAGAATGTTGTGGCGCAGGACAAGTACGGTTCCGGCCCCGAAAGGGAAGAATGCATGAAGTACCTTTCCTATTATTCAGAGTATTACAAGCAGAGCAACTTCGATTCCGCCCTTCCCAACTGGCGCAAGGCCTATTCGTTCTGCCCGCCCACCGCTTCGGAGAATATGTTCATCCACGGCACCAGCCTGATGACCCGCCTGTACAACCAAGTCAAGGATGCAGACCACAAGAAAGCCATCGTGGACACCATCCTCACCCTGCAGGACCAGCGTATGGCCGCCTACCCCAAACGGCGGGTTTCCATCCTGAACAACAAGGGCCAGTATATGATCAACTACCGCAATTCGGACGCCGCTTATATCTACAACAACCTCAACGCCATTGTGGATGAACTGGGTCCCCAGGCCAACGGAAGCCTCCTGGTGAATCTCCTGCAGGCCACCATCACCATGTACCGCGAGAACCAGCTTGCCGCCGACGATGTCATCGCAATGTATGACAAGGTTGCCGCCAACGTGGAGGGTGCCACCGCCAAGAACGCCAAGGAAGAAGAGGACAACGCCAAGGCCAAGGCCGCCATCGAGAGCATCTTTGCAGACAGCAAGGTAGCCTCCTGCGAGAACCTCATCGCCATCTTCGGCCCCCGTTACGAGGCCGATCCCGAGAATCTGGCCCTGGTTTCCAATATCGTGAAGCTGATGAACAGCGCCGAGGACTGCGCCTCCAACGACCTCTACCTCAAGGCTGTCACCTCTATGTACAAGCTGGACCCTTCCTACAGAAGCGCCTTCGGCCTGTATCGTCTGAACGCCGCCCGCGGTAACGTGGCCGACGCCGCCAAGTACCTCGAAGAGGCCATCGCCTCCCCCGAGTCCGACGATGCCACCGACGCCCAGTACTACTATGAAATGGCCGCCTTCAGCTACAAGAACGGTATGCGCGGCAAGGCTGCCGAGGCCGCCCGCAAGGCTGTCGATCTGGACAACGGCTATGCCGGAAAGGCCTATCTGATCCTGGGCAACCTCTGGGCTTCCGCCACCTGCGGCGAAACCGTGGACAAGTGGGCCCGCTACTGGGCTGCCGCCGACTACTACCAGAAGGCCCGTAATGCAGATCCTTCCGTCGCCGACGAGGCCGCTTCTTCCCTGGGCAGCGTGAGCCGCTATTATCCGGAAGCTTCCGAGGCCTTTATGTACGACCTCACCAAGGGCCAGTCCTACACTGTTTCCTGCAGCGGAATGACGGCCACCACCACCGTACGTGTACAGTAAGTGGCGGGTTCCAGAATACTGAAGACGATGGCAAGCGCTGCGGCGCTTGCTTTCGTCGTTATTTCCTGCAGGAGCAATCTTTCGGAGGCCGCAAAGCTGGACCTCAAGACCATTCCCGTCCAGGTAGTGGACAGCATGTTCTTCGTGCAGTCGGAAAACGGCCGGCTGAAAATGCGCGTGGAGGCCCCAAGGATGGAGGTTTACGAACACGACACCCTCTCCTACGACCTTTTCCCCGCCGGCCTTCACGTCTATGGTTACAGCGAGGACGGCACCCTGGAGACCACCATCGACGCGCGACAGGCCCGGCACGACAAATATCCCGACGGGAAAAAAGAGCAGTGGAGTGCGTTCGGCAACGTGGTTGTCCGGAACATCGTCAAACAGGAGACAATGGAAACGGACACCCTGTACTGGGACAACAGTGAACACGAGATCTGGACCGACTGCTATGTCCGGATGTATTCTCCCTCCGGCCTGATGCAGGGTTACGGAATGCGCTCCGACGAAATGGCCCGCAACGCCATCCTTAAACAGCCCTTTGACAACGAGTTCATCTTCGGCTCGGACAGCACCCGGGTTGTGGTGGATTCCGTTAATTTTATCGGGCCGATGTTAAAAAAATAGTGATTGTTTGGAATAAAATTCGTATTTTTGCAGCCCTTATATAGAAAATATTAAAAAACACATACAAAATGGCAGCTCTTGAGACCATCAGAAAGAAATTCGGCATCGGTGCATCGCTCATCATTGCCCTGGGTCTTTTACTCTTCCTTGTAAACCCGTCCGACATCATTCAGACCATCCAGTCCGCCTCTTCCAAGTACGATGTCGGCAAAATCAACGGCAAATCCATTTCTTATCAGGAATTCGAACAGGAGGTGAAGGAACTCTCCGATGTGAGCGAAATGCTTACCGGTCAGTCCGCTTCCGGCGAACAGGCTCAGCGCCAGACCCGCGAAATGGCCTGGGGCAACCTCGTAGACCGCTACCTGGTGATTCCCACCATCGAGAAAGCCGGTCTCCGCGTAGGCCAGCAGGAGCAGATCGACCTGTTCATCGGCAACGAAATCTCCCCGGTCATCGCTTCCAGCGGCCTCTTCATGGACGAGAACCGCAACTTCTCTCCCGCCCTGGTGCGTGAGTTTATGGAGAACGTCGCCGCCGACGAGTCCGGCCGCGGCCTCCTCCTTCGCAACTACCTGCAAAACGCCGTCCGCAGCAACCGCTACAACGAAAAATACACCGGCCTGTTCAACGCCGCATCCTATGTAAACTCCCTGGAGAGCCAGCGGGCCGTGGAAGAGAACAACACCACCGCCAACGTGAGTTTCGTGATGGTTCCCAACACCTACTATCCGCTGGACACCACCGTGGTCATCTCCACTTCCGAGATTCAGAAGTTCTACGATGCCCACAAGGACAATTTCCGCCAGAAGGCCACCCGTGACATCGAATACGCCGTGTACGAGGTAAGCCCTTCCGTCAAGGATATTGAGGCCCAGAGCACCGAGTTCACTACTCTGTACGACGAATTCGTATCGGCCGACAACGTGCGCGCCTTCCTGCAGCGCAACAGCGACCGTCAGTGGTCCGACGCCTGGGTCAAGGGCGGAGACCTCCGTTTCGTGAACGCGGACGTGGACACTTTCGTGGCCGAGAACAACAGTGGCGTTTCCCCCATCTACCAGTCCGGCGACAAATTCTTCGCCGCCCGCATCATGGAAACCGCCAACATTCCGGATTCCGTTTACGTGCGCCACATTATGCTGCAGGGGGCCGATGCCCGCCACCTGGCTGACAGCCTCGTGGGCGTGCTGGGCAAGGGTAATTTCTCCACCCTCGCCGCCCTTCATTCCGTGGACGGAGACAACGCCGTGGACGGCGAGCTGGGCAACTTGGGCTGGATGACGCAGAACGCGATGATCCCCGGCTTCGAGCCCGTTCTTTCCGCCCCCGTCGGCAAGCCCTTCGTCATCACCACCATCTATGGCACCCACGTCGTGGAGGTGACCAAGACCACCAAGCCCGTGGTCAAGAAGAAAGTGGCCGTGTTCGAGAAAGCCACCCTTCCCAGCAAGGAAACCTACGCCGAGATTTACAACAAGGCCAATATCCTGGCCGTCCGTTCCGCCGGCAAGTATGCCAATTATAAGGCTGCCTGCGACTCCACCGGCACATATTCCCGTTCCCTCACCATCAACGAGGGCACCGACACCTACGGCTCTATCGACCACGCCAAGGAAGTCACCCGCTGGGCCTTCAGCAACAAGCCCGGCAAGGCTTCCGGCATCATCACCGTGGACAACAACTACTTCTTCGTGGTCGCCGTCAAGAATGCCCACAAGGAAGGTTACGCCAAACTGAGCGAGGTGTCCGAGAACATCCGTACGGAGCTCTACCGCGAGAAATATTCCCTGAAGCGCTGCAAGGAAGTGGCCGATCAGATGGCCGGTCTGGGTTCCCTGGAGGACCTTGCCGAGAAGTTCGGAACCACCGTTTCCACCCTCTCCGACATCTCCTTCTCCACCAACTCCGCTCCTACCACAGAGCCTGCCTTCATCGGCGCGGTGGCTGCAGCCAAGGAGGGTGTCATCTCCGGTCCGGTAGCCGGTATCATGGGTACCTACGTGTTCCAGGTGAACGGTCGTGAGACCGGCGCCTTCTACACCGAAGACGACGCCAAGGCCGCCCAGACCCGCATGGATTCCTACCACGCCCAGATGCTTCTCCCTCTGATGATGGACAAGACCGTGGACGACAACCGCGCCCGTTTCTATTAATAGATTCGCCCTATGTCACTAAAATGTGGAATCGTAGGCTTGCCCAACGTGGGCAAGTCTACTTTATTTAACTGCGTCAGCTCCGGCAAGGCCCAGAGCGCCAACTTTCCCTTCTGCACCATCGACCCCAACGTGGGCTCCACCAACGTGCCCGACAAGCGCCTGGAGGTGCTTACGGAAATCTGCCAGCCCAAGCGCACCATCCCTGCCACTGTGGAGATCGTGGACATCGCCGGCCTGGTGAAAGGCGCCTCCCGCGGAGAAGGTCTGGGCAACCAGTTCCTGGCCAATATCCGTGAAACCGATGCCATCCTGCACGTGCTCCGCTGCTTTGACGACGCCAACATCGTCCACGTGGACGGTTCCGTGGACCCGGTCCGCGACAAGGAGGTCGTGGATGCCGAGCTTCAGATCAAAGACCTGGAGACGGTAGAAAACCGCATCAAGAAGGTGGAAAAACAGGCCACCACCGGAGGAGACAAGGATGCCCGGAAACTCCTGAACCTGCTGCTTCGCTACCGCGAGGTACTCAGCGCCGGCCGCAACTGCCGCGAGGTGGTGCCCGAAAACGCCGAGGAAGAGCAGATGGCCAAAGACCTCTACCTCCTCACCAACAAGCCCGTGCTGTACGTCTGTAACGTGGACGAAGCATCGGCCGCCAAAGGAAACGCCTACGTCGAGGCCGTCCGCGCCGCCGTCGCCGGAGAAAACGCCGGGATTCTCGTCATCGCCGCCCGCACCGAGGCAGAGATTGCCGAAATCGAAGACTACGAAGACCGCAGGATGTTCCTGGAAGAAATGGGCCTGGAGGAGAGCGGTGTCGTGCGCCTCATCCAGAGCGCCTACCACCTGCTGGGCCTTCGTACCTTCTTCACCGCCGGGGCCGATGAGTGCCGCGCCTGGACCATCGTAGCAGGGGACAAAGCCCCCCGCGCCGCCGGCGTCATCCACACCGACTTCGAGCGCGGCTTCATCCGGGCCGAGGTCATCAAGTACGAAGACTTCGTCCGATACAAGACCGAAGCCGCCGTCCGCGCCGCCGGAAAAATGGCCATAGAAGGAAAAGACTACGTCGTACAGGATGGAGACATCGTCCATTTCCTCTTCAATGTGTAGGTAGTCCGTAAACGCTTGTTTTACAATCGCTTACGGAAAATCCTCTGCGCAAAAAGTGCAGAGGATTTTCCGTAATACATTGAGAATCAATGTATTACAGATCAGCCCGCAGCGCGACTGTCCGGAAAAAAGGCGTATCTTCGGGGGTATGAAGCTTTTTTTCTTGCCAAAAAGCCTCTTGGGAGCGCTATTGATTCTCATTTGGGCCGATGCCGGGGCCGGGAGACGGTCTTGGGCCGCTTGGAACGGGGCCGGGCGGACTGCCCTATCGGCCGACACTGCCCGCCGCGCCGCAACTCCGGCCGATACGCTTCGGCTGATGTTCTGGAACCTGGAGAATTTCTTCGACAACCGGGCCGATTCCACCAGCACCTCGGAAGAGGATTTCTCTTCCTTCGGGGTGCGGCACTGGAGCCGCCGGAAGTTTCGGACCAAGTGCAACGCCGTGGCCAAAGGCATTCTCTGGGCGGCATCGGAGCAGGGCGGCCTGCCGGATGTCATCGGCCTGGCCGAGGTGGAAAACGCCCGCGTGCTGAAGGAGCTCCTGCAGCAAACCGCCCTTCGCAAACTGGACTACAGAATCGTCCATTTCGACTCGCCCGACCCCCGCGGCATAGACGTCGCCCTCCTTTACCGTGCCTCGCGTCTGCAAAAGGCCGATGCCAAAGCCTGCCACCTCTATAACCCGGATTCCAGCGTGATGGCCACGCGGGACATTCTGCTTTTCATTGGCCGGAAAGACGGGGAGGAAACGGCCTTTCTGGTGAACCACCATCCATCCAAATACGGCGGGGCCGAGGCATCAGGGCCCAGGCGCGAGACGGCCGTGCGGCGTTTGAAGCAATTGGCCGATTCCCTCCAGACCGCCGGCATCTCCCGGATCGTGGCGATGGGAGATTTCAACGACACGCCGGAGAATCCACTGTACAAGGACCTGGAACCCACCCTCCGGAACCTCGCCAAACCCCTGGCAGAAAAAGGCCTCGGAACCATCAAGTATGAGGGCGCCTGGGAGCTCATCGACCTGTTTTTCGTGAGCGAAGCGTGCCGGGCCGATGGAATGGAAATCCTGCAAATCCCCTTCCTGCAGGCCCCGGATGGCACTCACGCCGGTACCAAACCCCTCCGCACCTACTCCGGCCCCCGCTACATCGGCGGCGTCTCCGACCATTGCCCCATCTGGCTATCCCTGCCCGTTACTAAAGATAAAAAGTAGCGAGGTGCCGCGATTTACGCACTTTCGGCCCAAAACGCGTTTGTCGCGTAGCCGGCACGCTACCACGAAAACCGCCGTCTCACGCGAAGAATTGGTCTATCCAGGCGGCGTCCACGACCGCGAAGCCTTGGGCGGCGTGGACGGAGGGGTTTCGCAGGAGAATGCCGCGGGCGTCTTCATAGACATTGAAGCCCACGTTCACGGTCTGCATCCGGCCCTCCAGGGGGAAGGCGAAGACCAGGTCGTTATCGGCCCCTTCGGTGCGGAGGAAGCGAAGGGGGACGTTGGCGGCGGCCGCATTTTTGGCCGACAGTTCCTGCCGGGTCACCCACTTGCACATTTCCAGGACGGTGTCTTCCAGGCCGGCGTCGTGGATATTCACCTTTTCGATGAGGTCCCCCACCTCGCGCACGCGCCGGAGCGTGTAGCCGTCCAACTCCCGGACGGCATCGGCCACAGCCTTCGGAGGTTCCTCTCCCCCGGGAAGGAGCCAGACCATCAGGCGGGTCTCGGGGTCGTGATACAGGGTCTGGTACCGCGCCAGGTTGCGCTGGCCGCAGCAAGGGCACTCCCAGACGAATAAAGAGCCGTCCTTGACCCGGGCTTTGAGGGCCGGATCAAGGGCGACGTTGATACTTTGGCAGACTTCGATTTCCGTCTGCCGATGGCATTGGTTACAGCTTGCGGGCACCATCGCTGATGACTACGTCGTAGATCTTGGGCTCGTGGCCGAACTGCCGGGAGAACTCGTCCACCGCCGTCCGGATGAAGTGGTCGCAGAGCTCGTCTTTCACCAGGTTGATGGTGCAGCCGCCGAAGCCGCCGCCCATCACGCGGGAACCGGTCACCTCGCACTTGCGGGCCAGTTTGTTCAGGAAATCCAGCTCTTCGCAGGAGACTTCGTACAGGCGGGACAGGCCGAAGTGGGTCTGGTACATCATCTCGCCCACAGTCTCGTAATCGTCCCTTTCCAGGGCGTCGCAGACATCCAGCACGCGCTGGACCTCCCCGATTACGTATTCGGCCCGGAGGAAATCCTCCTGGGAAATTTCTCCGCGGACCTCGTCCAGCCACAGGCGCTTGGCATCCGAAAGGAATTCCACCTCGGGATGGTTCCTGCGGATGGCGGCGGCGGCCCGCTCGCAGGATTCGCGGCGCTTGTTGTAGGCGCTGTCGGCCAGCCGGTGCTTCACGCGGGTGTCAATCAGGACCAGTTTATAGCCCTTGGGGTGGAAGGGGAAGTACTTGTATTCCCCGGTTTTGCAGTTGAGGCGGATCAGGGACCCCTCCTTGCCGAAGAGCGAGGCGAACTGGTCCATGATGCCGCACTTGACGCCGCAGTAGTTGTGCTCGGTGCTCTGGCCGATTTTGGCCAGCTCGTACTTGTCTATGGCGTTGTCGTTGAACAGGTCGTTGAGGGCATAGGCGAAGGTGCTTTCCAGGGCGGCCGATGAGCTGAGGCCCGCGCCGTGGGGAACATCTCCGGCGAAGACAGCGTTAAAGCCCTCCACCTTGCCGCCGCGCTTGAGTATCTCCTTGCAAACACCAAAGACGTACTTGGGCCAATGGGCTTTTGGAAGCTGTTCGGAGGCCAGGTCGAACTCCTCATACTCCTCCATGTCCAGGGCGAAGAGTTTGACCATGTCGGTTCCGTTGGGCTTGATGGCGGTCATGATGCCGAAGTTGATGGCGCCGGGGAACACGTAGCCCCCGTTGTAGTCCGTGTGCTCGCCGATGAGGTTCACACGTCCGGCCGATGCATAGAGAATGCCTTCCTCTCCGAAAAGGCTCTTGAATTTTTCCTGGATTTTGGTTTTCATATCAGTGGGTATTTTGTGTCTGTCCACAAATATAATAAAAATTGGGATTCTTCGCGTAAAGCGCGGGGCTTTCGGCCTCCGGTCCCTCCGCACGCTTGCCTTCTTTACGGCTTATAAACGAAGCAGTTCTCCAACGTTTCCCATAAATAATCCCAATCATAGGGTTGTGGTCCATAAAATACATATTCGTCCATGTCCTCGTTAAGCCCTACAAAAATACTTCCGCTGCAAGTGCCTCCTTCTCCAGGGCCGATACTGGAGCAGTTTCCGTATGCCTGGGCCGTCACCTGGGTAACCGTGTCAAAGATGTAAATATCTCCACAGTCAGCACTATGTCCGCCACCGATGCCCGCCGCACCCCACGAATAATATAAATCAGTATGGTTCCCATACATCTGATAATTCAGCGCCGACCCCTCGGCACAGACTGTACCACCCATTATCCAAATATTGCCACAGTCTAGATCCTCCCCGCCTCCGATACCGGCGCCAAACCCTGCTCCAATAGCATGAAGCTCTCCTGTTCCCTTAATGGTTAGCCTATAGCCCGGGGCAATATAGATGCCGGGGGAACGGCTATATCCGACAACACGGTTTGACGTCCCTTCTTCCAGAACAAGGAATGCGTCTCTTGTACACCCAATGCCCCAGGCATCAGTTCCAAACCTGGACATATCGATATCGACGCCGCTTAGCGTTACCGTGGCCATGGGGGCGACGGATATAATATAACACGCCTCAAGGGTTCCGGTGAGGGTTTCACCATCTTGCGCCTCATAGTTGCCGGTGAGTGTGGAAAGGTTCACCACAACCGGTGCCAGCCGGATGGAAGATTGGTAATAGAAACCCGCCTCGAAACTGACGGAAGGGAACGAGGCCGTGAATTTTTTGCCGTATCCCCAGCCGGTGAAGGCTACGCTTTCCTCCCTCACGGCAGGAAGGGCCACATAAAGCTCGCTGGGGAGCAGGCCTCCACGAATGGTGTACTCCTGCCCGCCCATGGAGACGTCCAGGCTGTAGAACTGTAACGCTGTCGTACCGTCTGCGTTCAAAGTGGTGAACTTGAAAATGGCAAACTGCGGAACGGGCTGGGAGGTGACGGTGAGACCGGGCTCGGTGGTCTGGATGGTGCCTTCGCCCACTCGCACGTCCAGGCTGGCGTTCAGCGTACCGTTCTGGCTGGCAAGCAGCGTGGCGGCTTCCTGCACGCCCGAGTAATCATCCTTGGCGGCCGTGAGGGGATAGACCAGGGTGCAGGGGGTGTCGTTCTCCGCACCTTCCACTACAAATTCAATGGTAGCGGCACCGGTGGCACCCACCTCCGTAATGCGGGCATCGGCCATTTTCTTCTCGCCACCGGCCTCGTAGAGGATGGCCAGGTGCTCGTCCACGGCCCAGGTGACCGTTATCTTGCCGTCGCCGTTGTCGGCCACGGCCTTGGTAGGGCTGGTCTTGGGGGCCAGTTTGGCGGTGATGGTGATGATTTCGGTTTCGGGCTCGGGAGCGGGGCCTTCGACGGGTTGGATATCCGTTACCACCTTGTTGCAGGACAGCAGGGCAAAAGCCAGGGCAAAGAGTACAAATACTTTTTTCATCATCTTGTCCTCCTTCTTTTAAGGGTTCAGCGGATCGTAGCCGCCGGCTTCGTAATTCCTCGGGGGACTTAACGTCAGGACCGCTCCTTCGAGCTTCAGCTGCACCACCAGGCACTCCGGCCGGCTGTACAATTCTTTGACTGTGTTGTTTTTCATAAAAGCGCACAATATAAAAATGAAAGAAAAACGTTCTCACCGTTCCGACCTCACAAACTGTGGCAAAAATAACATCCCCGAACAAAACCGATGTCTCAACTTGACAATTTTATGTCTCATTCTGACAATTTTTGCATTTTCGGAGCACTTAGGTTACGAAACAAACGCGTTTTGGGCCGATAATGCGCAGGTCGCGTCACCGATTGAAGAAAAAAAGTTTTATACCCACCGCAGGCGTAAAAATCCAAGATTTTTATGTAAGTTTGTGCTTGATATGGGATTATTGCTATCGCTCCTTCTGATTCTGCTTTCCACGGGCCCCGAGAATCCGCGGAAGGCCGATTCCCTGCGCCGCGCCCGGATGCAGGAGTTGTATATGGCCGATGACCGGGATGGCTTCCTGGAGGCCAACAGGGACCTGATTGCCTACCACGAGTTGCACGGAAACGAAAAGCAGCTGTACAACGCCTACGCCACCCTCCTGGACCGGCTCCAGCTTTGGGGGCGCAGCGCAGAGGCGATGGCGGTCCTCCGGGAGATGTCGCAGAAGGCCCAGGAGCAGAACAGTGCGCTGGGACAAGCTGTGACAGAGTTCTGTTTTGGTCAGTTTTACCTGGGAAACCGCCAGCCCAAGGAGTCGGAGAGCCATTATCGCAGGGCTTTCCGGCAATTGCAGGAGCTGGGAGAAAACGGCCGCGCACTCCGGGCGGGGTTCAACCTGCAGGCGGTGGCCATGAACCTGAACGCCGCCGAGGAGGGCCTGGCGATGAACGACTCCACCTACACCCTGCTGTACAAGATGGAGGGAAATGTGGGCAAACAGGATTACGGCAGCCGGCTCAAACAGGCCCGCTACCGCTTTGTGCTGCTCCAGCGGCTGAACCGCCTCAAAGAGGCCGAAGCCATGCAGGACACGATGCTCCGCTATGCCGATTTGCTCAAAGACCCCAGCCAGGAAGAGCTCATCCAGACGGCCATCATTCAGTTCGAGCAGCTCACGGGGAAAAAGACATCGGCCTATGAGCGGCTGGACAGCCTCGTCGCCCGCAACCGTCGCATTGGGAATTGGGTGAAAGTGGCGCAGTTCCGACTGGCCCTGGCCGATTACCAGAGGGACAACGGCGACCTCTCCCTGGCCGTGGACAACTACCGGGCCTATGCCGCCGAAAACGACTCGGCCCAGATTCACCGCACCAGCGAGCAACTCAACACCCTGGCGCAGCAGTACCACCTGAAAGAGCTCCAGCTGGAAAACAAGGCCGCCAGGCAGCGCATCACCAGCCTCACGCTGATCCTTCTGCTGCTGTCGGCCCTTACCCTGGCCGTTTTCTTCTATGCGCGATCACTCCGGCGCAAGAACAAGGCCTTGTTCCAGGCCTCGATGGAGACCATCCATGCCGAGGAAAAGGCCGAGGAAGAGATGGTGGAGCACATCGGCGAACAGTCCTCGCCCGAGGCTTCGCTGTACGCCTCGCTCCTGTCCCTGATGAAAAGGGAAGAACTGTTCAAGAATCCCGAGTTGGGCCGGGACGAGCTCTGCGCCCGCCTGGCAACCAATCGCACTTACCTTTCCAACGCCGTCAAACAGTGCGCAGGACTCACCCTGAGCAACTTTATCAACCACCTTCGGCTCCGTTGGGCAGCCGAGGCCCTCTCTTCCGCCAACGAAGTCTCGGTCCAGGCCGTGAGCGAAGAAGCCGGCTTCTCCTCCCGCTCCACCTTCAACCGACTCTTCCAGGAGCAGTACGGCATGTCCCCCTCGGCCTACCGCAGCGCCGCCACCTCCTGAAAGCTCCCGCTTCCCTGGATATACCGGCCACCGTTCCTTCAGAGCAGGGGGCTCGTGGAACAGCAGCCGCACCGAGTACAGACCGGACATGAACCACGCCTGCATGTACGCCGTCGCCATGAGCGAGGATGAAACGCCGCGGACCAAGGTGAGGCTGAAGTTCAAGCCCCTGGTGACAGCGTTTCGCATTTCGCTCAAGACCCTGGCCGACAGCGAGATTCCGGAAGGGACGCTACTGACAAAACTGGAGTTGAGGAGTGCCGATTCGAATATGGCGGGCGATTTCTCGGTGGAGATTGACGCTGCCGGGGACAATTCGGTAAACTGCTCAGACACGACCATCTACAGCCCGGAGAGATCGGTGAGCCTGGATTTGGGCAGCGGCATTCAACTGAGCAAGACCCAGGCCCGTTCGTTCACCCTTTTCGCCCTTCCGATGACGCAGGAGAAGTTGACACTGATCCTGACGTTCAGCAACGGAACCACCCGCAGGCTCGAACTGAAGGAAAACGGTAAATGGCTCCGCTTCCCGGCCTGCAGCAAGGTTTTCATCGACAATATGGGTGTCCCGAATCTGCTCAATGCCACCGTGTTCATCGATGGCCAGAAGCTGCAGCGCTACGAGGGGGAATATTTCTTCCCCAAGTTCGACTTCACCCCGAGCAAGGACAGCATCATTGTCTGGAGAGGCGAGCAGGCCTCGTTCAGTGTCTATTCCAGCGCCAAACCTGCGCCCGAGTACAAGTACGAATGGAGTACGGATGAGACTAACTGGCACGACAGAAGCGTGACCGATCTTCCCTACACCAGCACCGTTTCCTCCGACGGGAGATCCTTCTCGACAACCCCCACCGAGCGCGGAGTCATCTACGTCCGCATAACGGGCACGCGGGGAAGCGGAGCCAATGAAGTCACAAAGGAAAAAGTGGTCAAAATCCGGACCCGGCAACTCATATCCTTGGCGCTTGACCCGGCATCCCAGTCTTCGGCGCCGATAGAGATAATGGTGGCTCCCAACCCCGGGAACGCTTTTCGAGGACTGTGTAGAGGCGAAGAGATTTAATTACACTTTCGCATACTGCAATGGCCTGACGGGCGATTCATCCGGATATTTCGTTCCGGAGGAACTGTTTTGGAACTGCAAAAAGGTGGAGGATATGAACTACACCTTCACTTATAATATCTGGATGACAGGGAAAGTCCCCCCCTTGCTTTTAAAGGACAAGCCTGTATTAACTTCGATTGCGGGCCTGTGTTCTTATATGGGGGAGCGGATGGGGTACCGAAGCGGTCGGTATCGGCCTTGTGGCGCAGTCTAACGGCCAGTTGATTCCCGAGCGGCTGCTGTGGGAGGCTCCGAATCTTAAGAATGCCAACAGAGCTTTTCAGAGAGCATTCAACAAAGCCCACCGGGGCTACCTCCCCGCCAAGCTTTTCCAGAACAACCCCCATTTGGAAACAGCCAACTTCTTCGTTGGTTATAATGATTGTGTTATAGCCGACCCCTCCGCTTCCGGAAATATCGTCTCGGGAGATTTCTTTGTCAACAATGAAAAGCTTACCGACTTGTCGGATTTCTTTGATTATAACTATTGTTTGACGGGAACGCTTCCTGTCGGCCTTTTCAGGAATCTCAAGAATCTGGAAACGATTGCCCGCATGTTTTACAGAACCGATATCAGAAACGCTCCGGACAGGCTGCTCGCCTATAACCCCAAGCTTCGGGGACTCGCCAGTGCATTCAACACGTGCCCCCGTATGAAGCTTAGCGCGGGTATTTTTATCGACCCGGCCAGCGGCATTACCAAAGCGAACCGCTTTGCCGGCGTGTCACCGAATTTCACATCCGCGTTTTATGGTGCCGGCCAGCAATTGGGTTCTTCTGGCGGTGTCGCAGGAACCGTGCCCGACCTTTGGAACTACACTTATGGCGGGGACGGTCCCTACGGTACGTCAGGCTGCTATGCCCCGGTAAACGCCAGATTTACCAACTACAGCAGCATCCCCGCGGCCTGGAAATAAATTAGAGACCGGACTCAGCTGCGCTCGGCCTTCCAGCCTTCGATGCGGATGATTCCCCCTCCCGCCGGAGAGGAAGGGTTTGTCGTTGCCCTTCCGGTCAATCTGCTCCAGGGCCGCTTCGGGCATGGGCGGCGTCTATGACATTGCCGAAACGAAGACCCGGAACATCGGAGGAGTTGTCCACGTAAACATAGCCATCCATGCGGATGTCCTCGAATGTCTGTATGCTTTCGGGGACATCTTTTTTGGCGGACCTTCTGTCCGTCGCCAGCAAAAACAGGCGTTTTCGGGCCAAAAAATGCAGAAATTGTCAGAATGAGACAAAGAGTTGTCAATTTGAGACATCGGTTTGCGCGGGAAATGGCATTTTTGCGGCAGACGAACCAAAAAAACGAAACGCCTTATGGACAAAAAAAGACTTTTTTACGAGGCCCCGGAGGCCCGGTGCGTGGAATTTTGCCACGAGAACTCTGTAATGCAAGCATCCCTTACAGGAGGGTTGTCCGATTATGGGGATGGTATACCGGACGGATGGGAGGACTTGGTATGAGAACACTGTACGTAACCGCGGCCTTTGCCGCCCTGGCCCTTTTTTCCTGCACCAAAGAAATGGAACTTCCGGCCCCTCAGGAGGAGCAGCAGCCCGAGGCCGAAAAAGTATGGACCGTAACGGTGAAAGCCACCAGTGGTGCCGATGACCTGACCAAGGCCGTCCTCACCGGCGACGGCTGGATAGAAGAGGAGGCCGATGCCGCCGTTTCCGGCACCGCCGCCACCAAGGGCCTCGAACTTGAGGGAAACTACCTGAAATCCACCTGGGATTTCAAGGAGAAGGTTTATGTTTACAAAGGCGATGCTTTGGTAGGTGAACTGGAGTCCCAGAGATTCGGGGAGAACACCACCCTCCTCAGGGGAAGCCTTAGCGGTAATTTCTCTGTGGGACAATCCCTGAATCTTTACCTGGTTGGCCCCGAGAATGCGCGCAGCTACATTGGCCAGAAGGGTACTCTTGAAGACATTGCAGAGAATTATGACTATGCCCGGGCCCAGGTCCAGGTCGAGGCCATAGACAGTGAAACCGACGCCATCACCCTGTCCTCCGCAAGCTTTAAAAACCTACAGAGCATCAACGAGTTCTCTTTCGGCTCACAAAAGGTGAAGCGCCTCACCATATCCGGAGCCGGCATAGTGGGCCGGAGCGCCACGGAGGCTTATGTTACCGTGACCCCGGAGGAGCCCACCAATAAACTCTACGTAGCCATTTCCAACAACAAGGCAGGTGAAAAGATTCCCTATGAGTTTACTGCCGAAATGGAAAACGGCCAGGTTCACTCCCTGCGCAAGAAGGCTGCCCTTCAAGACGGGAAATATTACAGGGCGGGCATAAACTACAACATTAATACGCTTTACGATGCCGCCAAGACCCCCCTTACCTTTGAGATGCTTGAAACGAATAGCTGGATAGATATTAAGAACCCGAAGGAACTTGAAATCCAATGGTCCATAAACGGTTCTGATTATGTTAGCAGCAGTAATTCGGAGATTGTAATTGGCCCCCTTAGCCTTGGCGACAAAGTAGCGTTCCGCGGGAAAAACCAGATTTATGGTGATGACTCCTCTAACGTTCCAGATTCACGAAACAGCACCATCTTTGTGATGACTAACAATGCGTATGTGTACGGAAATATAACAAGCTTAAGGGATCCCTTTTTCTTTTATAACACCAGTGGCAATCCGGCTTTGCTAAAAGCAGGAAGAGCGGCTTACGCATTTTTGTTCCTGGGTTTAGAATATATGTACAACCATCCGTATAAAAACATATTGCTTCCGGCAACAGAGGTTGGGAGATCTGCATACGAGGGAATGTTTCAGCGCTGCAAAAATCTCACCAGAGCTCCGGAACTTCCGGCTACTACACTGGGCTACGCCTGCTATAGGGATATGTTTTATAAATGTTCCAATCTCAAAAAAGCCCCGGCTCTTCCGGCAACAGAACTTGCACATTTTTGTTATTCTTCTATGTTTGAGGATTGTTCCAGTCTGGAAACATCTCCTGTACTTCCGTCAGAAGAAGGTGCCGCTTATGCATATGAAATGATGTTTAGTGGCTGCTCCAATCTGAAGCAAATCACCTGCCTTTTAAAAACGCACTGGACTGATTGGACATATGAATGGGTAAAAGGAGTCCCTTCTTCCGGTCTTTTTATTCAGCACCCGAGTGCCGTCTGGACATCCGGCGTGAGCGGCATCCCTGCCGGCTGGGGCGGGCAGGAGCCCCTTACCATAGAGGCCATCGAAGACGGCACCATCACCATCAGTAACCCTCAGCAGCTGGAGGTGCGCTATTCAAAAGCCGCAGAGATATCTTTGAGCGATGCCACAACGGACAGCCGGGCGAAGATAGAGATTCCCCTCAGCGCCGGAGACAAACTGCGTCTTTGGGGAGACAACGCGGCTTATGGCCACGAGGTTGGGCCGGTCAGCTGCACAAACATCATCGGCAGCGGCCTTCACTATGTATATGGGGATATATGCTCCCTTATCAGCAGCGGAGCATACACTAGCGTAACTACGCTTGACCCCTATGCCTTCGCCAGTCTCTTTTCTGGCAATGACAAGCTCAAGAGCCATCCTACCGAAAAGCTGGTGATACGGCCCGCTACGGTAGGCGACGGCTGCTTCAGGAACATGTTCCTTAACTGCACCGCCCTGGAGCGCGCGCCAAGCCTCCCGGCCACCACCCTTGCCCCGAACTGCTATGAGGGTATGTTCTACGGCTGCACTGCGCTGACCCAGGCAACGGCTCTTCCCGCCTCCACCCTTGCCAACTTCTGCTATATGGGGATGTTCGCCGGCTGCACAGCCCTGCAGAACCCTCCGGCTATATCGGCCCAAACCCTGGCAATGAGCTCCTGTATGAATATGTTCTCCGACTGCACCTCCCTCAAAGAGTCCCCGGAGCTGAAGGCCCAGACATTATCCCAGTATTGCTATTCCATGATGTTCAGCCGCTGCACTTCGCTCAAAAAGATTACCTGCACCGCCAGCAACATCTCCGCGGGAAATGCGCTAGAGAACTGGGTTGACGGGGTTCCCACCGGCTCCAGCGGCACCTTCGTCAAAAAGACCGACGTCTCCTGGCCCTCCGGCAGCAGCGGCATCCCCTCCGGCTGGACCGTGCAGCAGCAATAAGGACATCAGATTCTTCGCTTCGCTCAGACAGGGCCTGTCATCCTGAGGAGCGCGGCGACGAAGGATTTCCATGAATCGGCCCCAAAAACAGGCGACAGCTTCCCGTCCAAGCATTTTAAGGCGTTTTTGCAAAGACGGACAGGCTGTTGCCTGTATCTTTCCATCGCCCTAAACGCGTTTGTCGCCCCCCCGCTGCACCGGCTCCCGCAAAACCGCCCCCAAACGCATTTGCCGCCCCACCCCGGTGCGATGGCTTACGCAAAATCGGCCCCAAACGCGTGAGGGAGTAGCATACCCATCTGTGCAAAAAGGGCCCCAAATGTGAGCCTGGGTAGGCGATCGCCTACTCATCCCAACAAAAACGCCCGTTTTTGCGAGGCTGCCTGTGCTGGAAACTCATAGATGCGCAGATTCTTCACTGCATTCAGAAAGACAAGCCGGGATTGTTTCCTCAACTCGCTATGTATCAATAACTTGGAGGCTAGCCCGACGGGGCGCTCGCTGCTCTCCTTTACCATCTCTGCCCCGTCTGTAGTTCCCCCCTGGCTTGATTCGCAAACACCATACTTGCCTGACAGGCCCCCAAACGCATTTGCCGCCCCGCCCCGCTGCGCCGGCTCACGCAAAATCGGCCACCCCAAAGCAGGGGCGGCCGATCGGGCATAAAAGGCAGAGAAGGACTAGTCTTCTTCCTCTTCCTGGGCGGCGTATTCGGCCAGCAGCTTGGTCTGAACCTCGGCCGGAACCTGGACGTACTCCGCGAACTTCATCTGGAAGGTGGCGCTGCCACCGGTCAGGGAGCTCAGGATGGTGGAGTAGCGGTACAACTCGGCCAGCGGGACACGGGCATGGAGCACGGTGAAGCCCTTGTCCATATCCTGGTTCATAATCATGCCGCGACGGGTGTTGAGGTCGCTCATGCAGGGACCCACATACTCGTTGGGGGTGATGATGTCCACATTGTAGATGGGTTCCAGGATCTTGGGACCGGCATTGCGGAAAGCCTCCTTGAAGGCGTTGCGGCCGGCGATGATGAAGGCGATTTCCTTGGAATCCACCGGGTGCATCTTACCGTCATAGACATAGACGCGGATGTCGCGGGCGTAGGAACCGGTGAGAGGGCCTTCCTCCATCTTGGACTTGATACCCTTGAGGATGGCGGGCATGAAGTTGAGGTCGATGGAACCACCCACCACGCAGTTGTAGAACTCCAGCTTGCCGCCCCACTCGAGGTCGGTGATGTCCTGGCTCTTGAAGTTGAAGATGACATCCTTGCCGTCAATCTTGAAGTTCTTGGGAGCCTCCTGGCCTTCCACGTAGGGGCAAACCAGCAGGTGAACCTCACCGAACTGACCGGCACCGCCGGACTGCTTCTTGTGACGGTACTGGGCCGTGGCAATCTTGGTGATGGTCTCGCGGTAAGGCACCTTGGGGGCGTAGATTTCGATGTTCTGCTTGAACTCGTTGGTGACACGCCACTTGACATAGTTGATGTGCTGCTCACCCATACCGGAAAGGATGGTCTGGCGCAGCTCCTTGGAGTATTCCACGGTGATGGTGGGATCCTGGGCGGCCACCTTGTTGAGGGCGTCACCCACCTTGGCCTCGTCGTTCTTGTCCACGGCCTTCACGGCGCAGCGGTACTTGGCATCCGGGAACACCATGTGCTTGACGGCTTCCACACCGCTCTGGGCCAGGGTGACATCGGTCTTTCCGGCCTTGAGCTTCATCACGCAGCCGATGTCGCCAGCGGCAATCTGGCTCACCTTCTCCTTCTTGGCACCCGCCACGGCGTAGATGGCGCTCAGGCGCTCACCGTTGCCGGTTTCGGGGTTCACCAGGTCTGCACCCTCGTTGAGGGTACCGCTCATCACCTTGAAGTAGGAAACCTCGCCCAGGTGCTGCTCCACAGAGGTCTTGAAGATGAAAAGGGCCACGGGGCCGGCCGGGTCGCACTTGAGGGTGCCGCCATCCACGGTGGGCTCTTCCTTTCCTTCGGGGGAGGGAACTACGTTCACCACGAATTCCATCAGGCGCCTGACGCCGACATTCTCCTTGGCGGCGGTGCAGAAGACGGGGATGGTCTCTCCCTTCTTCAGGCCCAGGCGAAGGCCTTCACGGATTTCGTCGGTGCTCAGCTCCATCGTGTCGAAGAACTTCTCCATCAGTTCGTCGGAACCTTCGGCAGCCTTTTCCATCAGTTCTGCGCGAAGTTCCTCGGCCTCGTCGGCATAGGCGGCGGGGATATCCTGCTCCTCGTTCTTCCGGTTGTAGAATTTCATAGTAATCACATCCACGAAGCCCTCCAGACCCAGGCCGGGGTTCACCGGGAACTGGCAAATGGCGGCTTTCTTGCCGAACTCCTCGTTGATGGCAGCGCGCACACCGTCCCAGTTGGCCTTGTCGTGATCCATCTGGTTCACGGCAATCACCATCGGCACGCTGTACTGGTCTGCATAGCGGGCGAACAGGGTGGTGCCCACCTCGATGCCGGCGGTGCCGTTCATCACCATGACGGCGGCGTCCACCACCTTGAAAGCAGACAGTGCGCCGCCGGAGAAATCGTCGGAACCCGGGGCATCGATGAAGTTGATCTTGCAGCCGCCGAACTCTGCGTACAGGGGGGTGGCGTTGATGGACTTCTGGTTGGTCTGCTCAAACTCAGTGTTGTCGGAGACGGTGTTCTTGTCTTCTACGCTGCCGCGGCGGTCGATAACCTTTCCTTCGAAGAGCATCGCCTCGGAGAGGGTGGTTTTACCGCTGCGCGGAGCGCCGATGAGGACCACGTTGCGGATGTTTTTGGTTGTGTAAGTTTTCATCTGTGTATGGATTGTTTTTGCTTGTTTTCAACGCAGTCTGCAAATATAAGGATTTTTCGCTCAAAAGCAATAGTTATCTACGATAAATGCGGTAAATGAACCAGGCCGACAGCAAAAGTCCCGCCGCGACGGCCACCACGGAAGCCTCGGCCCCGAAAGCGCCGCCGCTGAGCCAGTCAGCCCCCCCGACCTGCGCCTGCACGAGGCTTTTCCCGGCCTCCTGCCCGGACACCGCAAAGCCGAAGATGTTGCCCTGCGCGAAGTTCCATGCCCAATGGATGCCGATGGGCAGCCACAGCGTGCCGCTCCATTTGTAGGCCGCACCCAGCAGCAATCCCGCCTCGATGGCGATGGCAACGCTGCTCCACAGCGTCGCGTTGGGGTTTGTGATGTGAATCAGGCCAAACAGCAGGGCCGACACGAGGAGCGCCGGCACGAAGCCCCATTTCTCGTCAACCCAGCGGAAAATCACCCCGCGGAACATAATCTCCTCTCCCACGGCCACTACGGCAAAAAAGCAAAAGGAGCAGAGGAGTTCCAGCGCCGGAGCACCGAAGCCCGTCATCTTGTAGGCTCCCGCCAGCGCCAGAACGCCCGTCACCACGCAGAAATACCCCAGGCCGATTCCCAGCCCCAGTCCCGTATCCCCGCCCGCTTTCCACAGGGGCAGATCCATCGCGGGATGCGACTCGAACCACCTCACAAAAACGGCGTACAGAATCAGCATGGCCAGCGAAACGGCCAGACACAGCAGGCAGAACAGCCATCCGCGCGGAACCAAATCCACGAGTCCGGCAAAACCATACAGCAACCCCGCCAGGAAAAACCCGGAAAAAAGCAGCCCCAGCCACTTCCAAAAAGACATTTCTTTAATTGATGCCATCGTTTGTTATTTTTCACAAAGTTAACGAAATTTGCAAAGATTCTGAGCGAAGCGAAGAATGACAGGCTCCCTTTTGTCATCCTGAGGAGCGCGGCGACGAAGGATCTGTCATAGAAATGAAACCGAAGCTGAAGCCATATATGGAGCCCGGAAGAATGGAGGCGGGCTGTGACGAGGCCGGTCGGGGCCCCCTGGCCGGTCCGGTCTATGCCGCCGCGGTAATCCTTCCGCCAGATTTCCACCACCCGCTCTTGAACGACTCCAAAAAAATGAGCGAAAAAGCCCGCGAGACGCTCAGGCCCATCATCGAAGCCGAGGCCGTCGCCTGGGCGGTGGAGGCCGTCCAGGCCGATGAAATCGACCGCCTCAATATCCTCTGGGCTTCGGTGACGGGGATGCAGCGGGCGGTGCTGAGGCTCGCCCCCGCGCCGGAGTTCCTTCTGGTTGACGGCAATCGCTTCCGCCCCTTCGGCCCGTACGGATTCGGAGACTACCGGACCGTGGTGCACGGGGACGCCACCTACGCCAGCATTGCCGCGGCGTCGGTCCTGGCCAAGACCTACCGGGACGAGTGTATGCGAAAACTGGCCCTGGACTACCCCCAGTACGGCTGGGAGCGCAATATGGGCTACCCCACGGCAGAACATGTCGAAGCCATCCGCCTGCACGGCTACACCCCTCTCCACCGCAAATCCTTCCACGTAAAAGAGTTGGAACCTTCGCTATTTTGATTAACTTTGCACAAATAACTGTAACCAATGAAAAAAATTCTTGCTTTTCTGGCCGGTATCGCCCTCACGGTGAGCGCCATGGCCGATGAAGGAATGTGGCTGTTGCCCCTCCTGAAACAACTCAATGGCAAAGACCTCAAGGCGGCTGGCTGCCGCCTCAGCCCCGAGGAGATTTACTCCATCAACAAAACCTCCCTCAAGGACGCCATCGTGCACTTCGGCGGGGGCTGCACCGGAGAAATGATATCGGCCCAGGGCCTCCTGGTAACCAATCATCACTGCGGCTACAGCAGCATCCAGGGCCTGTCCACCGACGAGCACAACTACCTGATGGATGGCTACTGGGCCAAGAACTTCGGAGAGGAAATTCCCTGCCCGGGCCTCACGGTAACTTTCCTGGTCAAGATGGAAGACGTCACCGAGGCCATTGAGAAAAAAGGCGCCAAAGCCGAGGATATCGAAAAGGCCGCCCGGGAAGCCAATCCCGGCTGCCGCGTCACCGTCACCGGTTTCTACAACGACAACGTACACTACCTCATCGTGTACCGCACCTATCGCGACGTACGCTTCGTGGGCGCCCCTCCGGCATCCCTGGGCAAGTTCGGTGGAGAAACCGACAACTGGATGTGGCCCCGCCATACCAACGACTTCTCTATGTTCCGCGTCTATGCCGGAAGCGACAACCTCCCCGCCGAGTACAGCCCGGAGAACGTCCCCTACAAGCCCGCCCGCAGCCTTAAGATCGCCACCGGCGGCGTGAAGGAGAACGATTTTGCGATGATTATGGGTTATCCCGGCCGCACCCAGCGCTACCAGACGGCCACCCAGCTCAATAATATGATTGCAACCAACCGCGTCCGCATCGACGCCCGCACTGTCCGTCAGGACATTATGTGGGAAGCGATGTGCGCCGACCCTTCCGTCCAGCTCAAGTACGCCAACAAGTATGCCGGCAGCGCCAACGGCTGGAAGAAGTGGCAGGGCGAAGAACTGGCCTTCGAGAACCTCAACATCATCGGCCGGGAAGAGGAGAAAGAGGCTGCGCTGAAAGCCTGGATCGAAGCCTATCCCGAGCGCAAGGCCCGCTACGGAGACCCCGTGGCCGAGATTGACGCCTTCATCAAGGCCAGTGCCGATGACGAAAAGGCCGTCACCCTGATCACCGAGGCTCCCTACCGTATCGAACTGGTGGGAATGGCCGCCGCCCTGATGAACGCCTACGGCCGTGACCTGCAGGCCGGCAAGGACAGCATGGAAGCCCTCGCCAATGCCAAGAAGGCCGTTCAGGGCCGATACAGGGACTACGTGGAAGCCCTGGACCGCAAGGAAGCCGTGGCCCTGCTGGACTTCTATCGGCAAAGGGCTGCCCAGGAAGACCTCCTGTTCCCGGATATGGCCACCGCCAATCTGGACGACTATGTGAAAGACCTCTTCGACAACAGCGCCTTCACCTCTTATGAAAAACTGCAGGCCACCCCTGCCGATGCGCTGATGAAGGACCCCGCCATCCTCTGCTACTCGCAGATTATGATGCCCTTGATGGCCCGCTACCAGAAGCAGGCCCTGCTGGACCAGAACGCCTATAACAAGAGCCGCAAGAACTTTGCCGCCGCCCTGCTGGAATGGCAGAAAGGCAAGGCCATGTACCCGGACGCCAACTCCACCATGCGCCTCACCTACGGCAAGGTGTTGCCCTACAGTCCCAAGGACGGCCTCAAGTACCTGCACTACACCACCGCCAAGGGCCTTCTGGAGAAGGAAAACCCCAACGACCCCGAATTCATCCTTCCTCCCGGCCTCAAGGAACTGCTGCTGGCCAAGGATTATGGCCGCTGGGCCGACAAAGACGGCACCCTCCACACCTGCTTCCTCACCAACAACGACATCACCGGCGGCAACTCCGGTTCCCCGGTCCTGAACGCCAGGGGAGAACTCATCGGCCTGGCCTTTGATGGCAACTGGGAGAGCATGAGCTCCGACGTGATGTTCGAGCCCGACCTCCAGCGCTGCATCTGCGTAGATATCCGCTACGTCCTCTGGCTGGTAGAAAAGTACGGAAAGGCCCACAACATCATCGCCGAACTCAGCTTCGCCGATTAGCATCGCATAACACCCTGACAGTTAGGGTGTTATATAAAATCCTCTGCGCTTTTTGCGCAGAGGATTTTCAGCAAACGATTGATAATCAGTCGTTTGCCGACCAAACACCATACGCAACAAAAATGAATCAGAACGAAATACGGCAATGGCTGCAGCAGGTGCAGCATCCCGGCAAAGAGGACCAGAGTGTTGTAGCGCTGGGCCTGGTGGAAAAGATTGACATCGAAGAAGGCAAGGTGCACATCACCCTGGCTTTTCCCAAGCGGCCGGACCCTTTGAAGAACTATCTGGTGGGCGCTGTCCAGGCCTGCCTGTACCGGCATCTGCCCGGCGGCACCGTCATCGAGGTGGATACCATCGTCAAGGAGCCCGCCAAACCGGCTCCCAAGGGCATCGAGTTCAACCTGGAGCAGCTGCGTGAGGTAAGCCACATCATCGGCATAGCTTCCGGCAAGGGCGGCGTAGGCAAAAGCACCGTCACGGTGAACCTGGCCGTAGCCCTGGCCCGTCTGGGCTACCGGGTGGGCGTGGCCGATGCCGATGTGTACGGCCCCTCCATTCCCACGATGACCGGCACCGAAGGCGTCACCATCGAGATGGAAGGCGAAGACGAGAACACCAATCTCTTCGTCCCCGTGGAGAAGTACGGCGTGAAATGGCTCTCCGTGGGACACGTCTCCCAGGCCGGGCAGGCCCTCATCTGGCGCGGGCCGATGGCCTCCACCGCCCTCAAGCAAATCATCCTGCAAACCGTCTGGGGTCCGCTGGACTTCCTCCTCATCGATATGCCTCCCGGCACCGGCGACATCCACATCTCCCTCATCGGCGACGTGCCGATGAGCGGGGCCGTCATCGTCACCACCCCGCAGCAGGTGGCCCTGGCCGATGTCCTGAGAGGAGCCAATATGTTCCGCAACCCGCAGGTCCAAAAACCCATCCTTGGCCTGGTGGAAAATATGTCCTGGTTCACTCCGGCGGCCCATCCCGAGGAGAAATACTACCTCTTTGGAAAGGACGGCGGCTCCAAGATGGCGGCAGACTTGGATATCCCTTTCCTGGGGCAGATCCCCCTCGTACAGGACATCCGCGAAGGGGCCGATGACGGCACCCCCGTCGCCCTCCTGGACCGTCCCGACAGCCAAGCCTTCCGGGAGCTCGCCGCCCGGCTTGTTGCTACCGTCTAATCCGTAATCGACTGAGAACCAGTCGATTATAGAAAATCCTCTGCGCAAAAAGCGCAGAGGATTTTCTATAACACGTTGATAGACAACGTGTTATGGGTCGCGTCGCGTGGCGGGAAGGAAGGCGAGGCCGACGGCCAGGAGCAGAAGCAGCAGCAGGCCGATGGAGGTGATGCGGGAGACGATCGCTCCGGTGCGGTAGCTTTCGGGCAGGAAAGTCATCACCAGCTCGTGCTCGCCGGCCGGCAGGAGGGCGGCGCGAAGGGTCCAGTCGGCCCGAAGGAGGGGGATCTGTTTTGGGGCCGATGCCGATGTCCCGGACTCGCCCGAGGACCGAAGGGTGAGTGTCCAGCCGTTGGGGTAGTAGATTTCGGAGAAGACCGCCAGGCGCTCCGAGGAGGCGGAGTACTTGTAATGCAGTTCGTTGGGGGCGTAGGAGGTCATTTCGATAAAGTCAGATTCTTCGTTGTCGTTCAGAATGACAGCGGGAGCGAAGGATCGCTCCAAGACAGCCTGGCGGCGCAGGTCCACGCTGCCCAGCAGGGCGATTTCCTCGTCCGGGGTAGCGGCCTCCACCACGCTGTCCACAAACCAGGCGGGACCGAAGGCGGCTTCGTTCACGAGGGGCGGATAATCGGCACCCAGCACCACGTAGCGGGTGTTGAGGGCGTTCAGAACCGGCGTTCCATCGGCCATCCACTGTCCCACTTCTTCCAGGCCGTCCGCCTCGTTCAGCCGCTTGTACAGGCCGTTGATTTCGCCCGTCAGGTAATGCTCGATGAGGTCCTGGTAGCGCTGCAGCTTGGCGGGCGAATAGCCGCCCACGCTCTTGTGGTGGTAGGAAGGAATGGAGGAGTTGAACACGTTCACCGTGAGGTCCAACACCCGGTACTGCGGGTCCTCATCGGCCTTGATCATCTGGTCCACGGGACGCTCGGCAAAGGGTTTGCTGAAGTCCTTGGGGGTAGTGAAATGGTCGCTGTTGAGGTAGCGCTTTCCCGCGGCGAAAAGGTCGATTGTGAGCAGCAGACAGATGCCGGCGGCGGCCATCCCTCTGCGGCCCAGTCCGGCGAAGACCTTCGCGTGTCCGGTCTGTCCCTTGGGCGAAAGGGCCCACACGATGAGGCCCACCGCTGCAAAAATGAGCAGCAGGGAGCGCAGGGCATCGGAGCGGAACAGGGCGATGCGGTCCTCCACCAGCGCCTCGACCAACACATCCTGCATCCCGGCGTCGGCCTCGCTCTCGAAGGAGCCGAAGAGCCCCGGCGCCAGATAGCACAGCAGGCAGAAACCGCCGGTGACGGCAAACGCGATGATGCCCTTCTTCCGGAAGGTCTTGAGCTCGTATTCACCCTTCACGATGCGGTCCAGGGTGACAAAGCCCAGAACCGGCAGCGTCACTTGCAGCACCACCAGCGCCATAGACACCGTCCTGAACTTGTTGTAAAGCGGCAAATACTTGAAACAGAGCTCGGTAAAGGCCATAAAATGACTGCCTACCGCCATCAGTACAGCCAGGACGGTCGCCGCCAGCAGCCACCACTTTTCGCGGCCGCGGTACAACCCCAGTCCCAGTACGAAGAGGAAGATCGTGATGGCACCCATATACATCGGCCCGGCGGTGAAAGGCTGCGGACCCCAGTAAAGCGGCAGGGCCTTGGCGGTCTCCTTGAGTTTCTTCTGTCCCGCCTGGCGCAGCAGTTTGATGGTGGCCGATTTCTCCGGATTCACCGCCCCGGCCGACGCCCCGCCGTTGAAGTTGGGAATCATCAGGTTGGGGAGCTCCTCCCAGCCGTAGCTCCAGGAGGTGGCATAGTCCAGGTCCAGGCCTTTGGCGTTGGAGCCTTCCTTGGTCAGTTCCGACCCGCCGCGCATCGTCTGCGGCGTATATCTGGCCAGCGGCAGCAACTTGTTCACATTGGTGGCGATGCCGGCCCCGCCCAGCACCAGCAGCAGAAGCGAAGCCGTGAGAAAGGGCTTCCACGCCTTGGTCCGAATGGTATGAATGAGCTCCACCAGCGCATACAGCAGCACCACAATAGCCAGATAATAGGTAATCTGCTGGTGATTGGCCTTGATCTGCATACTCAGCGCAATCCCAAACAGAGCGGCACCCAGCAGCATTTCCGACCAGGCAAAGGGCTTTTGCGGAGTATTTGCCCGTACAGGGTCGCGAAGCGACGCGGAGCAAAAGCCCTTTGCCTGCCCGCTGGCTGCCCGGTACGTATACACCAGCGCCGCCAGCACCCAGGGCATGAAAGCAATGGCCTGCATCTTGGTATTGTGCCCCACCTGGATAATCTGGAAATTGTAGCTGCAGAAGGCGATGGCCACCGCCCCGCCCAGGGCCACGACCCAGTTCACCCCCAGGGCCAGGAACAGCAGAAATGCCCCCAGCAGGGCAATGAACAGGTAGGTGGCGGGCCGCTTTCCCAGCAGCAGCAAATCGTAAATCCACTGCGTGTAATCTCCCTTGTTCTGGGTGGAGATGGCCGTGGTGGGCATTCCGCCGAACATCGAATCGGTCCAGTAGGTGGGATTGTCCGGGTGGGTCTTGTTCCACTCGGACATCTCGTGCGACATTCCCACAAAGCCGGAGATGTCGCTCTGGTTCACGATTTTACCGTCCAGAACTTGCGGCACAAAACCGTAACTCAGCGCCAGGAACAGGGCTATCACGCCCAGGCCGACGGCGATATTTTTCACGATACTTTTCATGCTGTCATCTTGGTGCTGCTATCGTCCCAAAAACTGGGACGTTAACAGCATTTTAAGGGTTTTTTGCTTCTATCGTCCCATTTTTGGGGACGATGGCGACACTTTCCAACAAAGCGGCCAGGGCATGGGTCGTGGCACGACGCGAATAAGGGCCGATATCCCCGGCCGTGGCGGGAACGCCTCCGGCAAGGTGCTGCTTCCAGGCATCGGCCAGGAAGGTGCGGAGACCATCGGCATCGTTCCAGTCCAGGGTGCTGCCGGCCGCCGTTTCGGCCAGGACGCGCGCCATGGCGCCGTCCGTCTGGCCAATCCCCAGCACGGGCCGGCGGGCCGCCAGGTATTCAAAGAGCTTCCCGGGCAGGATGGGACGGTACTGCGGGTCGTTGCGAAGGGGCAGCAGGAGCACGGTGGCGCCCCGCTGCTCGCGTACGGCATCGGCGTGGTTCATCGGCCCGAGGGCCACCACGTTAGCTTCCAGTCCGGCGGCCGACAGGGCTTCCAGCACCTCCCGGTCCACCTTTCCCACCAGGCGGATGCGGAGCGCCTCCCGCAGCCCCGGCTCTGCGGCGGCCAGTTCTCCCAGCACCTTCCACAGCGCGAGCGGGTTTCCGTCGGCCGCGAAAAGCCCGGTGTGCACCAGGTTGAAATGCCCGTCCGCTACGGGCGCGGGGCCGATGAAGTCTTCCTCGTCATAGCCGTTGGTAATGTTGGCGACAGGGGTCCGGGTCTGTGCCTGGAACTCCTCCTGCACCAGCGGCGTGCAGGCCAGGACGGTGCTGCAGGAATCCAGCACCTCCTGCTCCATCGCGCACAGCCGTCGCCGGGCGAGCGGAGTCATCGGCAGGTATTTCAAATAGTACATCCGGCTCCACGGGTCGCGGAAATCCGGCACCCAGGGAATGCCCAGTTCCCGATGCAGCCGAAGGCCGATCCGGTGTACCGAATGCGGCGGTCCGGTGGTGACGATGGCGTCTACCGGATGCTCTTTCAGATATTTCCGGAGGCGTTTTACGGACGGTCGCACCCAGCCCACGCGCGGGTCCGGAACAAAGCAATTGGCCCGAATCCACAGCGAAAGCCGCTGCTTGAAGCTTTTGGGTCCGGAGGAAATCTCCGTCACCTCCGTGCTCTTGGCCCCGGTGAGCTTGCGGTAGGCGGCGTACGGCTCCCAAATGGGTCCGCGAAGCACCTCCACGGAGGATGGCACTTCGGCCTCGAAGGAGGGGTCCAGCGAAGGGTAATCGGCCCCTTCCGGAGCCCAGACCACCGGCTCCCAGCCCTCGTCAGGCAGGTACTTGACAAACTTCACCCAGCGCTGCACCCCCGACCCTCCGGACGGCGGCCAGTAATAGGCTATGACAAGCACACGCTTCATAAACCACAAAGATAGTAAAAAATCCTTGAAGCCCCCTTTCCTCCGCTCCCGGTGCGCCGGCTTACAGCCCCAGCTCGTCTTTCATTGCGCGCAGGAGGTCGAAGGCCTGGAGGGGGGTTAAATTGTTGAGGTCCACAGATTTGAGGCGATCGCGGAGGGATTCCAGCAGGGGATCTTCCAGTTGGAACATGGAAAGCTGGATGGACCCGTCCCGCTCTACCCGGCCCTCTTTGACGGTATGCGGCTTCACGGGCGTGAGGGCGCTGATGGCTTCCAGCTTTTCGCTGTTTTCCAGGGCTTTGAGGGTGCGCTCGGCACTTTCCAGCACGGCCCCCGGCATACCGGCCATCCGGGCCACGTGGATACCGAAGCTGTGCGCCGTTCCGCCTTCCTTGATCTTGCGGAGGAAAATCACCTCCCGGCCCACTTCCTTCACGCTTACGTGGAAATTTTTCACACGGGGGAAGAGGCCCTCCAGGTCGTTCAGTTCGTGATAATGGGTGGCAAACAGCGTCTTGGCCCCCTTGCCCGATTCGTGGATGTACTCCACGATGCCCCGGGCGATGGACATTCCGTCATAGGTGGATGTGCCCCGGCCAATCTCGTCCAGCAGCACCAGCGATCGACGGCTTAAATTATTGAGAATCATTGCTGTTTCCAGCATTTCCACCATAAAGGTGGACTCTCCCCGGGAGATGTTGTCCGTGGCGCCTACGCGGGTGAAGAGCTTGTCGAACCAGCCAATCTGCGCCCGGGCGGCCGGCACAAAGGAGCCGCACTGGGCCATCAGGACAATGAGGGCCGTCTGGCGCAGCAGGGCGCTCTTACCGGCCATGTTTGGACCGGTGAGGATGATGATCTGCTGTTTTTCATCGTCCAGATACACGTCATTTGGAACGTATTCTTCCCCGGGCGGCATCAGGGTTTCGATGACCGGATGCCGTCCTTCCCGGATGTCCAGGACCCGTCCTTCATCCATAGACGGCCGGCAATAATGGCGTTCTGCGGCCTGCTGGGCAAAGCCGGCAAGCACATCCAGTTTGGCCAGGATGCGGCTGTTGCACTGGATGTCGGGAATCTGTTGCTGGATGCGCCCGACGAGCTCCCCGTACAGGCGGCTTTCGATGGCGTAGATGCGGTCCTCGGCCGTCAGGATGGTTTCCTCGTACTGTTTGAGCTCTTCGGTGATGTATCTTTCGGCGCTCACCAGGGTCTGTTTCCGGATCCATTCCGGGGGAACCTGGTCCTTGTAGGTGTTGCGAACCTCGATATAATAGCCGAAGACATTGTTGTAAGCGATTTTGAGTGAGGCGATTCCGGTGCGCTCAGCCTCGCGCTGCTGCATTTGCAGAAGGTATTCCTTACCGCCGGCGCTCATCTGCCGCAGCTGGTCCAGCTCCCCGTCCACGCCCCGGGCGATAACGGGTCCCTTCCCCAGCTGGGCGGCCGGCTCCGGGTCCATTACGCGCACAATCTCCTTCAGCAGCTTGTCGCAGTTGCGAAGGCCTTTGAGAAGTTTTTCCAGGGCTTCACTGCCCTTGAGCCGTTCTTTGATGGGGCCGGAAAGCGCCAAGGCTCGGGAAAGCTGCATCACCTCGCGGGGGAAAGCCTTTCCAGTGGCGATACGCCCCAGGATGCGCTCCACATCTCCCATCTTTCCCAGGTCCATCTGTGTCTGTTCCAGGATCTCCGGATTCTCCACAAAGTACTGCACGCAGTCGTAGCGGGCGTTGAGCTCCTTGAGGTCCATGATGGGCATCGCCAGCCACGAGCGCAGCAGGCGCGCCCCCATCGGGCTGGAACACTTGTCCAGCGTCTGCACCAGCGAGACGCCATCGGCCCCGGCGGCGCTTTGGAAGACCTCCAGGTTGCGAAGGGTGAAACGGTCCATCCACACGAAGCGGGTCTCGTCAATGCGGCCGATGCTGCAGATGTTCTTAAGCCCCACGTGCTGCGTCTGCTCCAGGTACACCAGCAGGGCTCCGGCGCTGCACACCCCCAGCGGATAGGGGTCGATGGCAAAGCCCTTGAGGCTTTCCACCTGAAACTGGCGCTTGAGGCGCTCCACGGCGGCATCGTACACGAAAGCCCACTCGTCGATGGAGGTGGTATAAAAGTCTCCGAAGCGCTCCCGGAGGCCCTTTTCATAGCCCCGCTGCACCACCAGCTCCTTGGGCTTGAGGGAGCCCAGCAGCGTGCCGATAAACTCCAGCGACCCCTGGGTCAGCTGGAACTGTCCGGTGGAAACATCCAGAAAGGCGGCGCCACAGCAGTCTTTCTCGACCGTGAGGCCGCAGAGGTAGTTGTTCTCTTTCTGCTCCAGCATCCCCTCTCCGAAGGAAATGCCGGGGGTAACAATCTCCGTCACCCCGCGCTTGACCAGCTTCCTGGTAAGCTTGGGGTCTTCCAGCTGGTCGCACACGGCTACCTTGAAGCCGGCGCGGATGAGTTTGGTAAGATATCCTTCGATGGCGTGATGCGGGAAGCCGGCCATCGCGATGGGCCCTTTGTCCCCGTTGGATTTCTTGGTAAGCACCAGCCCCAGCACCCGGGAAGCCGTTACGGCATCGTCCGAGTAACTCTCATAGAAGTCTCCCACCCGGTAAAGCAGCAGGGCTTCCGGATGTTGGGCCTTTACCTCAAAAAATTGTTTGATAAGGGGTGTGTCTTCCGCTATTTTCTTTGCCATATCCTAAAACAGAAGGTTGGTGACAAAGACCACCAGAATGCCCACGGGGGCCACATAGCGGAGCAGGAAGTACACGGCGTTGAACAGGCCGACGTTCCGGGTGCCGCCATTGGTGAACTCGTCGCGCACATCGGCCTTGGACATCTTCCAGCCCACGAAGAGGGAGAACAGGAGTCCGCCGAAGGGCATCAGCCAGTTGGAACAGAGATTGTCAAAGATATCGAAGAAGCCCAGCCCCAGCAGTTTGACTCCGGAAAGCGGGCCGAAGGAGAGGGAGCACAGAACACCCAGCGCCCAGGTTGCCAGCGCCAGCACCAGGGTGCTGCGTACGCGGGTCCAGCCCTTTTCTTCCACCAGATAGGCCACGCCCACTTCCAGCACGGAAATGGAGGAGGTGAGGGCGGCGATGAGGATGCTGAAGAAAAAGAGGATGGATACGATGGCTCCGGCCCAGCCCATGTGGCTGAAGATAAAGGGCAGGGTCTGGAACACCAGGCCGGCACCCTCTTCCGGTGCGATGCCGGCGGCGAAGACGGCGGGCATCACCGCAAAACCGGCCAGCAGGGCGAAGAGCAGGTCGAAAGAGGCGGTACAGACACCCGAGGTGACGATGTTCTCCTGCTTCTGCATGTAGGAGGCATAGGTGAGAATGGTTCCCACGCCCAGGGACAGGGAGAAAAAAGCCTGGCCCATGGCCGTGGCCACCACATTGGCGTCCAGCTTGGAAAAATCCGGCTTCACCATATATTCCACGCCCTTCCAGGAGCCGGGTATCGTGAGTCCGTAGATGACGATGGCCACAATGAGCACAAAGAGCATCGGCATCGTAATCTTGGTAAACTTTTCAATTCCTTTTTTTACCCCCAGCAGAACGATTCCGGCTGTGAAGGCCATAAAGACGGTATGCGTAATGAGCGGCTCCCAGGTGGAGGAGATGAACCGGCCGAAGATGCCGGACGTGTCGCCGGTGAAGCGGAAGGCGCAGGATTTTATGAAATAGTCCACCGACCATCCGCCCACCACGCTGTAGTAGCTCAGGATGAGCATCGGCGTAATCACCGTAACCATGGCCAGCCATTTCCAACGGGTGCCGGGCGCCAGGACTCGCATTGCCCCGAAAGAGTTGCAGCCGCTGCGCCGGCCGATGATGGCCTCGGCCATGAAAACGGGCAGGGCCAGGACGACGCACGCGACCAGATACACCAGGATGAAGGCCGCTCCGCCGTTTTGCCCCACCAGATAGGGGAAACGCCAGATGTTCCCCAGGCCGATGGCACTTCCCGCCATCGCCATAATGACCGCCATCCGGCTGCCGAAATGCTCTCTTGCTTTCATAGGTTCCATTGTGCTATACCTTGTTTGCAAAGATAGTGATTTCTTCTTATTTTTGTGGTATGCAACAGTACCTGACCCTCCTGAGACATATCCGGGAAAACGGCGTGATGAAGCAGGATCGCACGGGAACGGGCACGCAGAGCGTGTTCGGCTACCAGATGCGCTTCAACCTCTCCGACGGCTTCCCCCTCCTCACCACCAAAAAAGTCCACCTTAAATCCATCATTTACGAGCTTCTGTGGTTCATTGCGGGAGACACCAACGTCAAATACCTGCAGGACCACGGGGTTACCATCTGGGACGAGTGGGCCGGCCCGGACGGGGAGCTGGGACCCGTGTATGGGCACCAGTGGCGCTCCTGGCCCGCTCCCGACGGCCGCAGCATAGACCAGCTCTCGCAGGTGGTGGAGATGATACGAAAAAGTCCGGATTCGCGCCGTCTGCTGGTGAGTGCCTGGAACCCCGGAGAGGTGGACAAAATGGCCCTTCCGCCCTGCCACTGCCTGTTCCAGTTCTATGTGGCGGAAGGAAAACTCTCCTGCCAGCTTTACCAGCGCAGCGCCGACGTTTTCCTGGGCGTTCCCTTCAACATCGCCTCCTACGCCCTCCTGACGCTGATGATCGCCCAGGTGTGCGGACTTCGGCCCGGGGAGTTCATCCACACCACCGGAGACACCCACCTCTACCGGAACCACTTCGATCAGGTGGCCCTCCAGCTTTCCCGGGAGCCCCGCCCGCTCCCCGTCATGAAACTGAATCCGGAGGTGAAGTCCCTTTTTGACTTCACTTATGAAGATTTTACCCTGGAAGGATACGACCCCTGGCCTGCCATCAAGGCTCCCGTGGCCGTTTAAATAGAATTGTATGGAAAAATGTTTGATTGTCGCCGTGGCCGACAACTGGGGTATCGGCATCAAAAACCAACTTCCGTGGCACATCGCGGAAGACCTTAAATACTTCAAAAACACCACCAAAGGCTTCCCGGTCATCATGGGGCGCACCACCTACTTCTCCCTGCCCTTCCGTCCGCTTAAAGGCCGGAAGAACATCGTACTGAACCTGGGCGGCGACTCCATTCCGGATGTCTCCTGCGTCTACAGTTTCGACGAGGCCTATAAGGAGGCCGAAGAGACCGGGGCCGAAAAGTGCTTCATCATGGGCGGAGCCTCCGTTTACAAAGCCGCCCTGCCGGAGATGGACAAACTCTACATCACCCACGTACACACCGTGCTGCCGGATGCCGATGTCTTCTTCCCGGAGATAGACCCCGCCGTCTGGGAGCGCGAAAGCACGTCCGAAACCCACACGGATCCGGAAACCGGCTTTTCCTTTGAATTTGTCATTTACCGTAAAAAACACAAGACCATGATAAGCAAAGAACGCTGGGGCACATCGCCCGACGGGAAGGAAATCTTCCTATATACCCTCAAAAACGCCTCCGGTGCCTATGTACAGCTGTGCAGCGTGGGAGCCGGCATCGTCTCCATCGTGGTCCCGGACCGCGACGGCAAGCTGGGAGACGTAGTCATCGGCTATAAAAATGCCAACGATTATTTTGCCGACGGCCCCTGCTCCGGCAAGGTCCCCGGCCGCTATGCCAACCGCATCGCCAAGGGCCGGTTCACTCTGGACGGCGTGGAATATACCCTTCCCGTCAATAACGGCCCCAATCACCTCCACGGCGGCCCCAAGGGTTTCCAGAACCAGGTTTGGGAAAGCCGCATTGAGGGAGACTCAGTAGAATTCCTGTACTATTCGGCCGATGGCGAGGCCGGCTATCCCGGCAACCTGAAGGCCGTTGCGCACTATACCTGGGGAGAAGACAATTCCCTCAAACTCATCCTCACGGCCCAGACCGACAAGCCCACGGTGGTGAACCTCACCAACCACGTCTATTTCAACCTGGACGGAGAGGCCTCCGGCAGCGTCCTGGAGCACAAACTGGAGCTCAACGCCTCGCAGTGGCTTCCCACCGACCAGACCCTCATCCCGCAGGGAGAGCCGCAGGACGTGGCCGGCACCCCGATGGATTTCGTGGAGGCCAAGCCCATCGGCCAGGATATAAAGGCCGATTTCCCCGCCCTCAAATACGGCAAGGGCTATGACAACTGCTATCTCATCGACGGTGCGATGCCCGGCCAGCCGAGCCCGGCGGCAGAGCTGTGGGCCGCCACTTCGGGCCGCCACCTGGAAGTGCTCACCACCCAGCCGGCGGTGCAAATCTATACCGGAAACTGGCTCAAAGGCTGCCCGGAAGGCAAATCCGGCCGCGCTTACGAGGATTATGACGCCGTAGCCATCGAGTGCCAGCACTGCCCCGATTCCCCCAACCGTCCCGATTTCCCCACCACCGTGCTCCGCCCCGGAGAGGTTTACGAAGAAGCCATCATCTGGGCCTTCGACGTCCGCTGACCCCCCAGCACGTTACAGTCCCAGGGAGGCGAAGAGGCGGTCGGGGGTGCAGTCTTTCAGGAGCACCGTCTTGTCGGCATCCAGCAGGTACAGGGAGGGAAGGGCGCGGATGTTGTAAAGGAGGTCGGTTCGGATGGTAAAGTCCGGGTCGTAACCGTTGATCCAGGTTTTGGGATAGCTCTCCCGCCGCTTTTTCCAGAGGTCGATGTCCTGGTCGATGTAAATGTCCACTACTTTCAGCTGCCCGGAAGCAATGGCGCGGGAGAGGGACTCGCTCTCCTGAATGGACTGCTGGATTTCCCGGCAGGCCTTGCAGTCGGGGTTTCCGAAGATGAGGAGGGTCAGTTGGGCCTTGATGCCGTAGAGCGTGCGGCGTCGCCCTTCGGTATCGATGAAAGCAAAGTCCGTAGCCGGCGTTCCGGGAAGGTTTAACGCGCAGGTTCGGGCTTCCCACTCGTAGCGCTGCTTTTCCGGGGCCGATACCAGATTGGACCCGGCCATCAGCCGCGCATAAGGGAGGTAGAGCTGCTCGCTCCGGACGGGGGAATTGGGATCGTAGAAATACTTGGCCACCAGCGCGTTAACTTCCTCGAAAAGATTGCCGGAAGGATGCGCAAGCTGAAAGCCTTCCATTCCGGAAAACATTCTTTCCATCGCCTTGGAGCCCTTTTCCGGCGGCACCTGCTGCTGCAGCGTAGCGAAAAATCCCATCTGCTTTTCCAGCTCCCCGCGCTCCACACCGTTGATGTGGAGGGAGTCGCAGAGATACAGGCTGTCGGGGGCGGTGAAACGGTCCCAGAAGTGCTGTACCAGCCAGTCCATGCGCTCCCGGGGCTCCTCCATCATGATGGGAACCACCGCAGAAGGGAAGTGGCGGCCCTCCGGCGGCCCGCCCGCTTGCTTTTTGTTCCCGCAGGCGGCAAGGCAGATCAGACAGGCCAGGCCGATAAGAATTCTTTCTTTCATAACCCTGCAAATTTACGGAAAAAAGCCTAATTTTGCAGGATATGAAACGTTTTGCGCTCATCGTCTTGCTCCTTGCCCTGGCCGCCATCCCCCTGAGGGCGCAGTTTTACCAGGCAGGAGACGACCCCGGCCACCTTCGCTGGTACACCCTCGAAACGCCCCACTATCGGCTCATTTACCCTGCAGGGGCCGATTCCCTGGCCCGCAACTATGGCCGCCTGCTGGAGCAGTTCCGCGTACCGATGGGCCGCAGCTACGGCCTCACCCCCGGGGAGGGGCAACGCCGCAAAATGCCGGTAGTCCTGCACACCCGCAACCCTTTTTCCAATGGTTCGGTGGGCTGGGCGCCCCGCCGTATGGACCTGTACACCCTGCCCAATGCCCTGGGTGCGGACCCGACACCCTGGGCCATCCAGCTGGCCGCCCACGAACCCCGGCACCAGGCGCAGTTCCAACAGGGCAGCCGCAAATACTTCAAGTTTTTCAACATCCTGAGCGGGGAAATCTGGAATCCCGTGGTCTATGAAACCTTTTTGGGCCTGTCGCTGGGAGAAGGAGACGCCGTGGCCGCCGAAACCGGCCTGTGGAAGGGCTCGCGTGCCCGCACGGCCGATTTCCTGAACTACTACCGGGTGGCCCTGGACCAGGGAGACTACCGAAACTGGTTCCGCTGGCGCTACGGCTCCTTCAAGCACATTACGCCGGACTACTACACCGTGGGTTATCTTGCCGTGGCCGGTGCCCGCTACCTCAGCGGCAATCCCTTCCTGATGAAGGAAACGGCCGAAAACGGTCGCCGTCGGCCCTGGCTCCTGTCGTCGGCCTTCCGGAATACCTTGAAACAAAAAACCGGCGGAAAGCCCTTCAACGCCACTTTCCGCGAGATTCTGGACACGGTCAACGCCCATTGGCAGGCCGATGCCGCCGCCCGCGCCCCGTTCCTGGAGATGGCGCCGATAACGCCCCCGGAGCCCTTCCCGATGAATTACACCTCGCCCCGCCTGACCAGCGACGGCAGCCTTTACGCCCTGCGGGAAGGTCCCCTGCGGGCTCCCGAGATGGTCTGCCTCCGGGATGGGCATGTGCGCCACGTGATGCAGATGAACGCCACCGCATCTCCACTCCATTATGAACCGGTGAAAAACCGCCTCTACTGGTCCGAAATGCGGCTGCATCCGCGCTGGAAACTGAGCGGAAGCTCGGTCATCTCTTACTACGACGTGGGGACGGGAAAGGCCCGTGACCTGGCTGCCGGACACTATTACCACAACCCGCAGCCCTCCGGGGACGGAAGCCTGCTGGCCGTGGCCGAGTACCTCCCGGACGGAAGCGCCTTCGTGGCGGTGCTCTCGGCCGAAAGCGGAGAAGCGCTGCGCAGGGTGCGCACCCCGGACGGCATCCAGCCTTGCGAGTTCGGCTGGCTGGAGGGAGACATCTACCTGACGGGCATATCGGCCGACGGCTATGGCCTTTACCGCATCACTCCGGAGAATGCCTGGGAGGAGGTTCTGCCGCCCGGGATCCAGAAGGTGGTGAACCTGGGAAGCGGGGAGGGCTGCCTGAAATGGATTTCGGACCGCAGCGGCGTGAACGAGCTCTACCACTATTTTCCCCGGAGCGGCCGCCTCCTGCAAATGACCTCCACGCGTTACGGAACCACCGATCCGACGGATGACGGAACGCATCTCTATACGGTATCCCAGACGCTGGAAGGGACCCGGATCTACCGGACGCCCCTGAACGCCCTCTCCCCCCGCGAGGTGAATTATGCCGATACCCACCCGTACTTCCTGGCCGACGCCCTCCGCGCACAGGAACAGGCACTGGGGCCGCTGCCGGATATTACATCGGCCGTTCCGGTGAGCGCCCCCAAACGCTATTATAAGTTCTTGAATCCCTTACGTTTACACTCCTGGCTACCGCTGTATGTGAACTACGACGCGGTGAAGGAAGGCAGCATGGATTTTTCCTACGAGACGGCCTCTGTCGGCCTCAGCGGTTTTTTCCAGAACACGCTGGGAACGCTCTCCGGGATGGTGGGCTACAGCCTGCACCGGAGCCCCGACGATTCCCGCAACTGGCGCAACGCCTTCCACGCCCGCCTGGTGTACTCGGGCCAATATCCCGTATTTGAGGCTAGCGTGGATGTGGGGGACCGCCGCGCCCGCCAGTACTTCCTGAACCAGTACGACCAGAAAGTTATCGTTGACCAGACAACCGGCGCTTTTTTAAGGAATGACCCCCTGGTGGAAGCCGCTTTGAGAGTCTATGTTCCCCTGAGCATCAAGCGTTTTGGTGTGAACTATGGCTTTGTTCCCCAGCTTAGTTATACGCTTTCCAATAACTTCTACGCCCCGGATCCCGTGGTCTGGACCGTTTCCAGGCGCCCCGCAGGCCTCAAGACCCGCTGGCGCATCACCGACCAGGTGGGCACCGACGCCAACGTCCTTATGTCCCGCTTCAAGGCTTCCGTCCGCGGCTATGCCACCCTGTCCAAAGGCTCCCGTCAGGAGTATCCCCGGCTGGGGATCGGCGCGGAGCTCGGTGCCAGCCTCCGTCCCGGCCTCTCCGGGCAGTTCACCCCCAACGTCTATGCCTATCTGTACGGCTACCTGCCAGGTCTTTGGAAAACCCAGGGGCTGCGCCTGACGGGAATGGTCCAGCAGCAGATTGTCTCCAGGGAACTGTATTTTGGGGAAATGGCCGTGAATACCCTGCCCCGGGGCTTCGACTCCCCGGTCTCTTCCGTGCTGGCCCAGGCCAGCCCCCTCCAGTGGAAAGTGACGGCCGACTATGCCATCCCCATCTACCTGGGAGACCTCAACATTCCCGGAGTCGCCTACATCACCCACTTCCTCCTCACCCCGCACGCAGACTTCACCGGCTTCTCCAAAGGAAACCTGTGGAGCGCCGGGGCCGACCTTACGGCCCGCCTGGCCAAACTCATCCTTCCCTTCGACTCCACCCTGGGCGTTTCCTTCTCCTGGCTGGGCGGCTCCTGGTACAAGTACACGGGCCAGGAAAAACCCTGGTCCGTGGATCTCGTTTTCGGAATGGATTTCTAGCCGCAAGGCGTATTTACTTGCCGCCTCGGCACGCGTTATTTCAGGCTTTGGGCTTTTTCGATGAGGGCCAGGAAGCGGGCGCGCCAGCTGTCCTTGTCGCCCGGAGCGATGCATTGGCCAACCAACTTGCCGGCCATTTCCAGGCTGGCATCTCCCTTGTACTGGGAATCCAGCAGCACCAGGCCGTAGCAGGCCACGCCGGAAGCGAAGACCAGATCCCCGCTAATGATACAGGACTGCTGGAGGGGCACCGAAAGCGAACGGCTCTCCTTGTCCTTGAGGGACTTTTTGTAGCGGGCCTCGAAAGTGCCCACGGAGTAGCCTTCTTCCAGATTCTCTTTATAAATCAGCTCGTAGAGGGCCGTCACCGTCTGTCCGGCCCCTATTTCACCGGCATCCTTCCCGCTGTCTTCGAACTCCTCGTTGGTCATGACGCGGTTTTCATAGCCGATGAGTCGGTAACTGTCCACCGTCTCGGGGTTGAAGCGCACCTGGCATTTGGTGTCGTTGGCCACGCTGTAGAAGTGGCTGCGTTCCTCCACGAAAACCTTCATCATCTCCTCTTCGGAGTCGATGTAGGTGTAGGTTCCGTTTCCGTGGTTGGACAGATTTTCCATCCGCGAATCCTGGAAATTGCCCATGCCGAAGCCCATGATGCTAAGGTAGATCCCCTTGTCCTGGTAGCTTTCCACCATTTCCACCAGCTCGGTGGTGGACGAAACGCCTACGTTGAAATCCCCGTCGGTGCACATGATGATGCGGTTGTTGCCGCCCTGGACATAGTGCGCCGCCGCCTCTTCATAGGCCATCTTCATAGCCTCGCCGCCTGCTGTGGAACCGCTGGCCGATAATCCCCGAATGGCGCTTATGATGCTCTCCCTACCCTCGGAGACCAGGGTGGATTCCAGCAGTTTCCGCACCTTTCCGGAGTAGGTGATGATGGCCACGCGGTCCTGGGCGCGCAGATGGTCCACCATATTCACCAGCCCGCTCCGTACCAGGCCGATCCGGTCGTCCCCGTTCATCGACCCCGAAACGTCCACCAGGAAAATGTAGTTGGCGGCGGGAATCTCGCTCTCCTTGAGGGACTTGCCTTTCAGGCCCAGCCGCAGCAGCCCGTGCGAAGGATTCCAGGGGCAGGGGCCGATTTCACCGTTGACGGCCAGCGTCTCTTCCCCCTCGGGTTCCGGGTAATGGAAGGTGAAGTAGTTCAGATACTCTTCAATCCGGACAAAGTTCCTGTCGGGCAGCCGCCCCTCGTTGACGGACCGGCGCATATAGGCATAGGCGGCGCCGTCGGCATCGATGGAAAAGGACGAGGCCGGCTGATCGGCCACTTTGACAAAGGGATTTTCCCGGATGGGATCGGCCTGGTCTCCGCTTGCGGGAATCTCAGGCATGTCGGTGAAACTCTTATCTGCGGCCATAGGCCCTCCATCCCACATTCCGCTCTTGGAACAGGAAAGGGCGAGGAGCAGGACAAACGCTGCAAAAATACGGGTGTTTTTCATGTCTCTTTAGTTTCAGTTCACAATGATAACCCGGCCTGTGGTGCAATCTTGCACGGTATTCGCAAATTTTTTCTATTTTCGTGCAAGATTCCCCTTTTTCCGGATTTAAGGATTAGGAATGCAACGACTTTTATACATATTTTTGGCATCCGTCCTGCTGTCAGCCTGCAGCAAAGGGGCTTATGACGCTTGGGAGGATTCCGCCACTTCGGTCAAGGATCCGATATCGGCCATCGTGACCGTGAAGCAGGATGCCGCCGGCCGCATTTTCTTTCAGTTGGACGAGGATACCAGGGTTTATCCTGTCAATTACGACCATCCCTACAAAGGTCTTCAGCGCATCATCTGCCAAATCTCCTTGAAAGAGGAGAAATCCGAGTGCTATATCCACTGGATGGACGAAATCGAGCGGGGTGGAGGCGACAACCTGCCGGACACGTCGGAAGGATACAATGGGGCGGGAAACCGTGTGGGCCTGGACATCCTGGACGACTGGATGACCAGCGTGGAAGACGGTTTCCTGACGGTTCACTATTCGGCCTGGTGGGGAGAAGGGAAAATTCCGCACACCCTGATTCTCTACCGGAGCCCGGAAGAAGAAAACACCTTTGAGCTCACCCTCGTCCACTTTGACAACGGAGACGCGGCCCTTGAAAAGGGAGACGCCCTCATTTATTTTGACATCAACCCCCTGCTTCCCGACACGCAGGGAAAACATACGACATTAACCTTAAAATGGACCACCCTTGAAGGCGCCGCCGCCTCAAAGAATTTTCAGTTCAGGAGCCGGCAGTGAGCAGAGCCTGCTGGAAAGCCTCCGCCGCAGGGAGCCCGAAGGAATGCGCCTCTTCTATGAGCGCTACGCCGGGTACCTCACGGCGGTTTGTTCCCGCTATGTCCCGGACCGCGCATCGGCGCAGGATATTTTGCAGGATGCCTTCCTGCAGATTTTTGACGCGGCGCCCCGTTTCGAATACCGAGGGGAGGGAAGCCTGAAGGCCTGGGCCGCCCGCATCACCGTGAACCGGGCGCTCAAATGGCTCCGCTCCCAGGGCCGGCTCCGCTTTGTGGAAGCGTTGCCGGAGCTCCCGGAAGAAGAAGTGGCCGATGTCCAAAAAGTGCCGCCCGCGGTGCTCCAGGGCTTTATCAAGGCCCTGCCGGACGGTTACCGGACCGTGTTCAACCTGGTGGTCTTTGAACAGAAATCCCATAAGGAAGTGGCGTCGCTGCTGGGAATCAAGGAAGATTCCTCGGCCTCGCAATTTTTCCGGGCGCGGGCTTCCCTCGCCAGGCAAATCAACCAATATCTGAAGGAATATGAGTAAAAAGTGGACAGAATCCCTTCCCACCCTCCTGGAGGGCTTCGAGGAAGCGGCACCGGAAGGACTGTGGGACGCGGTCCAGGCCGGCCTTTCTCCCAAACGACGCATCGCAGCGGGCTGGTGGTACGCCGCCGGCGGCCTTCTGGCAGCCGCTGCCGTGGTGCTGACCGTGTTCCTCTGGAAACCCTCGCCGCAGGGCTCCGCCGTCCCCGGAGATACGCTCGCCAAGGCCGATATCGTCCCCATAGGGGGGCAGACTGATATCTCCTCGCCGGCTGATTCGCCGATAGACACCGACCTGTCGGCCCCGGACCGGCCGGAAGTGTCCCGACAAGCGCAAAAAGAGCCAAAAACGTGTTTGTCAGACCACCCGGGTGCCCCGACAAACGCAGAATTGGGCCAAAATGCGTACGACGCGCCACCTCCGGCATCGGCCGCCAGCGGTTCGGGGGATGCAAACGAGGCAGCGGATGCGGCGGGACCGGAGAAGGGTGGAGCCGATTCGAAAGAGGCCATCCCTGCTACCGAGCCTGCACCGAATCCGTCCCGACCCGATGCGCCGGAGGATCGGAAGCCTTCCCATCGACCCAAAAAGGCTCCCGGCCGCGTGTCGCTGCAGCTTTCGACCGGGGGCTATCTGGCGCAGGCGCACGCTGCCAGCAGTGGCTACGGCGTTCCCTCCCATCCGGGGATGCCGGTCGGCTTTACCAAAGCGGGGAACGATGTGAACGTATGGATGCTCAGCCGGAACAGGGCCAGCGACACGGAGTCCTCCCACCGGCAGAGCCTCAGGCTGAGCCTGGGCGTGAATTATGCGTTTACGCCGCACTGGAGCGTGGGAACCGGACTCACTTATACGGTGCTCCGTTCCGACTATTCCACCGTTTCGGGGGAAACCACCACCAATACCACCCGCCACCTGTACTACCTGGGCATCCCGCTGAACCTGCAGTGGACGGCGTTCCGGTGGAGGGCGCTCAGTATTGGCCTCAATGCCGGTCCGCTTTTCCAGGCGGCGGTGGGTTCCCGGGAGAATACGCGCAGCTACATCGGGGACAATCATTCGGAGAACCTGGTCCAGAACCCGCAGGTGAAGGATTTCCGCTGGTCGGTCACGGCCGGGGTGGGGGTCCAGTACCAGCTGTTCCGCCACGGGGCCGTCTTTCTGCAGCCTGGATTCAGCTGGCACCTTCCGGGAACCGGCGAAATCGAATCCTACTACTCGCTTCATCCCCTGTCTTTCGACTTCACTTTCGGTTACCGCTTCACATTCTAGCCCCCTGGAGTCTTGTGTGGAATTTTAGCCAATCGGCTGACCATCAACTCATTACGTATCTCGCAAAATCCTCCAGGCGGGAGAAGGCTCCCGTTTTTATCGAATGAGAATTTGAATAATGAAAAAGGATGCCTATATTTGTATGAATTAGCCAATCAAGCCTATGAAAAAAAATTATTTAGCGCCGGAGGTGCTTCCGATTACGCTGTTGCCTGAGAATTGCGTCCTTCTGGGTGGTTCTAGCACAGAGACGTTTAATCCGACTCCCAATCCCGGACAATGGGAGGATTCGACATTCTTGCCCATCTTTTAAAAAAGGAGCCGCTTATGAAAAAAACAAGTTTTCTTTTTTTGTCGCTTATACCTGCCCTCGTTGCCTGTAATTCGATAGTAGAAATCGATTATCGAAAACCATTTGTAAGGGAAGGCCAGAAGACGGACGTTGCCGAGGAGATGGTTATCAAGGCGCAGATTGAAGCCACGGACACCAAGACTTCCCTTGATGGGGTTTCCGTTCTTTGGACCACCGGCGACCAGGTTAAGATTTTCAATGCTTCCAATCCTTCGGGGGTCGTGTATACTCTTTCGGAAGGCGCTGGAACAACTCAGGCTACATTTTCTGGTTCCGCCCTCTCTGGCGAAGGTCCCTTTTACGCCGTTTATCCGGCCTCTTCGGCGACGGGATTAAGTGGTGAATCTGTCAGCGTAGTCCTTCCACAGACACAGATACTTACAAAAAACAGTTTTGGAAACGGCGCCAATCTTGCCATCGCCAAAGTGGATGGGGTGACAGATGTTTTCTCCTTCAAAAATGCTTTGGGGGCAGTTTCTTTCTCCCTTAACGCAGACCCTTCCATGAAAGGGGTTCGAATCCAGACCAGGGGAACGGAAGCACTGAGCGGAAGCGGCACGCTGACCCTTGGCACGGACACTCCTGCTTTGACAATGGATCCGGTTACCAGCCTGGAAAGCCAGGTGGTTTCTTTGGAAGGTTCTGCCCAAACCGGACCGTTCTACATGATGCTGCCTCCGGGTGCCCTCACGGGTGGATTTCTGGTAGAATTCAGGAATGCCGATGATATGGCGATGGTAAAATCCGCGAAATCTACACCAGACAACGAAATCAAGCGGAATGAAATCCTTGCGATGCCCTCCTTTGATTTCACGGAACAGATAAAGGGTGCGTTCCTGGATCAGACCTCCTTTGGCTATTTTGGCAACATTGGCACTTCCGGATTGCTGGATGCATTCGCTTTTGATAAAGTTACCTGCCAGTATGCGGTAAACACGGATGTGGGAACGTCCCGATACGTTCGTCTACAGAGTCTTCCACTCGGCAAGTATTATGCGATAGGAACTCCTTATGTGCTGGACTTGGGCACAACTTACGACGATGTGTCCGTAGAGTCAGTGGCCGGTGCGACCTATACGGCCCCCGCTACGTCAACCTATAGAGTAATTCGCAAATCGGACAATGCTGCCTGGATGGTTTCTTCCGATATGCAGAAGGGTATCATTTTATTACTGGAGGACTAAGCAATGAAAAAAGTATTTATAATGACCATTCTGGCCCTTGCAGGAGCAATGGCCTATGCCGGGCCCGTTTCCAAGGAGAAAGCCCTCCAGGTGGCTTCAAAGGTTTTTGCTGCGCAACCTGCGACCAAGGCGGCCGGTCCGGACAAACTGACTGTTGTCTGGGACGGCGAATATGAGAAGACAAAGGGAGCCACAAATCCTGCATTTTATGTGGTGACCCGTGAGAAAGGCGGTTTTGTGATTGTTGCCGGCAACGACAATGTGCGGCCGGTTCTGGGTTTCTCTTTCGAGAATCCCTTCAAGGTGGAAGGCATGCCGGAGAATGTCCGCTATTGGATGGAACAGTTAAAGGAACAGTGTCGTAGTGTTTCCCCTGCCACTTTGGAAATCCGGCGGCGCTGGAGCGCTTTTGAAGACACCAAAGCAGCCTCTCCCATCGATTCTGGGTTTACAGATGAGTATCTGGGCTCTCGCACCAATGAGTGGGACCAGACCAACCCGGCAAATTATTATTGTCCGGATGTAGCGGGACAAAGTTATACTGCGGTATGTGGTTGTGTTCCGTTGGCGACATCACTAATCATGGCCTGGTTTGGAACGGCCAATAAATCTTCTGCCAGCGGAACGGTTGCAGGATATACCTATAATTCTGCAAATGGACAGACTGTTGAGATTCCGTCCCATGAGTTGGGGACAGAATATAATTGGGCTGCCCTTAAGGCGCTCGCGAGCTCGCATGACTTCTATAGTCAGATCAATGGATATACCGGTTTTTTTTCCACGTATGAGCAAATATATCAGACCTATTATACCGGCGCCGCAAAAGGATACGTTACACTGACCCCTTTAGGCGAAAATCTGGCCCGCCTGGTTTATGATATCGGGACGCTTCTTCAAGTTAAGTATAATGACAAAGACGCCGGAACCAGCGGAGTTGCTTCGTATATTCCCATGCGGGTGGGTCCCGTGATGGGATATAACAATACGGCCCGTTTAGTAAGCAAGATTAACTATCCGGACGCACAATGGGAGGCGTTGTTAAAAGAACAAATCTTCCAGCATCCTGTCCTGTACAGCGGAAGAACAGAGGAAGATGCGGGCCATTCTTATGTTGCAGACGGATTTGCTTCATATGGAGACGATCTGGTGTTCCATTTCAACTTGGGATGGGGAGGAAGTTGCAATGGCTATTACTATACTGGTGTTCAGGATGAATTCGACAGAAATCATTCTGCCCTTGTCGACTTTTATCCCAATCCTTCCTCCTCGCACCTTTTACCCATGATGGGATATGGCAATAATGGTGGAATGCAGTATTCAAGCGGATACAATACCGGTACACTTAATTTTTCAATCACCAATTTCTATAACCTGGGAAGTGCCAGTTTCTCTGGAAACATCTATGCTGGGATATCAAATGCCGATAACAGCGTATCATCTTATGTTTCAATTATTTCCGTTGATGGCTTGCCTGTCAACAGTGGCTGGACTTCATACCCGGGTCATTCCGTTACTTCGCCTTCTCCCGCGTTGGGGCAGGGGATACAACTGTATTATAAGGAGGCATCCGGTGCCACTTATTATCCTTTTTATGCGCCAAATTCGTTATCCGGTTTAACCTCCCTTCCTTTCTTCCCTGCCGCCTTCATCAAAACAGAAGCTTCGTACAGCGTGGGTGATTACTTTGTGTTCCAGCTCACCAATCACAATTACCAGTATCACACGGCAACGTGGACCGTTACCACTCCCGGAGGAACAAGTACGGACTATACGATGGACGATTACCACGTCCGTTTATCCGCGGCCGGAGAATACAAGATTACGGTGAGTATCCCCGATAAAGAAAAAATCACCACGTTCATCACCGTGAACTAGAATGAAACACTTTCTCTACACGATGGTATTCCTGCTGCTGGTTTCCTGCGGCGGGAATCCTTTTCATGATGACTATGTCTCCAGGATGGAGGCGCAGGGCGGCGCGCTGAAGCCGTTCATGACCCTTCCCGAAGGGATATCGGCCCCGGAAAGGGAGGCGCTGGAGTTTCTCTACGCCTATATGCCGCTGGCCGATGTCACGGATTATCCGGCCGATTTCTATCTGCAGAACGTGCGTGCCAGCCTGAAAGCCCGCGAGGAAATGGGCTGGAAGGTCCCCGAGCGCGAGTTCCGTCACTTCGTACTGCCCCTTCGCGTGAACAACGAAGACCTGGACAGCGCCCGCGTGGTGTTTTATCGGATGCTGAAGCCCCGCGTGGAGGGACTTTCGATGGAGGAGGCCATCCTGGAGGTGAACCACTGGTGCCACGAGATGATGACCTATCAGCCGTCCGACGGCCGCACGCACGCCCCGCTGGCGTCCCTCAAGAATGCCCTGGGCCGATGCGGCGAGGAATCCACTTTCTGCGTGGCTGCCCTCCGCAGCGTAGGCATCCCGGCCCGCCAGGTATATACCCCGCGCTGGGCCCACACCGAGAGCAACCACGCCTGGGTGGAAGCCTGGGCCGACGGCAAGTGGCGCTTCCTGGGCGCCTGCGAGCCCGAGCCGGTGCTGGATTTGGGCTGGTTCAACGCCCCGGCCTCCCGCGCGATGCTCACCCATACCAAGGTTTTTGGCAAGTATGACGGCCCTGAAGAAGTGGTCCTTCGCACCCCGGGTTACACGGAAATCAACCTCATCGGCAATTATGCCAAGTGCGCCCAGGCCACCGTCAGGGTGGTGGACGCCGGCGGCAAGGCTGTTCAGGACGCCCGCGTGGAGTTCTGCATCTACAACTCCTCCCAGTTCTTCCCGGCGGTATCCAAATACACGGACGGCAAGGGAGAGACCTCGCTGTCGGCCGGCCTGGGGGATATGCTTGCCTGGGCGTCCAAGGACGGGGCCTACGGCTTTTCCCGCGTTCGCTTCGGCAAAGACAAGAACGTCACCGTGACCCTTGACAGTCCCACGGGCCGTCCGGTGAGCTCGCAACTGATAGACATTGTCCCGCCGGCGGAGCAGGTAGTGCTTCCCGAAGTGACCCCGGAGCTCCGTGCCCTCAACGACCGCAAAATGGCCTACGAAGACTCCGTGCGCAAGGCTTATATGGCCACTTTCCCGGACCGAGCCTTCGCCCGGCAGTTCGTGGAGGACAACGCGCTTCCCGCCGAAGCCGTCTCCCTGGTGGAGGGCGCCTGCGGAAACGGCCCGGTCATCACCCGCTTCCTGATGGAGGCCGATGACAAGCTCCGCGCCGTGGACCTCCTTCGCTCCCTTTCCCGAAAGGACCTCTCGGATGTCACCCCGGAGGTGCTCTGGGACAGCTACAGCGCCACCGAATCCATCCTGGCCCCCCGTATCGAAAACGAATTCCTCACCCCTTACAAGGGCTGGTTCCTGAAGAATATCCCGGCCGAGACGCAGGCCGTCTTCAAAGGCAATGCCGAGGCCATCGTGAAGTGGGTGGATGAGAATATCCACGTGGATGAGGATCCCCTGTTCTGGGACATCCCTATGTCGGCCGTTGGCGTGTGGAAGAGCCGCTGGGCCAATCCGCGCTCCCGTGACCTTCTGGCCATCGCCCTCGCCCGCACCTTCGGTGTGGAGATGCGCATGGACCGCAATACCGGATCGCTCCGTTATTCCGGAGACAAGGCCGACGTGGCCACCGGCCACGTTGATCTTACCTATACGCCTGTGGAGGGCATTGACAAACCTGAATATGGCCGCCATTATACGGTAAGCCGCATCGTGGACGGCCGGGCGCAGATGGTCTTTCTGGGCTTCCCCGGTGAGGGCCGGCGCTTCGGTATGACCAATGATCTTCCGGAAGGGGACTACATCCTCACCTCCGGAAACCGCCTCTCCGACGGTTCCACGCCCGTTACCGTGACGCTGTTCCACGTATCGGCCGGAGAAAGCCTGGAAGTGCCCGTGGTCATTGAAACCGTGCTGGAAGAGCTGAGGGTGGAGGGCCGGTTCGAGCCCGGCAAGTTCCTGAACGTGGCCGATGGTGGCTACTACGCCGCCGCCGTCCTGGACGTGGGGATGGAGCCCACCAACCACGTGCTGCACGATATCGCCGAGGAAAAGGCCGTCCTGGAAGCCTGGGGCCGCCCCATCTTCCTGGTAACCACCAGCCAGGCCCAGCTGGACCGCCTGCACAGCGAGATAGAACAGGGCCGCTACGGCATTCTCCCCTCCACGGCAGTCTTTGTGCTGGACAGCGAGGGGGATATCCTTCCCCGCCTCTGCAAAGACTTGAACCTCAGCGCCGAACGGCTCCCGCTGGTTGTTCTGGGCAACGCCGGAACACAGGATGTCGTATTCACTTCACAAGGATATACTATCGGGATGGGCGCCCAGCTGGCCGCCATCGCCCGTAAACTTGAACAAAAATGAAAAGATTAATTCTGGGCCTTGGCGCCCTTTTGCTGCTGGCCTCCTGCCAGTCCCACTTTATCCAGGACGCGTCTTTTCGCGCCACCGTCTCCGAGGACTACAAAGCCCGTATTGCGGCCCATAACAATGCCCTGAAGCCCTTTATGACCCTCCCTTCGGGCATCTCGCTCCAGGAAAAGGAAGCCCTGGAATTCCTCTACGCCTATATGCCTTTGGCCGATGTCACCGACTATCCCGCCGAATTCTTTCTGGAGAACGTGCGGACGGCCCTGGCCCTGAAGGACCGCTGGAATGTGCCGGAGCGGGAGTTCCGCCACTTCGTGCTGCCCCTTCGCGTGAACAACGAGAGCCTGGACAGCGCCCGTGTGGTCTTTGCCCGCGAGCTGATGCCCCGTATCGAGGGAATGTCGATGCAGGAAGCCATCCTGGAGGTAAACCACTGGTGCCACGAGAAAGTGACCTACCAGCCTTCCGACGCCCGCACCTCCTCGCCGCTGAACCTGGTGAAAAACGCCCTGGGAAGGTGCGGGGAACAGTCCACTTTCTGCGTGACGGCGCTCCGCAGCGTGGGCATCCCCGCCCGGCAGGTGTACACCCCGCGCTGGGCCCACACCGATGACAACCACGCCTGGGTGGAGGCCTGGGCCGACGGCAAGTGGTGGTTCCTGGGGGCCTGCGAGCCCGAGCCGGTCCTGAACCTGGGCTGGTTCAATGCCCCTGCCTCCCGGGCGATGCTGATGCACACCAAGGTGTTCGGCAAGTATGACGGTCCCGAGGAAGTGGTGCTGGAAAGCCCCAATTTCACCGAGGTGAACCTCATCGACAATTACGCCAAGACCGCCCTCATCGACTTTACGGTGGTGGATGCCGACGGTGCCCCCGTGGAGGGTGCCCGCGTGGATTTCTGCATCTACAACTATGCCGAGTTCTATCCGGCCGTCACCAAATACACCGACGACTTCGGCCGCACCTTCTCCAGCGCCGGCCTGGGCGATATGCTCATCTGGGCCTCCAAGGACGGGGCCTATGGCTACGCCCGCGCCTCCTTCGGCAAGGAAAAGGAAGTGAAGGTGGTGCTGGACAGCCCCTTCGGCAGCGAGGCTTTTACCATCGTTCCGCCTCCCGAGAACGTGATCCTTCCGGAAGTGACGGAGGAACAGCGTGCCGCCAACGACAAGCGTTTTGCCTATGAGGACTCCCTTCGGCATGCCTATGAGGCCACCTTCCCCGCCGGCGAGCCCGCCCGCGGCAACTGGAAGCTGATTCAGGATTTCCGTACCTGGGAGAACCAGGTCCGTGTAAAGAACGTACTGGCGTCGCTGAGCGGAAAAGACCTTCACGACATCACCCTTGAAAACCTGAAAGACTATTACAGCACCGACAGTTTCCTGGGTTCCCGCGTGGAGAATGAGTTCCTCACGCCCTTCTACGGCTATTTCTACGAGCACATGCTGGAGGTAATCAACACCCCGGAGGAAATGGTGAACTGGGTGAGGGACAACATCACGGTGGTCGATGATCCCAAGGCCTGGCGCATTCCCATTTCGCCCCGAGGCGTATTTGAAAGCCGCCTGGCCGACCCCCGCTCCCGCGACATCTTCTTCGTGAGCGCCGCCCGGGCCAACGGCATCGAAGCGCAGAAAGACCCCGTGACCGGCAAGGTCCAGTACCGCAACGGGGAGGATTGGCTGGACGTCCACTTTGACGGCAAGGCCGAGGCCGTGGCCTCTCCCAAGGGCGTTCTGAAGCTCTCTTTCAAGCCCACGACCACCATCTCCAATCCTCAGTACTACACGCATTTCTCTCTTTCCAAAATCGAGAACGGCCGTCCCCGCCTGATGGCCTTCGACGAGGGAGAGGTGGATATGGGCGGCGGCGTTGACTGGGCCCACGTTTTCAAGGACGGCTTCCAGATGGATGCGGGAGAGTATGTCCTGGTGTCCGGTAACCGTCTCTCCGACGGTTCCGTACCGGTATCGATGCTCTTTTTCCGCATCGAGGAAGGCAAGGTGGCCGATGTTCCCCTGCGTATCGACGAAGGGACCGGCGCCGTGCCGGTCATCGGCTCGCTGGATGCCGAGAAACTCTTCACCCCCGACGGCAGCGAAATGGACTGTTCCCTGCTTTCGGCCGTGGGCCGGGGCTTCTATGTGGTCGCCATCCTGGATCCGGGCAAGGAACCCACCAACCACGCTCTTCGCGACCTGGTGGCCGCCCGTGAGCGCCTTGCCGCCTGGGGCCGTCCCATCGTGCTCCTGTGTGAATCGGCCGAAGCCCTGGAGCGTCTCAAGAAGGAAGCGATGGAGGGCCGATACGGTGCCATCCCGAACGATATTCCCATCGTGCTGGGCGTTGACTCGGCCGGTATCCGTGCCGCCATCGCCGCCGACCAGAAACTCGCCGGCACCGGCCGCCTCCCGCTGGTGGTGGTCGCCGACAGCTTCAACCGCCTTTTCTTCTGCTCGGAAGGCTACACCATCGGCCTCGGAGATCAGATCGCCGGCATCGTCGCCCGCCTCTAGGTTTCGTCGCGCAATGTGCTGATTTTCAGCGAATTACATGAAATCCTCTGCACTTTTTGCGCAGAGGATTTTCTATAAATGATTGTCGCTCAATCATTTATAGAAAAGACCTTCAAAAAACAAAATATCGCTTGCGATATAAAATAATTGTTGTACCTTTGTATCGTGAACGATATAAACAACCATTAAATACAGCAGTTATGAATGCACAAAACGCTAGCCAAATCCTGCAGGCCTATGCTACCGGCCTCAGCGCACAGTCCCGTCAACACAAGGTCCAGAGCCAGGTTTTCGCCTCCTGGGGCCTGAAGAAACTGGCCGACAAATATGCCGACCACTCCAAGGAAGAAGCTGAATGGGTGGACAAGATGGTGGCCCGCATCATCGAACTGGGCGGAGAACCCAAGGTAGAAGCCACTCCCGAGCAGAAAATCTACAAAGATGTGGTGGAATTCATTAAGGCCGATCTTGCTGTCTCCGTGAAGGAAGTTCCCGTGCTGGGTCAGGTGACCCTCTCCCTTGCCGAGGATATGACCACCTATGACATTATGAAGGCCTATTATCAGGATGAAGAACAGGATATGTACTGGATGCAGGGTCAGCTGGACTTAATCGAATGCATTGGCCTTCAGAACTGGCTGGTTCAGCAGCTCTAAGGAATGAAAAAGGTATTACTTGCGGTAATTCTGGGCTTTCTGGGCCTCGGCGCCGCCGCACAAAACGAAGAAAGAATGGCAAAGATTTATGATTTCAAAACCCGCAGCAACAAGGGCGCGGAGGTAAACTTCAAAGACTATGAAGGAAAAGTCCTCCTGATTGTGAATACCGCTTCCAAGTGTGGTTTCACCCCTCAATACGACGGTCTGGAAGCCTTGTACCAGCAGTATAAGGACAAGGGACTGGTGGTGATCGGCTTCCCCTGCGACCAGTTTGCCGGTCAGGAACCCGGAACCAACGAGCAGATTGAGGAATTCTGCCGCCTGAACCACGGCGTCACCTTTCCGCTGATGGCCAAGACCGATGTCAATGGCCCCAACGCCGAACCCGTCTTCGAGTACCTGAAAGCACAGGCTCCTACCGAGACGTACAACGGCTTCAAGGCCAAGGCCACTCAGAAAATGCTCAAAGGACTGAGCAAGAGTGTGGAAAAGGACAGCGACATCCTGTGGAACTTCACCAAGTTCCTCGTGTCCCGTGACGGCACCGTCGTCAAACGCTTCGCTCCCGTCGCCGAGCCCAAGGACTTCGCCAAGGACATCGAAGAAATGCTTTGATGCTTATGCAGGAGCAACTGAAATTGGATAAGCAGCTCTGTTTCAGGCTGTACACCGCTTCCCGGCTGATAACACAGGCCTATCATCCGCTGCTCAGCGCTATCGGCCTCACCTATCCCCAATACCTTGTCATGATGGTGCTATGGGAAAAGGACGGACAGCCGGTGAACGATATCGCCAGAAAACTCTTCCTGGAGACCAATACCGTGACGCCGCTCCTCAAGCGAATGGAGGCGGCTGGGCTTCTGAACCGCAGCAAGGGCCAGGCCGATGCCCGTCAGGTGATTGTCCGCCTTACCCCCAAGGGTCGCGTCTTGGAAAAGAAGTCGGAATGTATCCCCTTCGAAGTGGGCAAGGCAGTTGCCTGCCACAGCATTACCCCCGAATCGGCCCCCGCCCTCTTTCAAACCCTCGACGACCTCATCCAAACCTTGGCTGAAACGCGTAAATGATTGCATAGTAATCATTTACGGAAAATCCTCTGCGCAAAAAGTGCAGAGGATTTTTCATAAGCGATTGAGTGTCAATCGTTTATGAAATAACCTAATAGAGTTTGAGGAAGACTTCGATGGCCTGGTATTCGGCCATACCCAGGTGATCGTAGAGGCGGGCTGTGTTCTGGGTGCGCTCTTCAGCGCGCTGCCAGAACTCGCGCGGATCCTCTCCAGGGAAGGGGACGATGTCTTTCTGCGAAAGGTGGCGGAAGATGGCGTGACGTTTTTTCACCACCTCGTCGGGACTCAGCGGAACGGCCATATCCACGCGACCCAGTTCCCACTCCATCCAGGCGCCGCGGTACAGCCACACGTGGAGATCTTCCATCCACTTGTTCCCCTCCTCGCGGAGCTGGTCCAGAGCTTCCATCGCGGCTTCGGTGCACACACGGTGCGTTCCGTGGGGATCCGCCAGGTCTCCGGCCATAAAGATCATATGGGGTTTCAGCCGGAGGATGAGGGCCTTGATAATGTCCACATCGGCCTGGGTGCGGGGGTTTTTCTTGATGCCGCCGCTCTCGTAGAAGGGGAGGTTGAGGAAGTGGGCGTTGGTGTCGTCGCAGAGGCCGAAGGAGCGCACGGCGCTGCGGGCCTCGGAACGACGGATGGCGCCTTTCATTTCCAGCAGGGCGCGGGGTTCGGGCTCTCCGGGAATCTTGCTCTCCACCAGGGCCTTCACTTCTGCGAACTTGTCGGCAAAGCCCAATTGAAAAGCGGCGTCCAAATGCTGGAGCACAACGTCGTCGTGAACGGCTACGTTGCCGGAGGTCTGGTAGGCTACGTGAACGTCGTGTCCCTGGGAGGCCAGGCGGATGAAGGTGCCGCCCATTGAAATCACATCGTCATCGGGGTGAGGGGAGAAGATGAGGACGGTCTTGGGGAAGGGAGTGGCCTTCACCGGGCGCGTGCTGTCATCGGCGTTGGGCTTGCCGCCGGGCCAGCCGGTGATGGTGTGCTGCAAGTCGTTGAAAACGTCGATGTTGATCTTGTCAAAAGGACCGGCCACTTCCAGGAGTTCGCTCAGGTTGTTGTCCAGATAGTCCTTTTCCGTGAGCTTGAGGATGGGTTTTCCACTGACTTCGCACAGCCAGACAACGGCTTTGCGGATGAACTTGGGTGTCCAGTCGCATGGCCCCACCAGCCATGGCGCCACGCTGCGCGTGAGGAGGCTGGCGGCGGTTTCGTCGGCATACAGGGAGATGTGGTCGTGGTCCTGCAGGAGCGAAGCGGGGCAGTCCGGCGTCATCGGCCCTTCCGAAATGGCTTTTACGGCCGCGGCCTTGCTCTCTCCCCAGGCCATCAAGATAATCTTCCGGGCGCTCATCATCGTGCTGATACCCAGAGTGATGGCTTTGTCGGGGGTGGCCGATATGTCGTTGTTGAAATTGTCGGCCTGGCGCTTGCGGGAAGCGTAGGAGAGGCGCACGACGCGGGTGCGCGTTTTTTCGTTGGAGCCGGCCTCGTTGAAGCCCACCTGGCCCAGCTCACCCACGCCGATAACCAGAAGGTCCAGTCCCCGGGCCATCGTGTCAAACTGGGCGCAATAGCTGCTCACGTTCTCCTCGGGGACGGTTCCGTCGGGGATGTGGATGTTTTCATTGAGGATGTCCACCTTGTCCAGCAGTGCCTCGTGCAGGAGGTGATTGCGGCTCTGGGCCTCGTCCTTGGACGAAGGGTAGTATTCGTCGATGGAGACGATTTCCACGTTCTTGAACGACACCTTTCCATCTCGGCAGCGCCGGGCCAGCTCGTTGTACAGGGACGTGGGCGTGGAACCGGTGGTGAGTCCCAGCCGGAACGGCCTGCCGGAGTGGGCGTTGATGGATTCGACGATATAGTCGGCTATTTTATAAGAGGCAGGGCGGGACTCCGGATACACGTGGGTCCAGATTCTTTCGTAGGAATGAAGTATGCCCTGCGGCAGATTCTTGTCAATCAGTCCGCCTTCGTAGGGAAGAGTGAAGTGTTTTGCCATTATTTGAGGATGTGTTGAATTCTTTCCAGTTTTCCGTCCACCGGCGCGGGTTTCACCCCCAGCAGTTTGCACAGCATGGGGTAAAGGTCGATGTTGCGGAAGGCCGATTTTTCGCCTTCGGTGAAGGGAGCGTCATAACCGACCTTGAAATCTGGCCCTACGGCGCGGAAGGCCACCATCAGGTCTGTTTCCTTGCTGTCGAAGCCGTGGGCTCCCCGGTTGGAGGAAGGGGCGAAGTTGAATTGCCAGCCCAGGTCCGGACAGACGATGAGGTCTCCCAGGCGGTTGGAGGTGCCATAATGCAGATACTCAGGTACTTCCCCGTGTTTCCATACGTTCAGGTGCTCGATGCGGGAAAGCCGGTTATAGAGGCTGTCCACATAGCCTTCCTTTACCCAGATGCTGGTGGGAAGGTTGCCTACGATGCGCTCTGTCCATTCCTGGGGAATCACATCGTACCAGGCGATGAAGCGTTCCGGGGAAATCTCCGTCATTCCGTGGTCTCCGGCCAGGATGAAATTGATTTTCTTTCCGTGCGGAAGGGCTTTCAGCCGAAGATACAGCGCGTGCATCAGGCTGTCCATCTTTTCGGCCATCGCCTTGGTTTCGGGCGAGAAAGGACCGTAAACGTGGCCCTGGTGGTCGGGCTCGTCAAAATAGCCCATCACAAGGCGCGGGCGCTCCTCCTTGGGAAGGCTCATCAGGCGCACGATCTCATCGGCCCGCTCGTCAAAATTCCAGTGGGGCTGCTCGTCCCATTTGCGGTAATAGCTGGGATAGGCATTCCCTTCCGGGCCGATGGGGATGTCCGACCCCACCCAATAGATTACGCCGCACTTGACGCCCTGCTTCTGGGCGGTAATCCAGACGGGCTCTCCCAGGTAGTAGCGGGGGTCGTAGCGGGACTCCGGGTCGGAGAGGGAGTAGCCGTGTTGCGTTTCCGGGTTCCAGAAGCTGTTGTTTACCAGGCCGTTGTGGTCCGGAACCAGGCCGGTGGCCATGGTGTAGTGGTTGGGGAAGGTGGAGGAGGGGAACGACGCTTCCATCCGGGCCTTGACGCCCACCGTGGCCAGGGAGTCGAAAAAGGGCATCTCGTAATAGTCGGGATAGTCCCAGCGGTTTCCGTCCAGGGAAATGATGACGGTGTAGTGGTCCTGGGCTCTGCAACCACACAGGAGGGCGGCCAGCAGGAAGGGAAGCAATCGTCTCATACCAAAGTGTTTACAGGGTCTTTATATGCAGGTTGCGCCAGCGTACCTTGATGCCGCCGCCATCGTGGATCTGAAGGGCGATGCGGCCCTTTCCGGCACCTACCTTGGCATCGGTGATATCCACCATCGGCTCTCCGTTGAGCCAGGTCTGAACGCGGTCTCCCTGGGCCAGGATGCGAAGGGTGTTCCACTCTCCTTCCCGGAGGATGTCTTCCTTCTCGTCGGGAATCTGGACCAGCCAGCCGCGGCCGTAGGATTCGTAGATGCCGGCGGTATCGTTGTTTTTAGGAGCGACTTCCACCTGCCAGCCGGAGACGGTGGCGGGCGGAGTGACGGTGCTGCGGAAAAATACGCCGGAGTTGCCGTTGGCTTCCTGCTTGAATTCCACCGTGAGGTCAAAATCGTCGTAATACTCATCGGTGGCCAGGTAGCCGTAGTCGGAGTGGTCTTCCCCGCTTTCGCAGACAAGTTCACCGCCTTCCACATACCACTTGTCTTTACCGTAGAGGGTCCAGCCGCTGAGGTCCTTGCCATTGAAGAGGTCTTTTTCGGCCGGCTTGACGGGAAGTTCCTTGATTTTGATGTTGCGGAACCAGGCAGGATAGCCGTGGTCCTGCAGGCAGATATGTCCGCTGCGGGCAAGGCCGTATTCGGGGGCGTTCTCCCATTTGCCGGAGTTCTTGCGCTGGAACCAGTCCGGAGTCCAGGCTTCGAATTCCACGGTAACCTTGCCGTTGAGGAGATAGGTCACGTGGCCGTTGTCGAAGATGATCTCCGAGGCGTTCCACTGCCCGGCCGGTTTTAGGAGGCGGGTTTCAAAGTCCGGGACGTACATCGCGTAATCCACGGCGCAGCGCTGCCAGGGCTCCAGGGGATAGCCGTTCACCTCTTCCCAGTTGTCGTCGTCGATGAGCTGATACTCGGGGCCCGTCACGTAGGGAACGCGGTACCGGGGGGCTTCCACTACGTGGTAGATGAGGCCGGAATTGCCGCCCCGGGAAATCTTCCATTCCCACTTGAGGTGGAAGTTGGCGAACTCCCGCTCGGTGACGATGTAGCCGTTCGCGTCGTCCCCTTCTCCTTCGGCCCGGATACAGCCGTCTTCCACTTCCCAGGGACCCGTGAGGGCGGTGCCGCCGAAGTCACGCCAGCCGTCCATCGTTTCTCCGTCGAACAGGAGCTGCCAGCCGTCGGCCTTCTCCTTGGAGCTAAGGGAGTTGTTTTTATCCGAACAGGAAGCGGCCAGGCACAATACCAGGGCAATGGCCGTCAGGGTGAAGAGAAACTTTTTCATAACATATTCATTTGAATCTTTAAAGTTAAGTTTTTTTTGTGAAAAAATATCCCAATTTATGGTTATCTTTACAAAAAAATGGTTCTATGCGTCGCATTTTCCCCTCCTTCCTTGTCCTGATTCTTCTTGCTGCCTGTGCTTCCCCTTCCCCGGACAATGTTAAAACCACCTTCCAGACCTCCCAGGGCTGGCGCCCTACGCTGGACAACCGGGCCGATGCCGTGATGGTCTATGGGGTGGGCGGAAACCCGGGATCGGCCCAGGGCGGTTCACTCGAAGAGCGACTGGCCTCCTGGCGCGCGCGGGGGTACGAGACCCATTTTATGACCGGTATCGCCTGGGGCAACTACAAGGACTATTTCACCGGGGAGTGGGACGGACGGCAGCACCTGGACGAGGGACAGGTGAATGCCGCCGGAGACACGCTCTGGCACGGGCCGATGGTGCCCTATATCGTTCCCACGGAGAATTACCTGCGCTATTTCAAAGAACGCCACATCAAGCGCGTGATCGACGCCGGGGTGGACCACATCTTCCTGGAAGAGCCGGAATTCTGGCAGGCCGCCGGCTATTCCGAATCCTTCAAGCGGGAGTGGACGGCCTTTTACGGCACTCCCTGGCGCCCCCAGGAAGCGTCTCCCGAAGCCGCATACCTGACGGCAAAGCTCAAGTATCATCTTTATTATCGTGCTCTGGACCAGGCGTTTACCTATGCTAAGGAGTATGGCAGGAGCCTGGGCCGGGACGTGCGCTGCTATGTGCCCACGCACTCGCTCATCAACTATACGCAGTGGCAGATTGTAAGCCCCGAGGCCTCACTGGCCTCGCTTCCCTGCGTGGACGGCTACATCGCCCAGGTTTGGACCGGCACTTCGCGGGTGCCCAATCGCTATGGCGGAGTCTATCGCGAGCGTGTGTTCGAGACGGCTTTCCTGGAATATGGCTGCATGGTGTCGATGACCGCTCCCACCGGACGCCGCATCTGGCTGCTGACCGACCCCATCGAAGACCGCCCCCGCGACTGGGAGGACTTCCGCCGCAACTACCAGGCCACCTTCACGGCCCAGTTGCTGTATCCCCAGGTGGACTCCTACGAGATTATGCCCTGGCCCGAGCGCATCTACGAGAGGCTGTATCCGGTGAGCCCCGGCTCCGACGCGAAGTCCCGCATCCCGGCCGATTACGCCTCCATGATGCAGGTGATGACCCATGCCCTGCAGCAGATGCCGGCGGCTCCGGCCCGGCCTTCGCGCGTTTCGGTGCTGATGGCCAATTCGCTCATGTTCCAGCGGGATTCCTCGCTGTCGGGCTTTTTCGGCCTGGCGCTTCCGCTTCTCAAGCGGGGCTGCCCGGTGGGTATCACGCACCTGGAGAACCTGGGCTATGAGCGGGCGCTGGAAGGTGTGGATGCGCTTCTGATGACCTATTCCAATATGAAGCCGCTGGACCCTGCGGCCCATTCGCATCTGGCTTCCTGGGTCCGAAACGGTGGAAACCTGGTGTACTGCGCCACGGATACCGACCCCTTCCAGCGCGTTGAGGAATGGTGGAACAGCGGTGAAAACGCCTTTGCGGCACCATCGGACCATCTTTTCGGTCTTCTGGGCCTTCCTGCCGGCGTCGCGGAGGGCCAGTATCCCGTGGGACGGGGCAGCCTCACGGTGCTCAGGCAGGACCCCTCCGACTTTGTCCTGGCCGATGGCGGTGAAAAGCCGCTTCTGGAGGCGGTGGAAAGGTGCATCGGCCCCCTGGAGACGGGCAATGCCCTGGTGTTGGAGCGCGGTCCGTACCGCATCGTGGCGGTAATGGACGAAAGCCCCGTGGACACGCCCTTCGTGGCCGAAGGCTGCCTCATCGACCTGTACGACCCCGCGCTTCCGGTCTATACCCGCCGCGAGGTCCCGCCCGGTTCCCAGGCCCTTTTCTATGATGTGGCCCGCTCCGGGAAGGCCCCCCGCATCCTCGCCGCCGCGAGCCGCGCCTACGAAGAAAAACGCAGCCGCCGCGGTTTCTCCTACCTCTGCAAGGGTCCGGCCGACACCTACAACGTCACCCGCATCCTCCTTCCTTCGGCTCCATCCGCCATTACCGTCGCCGGCCAGCCCGTCGGGGCCTCCGTCGTGGCCGATGATGCCTCCGGGACCGTCGCCCGCTGGGACCCGTCCAGCTGCACCCTCTTCCTGCGCTTCCCCAACAGCCCCGACGGCGTTCCCGTCACCATAGGCTGGTAATTTGAAATCAGTAAATGATTGTCAATCAATCATTTACTGAAAATCCTCTGCGCAAAAAGTGCAGAGGATTTTCTATAACGCGCTAATATTCAGCGCATTATAGGATCAGGGGCGGGCTACCTGCTCGTTTCGGCCAGGATGTTTTCCAGTTCTTCACGGTTCATTTTGCCGTCGATGCAGATGAAGGAGGTTTCATCCTTTTCCTTTGCGAGGATGACCAGGGAGTGGACGGTTTTTTCGTCCCCCAGACTGTACATCCGCATCACCTCTCCGTCATCCTTGGCTTCCATAAGGAGCTCGTAGCTGCCCGAGTCGATGTACTTTTTCACATCGGTATGGAGGCGGTCGCCTACGGCGCTGTCCGGAGCGTTCAGGACATAGAAGCCGCTCATGGATTTGATGAGGGACGACAGGTTGACGTCTTTGCCGGAGGCGACTTCGATGTCGGGAAGGCGGCCAATCATCCGGAACATGGCGGATGAGATATAGACGGCTTCCACCCCGGGAAGGTCGGAGTACTTGTTGTAGATATCCCTGCCATTCTGTGCAAAGGCGGCGATGCTCAGGGAAAGGAAGGCGAGTATGACAAATAATTTTTTCATTACCAGTAAATTAATTGATCGATAAGTTTTTCTGTTTCTTCTATTTTTTCGCCGGCGGCATGCACGCGGGCCGATGTCTTGGCGAGCGCCTGCTCCACGGCGGCATAGGCCAGATAGGGATCGTCGAAGGTGTCCCGCGGCTCGGCGGGGCGGCTGAGGCTCCAGCCGGCGATGCCGACCATCACCGCAGCGGCGGCGGCGATGCTCCAGTAGCGGGCGGCCGGCCGGGGAAGCCTCACCTGCAGGTCTTCCGGAAGGGGGATGCTTTCATCGGCCCCGATCCTGCGGAGGTCTTCTGCGCTCAGTTTTTCAATGTCTTCGATCTTTTTCATGGCTTGAGTTTTTTGCGGGCCAGGCTCACCTGCACCCGGATGTTCAGGGGACTGAGTCCCGTCTTTTGGCTGATTTCTTCGTAGGAAAGGCCTTTGATGACTCTGAGGGTGAGGAGTTTCCGCTGGCTTTCGGGCAGGCTTTCCAGCCTTTTCATCACTTCGCGCAGCTCCTCGCGCTGTTCCAGGTCCTCGTCCGGCGGGGCTTTGGAGGCCAGATCGTCCCGGAGCGGTTCCGCGGGACGGGCTTTCCGGATGCGGTCTATGCAGAGGTTCCTCATCAGGAGGGAGCCGTAGGCGGCAGGGTTCCGGATCATGTCCAGCTGGTCCCGGATGTTCCAGAGTTTCAGGTACAGCTCCTGCACGGCGTCCTTCGCATCGGCCTCGTTTTCGAGGATGTAAAAGGCGATTCGGTAGAATTGGCCCTGAAGGGGCAGCCAGGTGCTATGGAACGCAGCGGAGGTCATTGGGTGGCGGCGATCAAGTCTCCCAATTGGTTCAGGCTGATGCTCCCCTGGGTGACGACGAGGTCCCCGTCGCTGCTGTAGATGATACAGTCTTGGACGCTGTCTCCTTTCTCGACGCCGTAGATGCGGACGATTTCGCCGTCGTCTTTGGCTTCCATAATGAGATCCATACCGGAGAGGATTTTCTCCACTTTGGCGCTGAATGTGGCTTTTTTATCGGCCTGGATGTCTGAGAAATCCACCACCAGGAGGCGTTTGATGTCGCTGAAGACCTTCAGGGCTTCGCGGTCTTGCTTGTTGGCGGCGGAACGGACGGTCCCTTTGAGAAGAGCCGTACCCAGGGGGCCGATGGAAACCATCTCGAAACCGTCCAGGTGTTTGTACTGCCGGGCCAGCCGGGCCAGTTGGGAGGGCTTTCCCGCCCACGCAGAGAGCAGGGTGGCCAGGGTCAATAATAGGGTTAGGAATGCTTTTTTCATAATCTGTCTTCCAAGCGCTTGTAAATATCAGACGCACAAGGCGGGAAAATGTTAAAAAACTTTTCATTCAGATTCTTATCCTACAAAGATATTGACTATATTTGTATGTAAAACACCCCGGAGATGAAAAAAATCCTGCTTTTGGCCTTGGTTTCCGTGGCATTCTGCTCCTGCGGGGGGAAAGTGCCTGTCGGCGTCAGTTTTCCCGAACCGCCCATAGAGATCGCGTCCAATGCCGATTTTGGGATGGGGCTCATCAACTATTTCAATATCATCCGCTTGCCGGACGGTACGTACAGGATGTATTTTTCCGGCAATGAGAAAAGCGGCGTGGCCGAAGACGAATGGAGCCAGAATCTGTACCTGGCCGAATCGGACGACGGCTTCCACTACCGGATGAAAGGCAGGGTGATGGACGCGCTCATCGAGTCGTCGGTGTGCCTGGTGGAGGATAAGGAATGGCCTTTTCGCCTGGTGGGCAGCCAGATGGAGGAAGGCAGGCACTGTCTGTTCCTGTGGAAGTCCAGGGACGGGATTGCGTTTACCGGCCGCCGGCTCCTGTACGACTTTAAGCACGACACCCAGAATGTACTGGTGCCCCGCGGCAGAAAGATGAAGCTGTATTCCCGCCAGACGCAGGAGCACTATAAGAACCGCAGGATGACCCTGTCCGAATTCACCCTGGACGGAGATCCGCTGGGCACCGCCGAAGAAGTGCTGGCGGGGGATTTCCTGTATAACAATGCCGCCTGCAAGGTGGATGAAAAATACGATCTGCTTTTCCCTACCTATTACAATACCCACGGCGGCACCACGGATGCCTGCGTGTTCCGCTGTTATCTGGCCGACGGCCCCTTCCTGCGCGAGCTCCCGTGCGGGCTGAACCGCTGGGTCGAGGCCGGCGAACACTGGTACATCGCCGCGCCGGGCTTTGTCTTCATCGGCGGGGAAAGGTATCTGGCCCTGAACACCCGCAGCGAATCCCACGAGCAAAGCCACAACGGGATGGTGAGTAAATACAAACTGATAAAAACCAAGTTGGAATACCGATGAGAACCGTTTTCAAAAAAGCCCTGTTTCTGGCAGGCCTGCTTCTTCCGCTGGCGCTTTCTGCTGCCATTTCTCCTAACAATGCCCGCAAAGCCGGCCACATCTATCTGGATTCCAGAAAGGGCCACGGCGGACAGGCCGATTGGAAAATGTGCCGACAGGACGAGGCCCCGGCCCGGGGCGAAGCCCTCTCGCAGCCGGGCTTTGACGACAGCGCCTGGCTCGACGCCCGCGTTCCCGGGACCGTCCTGACGAACCTGGTGGAAAACGAAATCCTCCCGGACCCCTATTTCTCCGACAACAACCGCCTGTCCAAGGGTCTCATTCCGGACATCAACGAAGTGGGCCGCGGCTACTATACCTACTGGTTCCGTACGGAATTCGACCTTCCGGAAAGCTATGCCGGCAAAAAAGTCTGGCTGCACCCGGAAGGGGTCAACTACCGGGCGGAATTCTGGCTGAACGGGCACCTTTTCAGCACCCTCACCGGAATGTTCCGAGACGACGACATCGACATTACCGAGTTTGCCAACATCGGCGGCCGCAACGCCCTGGCGGTGCTGGTCTATCCCGTGGATTTCCCCGGCCGGCCCGGCAAGAAGACCTGGGGTGCTCCCGGCGAGTACAACAACGGGGGAGACGGGAATATCGGCCTCAACTCCACCATGCTGATGAGCGTGGGCTGGGACTTCACTTTCTGGGACGGCGTCCGCGACCGCAATACGGGCATCTGGCGCAGCATTTCCCTGTACTCCACCGGCGCAGTGACGGTCCGGCATCCCTTTGTCAAGGCCCGCCTGGCCCACCCCGGCTACGACGCCGCAGACCTGGACATCAGCGTGGAAGTGGGCAGCCGCTATGTGGACAGTCCCAAGCGGCACCCGGCGCGCGTGGCGGGAGAGATTACCGGCCCCGGCCTGGAGAAGCCCCTCACCTTCGAGAAAACCGTGGAGCTGTACAGGGAAGAGGTGCAGGAAGTGGCGTTTGAACCCGTCCATATAGACAATCCGGCCCTCTGGTGGCCCCTGGGCAAGGGAGAGCAGCCGCTTTACTCCCTCAAGCTGCAAGTGTTTGACGGGGAGGTGCTCAGCGACGAAAGCTGCACCCGCTTTGGCATCCGGGAAATCCGGGCCACCCGCGAAACCCCGGACGGCAGCAAGGTGTTCATGGTGAACGGGAAGCCTGTTTTCATCCGCGGCAGCAACTGGATTCCGGAAGCCATGCTGAAAGACAATGACAAGCGGATGGCGGCGGTGCTGCGGCTGAGCGCCCAGTGCGGATTCAACCTCCTGCGCCTGTGGGGCGGCGGAATTGTGGAGAGCGACTACTTCCATCAGCTCTGTGACGAGTACGGATTCCTGGTGTGGGAAGAGTTCTTCATGACCGGTGACACCCGCCATCCGCACGACCGGGCCACCTATTTTGCCAATGTGGAATCCAGTGTCAAGCGGGTGCGCAACCACCCCTGCGTGGCCTTTTATGTGGCTTCCAACGAAAGCACCGAGGTCAGCGGCACCCGGGAACTGATCGAAAAACTGGACGGTACGCGCCCGTGGCAGCAGGAGAGCGAGTGCGACGGCATCCACGACGGAAGCCCCTATGTCCAGGTGAACCCTATGCTCCATTACCTGGACAAGGCCTCCCCGCGCGGCAGCCGCGTCAACGGCTTCAACCCCGAATATGGTTTCACGGGACTGCCCCATTACACCTCCCTGCAGCGCTTCCTGCGCCCGGAAGAGATCTGGCCGATGGACAAGTCCGTGTGGGACTACCTGGACGGAAGCGGTTTCGGCAAAGTCACCACGGTGGTCAAGGCCCTGGCCGATGAATACGGGGAATCCAAAAACATCAAGGAGTACGGCTGGAAGACCCAGCTGCTGGGCGCGATGAATGCCAAGGCCATCTGGGATGTGTGGAACTACAACAAACTGGAATACGGAGACCGTTTCTGCTCCGGAACCCTGTTCTGGAGCCACGCCAGCCCCATCCCCATGGTCAAGAACCATATGTGGGACTGGTACCTGGTTCCTACGGCGGCGCTTTATCACACGATGCACGCCCTGGAGCCCGTCCACGTGCAGTTCGACTACCTCAAGAACACGGTCTCCGTCTATAACGACAGGCTCAGTCCGCTTTCCGGCCTCAGCGTGACGGCCCGTCTTTACGACCTGAACAGCAGAAAGCTGGGCACCTTCGTCCAAAAAGACGTGGCGGTTCCGGCCGATGGCGTAGCCTGCGACGTGGTACGTATCGACTTCCCCGAAAAGATTACCCCGGTACACTTCATCGCCCTGGAGCTCAGGGATGCCAAGGGAACGGTCCTTTCCCGCAATTTCTACTGGAGATCCATCGACGGCTATGTTCCCGACACCCTGACCGGACCCTGCGCCTCCGGTTTCCAAAGCCTGCAGGAGATGCCCGCCGCCACCCTCCGGTCCACCCTTCGCAGGCGCAGCGACCAAGACAATCTCTATTTTGACGTAACGCTGAAAAACAGCTCCGGAAAAATCGCCTTTTTCAACGAAGTGCTCCTGCTGGGGGACGACGGGCTGCCGGTGCCCTATACCTTCACCACCGACAACTACTTCACCCTGCTGCCCGGCGAATCGCAGACGGTAACGCTGGAAATCGCCCGTGCCGATGCCCCTGCCAAGCCCCTCATCCACGTGGAAGGCTGGAACGTGGCCGAAAAGATCCTGTAAATAAACTAAAAACCATTTTTATGAAACGCATACTGACCCTTTCATTCCTGACGCTGTTTTGCGCGGCGACGCTTTCGGCCCAGCCCAGGATGCTTGCGCACCGGGGAGGACAGTCCGAGCAGGACGAGAATACGCTGGCTGCCTTCAAGGCCACTTACGCGGCCGGATGCCACGGTTTCGAGACCGACATCCATATCACCGCCGACGGGGAATACGTGATTATTCACGACGGACTGCTGGACCGCACCACCACCGGCAGCGGTCGGGTAGAGGAACTCTCATCGGCCTACATCCGCTCCATCACCACCAAAAAGGGTAATCCCGTGCCGTTTCTGGAAGACGTGCTGGATTTTTTCAAAGGCTGCGAGAACCTGTACGTGGAGTTTGAGATGAAGACCGGTCCGGAGCACTATCCCGAACCGTTGCTGCACAAGTTTTGCGAGGATATCTATACCATGGTCATGGCCGCCAAGCCGAAGGATGCCCTCTTCGTATTCACTTCCTTCGACCCCCGGCCGCTGCTTTACCTGCGGGCCCATCATCCCGACGCCGAGGTGATGTATATTACCGGAAAGCCTTGCACTCACGAGACGGTAGATCTCTGCAAGGCGCTGGGCATCAAGCGTTTGGCGGCCACGGTAAACGGTTCCAGCCGCGCAGCTGTGAAGTATGCCCACGATAATGGCCTGCTGGTCAGTCTCTGGCCCGGCCAGAAATGCGCCGATTCCCACCTCGCTTTCCTGATGGGATCCGACTACCTCTGCACCGACATCCCGCAGGAGATGATGCAGTACATCAAAGACAACAAGCTTCCCATCGTGTATTAGCGCTCCTAACGTCCCAAAGAATGGGACAGCGGGCGCGTTTCAAGCCAAATTTGCGCCTATCGTCCCAGATATTCGGACATTAGAAGCAGGCAAGGAATATGGCTCTCGTGTAGATTCCAGACGTCCTGACTAGTCTTCTTCGAATTCGCGGTCGGCAATGCCGGGATTCACGAAGAAGGAATCGCCGGATGTGCAGATGGTAGCGCAGTTTTCCGCTTCGATCCCGACGGTCCAGGGGGCTGTCGCGTAGTTCGCGAAATCGAAGGTGCCGCTTCCGGAATTGGATCACATGGATGACAAATGGCCTCCCGGGTCCGGAACGGCGGATAATTGTGGCTCTTTCTCACAACCCGCCCAGAAGAGCGACTGGAAGGAATGAAATTTTCATTTGTGTAGGAACTGTTCAAATGAAAAAAATGATAATTCCGGACATGGGCAAGCTTCTCCGAAGAAAGATCTGCGTGTCAACTATGTCAGTGTTGTAAGAAATTTTTTTATTTTTGCAAAAATAACAATTATGGAGAACAGCAAAACCAATTTACGCTATCTCTCTCCGAAGTGCGAAACGTTTGAGTTCGAGCAGGAGCGAAGTATCCTTGAGAGCTCAGACGATTATTACTACGAGGGTGCTCCTGACGATTAATCGAAGCCGTGACTCCAAAGAGGGTATTCTAAGTGACATGAACCCCGAAAGTTTTTTGTCTGACTTTCGGGGTTCATGTCATTTTGAGTCACCTTTTTTGTGTGCCCAGAGCGGGAGTTTTTTTATCGGTGGCTACGATGAGTTGTTTTGGGCTACCGAACAATCTATAGTTCAACTGGTTAATCACAATAAGCGTGTGGTATAATAAATCCCCGGAAATGGTGACCGATAGGTGACCGAATCCGGGGAGAGTGACCAAATAGTGACCGCTTAAAACAGACAGTTATCTGCATTCTTGGCAATGTCATCAGCATATTCATCAAGTGAGAGTCTTACATATTTTTTGAAGGTATCATACTTCTTGTGACCACTCAATGACATCATGAACTCAACAGAGAACTTTCCGGAGAGATAGACATTAGTGATAAAAGTTCTGCGCGCTGTGTGAAGGGAAACCATTTCCCACCTCTCTTTGAGAGGGTGTCCTTCCTTATCATATTCAAATGGTTCCAGGCCCTTCTCTCTCGCCTCCTTCTCCATCTTCTTCTCTGGTAGCGTCAGGATTGTTCTCTCCTTCTTTGCCAAGGACGGTACTTTGCAGGAGAGTATGGCTAGTGTATTCTTTATGTTTCTATTGATACTAACATCCAGGATTTTGGGCACGTTGTAATCATATTTCTTCAAGAGGACAATAAGGTTGTCATCTAGGATGGGGATGATAACTGGTGCTTTGGTCTTATGCTGGATGAGACGGAGAACGGGTGTCCCGCTGGCCGTTTCTCCAATACAAGACTTCGTTATCCGACAGAGATCACTATATCTCAATCCCGTATAACACCCGATAAGGAAAACATCTCTAACCTGTTCATCAAACCCGGTCAGTTTCATATCATACAGCGCCTGGATTTCTTCTTTTGACAAGTATATCTTATCCTTCATATCTTCATCACGCGCAGGAGCATATCTGATGTATGCCTTTGCTGTGGTATTTGTGTGCCAGCCCTGGTTCTCTGCATATAGGACAAATGCGTGGAAGGCACCCATATATCGCTGGATGGTACTTTTACAATAACCATAGTCTTCAAGATAGGCGATAAAACCATCTACAAGAGGCTTATTGATATCGGCCCACTCAAAAGGGTGTGAATCAAGGTATTCAAACATAATCCTCCGGAACTGCTTAAGAATATTCAAGGAGAAATGAGCAAAACTATCTCCATAAGAGTGTCTTCTGCTTCCGTCCACGGCGCTATTCACATAATAATCCAGAGAGTTCCGGAAGTTGTATTTGGAGTTTTTTACAAACTTCTCTCTGCGTTCTTCCTGTTCCAGGAGAACGGCCCTCTTTTCAGCGAGGACAATACTGTCTACTGCTGCAGATACTGTCTCCTTGGTCAGCCGATGCCTTCTTCTCAGGTCTTTGATGGCAAACTCAATATCTGAAATCTTCTTTGAATGCCCCAACTTGTCCAGGAGATTGCTAATCTTCTTTTCGCTGGAAGCCGCAGCGTTCCACTTTTCAATATCAACGTTAAGCATAAGATTCACCCAGACAGCTTTATCATCAATCTTCATCCTCATATATAGAGGAGTCTCCCCAACTTTCTTTGTGGTTCTGATTTGTATCTTGCTCATAACAAAGAGATTATGAAATATGCTTTATATAACCTGCTGATTCTGCGGCAAGGACATCTTTCATAGAATAAATCTTCTTCCTTCCATTAAGCGGGAGGGGAGCAATTTTCTTGTCTATCTCCCAGGATCGGAGGGTATTAGGAGAGATACTCCACCTTTCGCAGAGTTCTTTGGCCGTAAGCGTTCTATCTTCGTCCAACGCCTTGTAATTCTGTTCAAGGATAACTTCTTCAACGGCTTCCTTTACAATGTTCTTGATTGTATAGCGAAGCCCTAACAGGAGGTAGTTTATACTTCCTGCTGTCTTGTCATTAAGAATAAGGTCCATTGGGACAGGGACCTTATTCCTTCCAGTTTGATTAATCTGATTCATATATTATACATTTTAGAGTTTTACATTCTCTTTAAATATAACAAAGGTGTCCCCGATCATATGGAGTAGGCCACAATAGCCCCCTATAACGAGAACATGGCCTTTACCTTCTTCACCGTACTTTCACTCACGTCCGCAAGTTTCGCCGTCTGGCGGATTGGGTATCCCCTCTTGAGAAGCTTGATCACCTCCTTGTAGGCTTCCTCATAGACTTCCTTGGGTTTGCGGTATCCAAGCTTGCGGCCAAGACCTGTCTTCCCTGTCTCTTTGAGATGCTTGGCCACATAGACTTTCCGGCCGCTAGATAAGCGCCAGTATATGGATTCACGCTCCAATGAAGCTGCCGTGCCCAAGACAGCGACCATAATGGTGGCGAAAGGGTTTTCCTTGTTGTCCTTGTCATAGATGGAGAATCCCTCCTTCTGGAAATAGATGTTCAGGTGGTTGTCCTTACAGAAGCGGATGTTGGCCAAAACCTCATCAACATTTCGTCCCAGGCGGGACAGTTCACTGATAAGGATGATGTCAATACCATTCTCTACCGCATAGGTAAGGCACTCATTCAGTACAAAACGGTCACGGTTCTTTTTCGCGCCGCTTATGCGCTCTTCGAAAGTATTCACTACTTCAATGCTGTTTTTGTCAGCATAGGCTGTCAGGTCGAGAATCTGACGTTCTGTCGATTGGCGTTCCCCGGTCGAGGAAACTCGTGCATAGATAACTGCCTTCATTTTTGGGTTGTTTTGGATTTGAGTTGTTTTAAGTCTGTAATGCGTTTTCACCACGCTCGTTTTCGAGGTGTTTTCTCTCTTTGACTTATTTCACCTCCTGAGACTCGTCAAGTGCAGATAGTAACCGGTTCAGTAAGTCAATGGAATCTTTGACGTGAAGTGCTGGACTAAAATGGTAATAAGAATTGGCACACAGACCAGATAGGATAATGCTAGCGAGCAATCGGCGCTCTTTGGGATTAATAGCTCTTTTCATATGACATTCATTGGTTTTACTCTATGACTTATTACAGCGCGAATTGCGCCGTAAGTGAGGGGAATGACGATTTGTCGTGAGAAATTGTCCTATTTGTCCCACTTGTCCCAGACTTGGACAGGCGGGACAAGGGGACATAAAAGAGCGAAGCCCCAGCGCACGAATGCACCGAGGCTTCCAAGATTTCGAAATCTCATCCCAGATAAGACAGCCGGGGACTAAAGCAATCTATGCGAATGTAGCCGTAATAAACGGAAAGCGCAACAGTTATCTCAGTTTTATGAACATTTCTTCTGGTCTCTCTTGAATGCTTGTCCTTGCCTTTTGAGCGGCCACGCTGGCAAGAGGGCGCTGGTCAAATGAGACATCTTCAAGTTCTTTCTCCACCTGGTCAGCAAGAGCATCTAAGAACTGGTCCTTCTCGATGTATGGGAGTTCTGTCTGTATGGCGATATAGTTGCTTGCATAATCCCTGGCCTTCTGGCGGAGATTATCACTGGTGGTGGTTTTGTCGGACAATAACTGCATCTTAACCTGGTATATGCAGTCTTTCCACCAAGGTAAAGAAGAATAGTCGCTCTTCCCTTCGTTTATGAAGGAAGAGAATTGATATATGTCCAATATGTTTTGTAACGGTCTCATGCTTTATTTATGCGTAGTGAGTGTCGGGATGTTGATTTTGTGCAGGATGCTACAACCGTCTCGTTAATTGATTGTTGATGGATTCGTTATTGAAATAGTGAAGACCTTGCCCGAGACCAAACAGACAGGCGAGCAAGTACCGCCTTCTTGATGGACGTCGGCATCGGGACTGCCACTGGAACTGGGTACCATTGGCCTGTATCCTTCGGGTGAGGTTATGGGTGCAATTATTTCGCGGTGTAAGCGAAATTCATTATATTTGCCTTTGCAATATCCAGATAACGAGTATTGCAGACATATTTAACATAGCATTTGCTATTTATTCGGTCACCAGAAACCTGAGAAATTTCTAAAGCGAAAGCCGAATGAGTCAGTAAATGTCTGCGCTTTGGCGTGGACACGACTTATTCATTTTGCGGCTTCTCAGGGCCTCTGGTGTGGATTTGAAACGGTCCCGCCTTTTTTTGTGCCCTCTGAAGCTGCAATCGAATAATGGCCGATGCCAACGAGGCGCTGCTTATGGCCAAAAACACGAATCTTGGAACTGCCAGTTGCTGTGCGTGGAGCATAACCAGCGGAAATCCTGCAAGTAATGTAATGGGGAAAACGATGGAGGCAGAGGGCAGCGGCATATTTGCAAGAATTATTATTTATATTTGTAAACATAAAAATACACCTACTATGAAACATTTCTATCACGCGCTGGTCGTCGTTGCCGTATTTCTGGCATTCTCCTGCACCAAACAGCCTGCCATTGAATATGATTTGGACGGCATAAGTGGCAAATGGCTGGTGACCTCAACAACCGGTGAAATCGTTATTATGCACGATAATACGTTTGCCGTCAATGACACGGTCCGTTTCTACAAAGGCGTGGAAGATTTTTTTATTTCCCGCCCTGGGGAAAACAGGTACTATGAAGAATATAAAGACATCCATTATTTCAGCAGATTCGGCGGGATGATTTCTGAAGACAGATTATCGTTTGTGGTGCTTGCCGATCGCGCCTATACATTCGAACTCATAGAATCGGCGAAAGACCGTCTTGTCTTCCAGTACAAAGATAATGGAGCGAAAGCTGTTCTCAAGAAAGAAGAATGATAATGAAACGTCCTTTTAGTTGTATTAGGGTTTTGATGTTGGTGTTCCTCCTCGCGTCCTGCGTGGAGGACATTGACATGGATACGGGTGAGGAACTGCCGTTGGTGGTGGACTGCGTCCTTAAGATGGACACGGTGCAGACGCTCCGGCTATACCACATGAAAAGACTCAGCGCCGAAGGATACGAGCCGGTGGCCGATGCCAAGGTGGAATTGCAGCTGGTTCAAAAGAATGGTAATCTTTTCAAGGTGGCCGATTTTCACCGGCAGGAAGGGCTTCTGTGGGAAACCCGTTTTAAACCCGACTTCGGCGAAAGCTACCGGCTATCCATTACTCTTCCCGGGAAGGAGGAGATATGGGCCACCACTACTTTCCCGGAGGATATGCGCCTGGTTCTGAATACGAAGTCTTTGCACGATGGAACGGGTCTTTACGACAGCGACAGAGATTCAACCTTTTTAAGGGCGATTACGGCCGAGCTGGCAACTGCCAGGATGGTTACGGAAGAGGAGTTTCACCGTGGGAATATGAAAGGAGTTGAGTTCCCGGAGGACGCCGTTTTTCCCGTGAAAGCCTATGTCCCTACAGGAAGCAAAGCTTGCAAGATGTGGATTTACCCACGGCGGGATTCCATAGTGGTCTATTATCCAGAGAACTTCGTGGAATTTTCCACTCCCTTTGCGTTCTCCGATTTGCCATTCATCCCTTCCCCGAAACCTTACTGTGATGTTGTGGCTACTGACCATCCCTGTGCAGACAACTTCAACATTATCCCCGGCAAGGTGACGGATATGGATATTGTGAATGTCCCGGTCAATTCCATGACAAAAATCGATAGAATGTACCAGGAGTATGCTGGTCAATACCATGAGTTTTACAGGAGTACTTATCTGCTCAATTATACCCAATGGATACCTTATATGTGCCCGGACCTCCCGCTGCATAAGGGATTTGTGAGGATAGACCAGCCGGAAGGCTTTTCAAATGGCTTGACGGAGGAGGACTTCAAGACAAGCTACCTTTCTACCAGTGGCAGTTTCCTTATTTTGGGAGATTATTCCAATTACCTTGTTGGGGTAGAGCCATTCCTGATAGAAGTGCGCTTCCTTTCGGACGAGTACGACGCTTTCCTTCGGGATTTGCACATCCGTAACCTGTCCAGGGACAACTTTGTCCTGTCCACCTACGACACCAATAACATTTACTCCAACATTACAGGTGGCGTAGGAATTTTCGGAGCGGAGAATATTACTTGGGCCGAGAAATCTTGCATAAGGAGTTTTCCCCACAAATTAATAATATTTTGAATGAATACACCGGCAAGAATAGTTACAGTACTGGTCGCGTTGGCTTTGACAGGGACTGCCCTCCCTGCCCAGGAAACGCTTCGGGACACCATCCGCGCCTCCCGGATCACGGCCGACCTGCAGCCTCGCACGGGAACGAGGGCGGTCAAGTCTTCGGATGTAAGGGCGCTGATTACACCGCTGGGAGACGGGAGTGCCATCAAGTATATCCAGACGCTTCCCGGCGTGGCCACTGGGGCTGAAGGCTCATCGGCCCTTTATGTCCGTGGGGGCAATCTGGGCAGCAATGTGATTACCATAGACGGAGTTCCGCTATACGGTTCCGGCCATATCCTGGGCTTCTCCACTTCCTATTCGCCGGACATCGTTTCCGACACCCGGTTCATGGTGGGCGGATTCTCCTCGGAAGAGGGCAACCTGACTTCTTCCCACATTAAGGTGAGCACCCGCGACGGGAATTTCGACAAGCTCTCCGGCGGGGTTTCGGCCAGTCCCTTCATCCTGGGAGGGCACATCTCCACGCCCATCGTCAAAGACAAGTTGTCCTTTCTGGGCGCGGTCCGGTTCAGCCCTGTGGGATGGGAACTGCAGGCGGTGAAAGGGATGACCCGCGCCATGGACGGGATTTCTGATATCACGGCCATGGTTGGGGATGCCTATGGAAAATTCAAATGGCAGATAAGTCCCCGACAAAGCCTCTCGCTCTCAGGCTTCTACAGCCTGGACTCGTACGGCTATACGTATGGTTCAACCTCCCGGGACAGGATGGGCTGGAGCAATGTGGTGGCGTCCCTTGCTCACGAAGTGTCATTTGATTCCCCCTGGAGGCTGGAGTCCGGCCTTTCGGCCAACCGCTTTATGAACTACCAGGGGATGGACAAAACCCTGGCGGGGCAAGACAACGCCCTGAACCTTCAGAGCGGGCTCAAGGAATTGAGTGCAAGGAGTACGGCCATCTGGGAAGGCGGTTCCGGCTGGACGGTGCAGACGGGGCTCAAAGGCAGACTGGCTTCTTTTACTACGGGAGGCTCCAGCCCGTCCAATACGCTCCTGGTGACAGCCCATGCACAAGTGGGAAAGGCCAAGGAAGGCCGATACGAACTGATGGTGGCCGGAAGAGTGAACCTGTTCACTTCCGGGAAAGGAACCTACCCGGGGAATGCCCTCAAGTCTTTTGACCCGGAAGTGTCCCTGTCTGGAAAGGTTTATCTGGTTAAGGATCTCCTGGGTTTGGAAGCGACCTATGACAGAACAGTGCAGTACTACCATACGCTGGAAGGCATTCCGCTGGGCTGGTCGCTGGACTTGCTGGTCCCGTCCGATTCCCGGCTTGCCCCGGAAACCGCCTCCCAGGTATATGCCGGGCTTTTCTTTACGGGAAAGAAGCACAGGCTTACGGTGGGGGCGTACCTGAAAAAGATGGATCATCTCATCTTTTTCAAAGACGCCACACAGCTGTTCAGTACGGCGGTGGCTGGATGGAGGGATGAAATCAAAACCGGCACCGGCAACTCCAAGGGAATAGAGTTGCTCTATGAGCTGGACTTGGACAGACTGGAGGGCAAGGTGGCCTATACGCTTTCCAAGACAGACCGTACCTTCCCGGAAATCAACGAGGGGAAATCCTTCCCGGCCAAGTTTGACCGCAGGCACATCGTCAATGTCCGGTTGGAGTACACCGTTTTCAGCGCCAAGAAGAAAGACCTGGGTGTCAATACCTTCTTTACCTACCAGTCCGGCCATTGGGCCACCGTGCCCGCCGGGCAGGTGATGGCGATGGCGCAGGAACCGGCGATGGAGTGACTCACATGGATGAACTGGCAGGTAAACTGGCCCAGCTGGACCACGTCCCTTGGTTGTACCACATGCATCGGAATGCCTTCAACCCTGTATTCCTTCAGCTTCAGGTCCACCAGTGCCAGTGTCAGCTTGGTACCGTAGATATGTGTCGGAATCTGCTTC
>ONOH01000011.1 GCA_900319405.1 uncultured Bacteroidales bacterium | reverse complement strand
TAACCTCGACTCCAAGAATGGCAAGGAGGTTATGGACCTGCTGAAGGAGCTCAACGCCGAAGGCACGACCATCGTGATGGTGACCCACTCCCAGAAGGATGCGGCACAGGCACAGAGGACCATTGACCTGTTCGACGGTCAGATTGTGTCAGACGTGAAGAATGAACTTTAAGTGCAGTTATCGTCCCACATTTTGGGACGATAACTGCAAAAATGGCGCAAAATGCTGCTATCGTCCCATGTTGTGGGACGTTAACCGCGCCTAACGACTATCCGTTAAATAAAGTGAGAACAAAAAACGATATTTTCATCAAAGTCCTCTCCCTGGGCATCGGGCTGGCCGTGGGCATTGTGCTCATTGCCAAGGTGTTCTTTGAGCTGAGTTACGACAGCTTCTACAAAGACATCGACCGGGTATACACCATCAACACCTGGATTTCCATGCAGGGGAATGAGAAGGACTATGGCCAGGTGAGCGGCGCCGTGGCCGTGGGCTTCATGGAGGAGGTCCCCGGCGTTGAATGTGGCACGCGTACCACGTATGTATTCAATGGCGACACTTATCTGGACGAGGACGGTAACAAGCTGAAGGCTACGCTGGTCTGTGCCGACACCTGCTTTTTCAAGGTCTTCGACCGGCCGATTCTCGCAGGAGAACCGGTGAAAGCGCTGGGAAAATGGGGCGGCGTAATGGTGAGCCGGAGCTTCGCTGAGAAGTTGGGCGGATTACAGGAATGCATCGGTAAACAGATTGCGAATGCCGATATGGATGGCCTGAAAATGACCATCGAGGGTGTTTTTGAGGACTTCCCCAAGAACGGCAGCCTGGACTACGACATCCTCCTGTCGATGGAAACCTACGGTAAGCAGAGCACGGACAACTGGAACGGCAACGACCGGTATAAGGGCTATGTGAAGCTGGCTCCTGGCGTGGATCCTGCAACGCTTTCGGATGCTATCCGCAAGATGCAGGAGGCCCATCAGCCGCTGGAGCGTATAGAGGCCCAAGGAAACACTTTTCGCTATTTCCTGAAACCTTTCAGTACCATGCACACATCGGCCCCGGAAGTACGTCAACAGGTGATTTTACTTTCCATAGTGGCAGCCCTGCTCATCCTGATTTCCCTGCTGAACTACATCCTGATTGTGATTTCTTCCCTGGTGAAACGCTCCAAGGAAGTGGGCGTGCGCAAGTGCTACGGCGCTGAGGGTAAGCACATCTACGGGATGCTGACGAAGGAAGCCTCTACCCATATCTTGCTTTCCATGGGCCTTGCGGCCGTTATCATCTTCGCCGGCAGGGGGATTGTTGAGAATCTTCTGGGGGTACCTTTCCAGACGCTGTTGGTGCCTCAGAGCATTATGGCCATCCTCGCCGTGCTGGTATTCGTGCTTGTCATTTCCATCGTGGTTCCCGCAGAGTTGTATCAGCGGATTCCAGTGTATGCTGCGCTTAAAAACTATACCGAGAACTCTCGGAACTGGAAACTCGGTCTCCTGGGCGTGCAGGTGCTTATCAACGTGTTTCTGGTGGTGATGATGCTTATCATCGGCCGGCAGTACCAGAAGGTGTCCCATGCCGATACGGGTTATGACTACAAGGACCTCTATTATTTCGATATGTTCGACGGTGACCGTCAGGCGCAGGTCCGTGCCGCTGAAGCGCTCCGGCGTATTCCGGAGGTGGCGGGGGTTGCCGCCAGCTACAACCTGCCGTATGCGGGCTCCAATGGCGACAACGTGTATTTGCCCGACGATGACCGCGAACTCTTCAATATTGCCGACCAGTACGAATGCTCTGAAGGCTTCTACGACCTGATGGGCATTGAGTTCCTGGAAGGCCGTGCACCTAGAGACTCTTCAGAAATCGTTGTAGATGAGAAGTTTGTGAAGAAGATAGCCGAGTTTACGGACTGGAGCGATGGCGCCGTGGGCAAGCAAGTGTTCATTACCGGTCACGACCGCTCACGCGATTCGGAGCTGAGTTATTTCACCATTTCAGGTGTGTACAAGAGTTACCTTATCGGCAATCTGCAGGGTGTAGACCAGCGCCCGAGCGCCCTATTCTACGGCGAGATTGGCTCGATGTCATCGTGGATGCCGCACATCCTCTTCAAGGTGCGTCCGGACGCGTTGGAGAAAGTGCGCAGCGCTTTGAACGGAGCGCTGCCCGACAAGGAAATCAACATTGTTTCTTACGAGGAAGAGATGCGTGCCGCCTATGCCGACAGTAAGAAGATGCGCAACACCATGGCGCTGGGGGCCGTGTTCTCGCTGCTGATTGCGCTGCTGGGATTGATTGGTTTCATCAAGGATGAGAGCCTGCGGAGGTCAAAGGAAATGGCCGTGCGCAAGATCAACGGCGCTACCTCCCGGGATATCCTGAGCGTTTTCGCAAAGGACATCATGAAACTGTCCGCCATAATGGCTGTGATTGCCTGCGTGGCCGCCTACTTTGTGGCCCATAAGTGGCTGGAGCAGTTTGCTGAAAAAGTGTCGCTGAATCCGCTCTATTTCATTGGTGGAGCCGCCTTGGTGCTGCTGATTGTGCTGGGCGTGGTGGTGCTGAATTGCCTGCACATAGCCCGGGCGAATCCCGTGGAATCGCTAAAGAACGAGTAGTCAATTCTTATTTATGCAACTCCCAGCCCATACGTTTGGCCAGATCCTTGGCGAAGGCGACATCCTTCTGGGGAAGGGTGAGCTGGAACGTATCCCGGGTGCCGTAGCGCGGACCTTCCGGCTCCATGAGCATGGCCGGTTCTGCTTGTTCTGCGCTGTATCCTGTTACCAGGGAACCGCGCTCCACCCACGGGTGCTTGACGGCCTCTGCCAGCGCACGCTTGACGAAGGCATTGATGGAAATGCCTGCCTCTGCCGCCAGGTTGGCGATGTCGCGATGCGTGTCTGGAGCAATGCGGACGTTGAAGGCACCGGAAAAACTTTTTTGCGGTTTCCATCCGTGGTCACTGCAAAAAGCCAGATAATCCTCAACAGCTTCGTGGAAGGAATCGGTGAGTTCCTGCATCGTCTTTCCTTCATAATTTACAAGACCATTAATGCCAAGTATCTCACCGAAAAGGAGATTATCCTCTTCGCTGAATTCAACTGATCCGAAATACCCTTTGTATTTAAGCGTTTTTACTTTGTTCTTCAATTTTTCCATCATCAAGTAATTGTCTATAAATGCGTTTCAATATATATTTAGGCATAATGTTTCCCGGATGTGGTTTGTGTATTAATATCGGGAGAGCACTTTCATCAGTAAAGATAGCCCTGGATCCGGAGGTCTTACCTTTCTCTCCCTTCCTGTATCCGAGCCTGCACAACAGGGTTACCAATTCATCGAACGTAAAGTCCGATGGCATTGACTTGAATCGCTCTATTAGTTTTTCTTTCGTTCCCATATGCAAAAGTAACTAAGTTTTAGTTACAAACCAAGAAAAAGAATGAAAAGTTATCTGAAATTCCTATCCCGCAATAAACTCTACACCGCCATCGAGGCGGTGGGGCTGGCCGTAAGCCTGGCGTTTGTGATCCTGATTGGCAGCTACGTGGTGCAGCAGTATGAGGTGGCTCACGAGTCGCCTCAGTGGAAGCGCACCTTCGTGCTGGGAACCGACGAGTTCCTGGGCCTGACCTATTGGGACAAGGAGGAACTGGAGATGAACATCCCGGAGGTTCAGGCGGCAACCCGTGCCGCCATGCTGTGGCAGCCGCTCATCCGTCAGGGTGACCAGGTGCTCCAGTGCGCCGGCATGGAGGCCGATGCCGACTTCTTCCGGGTGTTCCCGCAGTACCGTCTGGTAGAAGGAAGTGCAGAAGATTTTGTCGGGAAGGAGGACATCCTTATCAGTGAATCTCTGGCGAGAAAACTTTCCGTGGATGGCGATAACCTCATTGGGAAAGTCATCAACGTGGATCAATCGGACCGCACCATCAAGGGCGTTTTTGCCGACTTTGACGGCACCTTCTTCATGCCCTACGACATCATTACGCACATTTCGGGAACCTGGGCTGCTGAACAGGAGCGGAACTTCGGGAGCATCGGCAACTACACCACCTGGTTCCGCGTCCGCGAAGATGCGGACCCTGACGATGTGAGGGCAAAAGTGAAAGCACTGCTACACAAGAACTATGACCCTGTCTGGAGCGCGGACAAGGTGAACGCGTGGAAAGCGTACCGCATGGACGAGGCATTCTTTACCACAGGGAACAGCAACGGGCTCACCCGGCAGGGTAATGCCCAGATGCTCAGGCTCCTGACAGTCGTCGTGCTGCTTCTTTTGCTCTCGGCCATCTTTAACTATGTGAACCTGAGCCTCGCGCTCACGGGCAAGCGGTCTAAGGAAATGGCCACCCGACGCCTGCTGGGGGCCGACAAGACCGGCATCCTGTGGAAGTACATCGGCGAATCCGTCGCCTTCACAGCTGTCTGCTTTGCCGCGGCGCTGCTGCTGGCCGACCTTTTGGTGCCGATGATGAACAGCCTGGTTTCCACCAGCGACCCGGACGAGTTGATGCTGGGCATGGGAGACACCAGCGTGAGGCTGTCTTTTATGATGACACCGGGGTATATCCTGGCGTATATCGCCGGCATTCTGATTCTGGGTGTTATCAACGGGCTCCTTCCGGCTGTCGCGGCGTCTCGTTATCAGCCCATTGACGTGATCAAAGGCACGCTCCGGCGCCGGAATAAAATGGTCCTGAGCAAGGTGTTCATCGTGGTGCAGAATGTCCTGTCGGTATTCCTGATTGCCCTGGCGCTGGTGATGGAAGTGCAGATGCGCCACATGCTTACCCGGCCGATGCACGCTGCTACGGAGAATCTCTATTACATTGAGTATTCTGCCCGCGACTTTGATATGATGAAGCTTTTCAAGGACAAGGTGGAGGCATTGCCTTTTGTGACAAGGGCAGGCGTTGGGCGCGGTATTCCGGGGCTCATCAATATGACGATGGGGATAAAGGTGGACGAGGAGCACCACGTGGATATGCCCGTCATCCTCTGCGATTCCACCTATTTCAAGTTGCTGGGACTGGAAGTGGAGGAAGATTTCGGCCATCCGCTTACACATTCGCTCTGGATGAGCCGCAGTGCCTTCAATGCGGCGGCAGTATCGGATACCTCCACGGTATTCCCGCGGAGAATCAATATGAACGGCGCCCAGCCGGAGTTCATCGGCGGCGTGGTAACGGATTTCCCCGCCCGGCCAGCTTCCGAGAGCAATCAGAACCCCAATGGCGGCGTCATCGTAACCAGGGCCGAAGAGCTCAGATATGCGAATTGCATGCTTATCGGCACCACGGGAGAGGATGAATCTTACGACAAGGCCATCCGGCAGGCTTACAGGGAGTATCGGCTGGAGACATCCGGCGTAGAAGAACCGGCCTGGCGGTATGGTTTTGTGCGTGATATCAACAAGAAGATGCTGGCTCCTGTTAAGAGAACGCTGCGTCTGGTAGAACTCTTTGCGGTCCTGGCAGTGTTAATTTCCCTCCTGGGCCTGTTGGCTATGAGTACCTACTTTGCCGATGAAAACACCAAACAGATTGCCGTGAGAAAGGTCTTTGGCTCTGATGTAACGCACGAGACATGGAGGAACGTCCGGAGCTATATGATTCTTGTCGGCGTGGCCTGCTTTGTTGGCATTCCGCTGGCTATCTGGGCCTCCCGAGTGTACCTGGAACGCTTTGCTTACCGTGTTGAAGGCTACGGCTGGGTGTTCGTGGCGGCCGCCCTGATTTCGCTGACCATCGCCTTTGGAACCGTCCTCTGGCAGACGCTGAAGGCGGCGAAGACGAATCCGGCGATAGAGTTGAAGAAAGAATAAGATTCTTCGCTAACGCTCAGAATGACAGAAAAGTGCTCAGAATGACAAATCAGTCCTCCATATTCTGTTGGAAGCCAATCTTTCGCTGCGGCTCGCGCTTCTTCTCCTCTATGCGGGAAGAAAGTTCGCCGATGGCCAGATACAGGTTGTCGATGTCCTTCCGGACATCCTCAGAGAGGTCATTGACAGCACCGAGGTTCTCCTCCTGCTGCATGGCCAGAAGGTCCACTTTGGCGCGGAGTTACTTTACTTCGGCAGATACGGTAGATGCCATTAGTAAATACTCTCTTACTTTAACAAAAGCGCGAAGTATTGAAATATTCGCTGCAATAGCAATATCGCTATGCAGAACGGAAGACAACATGGCTATCCCTTCCTCCGTAAAGGCTAGTGGCGGAGTACGCCGACCTCCCCAACTTGAGGTCACAATTTGTGACTTCAAGTTTGCAAACTCCTTATTATCAAGCTGGAACATAAAGTCCTCCGGAAACCTTTTGATATTACGTCTTACCGCCTGGTTCAAGACTTTGGTCTCCACTTGGTACAACCTTGCCAGATCAGCATCCAGCATCACTTTCTGCCCACGAATCTCATAAATCAGATTTTGGACGATCATCAAATCTTCACTCATATCAATCAACCTTTAGTCCGTCACAAAGATAAGCAATAAGAGATTCCCGGTCAAGCCGGGAATGACGAAAAAAGAAACAGTATGAAGAGTTATCTGAAATTCCTGTCCCGCAATAAACTCTACACCGCTATCGAGGCGGTGGGGCTGGCCGTGAGCCTGGCGTTTGTGATTATCATCGGCTCGTATGTGGTGCAGCAGTTCGAGGTCAAGTATGAAAACCCGCTTTGGCGGGACATCTATACCTTTGCAATGGTGGAAGACGGCCATCCGGACCAACTGGGACTCACCTATACTTTCACGGATGCCATCCAAGAAGCCGCCCCGGAAGTGGAGGTGGCGGGCAGGCTGTCTCTAGTGGATTATCTCCTGTTCCCGGAGGAGGGGATGCTGAAGGCCAAGATAGTTACGGCAGACAGGCATTTCTTTGAGCTGTTCCCCAATCTGAAATTTGTAGAAGGCGGGCCAGACGTCCTGTCCGATGCCGGCAATATGATTATCAGCGAGGAGTTTTCGCACAAGTCCGGACTGAAAGTCGGAGACAATTGGAAACTCGGAGATAACTCTTTCACGGTCGCCGCCATTATGAAAGACTGGAAGTCCACACTCTTCGATTATGCCGATGTCGTCCTTTCCATCGATGGGCCCGTCAAGGCATTTTCCGACCCCAACGACCAGTTTGGCAGCGTTTGTACCTTTGTAAAACTTCGTCCGGGGGCCGACAGGAACGCGTTGGAAGAGAAGGCCGTGGCGGTCTGCAAGCGCCTTTACGACACTTACGGGTCGTCCTTCCTGCAAGGAGTCCGGATCTATAGACTGGATGAACTGATATTCGGAGACGCGCAAAGCGGCACCTATGTCTCGGGAAATATCGCCCACAGCGATAAACGGACGTTGGACCTGCTGCTTGTGGCCGTGCTGCTCCTCCTGGTCAGTGCCGTATTCAACTACATCAACCTGAACATGGCACTCAGCGCAAAAAGGGCACGGGAGATGGCTACAAGGCGGCTTATCGGCGCCTCACAGGCCTCCGTATTCGGCCGTCGCATCCTGGAGTCCGTGTTCTTCACGCTGGTGTGCTTTGGCGTTTCCGCCCTTCTGGCCATTTGGTGGACACCTGTGGTGAACCGCCTCCTGAACGACCCGGACATAGCCATCCGGATTCAGTTCACACCCAAATACATCGCCATTTTCATCAGCCTGGTGCTGGTGGTCGGGTTCCTGGCGGGACTCTTGCCGGCCCTGTTTTCCAGCCGGTGGAAGCCGATTGACGTGGTTCGCGGAAACTTCCGCGCACAAAGCAAAATGACTTTCAGCAAGGTGTTTATCGTCTTGCAGAACGCACTGTCGGTGTTTCTGATTGCCCTTGCCATCGTCATGGAGGGACAGTACAGGAAGTCGCTGGGGAGACCGATGCATGCCGATATCGGCAATAAGTATTTCCTGCAGTCCGCGTCCTTCGGCCTGGAGTCTCTGCGCAGTTCACTGGAGGCGCAGCCCTTCGTGGAGCGCACAGGCCTGGCTTTCCATGTACCCGGCCAGCTAGGAAACGGCCAGTACAGCAAAACGGTGGACGACAAGGACATCCTCTACCGGGTATTCCACATGGACAAAGACGCCTTCGACATGCTGGGCTTCGAGATTCTGGCCGATTATCATGCCCCGGTAAGCAATACCGTCTGGTTCGGGGAATCGGCCTTTGCGGCAACAGGTTTCACAGAGGAATATCACGAGATCCGGACGCTGCAGGAGAGGATGTCAAACTGCGAAAACATGGGAGGAGTCATTGCCGATTTCCCGGTTTCACTGAGCAATATGGGGGTGAAGGAGGATATGGTTGTCCTGGTTGAAAACATACAAGAGACGTACCCTTATACTTCCGGCATCCTGATGGAAATTACTGGAGACCACGAAGTGGCCCGGCGGCAGATCAGGGAAACCTACGAGACCTGGAGGAAGGACAATATGGTCTATTTTGAACTGGCCGACGGTTTCCTGACGGAGTTCTATGAAAAGGCGCTGAGACCTGCGCGGAACAACATGCGCCTAATGGAGGTTTTTATGGCGCTGGCGCTGCTGCTCTCGCTGCTGGACCTCCTGGCCATGAGCACCTATTATGCCGATGAAAAAGCCCATGACATTGCCGTGCGGAAGGTCTTCGGAGGCACGGTGGATACAGAAGCCTGGAGAACAATCTGGGACTATATGGTGCTTGTCGGCATAGCCTGCATTATCGGCATTCCGATTGCCGTTTATGCCGCACAAGAATACCTCAAGGACTTTATTTACAGGCTGGAAGGCTATTGGTGGATATTTGTAGTAGCGGTGCTCCTCACAGGATTAATCGCCTTCGTCTCCGTTATCTGGCAAGTATTGAAGGCGGCGAAGACTAACCCGGCCGTGGAACTGAAAAAAGAATAGATTCTTCGCTACGCTCAGAATGACAAAACAAAGGCCCGGGGCGACAGAAAAAACGCTCCGGAGGACTGGAAGAACAATCTGGCCGAAACTTACTTCAGAGTGATGACGATGACGCCGTTGGCACCCCGGTTACCGTAGATGGCGGTAGCAGAATCTTTCAGGACATCGACGCTCTTGACATCATTGGGATTGATCCAGTCGATGGAAGTCTGGGGCGAACCATTGACGATGAACAGAGGTTCCGTGCTGGAATTAATGGAGTTCTCTCCCCGGATGGTGATTTTGGTTCCGTTGACCATCACTCCGGCGCACCTTCCCTGGATGAGTTCATAGATATCCCGGTAAATGGTCTTTTCCGTGTTGACATCCACGCTGGATACAGATGAGGAGAGTTTTCCCCGGATTTCCTTTCCGTAACCGATATCTACCACCTTCTCTGAAGGAGGTGTGGCGTATTCCGAAATACGGAAAACACTGCAGGACGACAAAAAGGCCAAAATGGCCAGGATACTGACAAGCAATCGTTTCATAATTGCAAAACTAACAATTGTTTTCCTTTCCTCCAAAGAAAAATGCCTATATTTGCAGTATGGGAGTTTACAGAGCAATGAATCCGGAGGAACTCCGGGACATCGAAGGAAGAATTCTTTATGAAGACAATCACCTGCTGGTATTCAACAAGCGCACGGGAGAGATTGTCCAGGGAGACAAAACCGGAGACGAACCCCTGTGTGAAACGCTGAAGGCCTTCATTGCCCTTCGGGACGAAAAACCCGGACAGGTGTTTCTGGGTGTCCCCCATCGGCTGGACCGTCCGGTGAGCGGTGTCACGCTCTTTGCCAAAACTTCCAAAGCCCTGGAACGCTTGAACCAAATGCTACGGCAAGGGGAAATCCACAAGACCTACTGGGCGCTCACGGCAGAAAAACCGCCCAAAAACAGTGACGTCCTCACAGACTTTCTCAGCCGGAACGAAGCCCAGAACAAATCCTATGTCTCCAAAAACGGCAAGGAAGCCCGCCTCAAATATACGCTCATCCAGACCACCGATCGCTACTATCTGCTGGAAATAGAACTCTACACCGGCCGGCATCACCAGATCCGCTGCCAGCTCTCCCATATGGGCTGCTCCATCAAGGGAGATCTCAAATACGGTGCGAAACGCTCTAATCCGGACGGCGGCATCAGCCTTCTGGCCCGCCACATACAGTTCATCCACCCCGTCAAAAAGACCGAGGTGGATGTAACAGCTCCCGTTCCAGAAACCTGGAAAGGAGTAGAGGGATAACGTGTCCGGACCCGAAGGTTACTTTTTCAAATCCTTGATATACTTTCTCCGTATCCGCGCACACCATTGACTGGGGAGTTCCCCCATCACCTTCTTGAAGTTCTGGTAATACGCTGTCACGGACCGGTAACCGCAGAGTTGCGCCAAGTCCACTACTCTCAGGCTCATATTGTTCCGGAAGAGTTCCATCGAGTACATAACCCTGTAATAGTTTACATACTGCCGGAAGTTTCTCCCGGAAAAACGGTTGATGATTCGGCTCAGCGAAGCCCTGTTGGTATAGACTGCATTGGCCAGGTCCTGAAGGGAGAAAGACTCCACCAGGAAAGGCTTCCGCTCGGTCATATATCTGCAGCACCTGTCGTACAGCATCTGATCGATCGCCGTCAATTCGTAGGAATCAGACAAAGGGTCCAAAGAAGAGGCTTGCTCAAGGGTCTCCTTCAGACGGGCTTCTTTTCCGCGCAGGCGCAAATACAGGACAACTCCTGCACCAACGACCAGCACACAGAAAAGAGCCGGTAACAGTACGAATAGGCTCATTTTTTTGTGAAGCGGGCCGGGTGGTCACGTTCTCCTCTATGTCAATGAACTATTTCTTGATGGTATCGAATCCCTTTCCATAAACGCCGTTCACGGAACTGACGGAAAGGAATGCCGTTGAATCTATCTGCTTGATATAACGAAGCATCAGGTTGAGGTCTGTCTTCCGGGTCAGGACCATCAGGACCTTGGTATCCTGCTTGGAGAACCAGCCCTTTCCATCGAGGACGGTGACTCCGCGGTTCATCTCGTTGGTGATGGCATCGGCAATCTTTTCATACTCTTTGGAGAGGATAAACAGTTGTACACTCTGCTGGGAACCGGAAATGTACATATCCAGCACATAGCTGTTCACCGTCACCAGTATGAGACCGTACAGGACCGTAGTGATTTTTTCTGCAAAGGGCATCTTGAAAGTGACCGGATTGCCGGCGGCATCCAAGACAGGAAGGCCCGTGGCGGGATCCAGTTGGTTCACGAAGGAAGGAATCAACAGCGAAGAGCCGATTATGATGAAATCCAGCACCAGAATCACCTTTCCCGGAGACACGTTGTGGTATTTGGTATATATCAGGGCTACGATGTCCGTTCCGCCCGTGGATCCGCCGTTGGAGATGCTCATCCCGATGCCGATGCCGGCCATCAGGCCGCCCATCAGTACGCTCAGCAGCTTTCCATTGTCGATGGCCAGGGTTTTGATGATGGTAACGGGAATCAAGTCGGGCAGGAAACGCAGGGCCACGGAAGCCAGGACAATGGCATAAATGGTCTTGGCGCCGAAGCCCATTCCCAAAACGAGCATAGCAACTCCCACCAGAATGGCATTCAGGACAAAATAACTGTAACCCATCTGGATGGAGCCCCCCGTGGCGTACTGAATCATCGAGCTGATACCCGACACGCCGCCGCCAATCAAGTTATTGGGCATCAAGAAGATACACCAGCCCGTAACATAGATGAGGATACCCAGGGTAACCAGAAGCCACTCCTTGATGTGGGTAAATACGGTTTTTTTCAGGATGGACATAACTATTTCTTCTTTTTCTTTTTGGAAAGACCCGTTTTCATTTCGTCAAAGCCCTCGCCAAAGACATTATTGGCTGGAACCACGGTAACAAAGGCCTTGGGATCCTTCTCTTTCACGGCCCTCACCAGTTCCGGCATCTCGGTTTTGCGCAGCATCACCAGAAGCACCTGTCGGTCTTCTTGCGTGTACCAGCCCACGGCCTTGAGCGCCGTTACTCCGCGTCCCATTTCCCGGTTGATGTAATCTCCAATGTCCTTGAGGTGTTCGGAGAAGATGAGGATCTGGACGGCAGAATCCTTACCCAGCATAATCAGGTCCAGTACATAGGCGCAGACACCCATCGTGATATAACCGTACACCACATCAGTGAAGCAGTGGCCCGGAACAAAAATCAGAAGGGTAATGACCACAAAGTCGGCCATCAAGTAGAACCGGCCGATGGAGATGGGCCAGAACTTGTTCACGATGAGTGCGAGGATGTCCGTTCCGCCCGTGGAACCGCCACGCAGAATGATCAGGGCCAAACCCACGGCCTCCAGCAGACCGCCGATAATGGGAACCAGAATGCCGTCGCCCACATAGAGCACCTGCCCTTCAACGGACCAGAGCCAGGACATGCTCTCGTCTCCGAGCAGGCGGAAAAGAGCCGTGGAGACGATGATGGCATAGATGGTCTTGATGCCGAATCCCTGTCCCAGAATAAACCACGCCAGGACCAGGAGCAGCACATTGACGCCAAAGTACCAGATGTCCACCGAAATGCCCGTCACCATAGCCAGCAGGGCCGATGCGCCGGTGAGACCACCGTCAATCATATTGTTGGGAAGAAGGAACGACTGCCAGGCCATCACGAAGAGGATGACGCCTATCGTAATGACAATGTAGTCGAAGATTCCGGTGAGGATTTTTTTCTTGTCCATAATCTATTTTTTCAGGACCACATTCACAATGCGGCCGGGAACGACAATCACTTTGGCAATGCTCATATCTCCCACATACTGAGGCGTTTTCTCGTGGGAACGGATGGCAGCCTCCACCTGGGCAGGGGTGTCCGAAGCCTGGGCCTCCACGAAGAAACGGGTTTTTCCGTTGAAGGAGACCGGATATTTCACCAGGTTCTCAGCAGCCAGTTCGCTCCTATACTCCGGGAAGGCGGCATAGACCACGGAATCCTCGTGCCCCAACTGATGCCAGAGTTCCTCGGCAATATGCGGGGCAAAGGGTGACAACAGCACCGTCAGTGGCTCCAGGATGGCGCGCTTGGAGCAGGCGCCCAGCTCGTTCAGGGCGATCATAAAGGCCGAAATGGCGGTATTGTACGAGAAATGCTCGATATCATCCTGCGCCTTGCCGATGAGCTTATGGAGGGCCTTCAGCTCGTCGGGGGTGGGTTCCTCGTCCGTCACGAGCCATTTTTCGCGGTCCCAGAACAGGCGCCAGAACTTTTTCAGGAAACGGTTCACCCCGTCGATGCCCTTGGTGTCCCAAGGCTTGGCCTGTTCGATGGGGCCCAGGAACATCTCGTAGAGACGGAGGGTATCGGCCCCGTAGGTGTCACAGATTCTGTCCGGATTCACCACGTTGTACATACTCTTGGACATCTTTTCGATGGCCCAGCCGCAGATGTACTCTCCGTCTTCCAGCACGAACTCGGCCTCCTTGTAGTCCGGACGCCAAGCGCGGAAAGCTTCGATGTCCAGGCGGTCGTTGTACACGATATTCACGTCCACGTGCACCGGGATGGTCTCGTACTGGTCCTTGAGACCGGCCGATACGAAGCGGTTGGTGCCGGGAATCATATACACGAAATTGGAGCGTCCCTGGATCATTCCCTGGTTGATGAGCTTGCAGAAAGGTTCTTCCTCACAGATATAGCCCAGGTCGAAGAGAAACTTGTTCCAGAAACGACTGTAAATCAGGTGTCCCGTAGCGTGTTCGGTGCCGCCGATGTACAGGTCCACATTGCGCCAGTACCCGTCGGCCTTGCGAGAAACCAGTTCATTTTCATTGTTCGGGTCCATATAGCGCAGGTAGTAGGCGCTGGAGCCGGCAAAACCGGGCATCGTACTGGTTTCCAGCGGATATCCCTTGTAGGTCCAGTCCTTGGCGCGGGCCAGCGGCGGCTGCCCGTCTTCCGTGGGCTTGTACTCGTCGATCTCCGGCAGGGTAAGGGGAAGTTCCTCCAAGGGAAGCGGCGTGGCGATACCGTCCTTGTAATAGATGGGGAAAGGTTCTCCCCAATAACGCTGACGGGAGAAAATCGCGTCACGGATACGGTAATTCACCTTCCGTCGTCCCAGGCCGTGAGCCTCGACATAGTCGATGGCAGCAGGGATGGCCTCCTTCACGCTGAGTCCGTTGAGGAAATCGCTGTTGCACATAATGCCATCCTTGGCGTCCAGGCTCTCTTCGCTCACATCGGCCCCTTCGATAAGGGGGATGATGGGAAGACCGAATTTCCTGGCAAAGGCATAGTCACGGCTGTCGTGGGCGGGAACGGCCATGATGGCTCCGGTTCCATAACCGGCCAGGACATACTCCGAAATCCAGACGGGCACCTTCTCCCCGGTGAGCGGGTTGATGCCGTAAGAGCCGGTGAAAACGCCCGTGACGGCCTTTCCGGCCATCCTCTCGCGCTCTGTCTTCTTCTTCACCTGGTCCAGATAGGCCTGCACCTCCGCCTTCTGCGAGGCCGATGTCAGGCACTCCACCCACTCGCTCTCCGGGGCGAGAACCATAAAGGTGACGCCGAAGATGGTGTCGGCCCGGGTGGTAAAGATGGTCACCTCGTGCTCCTGTCCGTCACAGCTTACCTTGAAGACCATTTCCGCGCCTTCGCTGCGGCCAATCCAGTTGCGCTGCATTTCCTTGAGGGACTCGGTCCAATCCAGCCTGTCGAGCCCTTCCAGCAGCCGGCCGGCATAGGCCGATACCCTCAGCTGCCACTGGGTCATCTTCTTCTGGAAAACCGGATGACCACCCCGCTCGGAGTAGCCGTCCTTCACCTCGTCATTGGCCAGGACGGTTCCCAGCGCCGGGCACCAGTTGACGGTGCTTTCTCCCTGATAGGCAATGCGGTAACGCATCAGGATCTCGGATTTTTCCTTCTCGCTGAAGGCTTTCCACTCCTCGGCCGTAAAAGCAGCACCCTCGCTGCAGGCAGCCTCAACGGCGCTGCTGCCCCCTCTTTCAAAGGCAGCCACCAGTTCCTCGACGGGGCGGGCTTTCCCGGCCTTGCTGTCGTACCACGAGCCGAACATCTGCAGGAAGGCCCACTGGGTCCACTTGTAATAGTCCGGATCGCAGGTGCGGAATTCACGGTCCCAGTCAAAGGAGAAACCTATCCGGTCCAGCTGCTGCCGGTAACGCGCCACGTTCTCGTGGGTGGTCTTTTCCGGATGCTGGCCGGTCTGGATGGCATACTGCTCTGCCGGCAGGCCGAAGGCGTCGTATCCCATCGGATGAAGGACGTTGAATCCCTTCAGGCGTTTGTAGCGGGCATAGATGTCGCTGGCGATGTACCCCAGCGGATGCCCCACGTGCAGGCCCGCACCACTGGGGTACGGGAACATATCCAGCACATAGTATTTGGGTTTATCCGAATCTTCACCGGCACGGTAGGTCTTGTTCTGGGCCCACCACTGCTGCCATTTCTTCTCAATCTCTAAAAAGTTGTAGTCCATATTCAGTTGATAGTCTTTCCGTTGATGCCGAACTTGCCCTTATCTCTGCTGAGGCGGAACTCCACAGCCACCGTGAGCGCCACCCGGGTTTTCTTGCCGCGATGACGGCCGGGCCGCCATTTGGGAGATGCGGAAACCACGCGGAGGGCTTCCTCGTCCAGTGACTGATGCACGCCCCGGGCCAGCTTCACCTCCTGCACCTGCCCCTTCTCGTCAATGACGAAATCTACCAGGACAGTGCCCTGAATGCCGTTGTCCACGGCATATTTGGGATATTTGAGGTATTGATAGACCCAACGCTCCATAAAAGTGCGGGGGTCTTGGGAGTTCAGGAACATCGGTTTCACGTCCACATCACTGTAGGCGTACGTCCCCACCGGGGTTTCCTTTCTGCCTTCCGACTGGCCGCGGAAAAGAGGGCGCTGCCCGTTGGCCAGGTGTTGCACATAGGTGAAAATATACTCCAGTTCTCTCTCCATCCCGTCGAAATCCACGATGGAATACGTGTCGCGGCCCGTTCCGTGCTCCGGATAACGGCCCGTTGAGAAGAGGACAGACGGTATTTCCTTGCTGTAGAAAACAATATGGTCCCCGGAATAAGGTTCCTGGGTAACCGGCTGCGCCTGGATGGGAAGGAGTTCTCCATGCAGGGTCTGCAGGATGGTGTTGAGGTCGGGGTTGGAGGCGGTGTAGGCCTGGAATCCGTTGGATGTGAGACCCAGCATATCCAGGTTTACCATCGCGTCTATCCGGTCGGCATCGGCGGCAAAGGCGCGGTTGAGAAAATACCAGGAACCGGCGAACGATTCACAGGAAGAGCCGAAGCCAACGAAAAGGATGCTCCGGCGAAGGAGCGTGCGGGCATAGGAGAGTTTCTGAGCCAGTTCCAGGAGCATAGCCATCCCGGAAGCGTTGCCGTTGGCCCCGTAATAGATGCGGTCCACCACTTCCCCGTCCACGGTGTAGCGGTCCATTCCAAGGTTGTCCATCCGGGCGCCCACCACGATATAACGGTCTTTCAGGCTTTTGTCCCAACCTTCCAGAAAGCCGATTACGTTGCGGGAAGTGAGGGTGTCGGCACCCTGGGCGATTTTGAATTCCGTTCCGGCGGAAAGGATGTCGATTCCGTATTCCTTCAGTTTTTCGCTGAGGTACTCCGCCGCCATTTTCTCCCCTTCCGATCCGGCCTTGCGGCCTTCCAACTGGGCGCCGGACAAATAGGCCACGTGGGACTTGAAGGCCCGGACGGTTTCAGAATCATCCAGGTCTTCCAAAGGGGCGCGAAACTGCGCATTGAGACTGAGAGCCACTCCGAGGGCGGCAAAAAAGGACAGCAGGCGTTTCATCATTTGTTCACGAGAATCCAGCTGTCCGGAGGGCAGATTCCCTTTCCACGCAACTGCTTGAGGGTTTTAACAGTTTCACTAAGGTCGTTGGAGGGGCAGACGGCCACAGCCATCAGTCCATTCCTGAAACTGACGATGGAGGCCGTATAGCCCGCATCGTTGCAGGCTTTCAGCTTGCGATCGGCATAATACCTTCCACGAAAGGCGCCCACCACGATGCAATAGCGGGCCTCCAGCTTGGTGGTGAACAATCCTCCCATTTTGGCCGGATTCAGGATGGTTCCCCTGGCCTGTGAGAGGGAATCCAGCAAGCGGGTTTCCAGGGCGGCCAGGGAATCGGCCATCTGTTTTTCCACGCGGGCCATCGAGTCTAGCCGGGCCTGCCGGCGAGCCTCCTCCGCAGCCAACTGCTCTATCCTTAACTGCTCCACCTTGGCCGCAGTGGGACGACCGGCCACGGTCCTGACAAAATCACAGCCCTCAAGAAGGGCAACGCAGACTGCCAGCATTAGTATGATACTTCTTTTCATAACAGTAAGTTATTCAGATTCCCCTTCAAGTCTCTGACATTCTGAGCCCCTAAAGGGGCGAAGAATCTCCTTATTCTGCAAAATTAATCATTTTTACAAAAATATAAACTATATTTGTACCTGTATGAAGAAAACGATCCGGCTGGAAGCCATCGACCCCATTGAGATTTACGGTGTCGGCAACAAGATATTGACCGAATTCTGCACCTATTTCCCCCACCTTAAAGTAGTGGCCCGCGGAAACGAGCTCATCCTGGAAGGCCGGGAAAGCGACATCGCCGAATTCAATATCCGTTTTGCAGAACTGGTGGAAAGGCGCCAGCACAAGATGAATCTCACCGTTTACGACGTGGAAGACCTCTTCACCGGAGGCGGCAACGGACACTTCGCCCTCACGGGAGACGCCGTCATCGTCCACGGCACCGACGGAAAGCCCATCCGTGCCCGCAACAAAACTCAGCAGGAGCTCGTAAAAGCCTATTTCGACCACGACCTGATTTTCGCCATCGGCCCTGCCGGAACCGGAAAGACGTATATGGCCATCGCCCTGGCGGTGCGTGCCTTGAAGAACCGGGAAATCAAACGCATCATCCTCACCCGCCCCGCCGTAGAGGCCGGAGAACGCCTGGGCTTCCTGCCGGGAGACCTCAAGGAAAAACTGGACCCGTATCTGCAGCCCCTCTACGACGCTCTCTCGGATATGATTCCTGCCCGCAAACTGCAGGAATTCATGGCCGACGGCACCATCCAGATCGCCCCCCTCGCCTATATGCGCGGCCGTACCCTGGACCGGGCCTGCGTCATCCTGGACGAAGCCCAGAACACCAACCTGGGACAGCTTAAAATGTTCCTCACCCGTATGGGGCCCAGCGCCAAATTCATCGTTACGGGAGACGCTACCCAGATAGACCTTCCCCGCCGGGAAGACAGCGGCCTCATCGCCGGCATCCACCTGCTGGAAGGCATCAAGGGCATCGCCACCATCCGCTTCACCAACCAGGACATTGTCCGCCATCCCCTTGTCACCAAAATAGTAAAAGCCTTCGACCGGGAGGCCGAAGGCTGATCATTTTTAAGAATTATCGAAGCCTACTGGGCTACAATCTCATTCCACTTTTCGTAAGCGGCCTGGTACTTGGGATCCACGCCACGGAGCTGGAAGTTCAGCCTCTTGAGGAAGTCTGCGGCAGCGGCCTTCACATCGGGATTGGCACTTACTTCGTAGCACTTCTCGAAAGGCTCAATGGCGCCTTCGAAGATTTTGGTCACCTGCTCATTGAGCTCGTCGTACTTTTTCCACTCACGCACATCCAGCGCGTCACGCTCGGCGATGAGGTCTTCTGCCTTCTTCAGAGCCACATTGGCGATACCATAATAAGCCATATCATACTTGGGCTCAATCTTCAAAGCCTCGTTGTAAGCAGTCAGGGCCGCATCGTAATCCTTGATACCGGCCAGAATGTTACCTTCCACATAGTAGAGGGAAGGATTGTCGGGCATGGCCTTCTTGGCCTCGTCCAGGAGCTCCACAATCTTCTTGGGATCCTCATTGGTCTGCAGGTACAGGTTGATGAGGTTGGTCAGGATGGAAGCGTTGTCCGGAAAGGAGGTCAGGCCGGTTGCCAGATAGTTCTTGGCGGAAAGGGTGTCGGCCTGTGCCAGGGCACATTCGGACAGGGAGGCATAGATGTTACCATCGGAAGTGTATCCGTTTTCCAGGCACTTGTTGTAATACTGGATGGCACGGTCGTAATTTTTGGAAGCCAGGGCGGTAAAGGCACAGTTGTAGGCGGCATCGTCGTTCCTGACGGAGCAGGGAGCGGTGAGGGACCAGTCGGCGGCGCCTTTGAAAAGGTCGCTGGCCTTGGGCATATCACCCAGGGAATAGGCGGTGAAAGCGTCGTTGTAATACGCATTCACGACTTCCTGGAGCTTGGGATCCACATCCTTGTCCTTGGCTCCCAGTTCAAACGCCTTCACATAAGCTTTGGCGGCTTCTCCCAGAAGGTCACCGGGGACTGAAGGCTTGGTCACGTCCACGATGGCCAGCATGCCTGCCTGATTGAAATACACATCCACGTGAGAGAGCTGCATCTTTTCGTACTCTTCTCCGCCGATGGTCACATTGGAGATGGAAGCCGGCTGCTCCTTGTTCATCATTTTGAAGGTGTTCTTGTCCAGACCGGGAGCAATGTTGGCAATGGGGTTGTTATAAGCGGTCCAATAGGCCTTTGCCAGGTTCATCCAGGTGTTGGCCTTGGTGGCCTTCTTGGCATCCTGGGCGGCGGAAAGGGCCTTGTCTACGGCCTTCTGCATTTCGGCATCGGGCTTCTGAGCAAACGCAAACTGCAGGGAGCAGACGAGCGCGAGGGTGAAAAACAGCTTTTTCATACTATTAATTGGGTTAGATAATTATTCTTCAGTGACTGGGATTTCGCTTCCTTCGGCGGCCTGGCTTTCCTCTTCTTCGCTGTGGGCGACGACGGAGATGGCTGCGATGGCATCTTTCTCCCGGATGTTGATGAGCTTGACGCCCTGGGTGGCACGTCCGGCAACACGGATGGTGTTGACAGGCATTCGGATGGTCATTCCACTGCGGCAGATGATCATCAGATCGTCTTCATCGGTGACGTTCTTGATAGCCACCAGATGGCCGGTTTTTTCAGTGATGTTGAGGGTTCTGACACCCTTGGCACCCCTGGCGGTCTGACGGTAGTCCATCGGGTCTGAGCGTTTGCCGTAGCCATTTTCGGAGACGGCCAGCACCTGGTGCTTCGCTGCGTCTTCGGCCTGGGGATCCTGGCACACGACGCCGACCACATAATCATCCTTATCAAGATTGATGCCACGGACGCCGGTGGACGTTCTGCCCATCGCACGGGCCTCCGTTTCGTCGAAGCGGACGCAGCGGCCTCCCTTGGCGGCAATCATAATGATGCAGCGGCCGTTGGTGAGGATGGCTTCCAGGAGTTCGTCGTCTTCGCGGATGTTGATGGCATTGACGCCGTTGGTGCGGGGACGGGAATAGGCTTCCAGGGAAGTCTTCTTCACCACGCCATTCCGCGTAACCATCATAATGTAGTTGTTGTTGATGAAATCCTCGTCCTTGAGCGTTTTCACGTTGAGGTATGCGCGGACACTGTCGTCGGGATCTATCATCAGGATGTTCTGGATGGCGCGGCCTTTGGAAGTGCGGTTGCCTTCCGGAATTTCGTACACCTTGAGCCAATAGCACTTGCCCTTCTGGGTGAACAGGAGCATCGTGCTGTGGGTGTTGGCGATATAGATGTGCTCGATGAAGTCTTCGTCACGGGTGGCGCTGCCCTTCATTCCCACGCCGCCGCGGTTCTGGGTGCGGAACTCGGTGAGGGGGGTGCGCTTGATGTAGCCCAGGTGGGAAATGGTGATGACCTGGTCTTCGTCGGCATAGAAATCTTCGGGATTGAATTCGTCTTCGGCAAGGGTGATCTCGGTACGGCGGGAGTCTCCATAGCGATCCTTCAATTCCATCGTTTCCGCCTTCACCACCTTGAACTGCTCTTCCACGGAGCCCAGGATGATGTTGCAGCGCTCGATGAAGGCCAGGAGTTCTTCGTACTCGTTCTGGAGTTTCTCGCGCTCCAGGCCGACCAGCTGACGCAGGCGCATTTCCACGATGGCGGCAGCCTGTACGTCCGTAAACTGGTAACGGTCTACCAGCATCTGACGGGCTTCGTCGATGCTCTTGGCCTCGTAGCGGATGATGTGGACAATCTCGTCGATGAGGTCCATCGCCTTCAGGAGACCTTCCAGGATATGGGCGCGCTTCTGGGCTTTATCCAGCTCGAAGCGGGTGCGGCGCACCACTACCTCGTGACGGAATTCCACGAATTCGCCGATGATTTCCTTGAGGCTGAGGGTGCGGGGACGCCCCTTCACCAGGGCCACGTTATTGAAAGAGAAGCTGCTCTGGAGGGGGCTGTATTTGAACAGCATATTGAGCACCACGCCGGAATTGGTTCCCTGCTTGAGGCGGATGACCACGCGGGTTTCCCCGCGGGCGCTTTCATCGTTGATATAGGAGATGCCCTCCACCTTCTTGTCCTCGGCCAACTGGGCAATCTTCTCTATCATTTCCCGCTTGTTCACCATATACGGGATTTCCGTCACCACGATGGTTTCCCTCCCGTGCTCGTCCACTTCGATTTCCGTCTTGGAGCGGATCACCACGCGGCCGCGGCCGGTTTCATAGGCTTCCCTGATGCCGGTGCGGCCCATCACGATGCCGCCCGTAGGGAAGTCCGGACCCTTGATGTGCTGCATCAGCTCGTCGGTGGTAATATCCGGATTGTCGATATAGGCGCATATGGCATCACAACATTCCCCCAGGTTGTGGGGAGCCATATTGGTGGCCATACCCACAGCGATGCCGGAAGCCCCGTTCAGCAACAGCAAGGGAGCCTTGGTGGGGAGAACGGTGGGTTCTTCCAGGGTATCGTCGAAGTTGAGGGTCATATCCACGGTGTCCTTGTCCATATCTCCAAGGACATCCTCGGCCATCTTCTGAAGCTTGGCCTCCGTGTAACGCATGGCTGCGGGGGAATCCCCGTCCACGGAGCCGAAATTGCCCTGGCCCTTGACCATCGGATAACGCTGGTTCCATTCCTGGCCCAGGCGCACCATGGCATCATAAACGCTGGAATCTCCGTGGGGGTGGAACTTACCCATCACCTCTCCCACGATACGGGCACTCTTCTTGGTCTGGCCGCTGTAACTAAGTCCCATATTGTCCATGCCGAACAGGACGCGGCGCTGGACGGGCTTGAGTCCGTCCCGGGCATCCGGAAGGGCACGGGAAACAATCACGGACATCGAATAGTCGATGTATGCCGTGCGCATTTCGTGGTCTATTTCTACCTGCTCAATGTAGCCGGAGCCCACCAGACCTTCTTCTTCGGGAATAATCTTCTCTTCGTTGATATCCATTTTTTACTTACCTTTCTTATAAACATACAAAGATAAGCAAATTTTCTGGTTTTTCAACACTAATTTACATTGAGAATATACTCTGTACTGATGTCGCCGAACTCTTCCAGGACCATCCGCCGGAGCTGGCCGTTTTTCTTGTAGTCCAGTTCCATTCCGGAATAGCCTTTGGGCAATGCCGTACGCACTTTAATGACCACACGCTTGCCGCCGTCCTTGGCAGGCGTCACGCTGCAGTCGGCATCCATTTCCATGGCAATCTCCTCGTACTTTCCGGCAATGCTGTAGAGGATGGCGTTGCGCTGGGCGCGGACGGTTTTGTTGTTTTCGGTATTCACATCCAGAGTGACACCGCGCATATCCATCCGGAGATAGGGGCCGTCGATGATGAAATAGTCTCCGTCCGGCTTGGTATAAAGCATTGCCAACTGGTCCGGAGCCTGGTAGGAAAGGGTTCCTTCGCTCTTGATGACGCGGCCGGAAATCTTAAGGGTCTTGGCCTGGGTAAACGTTCCTTCAAAATCTTGTGCTCCGGCGGCAATACCGCAAAGGAGCAGGGCGAGGGTTAATAACTTCTTCATAACAAAAATCCTTTCTGCAAAAACAGTGCCCGAGGCCGATTGACATTTTGTCAGTAAAGGCCTCCCGGGCGTGATTATTGATAAGAGGAAAATGTTTACATTTGTATCTATGCAACTGAAAGTCACAGAAGAACTCAATCAAGTCATCAAATACGCGCGGGAAGAAGCGATGCGTACCGGCAGTTACGGCATCGGACCGGACCACCTTTTCCTGGGCATCATCCGCCAGGAAGAAAATGCAGCTTTCACCACGCTGCAGAGCCTGGGGATAGAACCGGCAGATGTCAAAGCCTTCATCGACCAGCGCATTTTTACGGGAGAAACCATTCCCTTCGAGGAAATGGACCACATCAGTTTCTCGCGCCAGGCCCAGAATGTCCTGAGCATCACCGTTATGGAAGCCGCCCGCCTGAAAAGCGAAGCGGCGGCGCCCCAGCATCTCCTGCTGGCCCTGTGCCGCACTACGGAAAGCTACGGACAGGTGTACCTGCGCTCGCACGGAATCGACTACGGCCGGCTGATTTCCTATATGGAAGACGAGGGACTGCTTAATTCCGGGAAATCGCCGGAAGACGCATCCCCGAAACAGCCCTCCCAGGGCCCCGAAGAGACCTCCGGCGAGGAAAAGAAACTGGATATCGAGGAATTCGCCTATGACCTCACCCGGGCCGCCCGCGAGGGGAAACTGGACCCCGTGGTGGGCCGGGACACGGAGATTGCCCGCGTCATCGAAATCCTGGGCCGAAGGAAGAAGAACAACCCCATGCTCATCGGAGAGCCGGGGGTGGGGAAATCGGCCATTGTCGAGGGCATCGCGCAGCGGATCGCCACCGGGGCCATTTCTCCGGTTCTGGCCAAAAAACGCATCCTGTCGCTGGACATCGCCTCGGTGGTGGCCGGCACCAAGTACCGCGGAGATTTTGAAAAACGCCTCAAAGGCATCATCAAGGAGGCCTCCGAGAACCCCGACCTCATCCTGTTCATCGACGAGTTCCACACCATCGTGGGAGCCGGCGGCGCATCGGGAAGCCTGGATGCCGCCAATATGCTCAAGCCGGCCCTCGCCCGCGGAGAATTCCAATGCATCGGGGCCACCACCCTGGACGAATTCACCAAGATCGTGGAAAAAGACGGCGCCCTGGATCGCCGATTCCAGAAAATCGTGGTGGAAGCCACCGGCGTGGGCGAATCCATCGCCATTCTACGGCAGCTGAAACCCCGCTACGAGGAGTTCCACGGCATCCGCTACACGGACGATGCCCTCGAGGCCGCCGTCCGCCTGACCGACCGCTACATCAGCGACAAATCCCTCCCGGACAAGGCCATCGACGCCCTGGATGAGGCGGGAAGCATGGTGCGCCTGGCCATCGCCCGGAAAAAAGGGCGGGAGAATCTGGTGGAGGCCGAAGACGTGGCCTCCGTCGTCTCCAAGATGAGCGGCATCCCCGTGAACAAGGTGGCCGAGAGCGAAGGGAACCGCCTGGTTAAAATGCGCGAGCGCCTGCAGCAGCGCATCATCGGCCAGGACGAGGCGATTGAGAAGGTGGTAAGGGCCATCCAGCGCAACCGCGCCGGCCTCAAGGACCCGAACCGGCCCATCGGCACCTTCCTGTTCTTCGGTCCTACGGGCGTGGGGAAAACGCAACTGGCCCGCTCCCTGGCAGAGTACCTTTTCGACAGCGAGGACAATCTGGTGCGCATAGATATGAGCGAATATATGGAGAAGTTCAGCGTTTCCCGGCTCATCGGCGCGCCTCCAGGCTATGTGGGCTACGAGGAAGGCGGCCAGCTGAGCGAGCGGGTGCGCCGCAAACCCTACTGCGTGGTGCTCCTGGACGAGATCGAGAAGGCCCACCCGGACATTTTCAACCTGCTTTTGCAGGTGATGGACGAAGGCCGGCTCACGGACAGCAACGGCCGAACGGTGGATTTTAAGAATACCATTGTCATTATGACTTCCAACGTGGGCAGCCGCGAAATGGAGGAATACGGGAACGGGATTGGCTTTGCCACTGCAGGGAAAAATGTGGCAAAGGACCGGAGGGGCGTGGTGGAGAAAGCCGTGAAGAAGGCTTTTCCGCCGGAGTTCATCAACCGCGTGGACGACCAGGTCTATTTCAATGCACTTGGCCGGGAGTCCATTGAAACCATCATCGACCTCGAACTCAAGGACCTTCGCAAGCGGGCGCTGGAGGCGGGTTACAAACTCACCATCACCCCCTCTGCCAAGCGCCTGGTCGCCGATGCCGGCTACGACCCCGCCTACGGCGCACGGCCGCTGAAACGGGCGGTGATGCGCTATGTGGAAGACCCTGTTTCCGAGTTTATCATCGGTGACCGCATCCTCACTTCCAGGAAGAAGGGGACCGCGCCGCTGAAAACCCTGCGGGTAGGACTCTCCCCGGACAGGGAATCCACGGTAGTGGACATCAAGGAAGATTAGAGGCTCCGGGCCTGCTCGAATTCCAGGTCCAGATCTTCAATCAAATCCTTGAGGGCCTGGAAAGAAGTGGAAGAGGAGATGAAAGCGCCCAGGGCTTCGACATTGAATTCCGTGTTTCTCATAACGCTGTTCTTTTAAGTTTCTGATGCAAAGGTATGGCCATCTTGCGCCAAACCATTGCTCAAGCAAAAAAAATAATATGAAAAAAATTTTACTTTTTTTAGTTGCCCTGTTCTTCGGCCTGTTTTCTGCGCAGGCCCAGGAGACGTATCTGTTTGCCCAGCGGGACAGTTGTGAGCTTTATCTGGACATCTTCCGGCCCACGGAAGGGTCCCCGACGCAGTTGGACAGCCTTCAAAAACCCACCATCCTCTTTGTCTTCGGCGGCGGCTTCATTATGGGAGAACGGTCCGGCAAGTGGAACCGGACCTGGTACCAGCTCCTCAACGACAACGGCTATACCGTCGTGTCCGTGGACTACCGGCTGGGAATGAAAGGATATAAAGTAGGAAAAGGACTCGTCGGAGCGCTGAAGGCGGTGGACCGCTTCCAACTGTCCCAGGACGTGGGCGTGGAAGACGTCTATTCCGCCGTCGCTTTCCTGGCCGAGAAGCGCGAAACCCTCGGCATCGACCCCGACAACATTGTCCTGGCCGGCTCATCGGCCGGAGCCATTATTTCCCTGGCGGCCGAATACGGAATTGTCAACGGAACGGCGAAGGGGCTTCCGGAGGGATTCAACTTCAAAGGGGTGATGTCTTTTGCCGGGGCCATCATCAGCACCAGCGGCGCCCCCCGTTTCCAAAAGGCCCCCTGCCCCATTCTCCTTCTGCACGGAACGGCCGACAAAGCTGTCCAGTACAAGAAATTGAGCATTGCGGGGAAAGGAATCTGGGGCAGCAGCTGGCTGGCAAAGGACTGGGAGAAAAAAGGCTACGACAACTACTGCATCTACCGCTTCCACGAAAGCTCGCACGATGTGGCCGCCTATATGCCCTATGTCTGGGACATTGAAAAAGCCTTCCTGGAGCAGAACGTGATGCAGGGCCACGCCCGTCACATCGACGCGGTAGTGGACGATGCCTCCCTCCCCCGCTGGGGACAGCTCTCGATGGACGACATCTACAGTCGGAACAAATAGCCGCTACAGATACAGGGCGTGAGTGTTCTTGATCTCGTCCATCACGAAGGACGAGAGAATGGAGCCGATGGAGTCAATGCTTCCCAGGACATTGATGATGAACTCGTTGTAGTACTTCATATCGGGAGCCTGGATTTTCAGGAGATAGTCGTACTCCCCGGAGATGTTGTAGCATTCCGCCACCTGGGGGATGTCCCGGATCACGGAAACGAAATTCCGGGCGACGGAGCGGCTCATCTGCTTGAGTTTTACCGAGCAGAATACGGTAAATCCGCGGCCCAGTTTCTCGGCATCCAGCACCGCCACGTATTTCCGGATGAAACCGCCCTTTTCCAACCGCTTGAGCCGCTCGAAAACCGGGGTGGTGGAAAGGTGAACCCGCAAAGCCAGTTCCTTTGTCGTGAGCCGGGCGTTCTCCTGCAGCGCCCGCAGAATCTGCAGATCTACTGCGTCCAGTATCATTTCACTCATCAGAAAAATATTCTGCTCAGGGCCTGCGAGGGCCGTCATTTTATTTGATTATTCTAATTGCAAGTGCGAATTTAGCATTATTTTCCTAATTTTTATAATTTCTTGTAAGTTTTTTCCAATAAATATACCTTTGCCAGAGAAAAAAAAAGACATTCTTATGGCAAAGATTGATACCCGCTGCATACACGCAGGCTACACCCCCGGAAAGGGCGAACCCCGTCAGCTTCCCATTATCCAGAGCACCACTTTCAAGTACGAAACCTCCGACCAGATGGCCCGCCTGTTCGACCTGGAAGAGAGCGGCTATTTCTATACCCGGCTGCAGAATCCCACGGTAGATTCCGTTGCAGCCCAACTTTGCTCCCTGGAAGGCGGCGTAGGAGCCATCCTCACCTCCTCCGGCCAGGCCGCCAACCTCTTTGCGGTGATCAACATCGCCGGCGCAGGAGACCATATCATCGCCGCTAACAACATCTACGGAGGCACCTTCAACCTGCTGGGCGTCACGCTCCCGAAATTCGGCATCGAGGTCAGTTTCCTCAAGGCAGATGCCGCCAACGAAGAAATCCAGGCCGCTATCCGCCCCAACACCAAACTGGTCTTTGGCGAAACCCTTTCCAACCCCGGGGTGGAAGTCTTCGATATTGAACGCTGGGCGGCCATTGCCCACAGAAACGGCCTGCCGCTCATCGTGGACAACACTTTTGCCACGCCTTTCCTGTGCCGCCCCTTCGAGTGGGGGGCCGATATCGTCACCCACTCCACCACCAAATACATAGACGGCCACGGCGTTAGTGTGGGCGGCGCCGTGGTGGACAGCGGGAACTTCCCCTGGGAACGCTATGCTGACAAATTTCCCGGCCTCACCACCCCCGACGCCTCCTACCACGGACTCACCTACAGCAAAAAGTTCGGTAAGGCGGCCTATATCGTCAAGGCCACGACGCACCTGATGCGGGATTTGGGCAGCACCCAGAGCCCCCAGAACGCGTTTTACCTCCACCTGGGCCTGCAAACCCTGCACCTGAGAATGCCGCGTCACAGCGCCAGCGCCCTTCGGCTGGCCCGTTGGCTGGAAAGCTGCCCGGACGTAGCCTGGGTCCGCTATCCCGGCCTGGAAAGCGATCCGCACTACAGCCTCGCTGCCAAATACCTCCCCGAGGGATGCAGCGGCGTACTGTGCTTCGGCCTCAAGGGCGGCCGCGCCTTTGACAAGCGCTTCCTGGACGCCTTGAAACTGGTCAGCATCGAAACCCACGTGGCCGACTGTCACAGCTGCGTGCTGCATCCGGCTTCGCACACCCACCGGCAGCTTTCCGACGAACAGCTCCGTCAGGCCGGCATCGCCCCCGACCTCATTCGTTTCAGCGTGGGCCTGGAAGCCCCGGAAGACATCATAGCAGACCTCGGGCAGGCTCTCCAAAAGGCCAGGCAAGTATGACAAGACACGAAATCACCGTTACCCTGAAGCTGGAATGCGGCGGCGTACTGGAAAACGCACGCATCGTTTTCCATACCTCGGGCTGCCGTGAAGGCCGCGTAGTGTGGATCTGCCACGCCCTCACCGCCAACAGCAACCCCAGGGACTGGTGGCCGGAAATGGTCGGTCCCGGGAAAGCCATCGATACCGAAAAAGACTATGTCGTGTGCGTGAATATGCTGGGAAGCCCCTACGGCAGCGAGGGTCCCGCCCGGGACAATCCCGTCACGGGGAAGCCCTGGCTGCTGGACTTTCCGGAAATTACCATCCGGGACTCCGTGAACAGTTTTATCGAAGTTCGCAAACACCTGGGTATCGGAAAGATAGACCTTCTTATCGGAGCTTCCAACGGAGGATTCAACGCCATCGAATGGGCGGTGACGGAGCCGGAATTGTTTGAGCGCTGCCTGTTCCTGTGTACGGCTCCCCGCATCTCCCCCTTCGTCGGTGCCACGATCGAAACCCAGCGGATGGCCCTGGAGGCCGATGCCACTTTCCGGGAAGCCCGCGACCTTTCCGGCGGACGGGAAGGGCTCAAATGCGCCCGGGCACAGGCCCTTATCACTTACCGCTGCTTCGAAGGCTACGGGCTCACCCAGGCCGAAGAAGACCCCGACACCCTTTTTGCCGGCCGGGTGGCCTCCTATGAGCGGTATCAGGGAGAAAAACTGGTACGGCGGGGCTTTGACGCCTATTCCTATTTCTATCTGAGCAATGCGATGGACAGCCACAACACGGGCCGCGGACGCGGCGGCGTGCAGAAGGCTTTGCAAAGCATCCGGGCCAGAACTACGGTGCTTGCCGTAGATACCGACCTTCTCTTTCCGCCGGCAGAAAGCCGGCAGTGGGCCGCCTGGATTCCGGGAGCCCGTTATGTAGAAATCAGTTCCCATTTCGGCCACGACGGTTTTCTGTTGGAAACCGCCAAACTATCGGCCCTAATCCTTTAACAGTATGCAAGTTCTCAAATTCGGCGGCACCTCCGTCGCCTCAGCGGAAGCAATGTTTCAAACCATAGGGATTGTCCGGAAAGCCCTGGAGGAAGACCGCACCATCGTGGTGAGTTCGGCCATCAGCGGCTGCACGGACGGGCTCATCGAGATGGGCCGGTTGGCCGCCGCCCGGGATGCGGCCTATCAGGAAAAGTTCGCCCTCTGGCAGGACCGGCACAGGCAGATGGCCGGGAAACTGGTCCCGGAAGGGTACCGGGGGAAAACGCAGAAAGCCCTGAATGAGCTCTTCGAAGAGCTCTCCAGCATTCTGCAGGGCGTCTTTCTCCTGGGAGAACTCTCCCCCACCAGCCTCTGCGCCGTGGAAAGCTTCGGGGAACTGCTGAGCACCCGCATCCTCACGGACAGCTTTCTCTCCCAGGGCATCTCCTGCCGGTGGCTGGATTCCCGGGATCTGATTCGCGTGCACGACGGCGCAGTGGATACGGCCGAAACCTGCCGGCGCATCCAGGAAGCCGTAGAGCAGCATCCGAGGGTGGAACTGTTCATCGTTCCGGGATTCATCGCCCGGGACGAAGAAGGCCGGCCGGCCACCCTGGGGCGCGGCGGTTCCGACTACACGGCTTCGCTTTTCGCCGTGGGCATCCACGCCCGCCGCGTAGAGATCTGGACCGACGTTCCGGGCATTATGACCGCCCATCCGGAGGTGGTTCCGTCGGCCCGTCCCATTCCGCATATCTCTTACCGGGCCGCGCAGGAGCTTTCGCATTTCGGGGCCAAGGTCATTTACCCGCCCACCATCCAGCCCGTCGTGGCCGAAGGCATCCCCATCTACGTCAAAGACACCTTCCATCCCCATAAGCCGGGCACTCTGGTGGAGAAAAACCCTCCCCGGGCCCAGGGCGGAGTCATCGGTATCGCCCATTCCGACGGCATCGCCCTCCTTTCGCTGGAAGGCAGCGGTATGGTGGGGGTTCCGGGCTTCAGTTCGCGCCTTTTCGACGCCCTTTCCCGCGCCGGTATCAACATCATCCTTATCACCCAGGCTTCGTCCGTACACTCGATGTGCATCGCCATTGCCGCGGCCGATGCCGAAAAAGCCCGCCGGGCGGCCGACGCCTGCTTTGCCTATGAGATTTCCCTCGGAACGCTGAACCCGCTGCGCGTGGAGAAGGATTTTTCCATCGCATGCATCATTGGCGACGATATCCTGGGGCACAGCGGAGCCACCGGACAGATGCTCGCCGCCCTGGGCCGCCACAGCATCCCCGTCCGCGCAACGGCGCAAGGCTCTTCCGAGCGCAACATCTCCGTCATCGTCCCTTCCAAACGGGCCGATGAAGCCATCCGGGCCATCCACCACGAATTCTTCGACCGCTTCGATACGGAGGTAATTCCGCTTTTCATCGCCGGCTATGGCCGGGTGGGAAAAGCACTGGTGGAGATGCTCCGCGACAATGCCGATGCCATCGCCAGACGCTCCGGGAAGCAACTTCGCGTCTGCGGCCTGGCCAATTCCCGCCGCTATGTGATAGATACGGAGGGTATCGAGCTTTCCGAAGCCGGCGAACGGCTGTCACAGGGCACGCCGGGGGACTTTATCGACGCACTCTGCGACCTCTCCCTGGAAAATTCCCTCTACATTGACTGCACCGCCAACGAAGAGCTGGGATTCCGCTATCCGGACCTGTTCCACAGCGGCTATTCGGTCGTGGCCTGCAACAAGATTCCTTTCTCGGGAACCTATGCCCAATTCAAAAACCTGCAGGCAGAAGCCCACAAAGCCGGCGTCTCCCTTCGGTACGAGACCACGGCCGGTGCCGCCCTGCCCGTTCTGGTAACCTTGGACCGCGTGGTCCAGAGCGGCGACACCCTGGTGCGGATGGATGCCGTTCTCTCCGGCACCCTCAACTATTTGCTGGACCGTTACGAAGGGAAAGACTGGGAGGCCCTGGTGGAAGAAGCCCGGCTCAAAGGCTACACCGAGCCCGATCCCAATATAGACCTTTCCGGAAAAGACGTGCTCCGAAAAATCCTCATCCTGAGCCGCCAGGCCGGCATTCCTCTGGAGGCCACGCAAGTTACCCTGGAACCCATTCCGGCCGATATCGCCAAAAGGTATTCCGCCGCGGCCAAGGCCGGAAAGAAACTGCGCTACGTAGCCTCGGTGGATGCCGAGGGCCACGCCGCGGTGGGCTTGCAGGAAGTGGACCCGGAAAGTCCCCTGTACAATCTTCGGGGAACCGACAACGCCATTCTCATCACCACCGGGGACTACCCCTCCCCGATGCTTATACAAGGGGCCGGGGCCGGAACCAGACAAACCGCCGGAGGCCTCCTGAACGACATTATGCTGTCCTTGTAATTTCGCTTACAGGGTGGATAGTTTCTCCAGGGAAATTTCTACGAGTCTGCGGATGGCGGGCTTGTAGTCCGGATTGGAGCTCTTGAGGTGGCGGTTGGCGATGACACAGCACACGGTGCAGGCATGGTGGCCCAGCAGGGCGGCCATACCGGCCAGCGGGGAGCTTTCCATCTCGAAGTTGGTGATGCGCAGTTCCTCTTTCCCCATCGTGAAACGGAAACTCTCGATGTTCTCCAGCATATCGGGCATGGCCAGCGGAATGCGGACCACGCGGCCCTGGGGGCCATAAAAGCCGGGGGCCGATATGGTGACGCCCTTCAGGGTGACATCTTTCATCAGCCCGATGATTTTGTCCGATGCCTTTACGAAATAGGGAGAAGGAAGGGTGGGATCCCAGTTCATATGCTTTTTGAAGGCCGCCTCCACCGTGGGGATGGTGACCTTCTTGCGATTTTCGTACCAGTTCATCACCCCGTCGAAGCCTACGCTGATGTGGGAGAGGAGGTAACTCCCCAGCGGAATATCGGCATGGAGGGCCCCCGTAGTACCGATTCGCAGGATATTCAAGCTGCGGTGGACGGGCTTAACCTCGCGGGTTTCGAAGTCGATGTTGGCCAGGGCGTCCAGTTCCGTCATCACGATGTCGATATTGTCCGGGCCGATACCGTGGGACAGCGCGGTGATGCGCTTTCCATTGTATTTTCCGGTGACGGAAACAAACTCGCGCGAAGCGTTGCGGCATTCGATGTCGGTAAGATAGTCGGCCAGCATATCCACGCGGCCGGGATCTCCCATCATTATGACATTGTCGGCCAGTTGTTCGGGCTTCAGATGAATATGGAAAGCGGAGCCGTCTCCGTTAATAATGAACTCTGATTCAGGGATTCTCATAAAAATGTGGTTTTTTCTTTCGCAAAGATAATGATTATTCGGGATTTTCGCTATCTTTGAAACTATGAAAAGAATCACCTTTGTGGCCATAGCCGCCACCCTGCTCCTGGCATCGGGCTTCCAATCAGATGCCTGCACCAATCTTATCGTTGGCAAGAAGGCTTCCGTGGACGGAAGCGTCATCTGCACCTACAACTGCGACAGCTTCGGCTACATTACCTCGCTGTCCCACCTGCCTGCCGGGAAACACGACCCCTCGGAAATGGTGGCCGTCCGCAGCCGGGGCGGTCAGATCAATTACATCCGCCAGGCTCCCTACACCTACTCGGTCGTGGGCCTAATGAACGAAAAGCAGGTTTCCATCATGGAAACCACCTGGAGCGGCCGGCCGGAACTCAGGAACCCGGAAGGCTACCTGGATTATTTCAACCTGATGCAGATCGCCCTTCAGCGCTCGGCATCGGCGCGGGAAGCCATCCGGGTAATGCACGAGCTGGCACAGGAATACGGCTACAACGAAACCGGAGAATCCTTCGCCGTCTGCGACAAGGAAGAGGCCTGGATAATGGAGCTCATCGGAAAGGGAAAAGGCCGCAAGGGCGTCGTGTGGGTAGCCCTCCGCGTCCCTGACGATGCCATCTGCGCCTATGCCAACTCCAGCCGCATCCAGCAGTTCCCCCAGGTCAAAAAGGCAGATAAGAAACTGGGCTTCTGCATCACCCCCGACGGGCAGTGCATGTATAGCGCCGATGTCATTTCCTTCGCCCGAGAGATGGGTTATTTCGACGGGAAAGATGCCGATTTCAGCTTCCGCGAGGCCTATCAGCCTATGACCTTCAGTAAAATCCGCGCCTGCGAAGCCCGCGTTTGGAGTTTTTACCGCCGGCACAGCGAGGATGCCGTGATGGATGCCTACCTTCCCTTCATCAACGGAGACATGTCGGAAATCGACCACCTGCCCCTTTGGATTGTTCCCGACAAGCCCGTCAGCTACCGGGACATCCAAAACGACATGAGAGACCATTACGAGGGCACCGCCCTGGATATGACGATCGATATGAGCGCCGGTCCCTGGGCTTCTCCTTACCGCAACCAGCCTGTGAATTTCGAGGCCTCCGACGGCACCAAGATGTTCCGCGAGCGCCCCATCGGCTGCCCTCAGAGCGCGATGACCCTGGTGTGCCGGATGCGCTCCTGGCTGCCCGACGCCGTGGGCGGGATTACCTATTTCAATATGGACGATGCCACGATGGTGGCCTACGTGCCCGTCTATTGCGGCATCAACCGCCTTCCGGACCCCTTCCGCCAGGAGAACAACACCCTGGAATTCTCCTTTGAAAGCGCCTTCTGGATGAACAATATGGTAGCCAACATGGTCTATCCCCGTTGGAGCGCCCTGTATCCGGACCTCCTGGAGGCACAGACGGAACTGGAAGACTATTTCGAGGCGGAACAGGCCGCCGTGGACGCCAAGGCCGGGGAATTCACCGAAGGTGAACGGATCGAATACGTCACCACCACTACCATCGGCTACACCGACAAGATGATGAAGCGCTGGGACAAGCTGTTCAAGTTCCTGGTAGTGAAGCACAACGACCAGGTCATGCGCCCCAGCAAGGACGGGGAGGTCCTTCCCGGACGCCATACGTCACCGGCATATGCTCCCGCGTTTATCGACGCCATGAAAGCACAGACCGGCAAGCGTTACGTAAGGCCGGAATAGAGGATATCCTTACAGCAGAGAAAGGGCCACGTCCATCATTTTGGTGAACGTGGTCTGTCTTTCTTCAGAGGTAGTGGCCTCACCGGTGAGGATGTGGTCGGAAACGGTGAACAGCGCCATTGCCTTGTTTCCGCTGCGGACAGCGTTCATATACAGGGCGGCCGCCTCCATTTCTACAGCCAGGACGCCCATCTTCATCCAATTCTCGGTTCCCGGCGTGTCGGAATAGAACATGTCCGAAGAAAGGACGTTGCCCACCTGGTAACGATACTTCATTTTCTTACAGGCGTTTACGGCCTTGGTGAGGAGGTCGTAATCGGCAATGGGAGCGTAGGTACCCGGGAGCTGGTACTGGGCCGCATAGTTGGAATCCGTGCAGGCGCCCATCGCCAGAATCAGGTCTCCTATCTTCAGATCCTTCTGGATGGCCCCGCAGGAGCCGATGCGAACAATGTTCCTGACACCATAAAAGTTGAAGAGCTCATAGGTGTAGATGGCGATGGAGGGGATGCCCATCCCGTGGCCCATCACGCTCACGGGCTTTCCCTTGTAAGTGCCCGTATAGCCCAGCATGTTGCGCACAGTATTGAACAGGACCGGATTCTCCAGATAGTGCTCTGCCATATACTTGGCACGGAGCGGATCTCCGGCCATGATCACAAAGGGAGCGATTTCTCCTTTTTTGGCCCCGATGTGGGGAGTGGGGGTGTTATTCTTACTCATTTCAGTGTTGGGTTGTTATCGTCGTTGCTGTTATATCATCCAGCGGGTATTTTCCTTTTCGATGTCCGGGATCAGGCGCTGGACGGCTTTGTGGTTATAGAAAAAGCGGGCGGCCACCACACGCACCACCGTGTAGGCGGGAATGCCTACCAGAAGACCTGCCGTACCGCCGAGACGTCCCGCCACCAGCAGGACGATGAAGATTTCCAGCGGAGTGGACTTGATGCTGGTAGAATAGATAAGGGGCTGATAGACAAAGTTGTCGATGAGCTGAGCCGTGAGCATGACGGCCAGGACGATGAAGGCGAAGACCAGGATGGGGACATTCAGCCCCACCCCTGCACCGTACTTGAGCACCACGCAGAGAAGGACGCCGATGAGCTCTCCGATGAGCGGACCCACGTACGGAATCACGTTGAGCACGCCGGCGATAAAAGCGATGCCTATTGCGTAATGGGCACCGACCCGGGCGACAAGCCAAAGTCCCAGGAAATCCACCAGGATGACGCCGATCACTTCCACAACCAGGCCCAGAAAGTAACGCGACAGCAGGTGGGTGATGTCATCCACGGTGTTCTCCACGCTGCTTTCAATCCTGTCCGGAACCAAAGCACGGATGATTTTGCAGAAGAGATGGTCGTCCTTTATGAAGAAAAAGGATATGAAAACCACGGAGAATAGCCCTACGCCGATGCTGGCGGCCACGGAAGCCACGGAACCGATGAGGGAGGTCACATTGGACAGGCTCACTACCGAATGGATTTGCTCCAGGAGCATGGAGACCAGGTTAAAGTCCTCTCCCAGGGCCGGGAACAGCCCCACCAGAGAGCCGTTCAGCCGGTCCAGGAGGGAATTATAGGGAATGTCCTGGCTGTTCATGACCGAAGCATCCCGGACGATATGCATCACCACCGGCACCATCTGCGTCACGAAAAGGGAGATGGTCAGAAGAATAATCACGAGGGTAAAAACGGCCAGCACAGCATCCGGCAAGGCCTTTCCCTTTATCCTGAATTTGCGGAGAATACGCATCAGGGGGTGGCCGATGAGCGAAATCACGAAGGCCACCAGCACATAGACCAGGACACTGCGGAAGTACCAGCAGCCCGCCAGGACAACGGCCAGCACAGCCAGCTTCATGATCCAGCCGGAAAGAATGTCGATATTCCTTTCGTTTTCCATACCATTTAAGCTTTCAGCAACAAAGATAAAAAATTTAGCGGAGGTAGAGTATGCATATATTCCGAAACTTTGCGTAATTTTGTATCCCTATGGCAGACAACTATCTGGAATACCGGAAACAGGAAATCGAAGAACGGCGGAAAAAGACGGTGCGCCGCTCCCATCCCTCCCTGGACACCCTTCTCCACCGCAACCGCAGTTACCGGGGATACGATCCGGATAGGGTGGTCACGGAGCAGGAACTCCGGGAACTGGTCAAGGCAACTACGCTGACGGCCTCGGGCATGAACCGCCAGGCGCTCCGCTTCCATCTGGTCACGTCCGGCAAGGCCGGCAAGATCCTTCCCCTTATCACACTGGGCGCCGCCCTGCCCCGGGAGCATCTTCCCCATCCCGGCAGCGAGCCGCAGGCTTTTATCGTCGTCTGCAGCAACGTTCCCGAAGACCGCGTCATCGGCATAGACCTGGGCTTTGCCGGCCAAAGCATCCTGCTCAAGGCCACCGAAATGGGCCTCGGAGGCATTTTCATTCTCAACTTCCGGAAAGAAGCCCTTCGGGAAGCCCTGGCGCTCCCGCTGGAGCCCCTGGCGGTCATCGCCATCGGCAAGCCAGCCGAATCCATCTACCTGGTGCCGGCGACATCCGGAGATAGCCTTACCTACTACCGAAAGGAAGGCGTCCACTATGTGCCCAAACTGCAGGTGGAAGACCTTCTGATTTGACAAAGCAAAACCTATTCACAGATGCCTAAAATGAACATTCCCCTGATGGGAACCCTTATCGGCCTGTCCCTGATTGTGTGTCCCCTGCTGTACATCTATGTGGGACCCGCCCTGTCTCCCCTGCAAATGGAGACCCTCAGAACCCTCCTGACCGTCTGCGCCATCAGTGCGGCCTATTGCTTTATCGTAGGAGAGCTCACCGGAAACAACAGCCAGATGGACAAGCTCTGGAGCATCCTCCCCATCATCTATACCTGGATCATCGCCGCCAAAGGCGGGATGGAAACCCGTCTGGTGGTGATGGCCGTCCTCGCTACCCTGTGGGGCGTGCGCCTCACCTTCAATTTCGCCCGCAAAGGCGCCTATCGGCTTAAATTCTGGGAAGGAGAGGAAGATTACCGCTGGGCCATCCTCCGCAGCGGTTCCGCTTTCAGCAAACGATGGACCTGGATGCTCTTCAACCTCCTTTTCATTTCCGTGTACCAGAACGCCCTGGTCCTGATGACCACCTTCCCGGCGCTGGTCTCCCTGGGCTCCGCCGTTCCCTTCGGCCCGGTGGACACGCTGGCCGCCGTGCTGATGGCCGGGTTCATCCTCTATGAAACCATTGCCGACGAGCAGCAGTGGGCTTTCCAGACCAGCAAATGGGCCCAGATCAACGCCGGCAAAAAGCTGGAGGAACTGCCGGAGCCCTACAATAAAGGCTTCAATACCCGCGGCCTCTGGAACCGCAGCCGGCATCCCAATTATTTTGCCGAGCAGGGAAGCTGGATTTCGTTCTACATTTTCTCGGTCGGCGCCGGTATCGGCCTTTTCAACTGGAGTGTCATCGGCGCCCTGTTGCTGGTGGTGCTGTTTCTGGGCAGTTCGGCCCTGGGCGAGCAGATCAGCGGCAGCAAATACCCCGAGTATGCGCGCTACTGCGCATCCGTCCCCCGCTTCTTCCCTTTTGGAAAATACAACTAAACCGATCAAAATGAAAAAAATCTTTCTCTTTGCGGCCATCCTCGGAGCCGCCCTCCAACCCCTGAAGGCCGATGAAGGCATGTGGCTGCCGGCCCTCATTTCCCAAAGAATCGGCGATATGCAGGCCAAAGGCTTCCAGCTCACGGCCGAAGACATTTACAGCGTGAACCAGGCCAGCCTGAAAGATGCCGTGGTGCTCTTCGGCAGCGGCTGCACCGGCGAACTGGTCAGTGACGCAGGCCTCCTTTTCACCAACCACCACTGTGGCTACAGTTTCATCCAGCGGCACTCCTCCGTGGAACACGACTACCTGAAGGACGGCTTCTGGGCCATGAACCGCTCCCAGGAGCTCCCCAACCCGGGGCTCACCGTCCGCTTCCTGGAAAGGATGGAGGACGTAACCGCCACCGTGCTCAAAGGCTACAAGCCCGCCAAGATGGACGAAGAGCAGCGCCAGGCCCTCATCAAGAAGAACAGCGACAAGCTCAAGGCCGATGCCGTCAAGGAAGGAAACGGCCTGAAAGCCAGCGTTGAGGCCCTGTACTACGGCAACCAGTACTTCCTTTTCGTTTTCCGCGAGTACCGCGACGTGCGGCTGGTGGGCGCTCCCCCCTCCTCCATCGGCAAATTCGGCGGAGAAACCGACAACTGGATGTGGCCCCGCCACACCGGAGACTTCTCCATCTTCCGCATCTACGCCGGGCAGGACAACATGCCGGCCGATTACAACGAGGCCAACGTGCCTTATCGGCCCAAAAAATCCCTGAAAATTTCCCGCGCAGGCGTGAAGGAAGGCGATTTCACCTTTGTCTATGGCTGCCCGGGAAGCACCCAGGAATACATCCACTCCGAGGCAGTCCGCTACATTCAGGACGTCTCGGATCCGGAGAAAATCGCCCTCCGCACCACCCGGCTGGGGCTGATGAAAAAGCACATGGACCAGAGCCAGGCCGTTCGCATCCAGTACTCTTCCAAGTTTGCAAGCGTGGCCAATGCCTGGAAAAAGTGGCAGGGAGAGGAAAAGGGACTTCGCAAGAACAAGGTCGTTCCGGTGAAGCAGGACTATGAAAAGCGTTTCGCCGAGTGGGCCGCAGGAACCCGCTACGAGGGCGTCACCGACCGGCTGGCACAGTTGTATGCCGCCCGAAACCCCCTCTACCGCGCCTACGAATACTATCGCGAGACGGTCCTCACCATCGAACGGCTTCAGATGGTCCGCAGCAATCGCTTCAATACCAAGGACTACTACCGGCCCATTGACGAAGAAAGCTTCGTAGCCATGATGACGGCCTTCGACCAGGCCTTGGAAGACATCTACAAGCCCCCGTATTTCCTGGACAAGCGCGCCCAATACGGCTCCATGGAAGCCTGGAAGGATGCCGTATTTGCCGACGACAACGAGGCCAAGGCCCTTTCCGACGCCCTCAACAACCATTTCTCCACCGCCATCGTCCCGCCGGTAACCGAGCTCAACCAGAGCATCAACCTGGTGTACCGGGACTACATGCAGGGCCAGATGGAGTTCGAGAATGAGCGCAACTTCTACCCCGACGCCAACCTCACCCTCCGCGTAGCCTACGGCAAGGTGGCCGGTTACCGTCCCGTGGATGCCGTGTGGTACAACCCTGTCTCCACCCTCCGCGGCATCATCGAGAAGGACAATCCGGACATCTTCGACTACAACATCCCCCAGGTGCTGCGTGACATCTATGCCCGCGGCGGCTTCGAAGACCAGCCCGTTTGCTTCCTGGCCACCAACCACACCACCGGCGGCAACTCCGGAAGCCCTGTCCTGAACGCAGATGGGAACCTGGTGGGCATCAACTTCGACCGTGTATGGGAAGGCACCATGAGCGACCTCGTGTACGACCCCGAAATCTGCCGCAACATCTCCCTGGATGTCCGCTACCTCCTCTTCGTCATCAAAGAGGTGGGGCACGCCGACTATCTCTTTGATGAGATGGTGTTTGTGGATTAGAAAAAGTAGCCGGCTCCCACCTCGGCCGTAACTCGGCGGAAGCGGGTGGCGGAAACGCCGGCCATCAACAAAAAATGGCCATAAGACAGGAGGACTCCGGCATCGACCGCGAGTCCTCTGGCTTTTTGGCATTTATGCCATAGTACCTTATTGCTAAAGTATTTCTCGAAAAATGAACAGCATAAGAAACCCCTTAGAGAAACGTTTGACCCACTCATAGGACTTGTTGAAAGCCCTGTTGATCCAGGGCGTAGTGCCCGGAAAGACAGCCCTCATCAAAAGGGCCGGAATCCCGAGATAAAGAAAAAGGAGAGCATAGAGCTCCCATACGGCCAGAAGAAGAGGGGCGCAAGTGATCCCCAGTAAAGTCATGAACATCCGGCCGATGACACCCATGCCAACATCAAGTACAGAGTATTCTTCCATTAATCAGAAACCAATTTTATTTCTATCTTTGTTATTGACGGTTTCCTCCAGGCAATACTGCCGGAGCTGCTCATAGCCTTCCTTCCTGCCGGAGAGGATGGCATCTACGGTACTCTTCCGGAGTACATTCTCTATCTGGCCGCCACTGAAATCAAAGGCCGATGCCAACGCTTGCGCCTCCTTCTCCGTCAGGAAGGGGAACTGCGAACGCCAGATCATTGAGCGTGGCTCCAGCCCGGGCTTGTCGAAACGGATTTTGTAAAGGAAGCGCCGTTCGAAAGCCGGGTCGAGGTTACCGGTGAGGTTGGTGGTGGCGATGAGGATGCCGCTGAAGTCCTCCAGCTCCTGCAGGAGGATGTTCTGCACGCTGTTTTCCATGCGGTCCACTGCCCGGGAGGCTCCCTCCATGCGGGTCCCCAGGATAGCATCGGCCTCGTTGAAAAGAAGAATGGGCGTGAACTCCTCCTCGACGTTGGCCGTTCGGTAGTCCATGAACAGACGGCGGACATTCTTCTCCGTCTCGCCGATGTAGCAGTTGCGGAGTTGGGCCACGTCGGCCTGAAGAATCTTCCGGCCCGTGCGGCGGGCAAGCTGGTAAACGGTCTCTGTTTTGCCTGTTCCGGGTGCGCCGTAGAAGAGGCAGGTGAAACCCGTGCGCAGCCCTTTGGCCTTCATGGACTCGAAGATGTTGCCAAGATGGTCGGGGTCGATCAGGGAAGCAAGTTTCTCCACCTGGGCGCCTTCAGCGGGGTTGTAGAAGAGTTCCTTCCGGGGTTTGTCCTTACTGTCAGTGAGCTGGATTGTGTGGAGGCCGGAGGTCTTCAACTCAGAGAAGAACTCTTTGATAATGTTGTCCTTGAAGGAATAGGTGCCGCGGGCAATCATGCCGTCCCGGTCGGCGGGAGCAAGGACTCCGCGGCTCACCAGCTCCAGGGATCCGTCCTCGAAACGGTCTTTGAGAACCTCCAGTGTGGCGGCCTCAGAGACATAACTATCAAGGTCTTCGGATTCGAAGGAGGTCATTTCCCTGTTCACATACAAGTGGGAGAGAATGTAGAAAAGGTAGCGCTCGGTGTCGCTGACCTGCATTCCGTAAAAGTACTTGTAACAGGCCTTCCCGTAACCGGTCTTTTTGTTGGCCATAATCAGGCGGTCCATCTCCTCAAGTGCGCCCCTGTCCTCCTTCTGCTCCATGGAGAGCTGCCTCATGATGATGCCGATCCTGCGAAGGAGGGCTTTCGAGGAAAGACCATCCAGTTTGGGTTTCTCCACGGGGCGGTTGTTCATCAACGCATCGAGGGCCCCGCTGGGTATGTGGATTTGCTTGTCCCGCGTGATGAAGAAGTAACCTTTGTCCCGGAGGGCGTTGAAGTCTGCAGCATGGGACAGGGTCTGTAGGTAGCTCATGCCAAGATCGTGACCGATCTTGCGCATGTTACAGTTACGCTCGGCGGTCTGTATGGCCTTCGCAAGGATGATACACTGGAAAGGCGTGATATTCAGGCGCTCTTCCAGGTAATCGGTTTCCACCTTGAGGCGCTCCATGTGTTCGGGGTCGAAGAACATGTCGCCCTGGGCGTTCGTACACTCCAGGTCGACAAGGTCAAGCAGGTGGTCAAGGGATTCGGTAAGGGTTTTACTCATAGTCTTTCTCCGTTGTTGTTATAATAATGCGTTTCTTCTCCGACCCGGGCGGCCCATCGGCCATCCTCCTGCCAGTCAATCCTCCGGTAAGCGGCCGGGATGACGATCTCTCCTCTTGTGTTGATGGCGCCTAGGCCCCAGTTTTCCGGTGAACGGAAGAGACAGAGGCCGTGGATGAACTGAACTTGCAGGTTGAAGTAAGGCTGATGGAATGTCATGGGTATCACCACCTTCCCACTCCGGTCGATGAAACCCCATTCGAAGTTCTTGCAGATGCCACAGAGTCCTTCCGAGAAGATGGAGACGGCATCCAGGTCCATACCGTCGAGGTCGATGACGGTATTGCCATCCAAATCCAAAAACATGTAGTGTTTAGTCTTTTTACTCGTCAGACATACGCTGACAAGACCTTCCGAGCATTCCCCTACGCGGTCGAAACGGCATGGGATGACTTCTTCTCCATCCTTGTTGATACTACCCACTCCGGCGCCTTTCCTGACCCATGCGAGACCGCCCGAGAAGGGGTATGCCATATCGTAGATGAGCGGAGTAACCTCCCTCCCATCTGCAGCGATGAACCCGTACCGCTCCTCCAGCAGTACCATGCTCCTGCCTTCAACGAAATCGGTGACGGCATCGTACCTGCAGGGGACCATCTCCTCTCCCTCCTCGTTTATGAAGCCCCAGAGGCCTTCGCGCTGGACGGCGCACATACCCCCGACCACGGGGGAGAACGCCGACTGGTAGAGGAAGGGTGTAAGGAACTCCCCAGAAGGCTTCACAAAAGTCCAGAGGCCATTCTTCCTGACACGAATGAGCCCGTTCCTTACCATGGCATCATCGTACATGCAGGGAACCACCTCTGCTCCTTCGGCATCCAGGAAGCCCCAACGGAGAAGGCCGCCCTCGAGCGTGGCAACCTTCTTGAGGGGAAGCCCCTCGCAGTCAAACTGATACACGTACCCGTCCCCTTCTTGCTTTCCCACATCGAACCACCTGACTCCCGAATAACAGTCTCCTTCCTCGTCTATCAGATCGTCAAGGACGGCTATCTTCCCGTCAATCTTGGCGATGCCGTAGTAATCAACAGGAATAATCTCCCGGCCGCAGCGGTCAATGGCACCATAAAGGAAGTCAATGGGCTCCCTGGTTTCCTCATCTTTATTGAATGACTTTTTTACGAGCATGATGCCGTCCTCATCGAAATACGGATGAGAGAGCAATCCATAATGGTACTCGCACGGGATGAGGCTGTTCATGTCCAGGTCGATGAATCCCCACTTCCCGTCAACCGAGACGGGAGCCATCCCGTCGGCCCAAGGCAGGACATTCGTGAAGATGAAGGGAATCACCACCTGCCCCCTCTGGTCAAGGAACCCGTAACTGCCGTACTTCGTGTGGGAGGCAGAGGCGAGACGGTCGCGGAAATCCCAGCCGTTGTAGAAGTCCAGGTCCCGGGCCACGATAACCACGTCACCTTTTTCATTGACCCACTCGCAGGGGCTGTCGCCCATGTCGTAGTCGTGAACCTGGAGTCCCTCCGGAAAGAGCGGCTCATCATCCATGATGGGAGAAATGAGTTCCCCTTTTTTGTTTACGTAACCGTGACGCTCCTCCTCCCAGGGGCGGATTTCACATCGGCCGTTCTCAAACTGGCCGTATTCGTACCTCTCATCGAGCTCAAAGGCTATTTCGCCGGACTCATCGATGAAATACTCATTTGCGCCGTCACATACTAATGCCAGCCCGTCAGAGAACGGACCGGCACGGAGGTAACGGCAGGGGATGACCTCCTTGCCGCTGCCGTCCATGAATCCCCATAACACTTGTTTCCCGATTCTCCTACAGATGAGGATGTACTTGCTACCTCCATTACGGATTTCCAAAATCCAGCGTTCAAGATTTTTCATATTATCACAGTAAATTAAGGTTTGACATTCAACTAGGCCAGGCTGAGCCTGGCGTACCGGAAGGCCATCAGCTTCTCGCCCTCCTTGTCGAAGTTGATAAGCGCCCGCTCACCCTCCATGAAGGAGATAATCCCCTCCCCGAAGACCGGGTGGCTCACCCTCTGCCCAACGTGGAAGGAAACGCCGGGCTCCCCGGCGGGCTCTTCCCGTGAACCGCCCATGCTTTCGCAGGCAGGATATGTCCCCTCGATGAAGGCCTTGATGAGGGCCGCATGGGAGAGAGGAGAGGAGCCATCCTCCACGTTGGCATTGGTCGCGTAATCTAAGAGGATAACCGTCTGATCGCTTGAGAGCTGCCTCAGCTTCTCAATCTCCACCCGTACCTTATTCTCCAACACCCAGCGGTAGATGGGCAGGTAGATGAGCTTGCGGGCCTGGATGTACCCCAGCACCTCCTTGCCGGACACCCCCTTCCGGTGGCCCTTCATGACCCCGAAACGGCGGGTGGTACGCTTGATATTCTTCATCGAGGTATTGGAGAACATATCGGTATCGATGCCGACCGATTCATAATCCTTCAGGCCCTGCCATACGGCTTCCACACAGGAGGCCGACCAGCCAGGGGAGAACGGCACGGGGATACCGCCGTGAGGGTAGAAGGGGGAGAGGCGGATGAACTCATCCTTGGCATGGGAGGTCACATCGATGATCACGGCGCCGGGGTAATCATTACGGAGCTTTTCAGAAGAACACTTGTGAGACTTGATGATAATCATATTGAACCGGATTTAAAATGAATAACTCTATTATATATGCGTACAGTATGTTGTATGGGTTTGATAACTTTCTCCCCGCGTAGAGACACAATACCCCCGGCAAGCCCGGGCGGACTTGCCGAAAAACCTTTACGAAATAATGGATTAAGCTACCTTCTTATACAATCCCAACCTATTCAAAAACACCTCACCACTCTCAACCCTACTTTCAAAACCTACCACCTTCACCCCCTTCATAACCTTATCCTCCCTATCATTACTGAAAACAACTATCTTACCCTTCCCTTAATCTCATTTACATCCCTCACAACCTCAAATCCACTCACCCCATTCTTATACAATAACATCCTTACTCTACTCTCAGGATATTTACTCCATACCACCAACCTATAATTATCCCCCTTCATACCATCCAACATCTTTACCACCTTATTCATACCTTTATTCAACTTCTTATTCTCAAAATCCTCACTAAACCCCTTCTTCTTCTTCTTCACCTCCTCACTCTCCATCACCTCCTTCTCCAACTCACTCTTCACCCTACACTCCTCCTCTACCAGTTCACTCCTTTTCACCCTAACAATCTCCTCAATCCTACTTATCTCCATATCTACCATCATCTTCAACCCCTCATTTCCTTCCTCCTCCAACTCCTTACCCACCTTCTCCCACTTTTTCATCATCTTCTCATATAAATCAATACCCTCCCTTCTCTCCATCTCCACCACCTTCTCATTAAACTTCTTATTCACCACACCCTTCACATAATCCTTCACTACATCCTTAACCATTACACCTTCAACTTTCAAAACAACAATCTTTTTCATAATCATCGAATTTAAATAAAAAAACAATCCGGGTAATATGGGATAATCCTATCCCATACTTTAATATATATATGATGTGGAAAAATCTTTCGGGCCAAATGTATAATTTAATCCTCAGACCGCAAAAAAATACGGGTGCTTTTTTGCCAAAACCCGGCAAATGGTTATATTTTTGGTGAATAGACACTGAAACTATGGCCTACAACGATTTCAAACGCTACGTATGGCTTATCAACCAGCTCCGCTGCTCCGAGGACCGGTACGGGGGAATGACTTTCAATCAGATAGATGAGGCCTGGAAGGACTCTCCCTTGAACCCCGAGGAAGGCAAGCCGCTCCCAAGGCGCACCTTTCATAACCATATTGATGCCATTCGGGAGATTTTCGGAATAAACATCGAACTCCGTGAACGGGGGGAAGGAAAGGAAGGGAAGGAAGGGAAGTACCGAATTTCCTACCTGGAAGGGAAAGATGCGGCGAACCGTCAGGGGGCCCTCATCGCCATGCTGTCCCTCAATGAAATGGCCGAGCGGCTGAAGGGGATGGGAAGTCGCATCTTGTACGAGGAACCGACCGTCCGCTGGCCGGAATGGCTGGACAGGGTTGTCCGGGCGATGAAGGAGGGGAAGCAAGTGGAGCTGATGTACAGGAAATTCGGAGAAAAGAAACCGACCCCCCGTGTTGTCGCTCCCTACTGCCTTAAGCTGTTCAAACGCCGTTGGTACCTGCTGGGGCGGGAGAACGGGGAGCTCAAGACCTTCGCCCTTGACAGGCGTACCATGGGAGTGCGTGTCACGGACAAGGGGTTCCGGATGCCGAAGATCTTCGATGGGGAAGAGTATTTCCAGTACGCGTTCGGCGTTACTGTGAGCAAGCCTCAGAGAGTTCTGGTTAAGGCTTTCGGCAGGGAGTGCGACTACTGGCGCTCGGCTCCTGTGCACATCTCCCAGAAAGAGATCATTACTAGTGACGATGATGCCGTCTTCGAGTTATATGTGGGGACGGAGAGCTGGGAGTTCATCCAGGAGCTGCTCTCCCGGGGAGACCGAATAGAGGTGCTGGAACCGGAGTCCCTCCGCTTGACCCTGGCCAAAGAAATCGAAAAAATGAAAGGCCGTTATGCCGACATTTGGCAAAAAAGGGATGGCGGTTCGGAAAAGAATTCCGATATTGGGGGCACAAAAACTCCCGATATCATGAAGAATACCAATATCCCTACATGGGATACTCAAACGGCTGCTGTCAAGGCAGCCAAGGGCTCGTTCGCTGGCAAGTCCGTCCGTGCGGATGTTTACAAGAATAATAATGAGATTTTCGCTGCTGGGGGTTATAAGACTGACAGCGGGAAGATTGTCGCCCTTCCGGGCGAAGATGACCCAATGCTGAGGGGAACAATCGTGTACTCGAAGCGCTTTTGGCTCTCCAAGAGTGGCCCCTGCTATGCGGCTGGCACCGAGACGAAGGTGGTCAACAATGATTCGTTCCGGGTGGCCAAACAAATGCTGGATGAGGGGGGCAACCCCGCCGTTCTCAACCTTGCGGACTGCTACACTGCCTGTGGCTGGTATCCTCGCGGCTCCAACGCCCAGGAGGAGAGCCTCTGCCGGGTGAGTACGCTATCCCGCTCGCTCTACCAGTACTACGCGGAGAATATGGCAGATACCGTAGGCGTTCCTTTCAAGGGGAAGGCCTATCCGATGGATTACCATTATGGAGGCGTCTATTCTCCTGGAGTGACGGTGTTTCGGGACGGATTCGACAACTATCGCCTATTGGACGAACCCTTTAAGGTGGGTGTCATCTCCGTAGCGGCGCTGAACTTCCGGGATAGGGAAGACCATCCTGCCCGGGACGGGCAGTACCGCTCGGCCGATGGGGGATTTACCCCAGAAGGGCTGGAGATTATGCAGGATAAGATCCGAACCATCTATCGCATCGCACTTGTCAACGGGCACGATTCGATTGTCCTCGGGGCCTTCGGCTGCGGAGCTTTCCGCTTGAAGAGCGAGATCGTTGCCCGCCTGTTCTATGACATCTTGGAAGAAGATGAGTTCCTCGGCCGTTTCAAGGACATCCGCTTCGCCATCCTGGAGCACGGGAAGCCGGGAGAGATTGGAGTGTACGGGAAATATGCGGCATTTTATGAATTATTTGATAAATAAATGTATGATAACTAGTTAAGGTTGATATTTATGGACATAGCTTCTCTTCAAAAACTAACTGTTCACGCCATTGAGCAGGGGCCTTTCCCATTGAAAGAATTGCTTAAGGACTCACTTTTCTATCCCGCATGCGATATCGATGGAGAATTGATCCGGTACTGCAACATGCACTTCTCACAACTGAGAATTTGCAGTTTTGTTTATGTAGATTATTCTACTGGTGAGAAGAGACTCCTCGAGCATCTGAACGAATTCCGTGGTTATCATATATTCGCTCATCGAGCCTTGAATCCCAGTGACATCGGAGCGGATAAGCAAATGAAGATGCCGGAATACATCAATCCGGAAGAGTACCAGCGTTATAGAGATGAATGGAAGCCTTTTGCTCAATGGGCTGTTTTGGAAAGAGACAGGGAGTATGGTGAAGAGCATGGTCCCAAACGTTTTTCGCTTCTCTTCTTGGGTGCGGAAGGGGTGGCAGCCTATACCGGACTCTATCTTGCCAACAAGATTACGCCAAAAGGTATCGCCATCATTCAACCCGGCCATGCCTTCGGATTCAATTGGACGAATTTCTTTGACTGGAATGCTCCGCTGGCACGGACCGTACGAAGCGGAAAGTCAATGCCGGAATACTTTTTTTACGGCGGTATGACACTTCACGGATACAACATATGTCCTTGGCCGGGTTACGGGCAAATAGACAGGGTAGATCATTATTATCCGACATTATTTGAAAGCGCCATGACTGTTTGGAAGGGAAATTTTGTAATGTTGAAAGTCTATGATAGTGGAAGTACCCTCCAAATAATGGATAATGCCAAAACACTCCCGCATTTTTGTGATCAAGTATTTGTTGAATATCATGGCCATCAGTACGAGGCGAAAATCGGAACCTACCACTATGGAGGTACCCTGCGTGGCGATAATACCATAAAAGAATTAATCCTTCAGAATCATTGGCAACCAGGACAAACTTTCCTTTGCCATTTTGAAGACCTGGGTACAATACATGTTTACCGAGTAGTTGAGTAGGTAACCACATTTCTAAAAAATACAGTTAATAATTATTGTTGTATGAACCTCAAAGAATACATTTTGCAGCATTGGACCGACTATCGGTTTAATCGTGAATTCCTGATTACGGGCTATAGAAAAAGGCTGAGTAGACTTCTTGAGAATAATACCGTCCTAGAACAAGAGATACGTCCAATATTGTCGAAAGACAGACTCTCCCGGAAACTTGTTTTTCAGTGGGTTAATAAGAATCCATATCAGGGTTTTTTAGCAGGAATGATTTGGGGAGGAATTAGTTCAGCTACTACTAGAAAGCGTACAGTTTCAAATGTCGAAAGAGCTTTTTCAATCTCGAAAACAGATATAGAAAAAATACTAACAGGCGTAAAAGAATTGCTATTGAACAGAAAAGAAGAAGAAGCGTTTGATTACTTAGAGAAAGGCGCCGGGAAAATTGATGGAATAGGAATTAGTTATCTTACAAAGATCTTATACTTTTTTTCTCCAAATCGAGACGATGAAAGCTTAATCTTCGATCGATGGGGGAGGTTTATGCATGCAGCTATGATAATCGACGATCAGAATTGCAATCTCAGCACCTACTATAATTACCGTTATAAGCCTAACTATAAATCTGAATTAGTGCCTTTAAAACCAGAGAAAGAGCTATACATAGATTATCTTTCGAGGATGAGAAAATTGGCCAAATCAATTGAGGCGATTCAGAGCCCTGGCCACCTTGAAGCCTTTTTATTCGGCGAAAAATTATACAAGAAGTATCAGAATAGTACTAATCCTCGTTTCTATTTATATAATGTTGTCAAACAACATTATATTGGTGTCAATTTTGGTGAGATTAATAATGATGGGAATACGAAGGTAACTCTGTTTAAGAAGAGGAAGATTTTTAATAGAGTCGCCGAGCTAGGTTATCATATTATAACTGGAGATTTTAACCTGTTTATTATAATTGGGTTTATTGGGAAAGAAAGAAAAAAAGTTTTTTGCGATGTCCTCTCAGAAACGGGCTTTTTCCCAAAAGAAGCTAATCTTGAAGAAAAAGGACTAATTAAAAGGGGAAAGAAAAATCCATATTATATTAAAAAATTCATGGTGAGAGAAATGGATTTAGCGATGAGTTTAATGGATGAGCTTAAGGATGTATTGAGTAGCGAGTGATTTCTCATAGACTATAGTTTAGAAATGTTACAAAAGCTTTTCACCAAATCGGCCTTTAAGCAGGCTTTGCGCTGTCCGGCATCGTTGTATTATTACTACGACTGCGAGCACTATGCCAACCAGAATAATGAGGATAGCTTCTTGCAGGCGCTGGCCGATGGAGGGAACCAAGCCGGAGACTTAGCCAAGGTATATTATGATATCAAACCAGAAGCTGATCTAGCTGATGTCAAGGGCTATGACCAGTCTGTACAACAGACATTCGAGCTATTGAAACGTGATACCGTAAACATTGCCGAAGCGGCATTTCGTTGGGAGAACTGTTTCGTACGGGCGGATATCATTGAGAAGAATGGCAATCTTATTAACCTGATAGAGGTTAAGGCGAAGTCATGGGATCCTTCCAAAGACCGTTTGATAAACACGAAAGGTGACGCAAGTAGTGCTATCCTTGAGTATGTGTACGATGTCGCCTTTCAAAAATACGTCATTCAAAATGCACTGGGGCCGCAGTTCAAGGTGAAAGCTTTTCTGATGCTGGCCGACAAATCCGTGTATGCCGATTATGACGGGATTAACCAACTTTTTCAGTTGGTAAAAGTGGATGAGCATCATAGCAACGTGGTCCGAAAACCTGGAGCAGAGGTACTCCAGAATTATGCTCAGATACTTACTCCGATTGATGTGGATGATGTGGTCAACCGCATTATTGCCGGCCATACGGGCGAACAAGAAAAGTTGATGCATAGTCGCTTTCAGGAATTCGTAAAAGAAATGGCCCAAGAGTATGTTGGGCATGAGAAGAAGGATTCTCCTCTGGGTTCAAAGTGCTTCAAATGCCCGTTTTACTCCAATGAGGGAACGCCCGGAATGGCGGATGGTAAAAAGGAATGCTGGAAGAAGCTGGCACATTTCACAGAAGAGGATTTCACCCGCCCTTTGGTTCAAGACTTGTGGGGGCAGTACATCGACAGAGACGAAATGATTCAAGAGGGAAAGTATTTCCTGCAGGACCTTGGCAAAGATGATTTCAAGGAAACGGAAAGAAAAAAGCCCGGCCTAACGCATATTGAGCGCAAACTTCTTCAAGTCGGCCTTGCAACGGGGAAAAAGGAATTGCTTGAGCCTTTTAGCCAGAACATTCGTGACGGAGTCTATCTTGACATTCCCGAACTCAAGGCTGAGATGTCCACCTGGAAGTATCCGCTGCACATGATAGACTTTGAGACCACGGCTGTGGCTTTACCTTTTTATAAAGGTATGCGCCCATATGAGCAGGTTGCTTTCCAGTTCTCTCACCACGTAATTGAGGCTGATGGAAGTATTCGCCACGAAGGACAATACCTCAACACGGTTAAGCACAAATTCCCCAACTTCACGTTTCTCCGTGAATTAAAGGCACAGTTAGAATGCGACAATGGTACCATTTTCCGCTATGCCACTCACGAGAATACAATCCTACGGGCCATTCGTCGACAGCTTGTTGCAAGCGATCAAGAAGATAAACAGGAACTGATAGTGTTTATCGACAGCATCACCCATCCTACCGGAAAAGAAAAAGAAGGATCGCCAGGCACGCGTGATATGGTGGACCTTTTGGATATCGTCCTTAGGTATTACTATCATCCTTCTATGAAGGGCAGCAACTCCATCAAGGCGGTCCTTCCTGCCATCCTCAATTCCAGCAAGGTAATACAAGAGAAGTATAAAGAGCCCATCTACGGAGATGTAATTCCCAGCCTGAACTTCAAAAACGGTGTTACCAAAGCCTGGATTAGTTTTAATCCGGATGGAACAGTGCAGAATCCATACAAGCTTCTGGATTCTGTAGCCACTTTCTTAGGTATTGGGGACGAAGAACTGGAACAGTTTGATGCGACTTATATACAGGAAGGAGAACAGATTGCCAATGGCGGTGCTGCGCTGGCCGCCTACACCAAACTGCAGTTTACCTCAGAGACCGAAACAAAAGCCCTGGCCGATGCTCTTCTCCGCTACTGCGAACTGGACACGATGTCTATGGTATTCATCTGGGAATACTTCCACGAGATGACCGGAATGTAAACAGCAATCCTCTTGTGCCACATTTTGGCGCGAGAGGATTGCAATTAAAGATCCTGTTTTATATTTGGGCGCAAACATTTTATCACAAATATGCCCAAAACAACACTTGTCATTCATCCGAAAGATCCTACCACAGACTGCCTGAGCGTTATCTATGAAGGCCGGAACTGGACGGTCATTCGAGATTCCGATACCCCTAGGGATATTGTAGAAGAACAGATTCGTACTATCATAAATATGAAGAAGATCCGTATTGACTATTATCGCTACCGCCTCAAAAAGGGGAAGGCAGATATCCTGCTGCAAAATACCGAGAAGAAAGACGAGTATTGCATCCCCCATCACTATGTTCGGAAGAATGAGGGCATCGCCCATTCCATCAAACACGCCCGTCTTGAGGACGACGGAGACCTGGTCATCCTGGATGTCAGCTTGAATGATTGCAAGATGAGTATGACTAAGCGGGAGTGGGTGCCGATGAGCCGCCTGCTGGAGCTTAACCTCACTCGAAACGAGTCTTTCCATATTTGGCATAATATCCTCCGATACTTTCTGGACCTTTGTCCGAAAGAAGGCGAATCAGGCAATATCAATCGCGCAAGGAAAATGCTGGAAGATGTACGAATCCGGAAGGCCCGAAAAGAATACATCGACTGGCTGGAACGTCTCCTGAATTGGCATGATTGGCTAGTCCTTGATGGCGAGGTCCTGTCACAACCGGATCCGGAACTTGTGCGCCGGGAGATGGAAACGCTGGAGCATTTCCGGATTCTCAGGCCACAAGATATTATTATGTGTCAGTTGGACAATGAGTTAATGGAAAACGACGAGTACGGCTTTGAACCCGTTAGCCTGAGTGTCTTCGGATGCATCATAGAACCCATTGGCCCCCTTTTCCCGTTGGGATTTACTGAATCAGGAGAGGAATAAATTAGGATAGACAATCCCATAAGAATCATTTAGCTGGATGTCCAGCGGCGCAATGTTGCGGGAAACGGGGCGAGGGCGGAATCGGAAAGTTCCGAACGGGTATAATTTATACGACTATAATCATTTTTATACCCGAATGGGGATAAAATAAAAATTATTCAGTATATTTGTACCCGAAAAGGTATAAATACTATGAGTCTATCGGAATACTTAAAGCAAAAAAGAAAGAAATACGGGCTTACACAGGTTGAGCTTGCTGAACGGTCCTCTGTGGGGCTCAGATTCGTGCGGGAGATAGAACAGGGGAAAAAGACCCTGCGCATGGATAAAGTCAACCAGGTACTGGCCCTATTCGGAGAAGAATTGGGCCCCGTAAAAACTGAATCGTTATGAAACAGGCCAGCGTATTTGTAAAAGACATTTTCTGTGGTATCTTGACAGAAGATGAGGAAGGTTTTCACTTCCTCTATGATCCAGCGTATCTTGCCAATCCGTCCGCAAGGGCTGTGAGCCCAACCATGCCGCTCACAAAGGAACCCTACGAGAAGGAGATGTTATTTCCCGTCTTTGACGGTTTGATTCCCGAAGGCTGGCTGCTGGATATTGCGGTGAAGTCGTGGAAAATTGACGCAAGGGACCGGATGTCGCTCCTTATGGCTTGTTGCAAGGATTGTATCGGAGATATAAGCGTGATACCGCTATGAGAAAGTGTCTATATTGCTACGGAGAACTGGAGGAAACTCAGAAAGACTTTCATCCCGCTTGTTGCAAGAAATTCTTCGGAACTGCTTCAGCTCCGGTCCTCCCCTATTCCAGAGCCGACATGTCAGAACTTGCACGAAGGATAATCCGCGTGAGCACATCCATAACCGGAGTGCAGGCAAAGATGTCGTTGGATATTGACAAAGGTAAAAAGAATGAGCCCGCGCGTTTTTCGATTGTGGGGCTGTGGGGGACGTTTATCTTCAAGCCGCAAAGCTCCCTTTATCCCCATCTTCCTGAACTTGAGGATGTTACTATGAAAATGGCGAAAGCGGCAGGTATCAGCTGCGCTGAGCATAGTCTTATCCGACTGGCAGATGGAGAGATAGGCTACATCACCAAAAGAATGGACCGTGACAGACGGGGAAAGAAAAAGTCGATGCTGGATTTTTGTCAATTGTCAAACCGCCTTACCGAACACAAGTATTACGGGACCTATGAGCAGCTCGCGCAGACTGTAAAAAAATACTCCGCTGCGCCTCTTCTGGACCTGCAGCGTTTCTGGGAAGTGGTCTTTTTTTCTTGGATTACGGGCAATTCAGACATGCACTGCAAGAATTTCTCGCTCCTGGAATCAGTCGACGGAGACTATACGCTTTCGCCTGCATACGACCTGCTGCCGGTTCTTCTTGCCGACCCGGAAGATACAGAAGAAATGGCCCTGGCCTTTACCACCGGCGGTCCCAAACAGGGTTTTTCACTGGATACCTTCACGCAAGCCATGACGGCATCGGGACTGCGGGCAGAAATAGTTCACAGAATAGTACACAAGATGATTTCGCACGATGAGGTCTGGATTTCTCTGATAGAGTCATCCTTCCTTTCTGACAACTTCAAGCAGGCGTACAAGAACTTACTGGAACAGCGATTACGAACCTGTAAGGCATCCTGCACCGGGAGGGATTGGTCGGCCTGACTGCCCCGCCGGTAACCGGGCTAAACCAGAGCATCAACCTGGTGTACCGGGACTACATGCAGGGCCAGAAGACAGGAGGACTCCGGCATCATAGGAAAGAAGAGTGAGACGCAGCTGAGCGGGGAAATTGTCGAGATTATCCGGGAATCGTTTCATACGTTGGGCTTTACAAAAACATGAAATAATTCTATATTTGTCCAAACCGATGAAAATGAAAAGACTCTTTTTATTCCTGATCCCCCTCCTGCTGGTTGCCTGTGCCCGGCAGCAGTTCCAGATAGACGGTATTTTTACGGCCGACGACGGTACGCCGGTGTGGCTGATTGACGCGCAGCAGAAGGACACGCTTTCTCGAACCGAGGTCTCCGGCGGTCGGTTCCTATTCAAAGGGATCGTCGAAGAACCTTTCTTTGCCTATGTGGGCAATGGTAAACAGCGGGTCCATCTCATTCTGGAGGCGGGCAGCGTGACGGTGGATATCAATGAACGGGTGTCGTCCGGAACCCCGATGGAAGACCGTTACGCAGCTTTCCACCGTCGTTTTTACGGATTCGGACGCGAACAGCGGGAGGAGAAATCGGCCCTGGCCGATTCGGTGGTCCGCGCCAACCCGGACAATCTTGTCGGTGCCCTGGCCCTTGAGGATCTCGCACACGTTGACAAGGACCGTTTCCTCGCCTTGTACCCGGGAATGTCGGAGGAGATGCAGCGGTTCTATCTGCTGAAACAGGCTTATGATGCCATTGGGGTCCAGGAAAAAACCGCTCCGGGACAGTTTTTCACGGATTATCTGGTTCCCGGCGGCAATCCTGACGGGACCGATGTGCTCCTTTCCGACTATGTGGGCCGGGGCAAATACATCCTGCTGGACCACTGGGCCTCCTGGTGCGGTCCCTGCAAGGCCGAGATGCCCTACATCCGGAAAACCTGGGAGGCTTTCCACAGTGAGTGTTTCGAGGTGGTGGGCATTGCCGTGAACGACAAGCGGGAGAACACCCTGCAGGCATTGAGGGATCTGGATATGCCCTGGCCGCAGATCCTGGACGGAAAACGGCTTCCCATCGAGCTCTACGGGGTGAACGCCATCCCGCACCTGATCCTCTTCGGCCCGGACGGCACCATCCTCCGGCGCGGCCTCCGCGGCGAAGAAATCTATTCGGCGGTCGCCGAACTGTTCGCGACCTCCCGGTAAAACCGGGAATCGGCATCCTCCAGACTTTCCTCCTGCAGTCGAAAGCCACCCGGCAATCGGCTCCATAGATGAAAAGACGCAGGTTAGTAGGGAAGTTTTTCCAGATGTCTATGGACGGCGCGAAGAATCCGATCGCAATTCTCTTCCGAGTTGGCGGCGATGAAAAGGGACGGAGTAGACATAGAGGGTTTTTTCCCGTCAAAGCCGCATACCACTCCGCCGGCTTCCGTGAGAATCAGGCTGGCTGCCGCATAGTCCCAGGGCATCAAGCGCATTTCGAAATAGAGTTCGGCGAAGCCGGCGGCCATCAGGCAGAGTTCCAGGGCGGCGGATCCGGTCCTTCGCACATCGTTGCATTCCATATAGACATCGTAGATGATGTCGCTGCAACTCCTGGCCAGTTCCTTCCTGTAGGTGGACATGGCCGTGAAAAGGATCCCCTGCTCGAACGGACGGCCGGAGACATGGAGAGGCTCTCCGTTGCAGAAAGCTCCTTTTCCCTTCTCTGCCGTATAGAGTTCTTCCCGCCAGGGAGAATAGACGACACCGAGGACCGGTTCATTCTTCTCGACCAGGGCCACGCTGATGCAGCAGTTCTCGTTGCCCCTCGCATAGTTGGCCGTTCCGTCGATGGGGTCGATGACCCAGACGGTCTCGTGGCCGGCAATGTCGCTCAGGTCTTCTTCTTCGCAGAGGAAACCGATTTCGGGGAAACGCAGGCTGAGCTCCCTTGTGAGGAAGTGCTGGACGGCCACATCGGAAGAGGTGACGATGTTCTCGAGAGTGCCTTTGTCGTGTATCTCAAAACGCCCGCTCCGGTCCATCAGGGAAGATGCGGTCCGGACAATAGCGCTTACAATCTCTATATCAACAGGTTCCACAAATGCTTAACAGCTTCTTAGTTGGCCGAGAGATCCTCGATGAAACCATCCACTGCGCTTCCGACGCGGTCTGCAGCCTTTTTAACCACGCCCTTCGAGAAGCGGACTTTGAGCTTCGTCACTTCCTTGAGCTGCTCGTCCGTGAATTTGCAAGTCTTGGCGGCTTCGTTCACCTCTTTAAATTTGTCCTGAATAGTATCCATCTGATCGACGGTGAAACTGTCTTTCTCCACGGTTTTGCAGAGAGACTCCAACGGGGAGATGACCTTTTCTTCCGGTGATTGGCAGGAAATAAAGAGAGAGCTGGAAAACAGAATGGCAGCAATCGCTACAAGACAGGTGAGGATTCGTGTTTTCATGGCTATTTCTTATTGAAGAATTTTTCGGCCTCTTCTTTGACATCTTCAAAAGCTTCTTTTGCGGAGTCCGCTACTTTTTCTGCGGCGTCGGACACTTTCTCCTTCCACTGGTCCTGCACGGCTTTCTTCTCTTCGGGAGAGAGTGCCTGGTAATCCTTTACCTTTCCATAGAGCTCCTGGGCTCCTTCCCGGATAGCATCGGCAGCGGAGTCTGCGGCTTCAATGGCTTTGTCCGCAGCAAACTGCAGTTTTTCCTTGACGGATACCTTCCCGTCCTTGTTGAGATCTCTGGGATCGAATTCCTGGTTCTGTTCGTTCATTGTGTAAGAGATTTGACTCCAAAGATACCGAAAAGCTTTGTTTAAACAAAGAGATTCTTACCGAAAAAAAACTCAGACCCGCTAGCGTTTGTCTGGAATGGCATCAATTGCTTCTTCAAGGGTTGCAAAAAGGGGAACAGAATATTTCTCACAGGTAATCCGCACATTGTCATACCGGAAATACCCCGGCGTACAGATGACCAGAAGTTTCCTGCTTCTGGCATGAAGCCCCATCTCAAGCAACGTAACGGGGGACTGGCTTCCCGCCAGGAAATTCATCAGAATCCAGTCAGCCTTCTCCAGGTGCTCCAGTTCCCAACGGACCTGATAGTCCATCTCTCCTTCCCGTTCGGGGTGCCATTCTGTCTGTCTGGGGTTGTAGAGGACGAAACTGCTCGCTTTCTTCCCGAAAAGGTCGGCCGCCTTTTCCTGCCAGTTCTCCGCTGCTCCCATATCGATGGTTCCGGCGAGAAAGACCGAAGTACAGCCTTTGGCCGAAGCGGGAGATTCCTCGTGTGGATGAAGAACGATAAGCGCCCTTCTCTCCGAGCCGCTGCGGCAAGCTCCGATAGCCGATAGGCAGAGTGCCAGAACAAGACTGTTGACGATTCTATGTAACGACATATGTTGCGTTTTTGTTCTCCAAAAGTACGAAAAACTTGGCTCATGCGCAAAACCCTGTGTTAAGAATCTGTTTTGAAATAATTCAATAAATTCTTTATGATTCTTATTGGGAATATTTCCTTTGACAATGGCCAAATTATTAATAATCAATTGGTTATAAGGGGGATCTATTAACGCGCTGATTATCAGCTACTTACATGCGTGCATGGCAACATTTTCAATAAAATTTAGACAACTTCTAAAATACTTTGTAACTTTGCAACGTCAATGTATAATAAGTATGGCATTTGGCATCAGAGACAAGAACAAGAACTTTATTCTTTAGTCGTATGAAAAAGAAAAGTATTATTATCTTGTGTTCGGTGGCAGCTATATGCGCTATCGGATTGATTACCAGTCGCTTTATTGATTGGCCTGTAGATCTCAACAAGGCGGATGGCGATATCGCCAAGGCCGCTCGATTCTCACGTGAGCAAGTTTCCGAGAAACTTACCAATATGGAAGAACTCCTTCAGACCGACTCCGCCTTCAAGGATGGTATTGTGGCAGCCCAAGTGGTAATGCAGACACGCGCCGTCCAGTTCGGCACGCTGGTTGACATGTCAAATGAGGTAGCCGGCAACATCCCTGCATTTGCCGGGGTACTCGAGGAGATGAACGCCAACCGTGAGTTGGTGGACAACGTTGCCAGTTCGCTGGCAGAGTCGGCCGAAAAACTGAATGCCGCCCTTGGTGGCGAGGAGTGCCCCGACCTGGCCCAGTCCACCATCAACGCCTCACTGGCCTACACCACGCTGCAGAAGCAGAACCAGCTTGCCACCCGTTTCATTGAGACCACCGACAAGTATCTGGAGACAGACCAGGGTGATGATAAAATGAAGTTTGTCCGCGACCAGTGGTTGGAGTACCAGCAGATGACTGCCGCCCTTGAGGGTGACAAGGCAAGTGCCGAGGCTTTGGCCAAGAAGGGCAACCTGCTTAGTGGCGAAAAGGCTCTTGCAGCCGTAGCCGATTTCGGTATCGCTCAGCGTATAGCCGTACTGCAAAGCTGCGAGATGGCCCGGATGATGGATGTTCCTTCCCAGATTGGAAGCACGATTCCGCCAAAGGTACTCGAAAGTGAACTCAATACGGTTCTCAATGCCCAGCAGGAAGTTCTCGCCGGACGGAAGATCGACCCCCACAATGCCCAGAAAGAAGTCCTCGCCGGACGGAAGATCGACCCCTATCATGCTTTGATGATGGGTAGTGCGAGCAGGGTTATGGAGGCTTTCAACAGCGCAATGAATAATACCGCAAATAATCCTGCCCTGAATCAGAGCCAGAATATCGGTCTCAACCAAACGATTGGCTTAATCATCAAACAGACAGCAGCAGTAAACAACAGTGAAATGCTGAACAGAAGGAAGCCCAATGGCCCCCCTATAGAGAAATAATAACGGCATTGTACATGCGTAACTGGATTGCTGTTCTTCTGCTAACGTTGATTCCCTGTATTTCCAGGGGGCAGAACCAGACCTATTACCAATATAAGACGGACGAAGCCACACTGGTGTTCTTTGACAAGAACCTGTCGCGCTACATCCCTCACATGATACGCATGTACCAGAACGGCAAAGCGCTTCATGAGCAGATATGGACGACCAGTGATTCCATCTATCATCCAGAAGCACCCCTGCTGCTATTGACAGACTGGGAGGACGACGGTAATGGCGGAGCTACGCCATTACCGCGTTCTTTTATACAGATCGGCATGGCTCCGTTGAACATGTCGTATTACATCAATCCATCAAGTGAGCGATACCGCCAGTTGTTCAAGCACGAATATACGCACATCGTAATGACTGACAAGTACAATCGTCGCGACCTCAACTGGCGCCGCTTCTTCGGCACCAAGGTGGACACCGATAAATCCCAGCCCGTCTCTGCCTTATGGAGCTACCTGAGCGTTCCCCGTTGGTATGCGCCCCGCTGGTATCACGAGGGTATCGCCTGTTTCATGGAGACCTGGCTCAGCGGTGGTGTCGGACGCGCATTGGGCGGCTACGACGAAATGTACTTCCGCAGTATTATCGACGAGGGCGACAAACTCTACTCGGTGGTGGGCCTGGAAACGGAAGGTTCCACGATGGACTTCCAGGTGGGTGCCAATGCCTATCTCTACGGTACCCGCTTTGTGAACTACCTCACCAAGGCCTATGGCTACGAGAAGATGATCCGGTTCTACAACAGAACGGCTGACAGTCACACCTTCTTCGGCAAACAGTTCAAGAAGGTCTATGGACAGTCGCTCAGAAAAGTATGGAACGACTGGAAGGAGGACGAGAAAAAACATCAGGAAGAGAACCTCGCCGCCATCCGCCAGTATCCCATCACAAAAACCAAACCGCTGACAAAAGAACCGCTGGGTTCCGTGTCACCCTTCGTCTATGACCCTGCCACGCAAAAGGCCTATGCCGCCATGAATGCCCCCGGCGACTTTGCACACATGACGGAGATCGACCTCCAGACGGGCGAGCAGAAGAGACTGAACGACATCTACGGCATCCAGCTCTATGACCCTGCCTACGTAGCCCTCGACTGTAAAGGAAAGCGCCTTATCTATACATCGAACAACGCAAAGATGCGTGGTTTGGAGATCTATGACATACAGAAGAAGAGGGTGGTGAAGAAAAAGACGTTCCAGCGCATCGGCAATATCGTGTATGACAATACCCACGACTGTCTCTACGGCCTGTTCTCCAACGGCGGCACGCAGTCGATTGTGCGTCTGGACCGCGATTTGGAGAATCCGGAAGTGATTTATGCATTCCCGTTTGGTGTGAGCGTATTCGACACGGATATCAGTCATGACGGCAAATGGCTGTCGTTAATCAGCCAAGGCGACAACGGCGAGCACACACTTATGCTGTTCAATACAGAAGAACTGGCCAAGGCCATCTTCAAGCCCGTGAAACTGATCACCTGGCAAGACAGCAACCTGGGACAGTTCCGCTTCTCGCTCGATGACAAGTACCTGATCGGCAGCTCTTACTATACAGGTGTTTCCAACCTCTGGCAGATTAACCTGGAGACTCGCGAGATGGAGATGCTCACCAATGCCGACATCGGCCTTTTCGCGCCATTGGAGATTACGCCTGGTCAGCTGCTGGCGCTCCAGTTCAAGCGCGACGGACTGCAACCCGTCTTGCTCTCCCGTGAGGTAGTGAAAGATGCCAATGCCGTGAAGCTCTACGGCCAGCTCGCCTATGAGAACAATAAGGAGGCGATGGAACAGGTCGGTCTGCTCAGAAACCCGCTGCCCAGGAAGGATTTTGGCGATGTATATAACAACATCACATCCTACAATGTCTTTAAAGAGATGAAGTTCACGGGAGCCTATCCTATCATTAGCGGCTTTACCGATTCCCAAGCCTGGAATCATACGACCCCCGTGTTAGGCTATAGCTTTAACGTGAGTGACCCCGTAGGATTGAGCAGGATGAAACTGTCAGTCGGCTTCTCCCCTTGGAGCAGCAACGACTGGAAAAACAAATTCCACATTGACTTCGATTGGAAATACTACTTCTGGAGCCTCAAGGCCGCCTGGAACCATATGGATTTCTACGACCTCTTCGGCCCGATGCGAAAAAGCCGTAAAGGTTATGTGGTGCAGCTGGCCTACGACTATTCCAATACGCTGGTCACGCCGTATGGCAGATCCTGGGGCTTCTCGGTGGCAACCTACGGCGACATGGATGCTCTGCCCCTGTATCAGGAAATCGAGGTGAAAGATATCAGGTCGATGCAGGCAGCGTCGATTTACGGGAAGTGGTCGAAGACCCGCACCTCATTGGGAGGTGTGATGAAAGAGCAGGGCTACGAGTTAGGCATTGAAGGCTACAGCTATCTGGCAGGCGGACGCTTCTATCCCTCGGTAGAGGCTTCCGCTAACTTCGGCACACTGGTACCCTTTGACAGAAACACCTCGTTCTGGCTCCGTACGGCAGCAGGTCACAACTTCGGTGATGAAGAGTCCGTGTTTGGCACCACCTATTTCGGAGGTTTCCGCAATAACTATGTCGACCACAGGAATTCCTTCCAGTATCGAACGACCCTGGCAATGCCAGGCGCCACCATCGATGCTATCCCGGCACACTCCTTTGCCAAGGCGACGGCAGAGCTCAACCTGCGCCCGCTCCGCCTCAATAACTTCGGTGCGCTGTTCTGCTATCCGACGTGGATCCAGTGCTCGATCTTCGGAACGGGACTCTCCACCTGGAATCCCAACTCCTCACATAAAATGTACTACAGCGCAGGCATCCAGCTGACTACCGAACTGGTGTTCCTGAATTATCTCAAGACGACGTTATCCGTCGGTTACGGTCATCTGTTTGCACCGGCAGGATTCGATGGCGGAAGGCGTGGCAATAATGAACTTATGATTTCACTCAAACTGTTATAATGCTGTTTGTCGCCGCCCTCCTTCCTGTGGTCATCTACATCTACGTAGTCTATAAGATCGACCATTTCTCACTCATCAGCATAAAGAACCTCCTTTTGCTGGTGCTGTGCGGTATGGCGGCGGCATTGGTCTGCTTCGCTTTGTTCCAGTTGACAGGCTTGCTTCTTTCTAAGAATCAGTCAGATTTCGTCAACCCTGTTCTGGAAGAGATCGTGAAGGCTATCCCACTCCTTTGGCTGGCCACCCGGAAGAAAATCGTATTCTTCATCGACAGTGTCATCTGCGGTGCTGCCGTAGGTGGCGGATTCTCTATCCTTGAGAACCTCTTCTACCTGCTGTTGGGTAATGAAATGGGCATCGGTACCGCACTGTTCCGAGGTTTGGAAGTGGCATTGATCCACATGGGCTGCAGTGCCATCATTGCTGCCGGACTCATGCTAGGCATCCGTCTGATATTACACTCCCGTTCCAGACCGGACATCAAAAACAGTGGCGCTCTCAAGCTCGTCTTCGTCATCTTCCTGCTGGTGGTATCGCCAGCGCTGCATGTCTGCCACAACACATACCATTTCAATCCCCTCGTGCAGCTCATTTTCGTCATTGGCACAATGGGTGGCCTATTGGTTTGGACCTACTTCTACGATGTCGAAATGATCCATAGCTGGCTGGACACCGGACTCGACAAACAGCTAAGCCTGCTTCACTCCATCAAGGATGGTCATCTGGGCGACACTCCTACCGGCAAATTCCTTGAGTCGGTCAGAGACGCTTTCCCGCCGGAGGATTTTTTCGACATTATCTGTTATGTACAACTGCACGTTGAACTGTCTGTCGCTTCCAGGAGCCGGGTGATGGTCCGAGAGTCAGGTTTGGAGCACGACCTTCCTCTGACAGACGAGATGAAGGAGTTGGTTCTTTCGCAATACTCTGAGTATAAGCTTCTTGAGAAAAGACTTGGCAAGGCCGCCAGGATGACCATCGCACCTATCGTGAAGTTTGATCCGGCCGAATACAAAGCTCTAGAAGACCTCCGGACGGAATGCAGGAAGAATTGAACCTCATCCGGCTCGCTTACTCGTCGTCGCGGGTGCGGAGGGTGCCTCGGTAGGAGATGTCGTCCCGCTCGCGGCAGTTGACGTGGACATCGGCCGTTCCGTTGTCGAAGACGGAAATGGTATAGATGTAGGTGTCTTCCTCGGTCTTGACCTTGATGACGACGACTCGCTTGCCCGGTTCGGATGCGGTCTCGGAATAGTCTGAGATTTTCTCCTTGAATGTGAGGCCTTTCCCGCCGCCGTAAGGGATGTTGTGGGCAACGCCGAAGTAAGGCAGGTTGGAGTTCAGGGTTTCTCCGTCCAGGGTAATGGAAAAGGAATCGACGGATTTGGACCTTCCCCGAAGGGGCATCATATAGTCGATATCGATGGTGAACTCCCGCCTGTCCAGCCTGTCGCGCACGATTTGCGCAATTTTTTTCTGCTCTTCAGGGGTTTGCCGGAAGGTTCCGCAGGCGGCGGCAAGAAAGAGTGCCGCAAGGGCGATGATGTTCAAGTATTTCATAAACGGTCGTTTTAAATGTCAAATTCTTCAATTTCCTTCACCAGCTTGCCGATGATGGACATTTTCATATCGTACAGGGCATCGGAGATGTCCACTTTGTAGTAATGGGGATTGATCAGACGACGCTCCGCCGGCGAGAAATGCTGGAGGTTGTCCCGGTAGAAATCCTTCTTGGTCTGGAGGTCATAGTAGGGGGCGATGCGCTTTCCGGCCTTGACGGACTGCAGCTGGAGGGGACGGGCGTCATAATTGCCTTCCTCGAAGGTCTTGGTCTTGAAGGAATCGTACTCGTCCCGGAGGGTGATGGTTTTCCCCTGCTGAATGGCCAGGTCCATCGCGTCTCCCCGAAGACAGGTGACATCGGCCTTGAAAACATAACCGTCCAGGGAATTGCCCTTTTCCTTGTCCTGGACCGATATGCGCCAGGTGATCTGGAAACCGGGGTTGATGAGCTTGATCTTGTCCTCGGAGCGTTTGAGTACCGGTTCGTCGTCCACCTGGACCAGCTTATAGACATTGCCGAAGCAGGGGGCCGCCTTGGAAGTGGCGATGGCATCTCCCACGCCGTAGCTGTCGATCCGGGCACCCTGGCGCTCCAGGTCCGTGATGAGGTATTCGTCCAGGCCGTTGGTAGCGAATATTCGGCATTTTCTGCAGCCGTGCCCATCCAGGATGCGGCGCACCTCCTGCGAGAGGTAGGCCAGGTCGCCGCTGTCCAGGCGGACGCCATAGCCCGGGGCGTAACTGTCGTCGATTCCGTTTTCCTTGAAGGAGCGGATGGCATTCTTGATGCCGCACTTGAGGGTGTCGTAGGTGTCTATCAGGAGGATAAGGTTTTCTCCCTTATGGGTTTTGATGTAGTCGCAGAAGGCCTTGTGTTCCCCTTCCACAGTACTGCCGTAAGAGGTTATGAAACTGTGGGCCATCGTGCCGGTGGAAGGCACGTTGTTGAAGGCGCCGGTAAGGATATTGGACGATGACGCGCAACCGGCAATCTGGGCCGCCTTGCCGCCATAGACAGCCGCCCAGGGACCGTGGGCGCGGCGGGAGCCGAATTCGCTCACGGGCTTGTCCGTGCTTCGGCACACGCGGGAAGCCTTGGTGGCCACCGCCATCTGGTGGTTCAGGATGCACAGCATAGGGGTTTCCAGCACCTGGGCCTCAATCATGGGCGCGACCACCGTGACGATGGGCTGGTTGGGGAAGACAATCTCCCCTTCACGCATCGTGTACAAGTCTCCAGTGAACCTCATCGTACTCAAGTAATTGCGAAACTCTTCGTACTCCTCTCCGGGGAGGAATTTCTCGTAGAATTCTTCCGGCTCCGTTCCCAGGCTCTTGACCAGTTCGATCACCTCCTCGGTGCCGCTCACCACCGCCCAGTTATTGTTTTCGGGCGCTTTGCGGTAAAAGAGGTTAAACACGGCTGTCTGGTCCTGCTTTCCGCATTCCAGATAGGACTTTCCCATCGTGTACTGGTACTTGTCCGAAACATACGCATTGTTGATTTGCTTCATGATGGCTCAGGTATATCCTCACAAATATAGCGATTTTTGTTATATTTGCAGGTATGAAAGAAAATCGCGCGCTCATTGTCGTAGACATGCTCTATGACTTTATAGACGGCTCCCTGGCCTGCCAGGAGGCGGAAATGGCCGTATCGGCCACCCTTGCCTTCATTGAGCAGAAACGTCCCTACCCCATCCTCTTTATCCGGGACCATCATCCCGCTTGCCATAGCTCTTTCGCGGAGCAGGGCGGTCCCTGGCCGCCGCACTGCGTTCAGGGCACCCACGGGGCCGATATTCATGAGGCTTTCCTCCCTTACGTGGAGGAAGACCTGTGCTTCTACAAGGGCGAAGACCCGGCCACGGAGCAGTACAGCGGTTTCGAGGGGCTCAACCGCGCCGGCCAAAGCCTGGAGGAAGTGCTCCGCCTGCTGGAAAACGACAAAGTGCTCATTTGTGGCATTGCCACGGAATACTGCGTGCGAAATACGGCCCAAGACCTTGCCGCCGCCGGTTTCAAAGTAACCGTCCTCAAAGACTGTCTCGCCTACGTAGACCCCCAGGGGCACAAAGATGCCCTGAAGGCCATGAAAGCCCAGGGCATCCGGGTGGTGTAGGGGTCCTTCAAAAAAAGAAGCCTATTCCCACTTCGGCGGAAAGGGTTTTAAAACTTATAGCGGATATTCCGGTCATGAAAGAAAAATGTCTGTAAGTTAGCATAATCCCCGCATCTAAAGCCAGCCCTTTTGCCGATTGGTCTACGACCATAGCCCATTTCCCTGAACTGTCCTCCCAAAAAAGCGATCTTAAGCCATATCCAACACCTGCATAAACGGAAAGAAAGGGCGTGGCAGCATAGCTTGCTCCCGTTGTAATGGAATAGCGTTTTGTCCGCTCTTTCCCACTGGTCCAGATATAGCCTGTCGGCGTTGTGCCATCAGAGAAACAAGTATAATCGGCAACGGGTGCTCCCATGCTAAAACGGATTGGATGTAATGAAACGCAAATAACACGTTGGACCAGAGGATTCCCCAACTATACACTCTCCTCCCTTGCAAAACTATCAGAAGCGCTGGGGGAACCTTTGATCACAATTCCATAAAACCACCAAAGTTCAAAAGGATTCAATCCATCTGCCAACACCCGGCCGTAGTGGTTTAGGCCTAGGGAGCGAATTTTATGGGCTTCTTCTTTTCCTTTGCAGAAAGAATATCAATCATTTCCTTTGGCGTAACCACAAACGGCTTGTTAGGGAAGTGTTTGATATTACCCGTCACCAAATAAGCATCTTCCTTACTCATCTTGACTTCATAGAAAACTGTATCCTTGGGGTCCGGAAATTCCTCGTCTGTCACCTTGGTCCTGTCTAGGCAAAGCCCATAACAGGTTATCGTTTTGAGAGCCTGATCAACATCCTTTGGATTCAAATGAAACTTATCCCTTGATAGAACCTCACGGTACTCGCCAACGATTTCATCATTGAATACGGGGATGATTACTCCGGAATAGACGTTTGCCATAACGGAGAGAGGATAAGACTCTGCTTTCTTCGTAATCAAGGCCGATACGATAACGTTAGTATCGATTACCGCGAAAACTTTACTTGCCATCCCTAACCGCCGCGATTTCCTCGTTAATCTCCTCCAGGGTCATATCTCCAATACCCGCGTTCTGGGCGCTCTCACGCATGCGCAAAAACGCATCCCAGCCTTGTTTACGGATATCCGACTCCGATTCCGCTTTTATTTCAAAGGGAATCTTCCGTTCACGGACAACCGCCTTCATAAACAGGTTCAAGGCAGCGCTGTTGCTAAGTCCGAATTCGTCGCAAAGGATATCAAAGCTCTGCTTAAGCTGTTCGTCCACTCGTATGGTCATTGAGGTCATAAAGCTAAAATGTTTCAATTTGTATTGCAAATATAATGCAAAAATAAATACAAATCAAAATATCACTCATTTTACACAGATTTGTATGACGGGAAGTGGGCATATCTCGTCACTATGCCCAATCCTGCTCTATATCCTCGCAAAGAACGAAAACATGTAGGAGTCCAACCAGTGTTTGCGGATAGCCTTTTTTCTAAGGCATTGAAATAGAGCGTTCCAACCAGATTTTGCGGTTAGCCCTTATTTTACTAGTTCCGGATTGGGCTGCCCTGCCACATGGCCCAGGCGGCCGTCGCCTTCCAGAAAACACCGAAGCTCATCAATATATGCTTTCTTCGCAATGTCAATTTTAACCGTCTCCAGCATTTCCGTCACCCTTTTCCGAAGACCGGATTCTCCCTCAACGGGACAAAATTCCAGGAAAAAGCGAAAGATATGTTGAGATATATGGAGAGACTCGTCCCTGCAAATAGACAATTCTCTTACTTTTTCCAGTGGAATCCAGTCCATGGCCGAAGTCTGCGAACAGGCCTCGTTTAAAGATACCTTCATAAAAACCAGGTCTCCGTCATCCTCCATCCTGTGGCCAGAAACCCTTTGGTCCAAATGCTCACCGGACCACACATAATGGCATGGAATTCGGTAATTCTGCGTTCCTTCCACCTTTTGGAGCAAAAGCTGGGCCCGTCCTTTTTTGAGCCCGCAAATAAGGCCGATTTTGACGGTAGTCGGTAATTTTTTGGACCACTACCCGAAGCTTGCGGGAGCGGTTTATTTCTTGTAACTTTGTGCTATGAAGAAGTTTCTGTCCCTTGCCCTATTGCTCGGAAGCCTTTGCATGGCGCTTTCGGCCCAGCCTAAAAGTTTGCACCAGCTGCAGCAGGAATTCGTGGATCTGCGCCTGGGTATGTTCATCCACTTTGGCCTTCCCACCTACCAGGAGGCCGACTGGACAGACCCGGACCTGAGCCCGGAAGTGTTCAACCCCGTAAAGCTGGACACCCGCCAGTGGGTGGAAACGGCCCGCAGCGCCGGTGCCCGGTTTATCTGCGTGAGCGTGAAACACCACGCCGGCTTCTGTATGTGGAATACCGCCACCACAGACTACAGCGTAATGCACAGCCCGCTGGGAAGGGACGTTCTCAAAGAGCTCACGGAGGCCCTGCAGGAGGCCGGCATGCAAGTGATGTTCCATTTCTCCATTCTGGACACCCATCACCGCATTCGCCATACGCTGCCCTTCACCGCGGAAAAGACGGCATTCATCAAGGCTCAGCTCAGGGAACTCCTTACCGGATACGGGCCGGTGAACACCATCATGTTCGACGGCTGGGACGCGCCCTGGGGCCGCATTTCCTATGAAGATGTCTCCTTCCCGGAAATCTATCATTACGTCAAGAGCCTGCAGCCCAACTGCCTGGTCATGGACCTCAACGGCTCCAAATACCCGCAGGAGGCCCTTTTCTACTCCGACATCCGCTGCTACGAGCAGGGCGCCGGGGAGCGGATATCGGCCAGCACCAACCGCCTCCCGGCCATGGCCTGCTATCCGCTGCAGCGCACCTGGTTCTGGAAGGAATCCTTCCCTACAGACCAGCTCAAAGACGTGGATGCCATTGTGCGGGACAACATCATCCCCTACAACAACGCTTACTGCACCTACATCCTCAACGCCGCGCCCAACCGGGACGGCCTCATAGACTCCAATGCCGTAGCCGCTTTCCGGCGCATCGGGGAAATCTGGGAAAATACCGGGCACCTTGTAGATGTGCCGCAGTCCCCCGCCCCCGTCACGGACATCAATCTTGCCATAGGCCGGCCGTGCGACTCATCATGGTCGGAAGACTGCCTCCTGATGGACCTGGCAAATGACGACAATTTCGGCACCTGCTGGGAGTCCAGCCCGGTCGTAAAAGCGCCCTGGTGGCGGGTCGATTTAGATGTAGCCACGCCCGTTTCCATGGTGGTAATCACCACAGGAGGAGAGTGCAAACTGAAGGGTTTTACGGTGGAAGTGCTACAGGAAGGGGCCTGGAAGGCCGTTTTTGAGCAGGCTTCCGGCTCCGGGAAAGTTCACCTCTGTCGCTTCCCGGCCACGACAGCGGAATCCGTCCGAGTGCGCTTCACTTCCTTCGAAGGCCTTCTCGCTATTGCCGAAGTGGGCGTATATGCCCCTAAACCTTAATCCAGGTCTTCCGGGTCTGTGACGGCGGTGCCGGTGCCCATGAGGTAGGCTTTCATGAAGGCATTGAGGTCTCCGTCCAGGACGCCCTGGGTGTCGGCCGTGCTGACGCCCGTGCGAAGGTCTTTTACCAGTTTGTAGGGATGCAGCACGTAGTTGCGGATTTGGGAACCCCACTCGATGCGCTTTTTCTGACCTTCCAGCTCTGCCTGCTTTTCCTGCCGTTTGCGAAGCTCGATGTCGTACAAACGGGATTTGAGGATAAGGAGGGCCCGCTGCCGATTGTCCTGCTGGCTGCGGGTTTCCGTGTTCTCGACGGTGATGCCGGAGGGGAGATGCCGCACGCGGACACCGGTTTCCACTTTATTCACATTCTGGCCACCGTGGCCGCCGCTGCGGAAGGTATCCCACTCCAGGTCTGAGGGGTTGATCTCGATGTTGATGCTGTCGTCTACCAGCGGATACACGAATACGCTGGAAAAGGTGGTCTGGCGCTTTCCCTGGGCATTGAAGGGAGAGATGCGTACCAGCCGATGCACACCGTTTTCCGCCTTCAGGTAGCCGTAGGCGTAATCTCCTTCCACTTCGATGGTGGTGCTTTTGATGCCGGCTTCTTCGCCCTCGAGGAGGGAGGTGACCGTCATCTTGTAGCCGTTGCGTTCTCCCCAGCGGAGATACATGCGCATGAGCATGGAACTCCAGTCGTTGGCCTCGGTGCCACCGGCGCCGGAATTGATGGTGAGCACGGCGCCCAGGTTGTCTCCTTCCCCGCCCAGCATATTGCGAAGTTCCAGGGCCTCTACAGCCTCCAGGGCCTGCCCAAAGGCTTCCTCAAGCTCCTGGGTTTCAGCCGTTTCCATAGCCTCTTCCTCGTGACCGGAGAGGCTTTCGCGGGCAAAGTCGTAAAGGACTTCCAGATCATCGGCCTGGCCTTGGGCTTTATCGAAATCCGTTACCCAGGACTTTACGCTTGCGAGTTTCTTGAGGAAAGCCTCCGCGGCCTTGGGTTCTCCCCAAAAGTCCGGCGCAAGGGTTTCCTGCGTTTTGGCTGCCACTTCCTTCCGCTTGGCGGCTATGTCCAAGCAGCTTTCCAGGCCTTTCACCCGCTCCTGCAATTCCTTTATCTGTTCCAGTGTAATCATGGATGCAAAGGTAGCAAAAAAAGAGGAGCTATCGGCACTTTCTGCTCTTTCCATGAAAAAATCTGTTTTGAAATAATCAGACCCGTTATTTCAAAACAGATTTCATCCATTAACGATAGACGTTGTACTGGCTGTACAGGGAACCGTACATCTGGCCCAGAACCTCCAGGTAGGGAACGCCTTCGAAGAGGGTGGTGCGATAGACAGTGTTGTCCACCAGATAGTATTCTACCCCGTTCATCACGATGATTTCGTAGTCGTCCGGCAGGGAGGAGACCAGGGCGCCGGCGGGCGGCACGATGGTGGAATAGACCCCCGAAGCGGAGACGCTGTAAAACACGCCGTCCTGGTAGAAGTACTCGGAATTGGCGTAGGCATAGCTCTGGACAAGGCCCAGTTTCTCGGCCAGCTCATAGGCGGAAAGTGCACGGTTGGCGTTGAGGGCATAACTGGTATTACGCGCGATGAGGCGGGCGTTCTGCTGGGCGATGATGAGGTTCTGCCGGGCAATTACGCTGTAGTAGTCGAAGGTACGGCTATAGGTGCGATAGGTATCGCAGTAGTAGGCGAAGGTGACCGCCCGGAAAATGGCCCGGTTGATGGCCGCCTCCAGCGTAGTGCCGAACGGAGGACGGCAGACGACATACACCCCGCCGAAAGGACGGTAGTAGATACCGTTGTAATAGTAATAGTCGATGCCCCAGTGTGTGAAACGGCGCCAACTGGGCGGAGGAGTGTGGATGCGGTATCCGTAATAGTGCGGGTGGTCGCCCCAGAAATAGCCAGGACGGTCCCAGGGCATAGGGTCGCGGTGACGCGGAGGGATGCGGTACATATTGTGCCGATCGTCCACGCGCATATCGTCGCTGTAACGGTAGTTGTAGCCATCGTCCCGGTAAGTGGGCTGGACGGCCCTGCTTTCACTGGACGAAGCGTTGGAGGTGAGTCCGGAGCGGCTCACGTTGGAAGAGCGGACGGTGGTGCCGCTGACCGGGGTACCGCCGGAGGCCGCCGTACGGGAAATGCCGGAGGAAGACACCGAAGCACCGGACTGGGCAGGCTGGCTGGTGCTCTGGCCGCTGCGGGACTGGCCGGAAGACCTTACCGTAGTGCCGGAGGAGGAAGCGCTCTGCGCGGCCGGGGAGCTGCCGGAAGACGAGGAGCGGGTGGTGGTAGCGGAAGAACGGCTGGTACCGGCACCGCTCGTGCTGCTGCCGGTAGAGCGGGTGACGCTGCTGCCGGAAGAGGAGGAGCGGGTGGTCTGCTGCTGGCTGCTGCCGGAAGAACGGCTGGCAGAAGTGGTGGAACGGCGGTCCTGCTGGGCCGACGTGCGAACAGGCGTACCGGTAGTATGGGTCACCGTTGTCGTGGTGGAGGAACGGGTGGTGGTTCCGGAAGAACGGGTAGTAGTCCCGGAAGAACGGGTAGTGGAACCGGAATTGGACCGGGTGGTGGTGCTGCCGCCCGTAGAACGGGACTGGGCCAGCATATCAGGTGCCGTGAGCAGGGCAAAAGCCAGCGTCAGGGAGGTGGCAATGGTGGTTAAACGTCTCATAGCATCTTCGTTTTTAGGGTTAACGGTATAAGTAATAGTGTTTGGAAAGCGCTTTGAAATCTTCGGTATCCTTGTTCCAGTAATCAACGATGTCGGCCGCTTTCAGTCGCTTTCCAAAAGTAGTCCTTACATAATCCGTACCACAGACGATGTCCAGCATCCGCGTCTTCTTGAGCGGATAGGGATTGCGCGAGGGCCAGAGTTCCTGCACCGCTTGCATCACGTAGAACTGAAGAAGGGAAACCGGGGCCGATTCAAAGTCGGTAAAAAAGAACTGCACGCCGTGGACGAGCTTCCCCTGCAGGGAGCCGGAAATGGGTTTATAATGGATGGTGCGGAAAGCCACTCCGGGAAGGGCATAGCTGTCCAGGCGGTCCTTGAGGGCATCGGCATTGATCCATTCTGCAGCGAAGGTCTGGAAAGGGATGGTATAACCCACGCCGGTATTCAGGTAGCCGTATTCTCCGCAAATGCCCGAACTGGCATAGCACAGGGCACTTTCCATAGACGGGATGTTGGGGGAAGGAAGAATCCAGGGCAGCCCGGTGTCGCGGAATTTCATCCAACGCTGCCAGCCCCGCATAGGTATCACACTCAGCCGGCATTTGAGGTGCTTCTGGTCTCCCTTCTGGCCTTTGTTCAGGCCTTCCTCATTGATCAGCCCGGCCAGCTCTCCCACCGTGAGGCCATAGACAAAGGGAATGTGGAACTGGCTCACGAAGGAATAATAGCCGTCCTCCACCAGCGGGCCTTCCACCTTGTAGCCGCCAAGGGGGTTGGGACGGTCCAGGACGAGGACCTCCACATCGGCCCGGGCACAGGCGCGCATCACCAGGCCCAGGGTGGAGATGAAGGTGTAGCAGCGCACGCCCACATCTTGAATGTCGTACACCATGATGTCTATTCCCTTGAGCATCTCCTGCGTAGGCTCCCGGGTGCTCCCGTAGAGGGAATGGACAGGAAGGCCGGTCCTGGGGTCCTTGCCGCTTTCCACGTGGTCTCCGGCATAGGCGTCCCCCCGGACGCCGTGCTCGGGTCCGTACAGGGCGACCAGATTCACTTCCGGCGCCTCGAAAAGGATATCGATGGTGGAACGGAGGTTCCGGTTCACACCGCTGGGGTTGGTGACCAATCCCACGCGCTTCCCTTTCAGCGGCTCGAATCCGCCGCGCTCCAGCACGTCGATTCCGGTCAGAACCTGCCCCTGCAAAGGCAGCAACATCAGCATCGTCCCGAGAAGATATGTAACAATAAATCGCATTTTGTTGTAAATCAATTGTTTGTTAAAAATCGTCTGCACTTTTGCGCAGAGGATTATATGATGAGGGAAAAGATATAGTTCAGTGCGGCGGGGTCTCCGGAGGAGTGGAGTTTGACGGAAAACGGGCCTGTTCCGGTAGGGATGCCGCGCTGCTCCAGGACGTGGACGGTCTGCCGGGCCACGGCGGGAGCGGGATCTATCACCCGGACGGAGGGACCGGCCAGGCGCTGGATCACCCCCTGCAGGAAAGGATAATGGGTACAGCCGAGGACGATGGTGTCGGCCCCGGTTTCCAGAAGGGGTTGCAGGGAAGCGCGCACGACGGATTCCGCTTCGGGGCCGTCGAGTATCCCCTTCTCCACCAGTTCCACAAAGCCCTGACCCACGTGTTCCGCAATGGTTACGTCGTCCTCGTACAAGCCTCTGGTATTGAGGTACTTGGACCCTTTTAGGGTGCCCGCCGTGGCCAGGACGCCGATAACGCCGCTGCGGGTGCCCAGGGCGGCCGGCTTGACGGCAGGTTCCATCCCCACGAAGGGGACGTCCGGGTACTCCGCCCGAAGGGTGGCGATGGCCGCCGCAGTGGCGGTGTTGCAGGCCACCACGATGATATCGGCACCCCGGTCCAGGAGGAACTCCGTAATGAAACGTCCGCGCCGCTGGATATACAGGGCCGATTTCTCCCCGTACGGGCAATGGGCGTTGTCGGAAAAGTAGTGATACTGCTCCCTGGGGAGCACTTTCACAAGTTCCCGATAGACCGAAAGGCCTCCGCAGCCGGAATCGAATATGCCAATCGTTGCCATAACTGTCTTATTCTGTCTGTCCCCAGGTTTCATCTATGACGGCGCGGGCGTTGGCATCGGCCGCAGGCGTAAGGCCTTCATAACGGTAGCAGTGCTCCGACGCGCAGACGTCGTATCGACCGTGTATCGGACTGTCCTGCTCCGTGCCGATGCCGGAGGGCCTGTGTTCCAGGTAAGTAACCACCTCCGGTGTATTCACAAGTTCCGGGCCATCGGTGCGCAGGCGTCCCTCCCGGCGCCGGGCCACCTGCTCCGTCAGGGAGCGGCGGATGGAGATGACCTCATGCCGGCGCTGCCCGGGCGGGAGGAGGGAAATCACGCTCAGCAGGTAATCCTCGGCCCCCAGGATATTCACGGCCTCCACCCGGCCCTTATCGGCCATCAGCTTGAGGGTGCCGGCATAGCGGCGCACTCCCCCCTCCCCGTACAGGATAAAGGAGGGTTCTGCGAAAAGTGTAGAAATGGTGACCGCCTCGAAAACCAGTTCGTCGTACAGGACCCCGTTGTAGTCTATCTTTCCTTCCCGGTAGCTCACCTTCTGCGGACCGGCTCCGTCGGAGATGATCTCAAAATCGATCTCCCTGGCGGCGCAGATGCCCACCTCCACCTTAGGCTGAGTGCGGACGAGGCGCCACAAAAGCCGCTTTTCCTCCGCCTCCGACAGACTCACCTCCTGATAGATTTCCTGCAGGACGGCGGCGTTCAGACGGTCGAAATCCCCCTCTTCCGGAACCACCACGAAGCCCGCCATATCGGCCGCTCCGGGGGTGAGGGCAAAACGCTCCTCCCCTTCCGCATAATAGCAGCGGGGACGGGAAGCGCCGCGAAGCGATACCAGCGCCCGGAACTCTCCTTCGCTGCAATACGTGAAGGCGTTGAAGCGCGGTTCGGTCTCTTCGGCCAACAAGTTCAGGCAGTCCAGGAGCCGATAGAAGAGCTTGGCCATCGATTTGGCGGTTTTGGCGCGGAGCATAAAAATGCCACGGTTGAAGCGCTTGTAATGGTACAGCTGCGCATCCCGCACCGTATCGATGAACTCCAGTTCTTCCGGAACACTTCCACCGGCAACCGTACGCAGAAGGCGCTCCATAACGCGTTCCAGGGGCATATATCCCTTGGGACAGGCTTGGAAATGGGCATGCTGGGGAACCGAAGTTCCACTGTTGGGGCTGTTGTAGAAAACGATGTACCGGTCCAGTTGAGCCGCCAGGTCCAGCATATCCGGGAAGCGGTGCCAGATGGTCTGCGGGGTGTGGATATCGCGCGTAATCACCAGATGATTGGGGAAGATCGGGGCCCGGTTCACCAGGATATTGTATTTGCGCCCTTTGCGTCCTTCGAAAGGGAGGGTGTGCTGGTGCTCCATATAGTTCTCCTCGCACAACGGACATCCATGGTCGAAGATGGGCAGCCTTCCGGGATTGGACTGCAGGGTGACCAGGATGCCGCCCTGGGGCAGGGTACGGGTACGGGCGCTTTTGAGGGCGCGGTACTTCGCCGCCACCGCCGGCCAAACCGACAACTGGTCGTGCACAAATTTGTCGATATCTGTTGCCATAACTTTGTAAAGTTAAGGCTTTTTGGGGGAAAATCCTACAGGAGAGCCAGCAATCTGTCCTTGATGCGCCGGAACTCGGTCTGGAAGTTGGGCGTGAGAATGTCCCGGTCCCAGGCCTGTTCCAATTCTTCCAGGTCCCACCACTTCCCTTCCGACACCTCGGCCATGTCGGGATTCAGTTCGGGGTGGCCTATCAAGGCATAGACAAAAATCAACTCCTGCTCCCTCTCGCTCTCGTACACATACGATTCCAGGGGATGGGAGTTGAATGCGTACAGCCCCAGTTCCTCGGCCGCCTCGCGGTAGAGCGCTTCCTCGGCCCGTTCTCCGTAAGTGACGTGTCCGCCAACGGCCGTGTCCCAGTAGCCGGGCAGAAAATCCTTGTCCGGGGCGCGTTTTTGCAGGTAAAGCCGGCCGAAACGGTCCATAATGTGAAGGTGGACCACCGCGTGCAGGGCCCGGGAGCCGCCGTGGCACCATTGGCGAGCGGCCTGCCCGTACACCAGGCCGGAGGGTTCCACCAGCGGGAACATCTCTCCCTGGGGGACTGCTTGCTTTCCGGGCCTGTGAATGGACGGGCGCGGATAGACGGGGGCCGGGTCCAGGGGGTAGATCAAGTCCATCATATCGCTACGCCAAGGCTATCAGAATCAGGAGCTGGGCCACCAGAACCCGCAGGAACATGGCCAGGGGGTAAACCGTTGCGTAGTTCACGGAAGTGTAGTCGCTGCCGTACATTCCCTGGGCAAAGGCCAGCACCGGGGGGTTGGTGCAGGTACCGCTCACAAGGCCGCAGATCTGGTAGAAATTAAGATGGCACAGCGCACGGGCCACCACAAAAGTGATTGCCACCGGAATCATCGTAATGAGGGTGCCGTAAAGAATCCACCAGTAACCGCCACCCACGATGGAGTCCCAAAATTTGTCTCCGGCACCGATGCCAACCGCCGCCAGGAAAAGGGAGATGCCAATCTCCCGAATCATCAGGTTGGCACTGGTGGTGGTGTACGTGGTGATTTTATACTTGGGGCCGAAGTGCCCCAGCAGGATGGCAATGATGAGCGGGCCGCCGGCCAGTCCCAGTTTGATGGCCTGGGGAATGCCGGGGAAACGGATGGGCAGAGATCCGAAGATGATGCCCACCACGATTCCCAGGAAGATGGGAACCAGATTGGGCTTGTTCAAGGCATCGTTGGAGTTTCCCACCCTCTGTGCCAGGTGTTCGATATTCTTTTCCGTGCCCACGCACATCAGACCGTCTCCCATCTGGATGTACAGGTTGGGGCTGGCCACCAGTTCCACACCGGCACGGATAACCCGCGTGACACTGACGCCATAGGCGCTGCGGAAGGCCAGTTCCTTAAGTTTCTTACCGGTAAGAGCGCTCTGGGTGACCACAATCCGGCGGGTGACCATATTGTGATCTTTCTCCAGCCAGTCGGTCTGGTGCATAAGAACCTCCTGGCCGAAAAGGATGCGGATTTTGTCCACCTCGTGCTGGGATGTAACGACAAGCAGCTTGTCCCCTTCTTCCAGAACGGTCTCTCCGGTAGGGGAAAGAATCTCCTCTCCCTTCATGATGCGGGACACCACAAAATCGCCCCCGAATTCCCGGAGGATTTCTTTCAACTTCTGCCCGAAAATGGCGGGATTCTCGACGGCCACGTGCATTCGCCGGGCCTTGTCCACAGCGTCATCCTGGGCTTTGAGCCGGTCTAGTTCCTTCTGCGGGTCTATCCGGAAAAGCGCCTTGCCCAGCAGGATGACAAGGATGACGCCGATAACACCCATCGGATAGGCCACGGCATAGGCCGATGCCAGGAGCTCGGAGGCTTCCCCGGCCGCCAGAACGCTGGTACCGCCGGCTACGGACACGTCGATATACGTCTGCTGAGCGGCACCCAGGCCGGGCGTATTGGTAACGGCGCCGGACATCACTCCCGTCATAATGCCAAGGTCCTCTCCCGCAGCAAGGGAAATGACCCAGGTAACCGCCACCGCCAGCAGAATACACATGGCAGCCAGCAGGTTCATCTTCACCCCGCCGCTTTTGAACGAATGAAAGAAACCGGGGCCTACCTGCAGGCCGATGGAAAAGACAAAGAGGATTAGGCCAAACTCCTTCACGAAATGGAGGAGGTCCAGGTCGGCCTTGAAGCCCAGATGTCCCATAAGGATGCCCAGAAACAGAATCCAGGTGGAGCCCAGAGAGATTCCCTTGACCTTGAAGCGTCCCAGGAAAATGCCGGCTCCGATTACAAAAGCCAGCAGCATGATGGAATGGGCGATTCCGTATCCAAAAAACAAATCTTTCATCCTAGAACTCCATTTTTACCACAAAGCAGGATTTCCCTTCCACACGGCCTTCCACATACCAGGTGTTTCCCTCCTTGAGGCGGAAAAGGGCCACCGTTTCGCAGGCTTTGGTTTCCTTGTTGAAATTGATGTACAAATCCTTCAGGGGCATTTCGGCCTGATCCAGGGGCAGGCAATCCATAGCCCACACCACATAGCGCGCATTGTTGGTATGGCCGATAAGGTCGATGTCCGAGTAGGCCACGACGTGCTCTCCGGCACGCTCGGGCTCCACGCCCCTGGGAAGGACGATTTTGGGAGCCTGCTCAGCAACGGCGTCTTCCACGTCATAGTCTATGTCCAGGAGGTGCTCCATCTCCTCGGGACGCACCAGGCGGCGGGTTTCCTCGTTAATAACTACCCAGGAACTCGTGGCGGCAATGCAGGACTCCCCCGACCCGTTCCGGAGGTCGAAGTCCCTGAGATAAAACAGACCGCCGGCCCCCTTGTGCCAGGTGTACAGGACAATCGGGTCTCTCCAGGCTACCGGTTTCTGGAAACGGACGTGCATCCGGCTGAGCACCCAGGCCGTATGGTGGATATGAAGCGTATCGTAACCGAAACCCAGTTCCTCTGCAGCCCAGTAAGCTATCTCCTGGGCCAGGTCCATAAAAGCAGACGGCCTCAGGAGGCTTTTGTCGCTGGTCTGATAGCAGGGGATGCAAACATCCTGACGGAACTTATAACCTTCACGGCTCACAGGTTTCATATCGCTCGGTTTAGGGTCCGCGAAGTTAACACTATTTGTGGAGAATTTCAAGCTCCTCGGCCGAATACAGGAAAGAATCCAGCCACTCCGGGGCCACCCGGCCCAGCACCGCAAGGGCTATCACCAAAACGGCCAGAACGATCAGCAGCACCAGCAGAAAACGCAGAATCACCTTCCCCGCCTTCCCCTTCTTTTTCGGTTCGGCGACCGGTTCGGGGGCGGGTTCGGGATCGGCGACCGATTCAGGCTCGGGGGCGGATTCGGGATCGGGATCGGCAACCGGTTCAGGCTCGGGGACCGGCTCTGGCTCGGGGGCGGGTTCGGGATCAGCAACCGGTTCAGGCTCGGGGACCGGCTCTGGCTCGGGGACCGGCTCAGGCTCGGGGACCGGCTCAGGCTCTGCGATCAGGATTTCGGCGAGGGTGGAAACCGCCTGCTCCACCTCTTCCTTCGTCTCCTCATGGGTCTTCAGGGAGATGGGCTGCAGGCCGAATCCGGACGGATAGATATCCAGGTCCTCATCGGCCACGAAAAAGAAATGATTCTCCCGGGTGGCCCTCAGGCGTCCCAGACCCGGGAAAATGATGGTCTTTTTCACCTTGAGCACCTCCTTCATCTCTGCAAGGAAGTCGGTGAGAATGCGGTTGGCATCAGCCTTGGGGACGGAATTGGCCTTGGCGTATAAATCCACCAGATAGCTGTCCTCCCCCTGCTTGGGCGTAAAATACAAACGCCGGTACGGCGGCAAGATGGTGTACCCCCTGTCGGCAAAGGCAGCCGGGACAAGTTCCGTCACAAAACAACCTACACCGGGAAGCGTGACACTGTCGTGATCCATCACCACTTCTTTCACCATTCTGGCAAGGAGGTCGATATCCATCTTACTGTGTAATTGCTGGTTTATTTTACAAATATACAAAAAATCCGGTAAGATAAATCTTTTGTAAATTTTTCAGTAAAACCTTTGGAGAATCCAAAAAAGATTGTACCTTTGCAATCCCGTTACGGAAATAGCGGAAAATTCCTCCTTAGCTCAGTTGGTTAGAGCATCTGACTGTTAATCAGAGGGTCGTTGGTTCAAGTCCAACAGGGGGAGCTCCCAAGCACCGGCAGCAATGCCGGTGTTTTTTTATCCCCCCTCCTTCCTTCACGGACAAAAAAAGAAGCCGGGCAAGGTGCCTGGCTTCTTGATGTGTCGGGATGACTCGACTCGAACGAGCGACCCCTACGTCCCGAACGTAGTGCGCTACCAACTGCGCTACATCCCGATAAAAAACAAGCTCTTAAGCGAGCTTGTTAATATACACTTGGAGACCGCTCTTGAGGTTGGCCGCTTTGTTTTTGTGGATAACCCCGATTTTGGCGAGTTTGTCAATCATGGCATAGACCTTGGGAGCATTCTCCTGGGCTGCTGCCTTGTCTGTTGTGTTGCGGAGGTCGCGGATGGCGTTCCTCGTGGTCTTTGCATAATACTTGTTATGCAGGCGGTGACGCTCGCTCTGACGGGCGGCACGTGCGGCGGATTTAGTGTTTGCCATTATTTTACTTTTTTATATCTGGTAGTGGGTAGGAGAATCGAACTCCTATTGCAGGAATGAAAATCCTGAGTACTAACCGTTATACGAACCCACCAAACTTGGGACTGCAAAGGTAAGAAAAAAAATTCAGCATCCAAAATTATTTTGGAATCTTTTTCACTTTACCTCTATTTCCAGGCTTACCGTATCTTTCCTTCCCCCTTCCGTGCTCAGCTGCGCCTCCACGGTATGGCGACCGGCAGAGAGGATGACAAAGCCTTCAGGGACGGTTTTTCCATCAAAAAGCCACCTTACTTCCGAGGCAACATACCCGTCCGGGAGAACCAGCGACAGCTGGAAGCGCTCGCCGGCAGAATACACTCCCTTCCCCGGATTGGCAATGAAAGGATGGTTCAGAAGGCTGGCGGAAACGCCCTGGACACGGAAGGTCGCCTTGCCGGAAACGAAGTCGATTTCGGAAAGTTTCACACGCGAATAGACCCTGTTCCAACTCACGGGAACATACTCCCTTACCTTGTCCCTTCCCGGGAAGGGAAGACAGTCGCTGTACTGCGGGTCGAAGTACCGGCCGTACTCGCTTCGGAACTTCATCCCGAAGGAAACGTCTCCGGGAGCCGACGAGGCTTCCACATAAAAACAGGGATGCTCTCCGTTCTCGTTGATGGCATTGTCTGTACGCCAGTCTTCCCACAGGACCTTTGCAACGGAATACTTCTCCTGGCCCCAGGAATCCAGAATCTTCACCTGCCTTTCCGATTTGTCCACGTGGTACACCAAAAGGCCCGGCGAGGGAATATACCGGTCCCAGGCTGTACGGGTACGGCATTCCACGACAAAATACTCTCCCTCCATATCGGTAGGGATTTTGTACGCCACATTGTCGTCCACTGTCTCCAGCGTGTACACTCCATCCTCAGGGAACTCCCGGATGGCAGACTCCTCCAGCCAGCCCAGGATCACGCGCTCCTCGATATTGAAAAACGGCGGGGTGCGACTGTCGTTGTTATAGCAGCCGGAATCCATTGTAGAATATTCCAGCAGGGTTCTGGACTTGCCGTTGAGATCGTAATCCGTGTCGTAAAAATCGGGGAGGCCCAAGGCGTGGCCGAATTCGTGGCAGACGGACCCGATGCCGTCAATGTAGCCGTCCCTCTGCAGCTCCGGGCTGCAGGCGTATCGGCCCAGCTTTTTCCCATCCAGGGAAAGGTCGATTCCGACGGATCTCAAATCCCACTGATGGGCCCAGATGGAGTCGTCGTCCCCTCCGTCAGCCTCGCCCTTCCCGGCATAAATCATATATACCAGGTCCACCCATCCGTCTTCGTCCAGATCGTAGCGGGAAAAATCGACCTCTCCGTCCAGCTTGAGGAGGGCGTCGCGTACCGCCTCGGGGGCTTTATCTTCATGTCCGTTCTTGTTGTTTTTCCCATAATAGGCCATCTCCTTGTCCAGTTTCACCGGACCCAGAACATCGAACACAGGATCGAAAACGCCGTGCGAATTCTCGTAATAGAAGTCTCTGGCACTGCCGCTGGCCCCATTGGCCGAATACCCCTGCAGGTTCATCTGACGGTCGAACGTCTCGTGAGGGGAAGGCAGAGTGAACGCCAGGTCGCTGAACTCGACCAGGATCAGAAGGAAGTTTTTCCGCCCCACGGCAAGCGGGGCTTTGGACGGGACCGATGCGCTCTGCCGGCGGGCGGCCTCGCGCCGGAAAGCGGCTCCCTGCGCGGCTTTTGTCTGCGTCATTCCCTCTACGGGCCGATAAAAGCCATCGGCCCCCTTCTCCACCACACGGCCCTTGTCATCGGTGCTCCAGTGTCCCCACTCGTCCCCGTGGCGCCGGATCAGTACGGTGCTGCCGTCCGGCTGAACATAGCGGAAAAAGCCCGGCCTGGCCGGTTTGGCATCGGCAAAAAGGGACAGGACCAAAAACACAAGAAGCAGCGATATCTTTCTCATAGGCTCCTACTTTCTGATGATAACCCCGCAGCCGTCCGCATCTCCGAGCCACACCTTCCCGTTCTCTTCCTTGCGGACAGTCCAGGCATACTCCCTGGACAGCACCTCGTGCCATCCCTGCTTCCACAGGATGTGGACCGTTGCGGCGTCTCCTTCCTTCATCCCTTCCCGGTAGCCGCTTACCACAATCTGTTCACTCCGGTCGGGGTTCAACAGGACATACTCCAGGCGCTTTCCCAGATAGGAACGCAGCTGCTGGTCGGTTCCGGGGGTGTAGATACGCACGTTCCGGCCTCCCAGATAGACACCGGGATCCTCCCTGTCCGTAATGGACCGGGCATTGACCGGCTTGTGATAGAGGGTGACATCGGTCACATTGTCGGACGTGGAACGGTAACAGTTGAAACGGACGTCCCGCGTATTGTAGCACAGGCGGTTCCGACTGCCTTCGCGGGCTTTGACGACGGCCGTTCCCGTCTGATCGACCTCAATGGTCCACAAGGCATAAGCCGTGGGATCCGCCACCGTAAGAAGTTGGTTCTTTGCCTCTGACTGGGCCGACAAATACCCTCCCGTAACGCCCAGCAGCCAGGCGTCGGGTTCCCCGCCCAAGGTAACCACCGCCACATTCTTCTCCGGATGGCTGATGACATCCCCTACCGGTTCAACGGCAACCGGAGAACGATAATAGTCGGTCTGGGCACCCATTGCCATCGTGCCCGTCCCGTTGACAATCAGGAGAAGGTCTCCGGCTTCCAGGATGGAAGCGTCGGTCAACAGCTGGAAATCCCCCGCGTGGACGGATGGCAGGGGCACCTGGGTAAGGGTAAGATCCTGCTTTAAAGCGCCACCGGAAGAGAAAGAAATGACCGCCGAACGGATTTCCTCGGTGTCGTTGGGGGATACTTCTATCCGGAACAACCTGTCTTCCAGCCCCTTAGTAAAAGGAAGCAGCTTGAGCCAGGTATCACTGCACTGTGCCTGGACATCCACATTAGCCCGGACTACGAACTCCAGCGTTTCTCCGGCGGCAGCAGCCTGCAATTCATTGGCTGCCAGAACAATGGCATCCTTCTGGGCCTGGACCAGGGTGAGCTCGCATTCCCGCCTGTCAACGGAAAAACTCACCAGGGCCTCCCGGGAATCATAAGTGGTATTGGGTGAGAGAAGCAGTTGTCTCCCCTTCACGGAGATCCAGTCTTCCGATGAGGAAATATGGACTGTACCCGCTCCGGAAGGCAGTTCCAGCGTGCCGCCGGATGCGTCCACCGCCTCGTACGCCTCCACCGTTCCGTCATTGCCGACGCCGACGCCCAGCACCTTGACAAAGCAGCTGCCGTCACTGCCGCCGGCCACAAGCATAATCCTTCCGGCAGAGGCATCAGCCGGAAGTGAAACGCTTATTTCTCCCTTGTTCCCGACGGGTGTGGAAATGAACACTGTCCATCCCTCGGGCTGGAACGAAAACAGCGTATAGGCCACATCGGCCGGCGTTTTCACTTCGTAAGCGACTTGAAGGGTTTCACCGGGCCTGAGGGTGCGGAAGGCATCATCGGCCAGCAGAATCTGTAATTTTACCTCTTCCGGCTTTACGGGTTCATCTCCCTCCCGCTCCTTCTCTTGACAGGAAAGAAGCATCGCGGAAAAGGCCAGAAGAAGGATTTTGAGAATGGATTTCACGGCCTACTCGTCCGCCATTTCGGAATCCCATTCAAAAGAATAAAGGAGGGACTCCACCTGCCTCAGATACTGGCGCTTGTCGTATCGGGGCGCAAACACGAAGGCTTCCAGGACAATGATGTCCTTCCCGTCCTTGCTATAGAAGGAATGGGACACGAAAGGACCGCCCATAAAGTCTCCCTGAACCTCCCAGAATCCGCGGGTTTCCATAAAAGCGCGGCCACGGTAGCGAAGGGAGCGTGTGGTGGGTTCCTGGGCCGATGAAGTGGTCAGGTAGGAGCCTTCGAACGTTCCGGGCACATTGTCCTTCATCACGCGGTTGCGCTCCTGGATTATATTCTCCAGCGTGAAGACGTCTTCCCGATGAGCCGGGTAACGGTAGGCCATCACGTATTGCTGGACATATTGCTTTTCGTCGGCAATCCACACGAAATCGTCCGTGAATTTGCGGCAGCGGTAGCCGGAGGGAATATGCAGGACGCCGCCGGTCACCTTCTTGACGGGATCCGCCAGGGCACGCTCTTCGTATAATTTGGAATTGGCGATAATGCGGTCCCGCTCCGCCTGCTCGAAGAATTCGGCCACGACGGAGGAAGCCTCCCCGAACAGTTCCAGGGCCTCTTCCGCCGTGACGGCGTTCAACTGCACTACGGCCTGGGGCTGTGCCCATACATTGTTTTTATACACCACACCGCTGGCGGTATTCTGCGGATTGATGTTGACCAGCAGCAGGTTGCGGTGCATCTTGAACATATTGTTGAAACTTCCCGGAGGAACATTGGAAAGGGCAAACAGCGGCTCCCGCTGGGCCAGGTACGGGGTGTCGGAAGCCAGGGCTTCGCGGATGGCGACACCCAGATTCCCTTCCCACTCTTCCCGTTCGATAGTTACCAGAACTTCGCCAGCCTTTCCGCTCACGTTGGGAAGCAAAGTCTTCTTGTTGCCACTCTTGCAGGCGGTAAGGGCCAGAAGGCAGGCCGTCAGGGCCAGGATACTGCGAATTTTCATACTCATCAGTGAATTAGTCGTGAAATATCATTGCCGAAGGCCAGGAACATCAGCAGCAACAGAAGGAGCATACCGATAACCTGGGCGACGGTGAGGAAACGGTCGCCGGGCTTGCGCCCGGTAATCATCTCGTACAGACAGAAAACGATGTGCCCGCCGTCCAACGCCGGAATGGGCAGGAGGTTCATCACCCCCAGCATAATGGACAGCAGCGCCAGGATATACAGGAACTGGTGCCAGTTCCAGGAAGCGGGAAACACCTGGCCGATGGCGACGAAACTGCCTACCGACTTATAGGCGCCGGTAGAGGGAGTAGCCACCAGCCGGAGGTCTCTCAGGTATCCCGTGACGGTGCTCCATGCAAGGGAACAGCCGGCCGGTACCGCCTGCGGCAGAGAATAGTCCCGGTGCTTGAGGGACGGATTGCGGAAAAAGACCCCGAGCATTCCCAGGGTATCCACCTGCATTGTCAGCGAAAGGGTGTCCCCCGCCCTGACAACCGCCACCGGAAGGCTTTCTCCGGGATGCGCGCGAAGCAGCTTCTGGGCATCCTGCAGATAGGGGGTTTCCATTCCGCACACCCCGACGATGCGGTCTCCCGTCCGAATGCCGGAGAGCCGGTTGGGCGAAGAGAGCATCACGCTGTCCACCACGAAAGGGAGGGCAATGTCGAACATTCCGGGGGTATTCAGGATTTCTCCCGTCAGGGACTGGTCGATATAAATCGCCAGGGTATCCGTTCCTCGAAGGACCGTGGCCTTTTGCACCTGACGGCGAGCCAGATCGGCCTGGAGATTCAGGAAATCCGTAGGAGCATAATCGTCGTACAGGAGGATGCGGTCTCCGGTGCGGAAACCCAGCCGTTCTCCCAGTTCATTGACGTAAACCGGGCTTTCGTTGGGCATATAATTGTCACCCCATGCGGCCAGAATGGCGATAAACAGCACAATGGCCAGAAAGAAGTTGTTGAGCACGCCGCCGCTCATCACGAAAAGGCGCTGCCAGGCCGGCTTGGTGCGGAACTCCCAGGGCTGGGGGTCCTGCCTAAGGGCCTCCGTGTCCATCGACTCGTCTATCATTCCGGAAATCTTGCAGTATCCGCCCAGCGGAAGCCAGCCAATCCCGTACTCGGTTTCCCATTTCTCCGACGAGGGCACCAGTTTCTTGAACCAGGCCATACGGGTAGAGAACAGCTTCACGCCTCCCATATCGAAAAAGAGGTAAAATTTTTCTACCCGGATACGGAAAATGCGCGCCCACAGAAAATGTCCGGCCTCGTGGATGAGAATGAGGACGGAAAGGGCCAGAACAAGCTGCAATATCTTCAAAAACACCGTCATACGTGCGGAAAAGACTGTTGAGCAAGCTGATACGCCAGTTGGTGGGTGGCGAAAATATCATCCAGCACAGGCTTTTCTACAAAATCCACGCCATCCATCACACGAGCTACCGTCCGGGGGATGTCATAGAAGGAGATGCCGCCGGAAAGGAAGGCGGCCACGGCAGCCTCGTTGGCGGCGTTCATCGCGCAAGGAATGTTACCGCCCCGGCCGATGGCGTCGAAAGCCAGCTGCAGGCAGGGGAATTTTTTCCGGTCGGGCTCGAAAAAACTCAGACCGCCCATCGAGCCGAAATCCAGCCGCTTCCCGTCCAGCGCAAGGCGCTCCGGATAACTCATCGCCAGTGAAATGGGAATGCGCATATCCGGGCTGCCCAACTGGGCGACGACGGCCCCGTCGGCAAACTCTACCATAGAATGGATGATGGATTCGGGATGCACCACCACGTGAATCTTCTCTGCGGGGACCCGGAAGAGCCACTTGGCTTCAATTACCTCGAAGCCCTTGTTCATCATCGTGGCGGAGTCTATGGTTATCTTGGCACCCATCTCCCAGTTCGGATGCTTCAGGGCCTCGGTCCGGGTGGCACGGGCAATCCGCTCGCGGGGCCAGGTACGGAAAGGGCCGCCGGAGGCCGTGAGGTGAATCCGGTGCACGGGATTCCCCTTCGCACCTTCCAGGCACTGGAAAATGGCGGAATGCTCCGAGTCCACCGGATAAATGCGCGCGCCGCAGCGCTCCGCCTCCCCCATCACCAGGGAACCGGCTGCCACCAGGGTTTCCTTGTTGGCCAGGGCCAGGGTTTTGCCGGCACGGATGGCGGAAAGGGTGGGCTTCAACCCGCTGAACCCAACCATAGCGCCCATCACCACATCCACCTCGGGAGCCTGGACCAGGTCGCAGGCCTCCTCGATGCCCAGGTGCACCTGAACGCCGGGAAGGGCGCTCTTCACCTGCTCATACTTCTGCGGGTTACAGATGACCACGTGGGGTACGCGGAACTGTCTGGCCTGCTCGATGAGCCGCTCCGCACTGTTGTTGGCCGACAGCATAAAAACGGAAAAATGTTCCGGGAACTGACGCACAACGTCCAGTGTCTGTGTGCCAATAGAGCCCGTAGAGCCCAGGATGGCAATGCTTTTCTGTTTCATACCGCGCTAAAACTTTATGTATTGTGACGGATCTACCGAGGCACCCTTGTACCAGAGTTCGAAATGCAGGTGGTCTCCCTTGGTCAGCGAAGAAGAGGAAGCCAGCATCGCCACCGGCGTACCGGCCTTCACCACGTCACCACTGCGGTGCAGGAGCTTCTGGTTGTTCTTATAGACCGACAGAAGGTCGCTCCCGTGCTGGAGAATAAGGCAATATCCCGTATCCTGCTCCCACCCGGCATAGACCACCGTCCCGTCCAGGACAGCCATCACGGTGGTGCCGGCGGGTGCCGTCACATCCACCCAGGGATGCTGCCGCTCATAGGCTTTGGTCACTACACCCTTGACCGGCGTGTAGAAGGAAAGAGCCTCGATGGGAAGGTTGCGCCGGACACCGGCAGAAATCTCAAACTGTTCCTCCTGGGCCACGTCCAGTCTCAGGAGAGAGTCCCGGATGGCCAGATAGCGGGCATCCGATACGGCACGGGACCCCTGACTGCCGATAATGAGCGTATCCAGCCGGATGGGGGCCTCTCCCGCCACGACCCTGCGCAAGTTCTCCGTGTACAGTTCCCACTGCAGGATGCGGGTCTGGAGGGAATCTATCCTCAGGACATTCTGAACGGCCTGGCGACGCGAACTGGCATCCGGGTAACCGGGGATAAACGTGCGCAGAGGAGTAAAAGCGATGAGCGAAAACACAAGCAGCAGCAAGACCACCACCGCCGATATGCCGCCCACCAGGAGGTTGGTTTGTGAAAGCCGCAGGCTCCACAGGCGCTCGTGCGAACCGGCATCCACCATCGTGATACGGAAGTTGCGGGGTTTCTTATCGGGTTTATCCATAAAAAATTCGTATATTTGCCGATTGTATGGACAGAATCATCGGCATAGATTATGGACGCCGGAGAACCGGCCTCGCAGTCAGCGATCCGCTGGGAATCTTCGCTTCTGCCCTGGATACAATCGATTCTACAAAGTTAATAGATTATCTCAAAAATTACGCCATCTCCGAGAGAATCCTTCGCTTTGTAGTAGGCTATCCGGTAAACCTGGACGGCAGACCGTCCGAGGCCCGGGCCGATGTGGACGCCTTCCTGAAAAACCTGGCCCAAGCCTTCCCCGAAGTGCCGATCACCCGGGAGGACGAGCGTTTCACCTCGGTTCTGGCGCATCAGGTGATGATTGACGGAGGGATGAAAGCCTCCCGTCGGAAAGACAAGGCATCGGTGGACAGGATATCCGCCGCCATTATCCTGCAGTCCTATCTGGACCGCATGAGTGGCAGCAGCGCCGTTTTCGACCCTTCGGCCGTCCCGGAAAGCCTGTCCCGCAACAAGACAAGAAGAAAGAAATGATAAGACCCATCTACCTTTACGGCGCAGAAGTGCTGCGCCAAACAGCCGCCCCCGCAGACCTCAACGACAAAGAGGGCATCGCCGCCCTGATCAAGGACCTCAAGGACACCCTGGTGGTGGCAGACGGCTGCGGCCTCGCCGCCCCCCAGATAGGGGTGAGTACCCGCGTGGTAATCGTGGACGGAGACGTCGTGTCGGAAACTTACGACTACCTCAAAGGCTTCCGCCGCACCCTCATCAACCCGGTAATCGTGAGCGAGAGCGAAGAAAAGACCTCCTACTCGGAGGGCTGCCTGAGCATCCCCGGCATCTACTGCGACATCGTTCGTCCCAAAAAGATGACGGTGCGTTACTACAATGAAGAGCTGCAGGAAGTCACCGAGGAGTTTGACAATTTTGCCTGCCGGATGATCCAGCACGAACTCTCCCACCTGGAAGGTGACCTTTTCACCGACCACGCCGCCCCCGTCCGGAAAAAAATGATCTCCGGCAAGTTGCAGAACATTTCCAAAGGAAAAGTGCACCCCCACTACAACAGCCGCCTGAAATAGCGGGCCCAACCGGGACTTTTCACAGATTGAACGGCGGCTCTCCCCAGGGGGGGGGCGGAGGAAAGCGACAGGGTCTGTGAGCAAAATGCCGAGCCGGCCGTTGATAAGCTTTTCTTCTCGTTCACAATCATTCCAGAGTTCTTCCCATTCCTCTTTGGCCGGTATTCGGCAATTGGCTCCAAATATAACCTGAGTTCGACGAATTATAACTAAAAGAGAGACAATTGAACAAGTCCATTCTCATACGGCGAGATGCGGTTCAATCTGAGCCATATTCTTGAGTTCATCATTGATGGTTCGATCAGCGCTCTCTTCCTCAGGAGAATCTTGTCCGAGATGGCCATGATCTGCCCCTTCATGTTGCTTTTCAGTTTTGTAATCATTGGCAATCGTCATAGCGAGAGTGTTTGTATTTGGTTTGTAGCGATTCCAAATTTACAAAAACTTTCGCCATTTTCCTAATAATCAATCAGTTATATTTCACCGAACTCACGTTAATTATTTTACGATACTGAAAATCCCCGGCCGCATGAGCTGTAACACATGGGCCGGGGAAATTGCGATGGAGGCTTGCACGCTTATTCTGTGACGGGACGGACGGATAGGCCGTAGAAGCGGGGGTTTCTGGACGTGCCTGCATTGCCCGAATGTAAGCCGATTTCGGGCGCTCTGCTCGGGTTGTTCGTATCGAGGGAGGAAGACAAGTAGTCGCCGTAGGAACCCGCATTGAAGAGGTTGGTAAAGCCGCGGAAGCCAGCGGCAGGGAGGAAAATGGTCGGGTCGGTCCAGGCTGTCCCGCCACTGACCGTGACGGTCTGGCCTTTCTTGGTGTCATCCCAGTCCCACTCGAAGTTATTCAGAAGCGCCTCCCACTCCTCGATGGTCGGCATGCGCCAAGCGCCGCCAAGCGCCACACTGGCGGCGTCATCGTCCCGCTCAAGGACGGTCAGGCCGTCAGCCGTGCCGCTCTCAGCATAGCTGTCATCGTCTCCCGTATACTTGCTGAACTTACTACCGTCATCCGCCGTCGCGTAGGGACAGGAGTCCCAGTTGTAACCGGTAATGCCGCTCTTCCAGTCGACGTCGTTCATCGGGGCATCGTACGCGTGACCGTCGGTGTAATGCGGCTCCGTAGCGCCCCAGGCATAGTAGTCGCCCCAGGTGGCCTGCCGCGCAGCGTCCGTGTCCTCAGCGGGGGAATCGCTGCTCGCACCGAGGTTGCGGCTGGCCCAGTAGATGCGGCGCTTCTCGCCGCCGCCCAGGTCGATGTCAAAGCCCAGGTCGATGGGCTTGTACTCCATCGCCGTCCACGATGCCAGCAGGTTGGAGGGCAGCAGCAGGGCACGGCGCACGTTCACGTCCTTGTACAGCGTGTTACCTTCATACGTCTTCCCGTAGTACAAGTCCATCTTCACCGGAGGCATCGGCACGTTTATATTGACGTGCAGGGTAAAGTGATAGTCCTTCGCGGCGTTGCGCGCGTCGGCATCGAGGATGCCGCTGAACAGGTAACCCTCCTCCTCACCGCTGCCGTAGAGATAAGCCTTCAGCGGAGCGCCGTGGATAATGGGCGTATGCGCGATGCTGCCGTCCGCATTGATAGCGGCAATGCCCTGCGGGGTCAGCTGGCGCTCGCGGAGCTCGACCGCCGCGTAGGCCTTGTGGGTTTTCACCTGGGCCGGCAGCTTGACAAAGAACTGCACGTAACCATCCGGCACCTTCATCTCGAAGTTGCCCTTGACCGTATCGTCGGCAACCATGCAGCTCAGCGTGGCGGTCAGGTAGTAGGTTTCCTGCAGCTCGCTGAAGACGAACTTGCCGCCGTCGGCATCTACGCTGAGGTCACTGCCGAAGGGCAGATAGACGGCGCGCATGTTGACCTCCTGGCCGTTGGACAGGCCGAGGGCCTCTTCCGTCGTACCGTTCATCTGGGTGTAGGCCCACGCCGAGCCATCATAGGAAAGCTTCAGGTACTTCGGGGCGGCGAACTCCTGGAAGAATACGTAGATTACGTCGCCGGCTTCCCAGGCGCTCTTCACCGCCTTGGTGCCCTCACCCTCGGGATGCGAGGCGGTGAGCTGGAAAGTGATGGGAGTCGCGTTGTTGTCGTCCGCGGGGGTGTCGATGATTTCCTTGTTGCAGGAAACGAGGGCGGTCAGCGCCGCCAGCATGATTACAAATGTCTTTTTCATGTCTTTCCTCCATGGATTACATTTCTTCCTCAGTGCCGAGGCCGTCAAACAAAGGACTGGTGGCGATCACGCCCTCGCAACGCAGCGACAGCATTTCGCACTGCGGAGCGATGTAGTCAAACAATTCTTTTTTCTTCATAAATGTATGGAATTAAAATGGGTTAAACTGGAATATGTATTTCCGGCCGCAAAAATGCACATTCGGACGGAATTCTCATTCACTATTTTTCAGTAATTTGAGCTTTTTGGGCACAAAAAAGCGATTCCTTCGCTGCGCCAGGAATGACAGAGGTCGTGTCATTCCGAGGAGGACGCAGGCCGACAAAGAATCTGCCCCCGCGGACGATTGCGTCCGAGTGGCTTCTCAGTTGGTTCAGGTCCAGCAGGTTCTTCAGGTCGTCGAGGCCGTATCCATCTCCTTGACATTCTTCTCCAGCGCCTCCATCTTCTCGCGGCTGCGGTAGTACTCGTTATAGACGGGCTTCCCGTCCGGGCCCAGCTTGCCGATGCACTTGCGGTCGTGGGTGGAGTAGCCCTTCTCTTTGTCCCGGTAGGAGCGGTCCTCATACATCATACAGGTACACCGCGCCGTTCTTTTCTTTGATCTGAATCACTTTATAGCCTGCTTTCATACCTTTCTCATTATGGTTACATGATATAAGAGAAAAACAATAACCCCGAAGCAAAAAAACATGCTTCGGAGCAGATATTTTTGAGGATGGCATCAAATGGTTACATCAAGGCCGGGATTTTCAGTTACGATACAACCCACTACACCCAACAGAAAACCTCCAGCAAACCCAACCTGACAAAACAGGCCGAATTTGCCAACTTGAGTATGCTATCGCCTACCCATCCTTGCAAAAACGACCGTTTTTTCCTGTTTGGGCATGCTACACCCACCACAAAGATCCGGACGGCCTCGCTGGACGTTGGGCAGAGTCAGTATTCTCCAAGCGGCCTACAATCGACAAATTCAACGAATTACCAAAACGGTCATACAAGTGAATGTGCTACGCCGTCCGGCAATCCTACCTACGCAAAAACGGCCCGAAACGCGTTGGTCGCGTAAGCGGGGAGGCTTGGCGAGGAGGAAGATTTAGTTGACGCGGATGCGACGACCTACCCGAAGAACGGTTTTCTCGGTGAGACCGGGATTGAGCTGGCAAATTCGTTTCACCGTAGTGCGATACCGCTTGGCAATGCCGGAGAGGGTGTCTCCGTTGCGGATGGTATGGTACTTCTGGGCTGCAGCCTCCGCCCTGGCGCGGGCAGCGGCATCCTTCTTGGCCTGTTCCTCGGCCGCGATACGGTCTTCCTCGTCGGTCCGGAAGATTTCGTCTTCGTCATCCACATTCTGGACATAACGCTGGTTGGGATTGAAATACCAGCTGCGCACTTTCAAAAGGCGGTGGCGGAGGGTGCCGGTCTCGAAATCTATCAGCCAGGAAGGGTCGAAGGCGGCACCTTTGTAGCGCGTCTCGAAGTGCAGGTGCGGTCCCGTCGAGCGTCCGGTAGAACCGCCCAGGCCGATGATATCTCCCGCACTCACCCAGTCTCCGGAATCCACCTTGCGCTCGGACAGATGACCGTAGAAGGTTTCCAGTCCGTTGGCGTGGCGGATAACCACCAGGTTGCCGTATCCGCTCACATAGTCGGAGATGCGCACCTTGCCGTCAAAAGTAGCCGGAACCGGCGTCCCCTTGGGATAAGGGAGGTCTATCCCCTGATGCCTGCGGCCGTGCCGATAGCCGAATTTGGAGCGCGGTGTTACCTTGTTGGGACAGCAGTATGAATCCAGCGAATCCACAATCCAGATGGAGAAGCGGTCCGGAAGGGATTCCGGAGAAATCCGGTAAGGATTCACGTTGCGGGTGTCCCAGAACTCGGTAAAGACCGTAGAATCGGCCACGGCGGAAGGGTCTTTTACGAAACGATAGGTTCCGTTATCGTACAGAACCACCTTTACGGAAGGGTTTCCGGTATCCAGGGTATCGGCATACAGCGAGCCTCTGAGCGAGGTGGTTTCTACCCGCTGACGGCCAAAGGCGTGCCGAAGGGAATCGATGGTTTCCTGGGCCGACAGCGGCAGGGAAAACAAGAGTATGACGGAGATGAGAAGGCTTTTTTTCATTCGTTATCGTTTGCCTCCGAAGCGATTGACCAGGATGGAATCTGTTTCAGAGATTTTTTCTTGGAGGAGTTTTTCGGAAGTGGCTTCACAGATGAAGCGGAGGTAGGGCTCCGTATTGGAAGGACGGATGTTGAACCACCAGTCGGGGAATTCTACGCGATAGCCGTCAAAATCCATGAAGGCCGTAGCTTTTTCCTTGGCCATAAAGTGCTCCTTGATGGCATCCATTGCGCCTCGCTTGTCCTCGATACGATAGTTGATTTCTCCGGAATTTCGGTAGCGGACAATGCCGGAGATGGCCTGGGACAGGGTTTTTCCTTCCTTTTTGAGGTCTGCCACGATATTCAGGAGGATGATGGAGGCCAGAAGGCCGCTGTCGCTGTAGAAGAAGTCCCGGAAATAGTAGTGGCCGGCCAGTTCTCCGCCCCAGACGCCGTCTATCTCACGGAGTTTTTGGGCGGCAAAGGCCCGGCCTACCTTCCAGGTGCGCATTTCGCAGCCCATCGGAACCAGATACTCCCCTACGGCCTTGGAAGAACGGATATCCTGCAGGACGAGGCCCTTGAGACCGCGTTCCTTCACGTAATAATTACCCATCAGGGCAATCATCAGGTCCGGAGAAATAAACCTTCCCTTCTCGTCCACGAACATCACCCGGTCGGCGTCTCCGTCGTAGATGACACCGGCATCGGCCTTTACCTCACGGACTTTTTCTTCCAGCGGGAAGCAGTTTTTCTCGATGAGGGGATTGGGCTCGTGATTGGGGAAACGCCCGTCCAGGGTATCGAAAAGGTAGTGGATATTGCTGCCGGTGCCGAAGATCTCCTTGGCAAAGAGGTTGGCCATTCCGTTGGAAAGGTCCATCGCAATGGTGAGGCTGCTGTAGTCCTTCACGAATTTGCGCATGAAAGCCAGGTAATCGGCCATAATCTCTTTGGATAATACCTTTCCGCGTACGGCAGCCACGGGAGTGGGTTTGCCTTCATCGATCCAGGCCTTGATCTGCCCCAGGCCGGCGTCGTAGCCCACGGCCTGGGCATCGGTAGTGGACACCTTCATCCCGTTGTACTCGGCCGGATTGTGCGAAGCCGTAATCTGGATGGAAGCGTCGAATCCGTAATTGGCCGTGCCGAAATACACCATCGGCGTAGAACTGAGGCCGATGTCATATACATCGGCTCCGGCATCGTTGATGCCCCGGATCACGGCCTCGTGAATCTCGTCGGAGGAGACGCGGCAGTCGCGGCCCACCAGCACCTTATCGGCTTTCAACAACTGAGGGACAAAGTATCCCACCTTGTATGCTATGTCCAGATCCCAGTCTTTTCCCCAGACTCCGCGGATATCGTACGCATGAAATGCACCCATAGAAAATCATTTTTTTCAATCTGACAAATTTACAAAAAAAAGTTTACAGCACCATACGATGCTGTAACTGTCTTCCCTCGCAGCTCAACGAGACGCCTTCTTGAACAGATCATCAGACCGACTCGGACCGCTGCCAGACTTCCCCCTTTTTGTGCTTGATAAAGCAAAAGTCACACATCTGCCCGCCTTGGCACAGGGTTTGGGTTCGCTTGAAATCAATATTGTGCAGGTTCCCGTAATTGATAATGTCGCTGTAGCAGAACATCCGGCCGAAGCGCTCCAGCAGATTCCGTTTCCCGAACTCGTGCCGATACAGGCACTCGGTGCATTCGAAATGGAATTCATCCGCACCATCCTTCTCACATCAAAAGCAAATATAAAAAGAACACCGCAATCCCATATTGGAATCACGGTGCAAATCTAAAAGACCAAAAAGCAGATTCCTCGGCAGGAAAACCTGCCTCAGAATGACATGAATCTGTCATTCTGAACGAAGTGAACAATCTTTTTGGGGCGGCCATCGATTCCTGCAGCTTCGCTGTTTATGGGAAGGGATGAGCGTAAACCGATTACAAATAGGGTTATGTCTTGCTCATCCCGTCACTTCCGTAGCACCCATTCCCGATATGTACCCAACCCGGCAACTCCCCCATCATACCCCAAGTAGCCCAAAACTATGTTTGACACAAATTGCTCGGGGAGCAACCAGAACATCAACTTGGAGAGCATCGGCCGATTCATTATCTTGGCCGCTTTTCGCTCAAGCCGCTTCAAATCCGGCAGTGTGTACCGTGTAAGATCCATACAACGCTCCACCTTCAGCCCGCATCTGTCATAAATCGCATTCAGTTCCTCAAACGATTCAATAATAGCCGAAGCCCCTCCTTTTGATACCAATGCGATTGCCTTCTTGAGGTAAACGTCATAGGTTTCATACCGCTTGTTCAGCGCATAGTCAAAAACCACCATAACTCCGCCAGGTTTCAGAACCCGATAAACCTCACGATAAATCCTCTCTTTGTCGGAATTGTGGACAATCGTCTCAAATGCAAACATCACATCCACCGATTTATCTTTAAACTGAGAAAGATCGCTATAATCCTGCTGATACGTAGTCACATTCGGAGGGATATCCTTACTCTTTTTCAGCGGCAAAAGGTCGAGGCCAACGAAAGTCGCATCCGGATGACATCGGGCCAGATACAGCAGATTCGCCCCCTGACCGAAGCCCAGTTCAAGAACGAAGTCGCCCGACTTGATAAACTCCGAAACGCAATCTGGCTGATAATACACGTCTTCATCCGTGAAACAGCCGTTAGGAGAGACCCTAAAATGCATAAACCCGTCCTGTGAATGAAAGCGACGATATGCCCAATTATTTATTCTAAAATAAGAACTGATTTGGCTGATGGAGTTCTTCTCCCCCTCTAAAATTTTATCGAGGTTCAGATTCTGCTCCATCTCATCTAACTTGGAGCGAAGTTGATAAAGACCATAATTCGGATTCATAAATATCTATTTGAGGGTCATTCGCAAATATACAAAAAACTTTTCCTTATTCAGCGTATTTACCCGAATTCTTGTGTCAGAATGATGTATGGCAAACATTTGCACCTTCTTGTCTTTGAGGCCATCGAGCGGATTGAAAGGATCCTATCCGACAGTACTTTCTCGCTGCCCTCCCACGAAAGTGCCGTTGATTCATGACAGCCAGCGGCTTGCATAATTACCATTGGTGATACTCCTGTTTTCGCCCCAACAGGCCCTGATCCATTTTCCAATTCGTCCAAAATTCGAATCGGTGCTTTTATGAAAGGTGTCTTCAGAGGACCACCTCCAAGCTCCCGAAGAAATGCATTCCCAAGGCCGGAAGATCAGGACCGCCATGTGGGTCCGAACCCTATCGGCGGGTTTTGTCAACGGCCTGGGCATCGGTAGTGGACACCTTCATCCCGTTGTACTCGGCCGGATTGTGGGAGGCCGTAATCTGGATGGAAGCGTCGAATCCGTAATTGGCCGTGCCGAAATACACCATCGGCGTAGAGCTGAGACCGATGTCATATACATCGGCTCCGGCATCGTTGACGCCCCGGACGACGGCTTCGTAAATCTCTTCGGAGGAAGTGCGGCAGTCGCGGCCCACCAGCACCTTATCGGCTTTCAACAACTAACGAGACGCCTTCTTGAGCAGATCATCAGACCGACTCGGACCGCTGCCAGACTTCCCCCTTTTTGTGCTTGATAATGCAAAAGTCACACATCTGCCCGCCTTGGCACAGGGGGGCTGTCCCCGTGTGTCCCGCTCCGCATCGTTGCGATGTGCTCCGATGCGGGGAGGGAGAGGTTATATTTTAATCAGCATCGCGAACGAGACGGACGGAGAAGCCATATTTTCTGCTGCCGCCGTACTGAATAGTCATATAATCCGACTCAAAATATAGGCCAAATGCATAAGGGGCATTACTGGAACTACTTGACCAGTATCCCGCACCATCACCAGCATCTTTGACAGTTGATGCGTCACGATATCCTGCAGCAGGCAGGAAGACACAACCTGCGGCCTCAAGGGCTGTCCAGCCCGCAGAAGTACACGTGGTTTCGAAGGTACTTTTAGCGTTAATGGTTCCCCAAGTAACGCCTGCGGGTGAGCCTCCGGCATAACTGTCAGGGAAAATTATGAGGCCATTCACAGCCGTACCGTCCGTGTTGATGATTGCCAGGGTATAGCGCGCATGATTGGTGCTGTTTACAGTAATACCCGTTTCACGTGTGCTCAGCAAGTACAGCCATTCGGGCCTGGTGAGCGTGCGCCATCCTGCGCCCACGGTGGCACCCCAGCCAACCTTTTGGTCTTCGCCCCCGACATTGCCGTAACCATCTACGTTATTAGTGGCTGTCGAATTGCTGATGCCATACTGAGCTGCTCCCGTCCAGGTACTGGAAGCACCCACCCAGCCAAAAAGATCCACAGTGCCATTAGCCGACACAGTTCCGTTGCCGTTGATGCTGGTATTACCGGCGGCATTGCCGATATAATCCCACTGGTGTTCGGCAAAGCCCCAAATCCAGCTGGAACCGTTGTACGTAGCCTGCAGGTTGCCCTTGGAGAACTTCACCGTTTTCCCTGCGTCAACCGTAAACACAGCGGGGAGCGGAGCGCTAGCATTCCTGGTGATGTTATAAATCTTGCCGGCGGCGAGCACTTTACTGCTGCTGACGAGGGTGACGGCATTGCCAGCCACGGACAGGGAGAATTCATTTAAGTCTGTATCTCCATATACGCCTATAGCAAACGTTGCAGTACCTGAATCATCAGTTGTTACACTTCCGGATATAGTAAAACTCACCCCATCTGATAAAGCCACATCGACTCCAGTGTTGGCTGCCAAGCCGGTGATGGTGAAGTTGAGAATGGCATTCGCGGGATGCAAGGCAAAGCCCGTGCCAGAGGTATAACCTCCAACCTCAAAACTGAACTGCTCTACGGCTGTA
>ONOH01000001.1 GCA_900319405.1 uncultured Bacteroidales bacterium | reverse complement strand
GGAGCAAATTCTCCGAGCTTGTGACCGACCATATTCTCAGTAACATAAACGGGAATAAACTTATTGCCGTTGTGAACTGCGATGGTGTGGCCCACAAAGTCAGGGGAAATCATGCTGGCGCGGGACCAAGTCTTGACAACCTCTTTCTTCTTGCTGCCGTCATTCATAGCGAGAATCCTGTTCTCAAGTGCTTCCTGAATGTACGGTCCTTTTTTAAGTGAACGACTCATAATCTGTTAGTTTATTCCGTTATTTTTTACGTCTTTCAATGATGAACTTGTTGGACACGGCCTTCGGGTTGCGGGTCTTGTAGCCCTTGGCAGGCAGACCCTTACGTGAACGGGGGTGTCCACCGGAGGCGCGGCCTTCACCACCACCCATCGGGTGATCGTGCGGGTTCATCACAACGCCACGGTTGTGCGGGCGGCGACCCTGATGACGGGTGCGGCCGGCCTTGCCGTCGGATTCCAGATTATGGTCCGGGTTGGAAACGGTACCCACGGTAGCGCGGCAGGCGACGGGAACCATACGGGTCTCACCGGAAGGGAGACGGAGGATGGCGTAGTTGCCTTCACGGGCGGCGAGCTGAGCGTAGGTTCCGGCGGAACGGGCCATAGCGGCACCCTGGCCGGGACGGAGCTCGATAGCGTGAACAAGCGTACCAACGGGAATATTGGCGAGCGGGAGGCAGTTGCCCATATCCGGAGAAGCGGAAGCGCCGGTTTCAAGCACCTGGCCGACCTTGAGGCCGTTCGGGGCGATGATGTAGCTCTTCATACCGTCTTCGTACTGAATGAGGGCAATGCGGGCGCTGCGGTTGGGATCGTACTCGATGGTGAGCACGGTAGCCTTGAATTCATCGCGGTTGCGGACGAAATCCACCAGGCGGTACATTCTCTTGTGACCGCCGCCACGGTAACGCACGGTCATCTGACCGGTGTTGTTGCGTCCGCCCGTGGACTTGAGGGGAACAAGGAGTTTCTTATAGGGCTTCTTCGCGGTAATCTCTTCGAAGGAGCTGATAGCCTTGTTGCGCTGGCCGGGAGTTACCGGCTTGTACTTTTTGATTGCCATAGTTTATTCTCCTTCTTAGATGTTAGCGTAGAAATCAATCTTGTCCTCACCTGCAAGCGTGACATAGGCCTTCTTGAAGTGATTCATACGACCGCGAAGCAGACCGGCCTTGGTGTAGCGCTGTTTGCGCTTGCCGCGATAGTTGATGGTGTTCACGTCTGCGACGGAAACGCCGTACATCTGCTCGACGGCAGCCTTGATCTGGATTTTATTGGCCTTGCGGTCCACGATGAAACCGTAACGGTTCAGTTTTTCGCCCTGATCCGTCATTTTCTCGGTTACGATTGGCTTAATTAAAATACCCATTGTTCTTTCTCTTACTTTACTCTTGCTGCGAGGATGTCCTGCACGCCGTCCACAAGCACCAGAGAATGGGCATTCATGATAGCGTAGGTATTGATCTCGTCAACGGTGATAACCTGCACGTTGGGCAAGTTGCGGGATGACAGGAAAATATTGTTGGAGTTCTCGGGGAGCACGAACAGGATGCGGCGCTCACCGGCCTTGATGTTGGCCAGGATGGACTTGAACTCCTTGGTCTTGGGGGCGTCCATAGCGAAGGGCTCTACGAGCACGATCTTGCCTTCGGCAGCCTTGTAAGAGAGGGCGCTCACGCGGGCGAGCTGCTTGACCTTCTTGTTCAGTTTGAAGCGATAGTCGCGCGGCTTGGGGCCGAAGACGTTACCGCCACCCACGAAGATACCGGCCTTCAGGGAGCCGTGGCGTGCACCGCCGCCGCCCTTCTGGCGACCAAGTTTCTTGGTGGAATAGGCAACTTCGCTGCGGTCCTTGGTCTTGGCAGTGCCCTGACGCTGGGCAGCGAGATAATTGAGGACGTCCAGATAGATGACGTGGTCGTTGGGCTGTACGCCGAACACCTTTTCGTCAAGGACAACCTTCTTTCCGGATTCAGTTCCGTCGATCTTATATACAGAAAGTTCCATAGCTTAAGCCTCCAGAATAATGTAAGAACCTTTGGCTCCAGGAATGGAACCCTTGATAACCAGCAGATTGTTCTCGGGAATCACCTTGAGAACTTCCAGGTTGAAAACCTTCACGCGCTCGGAACCCATATGGCCGGCCATACGCATGCCGGGGAATACGCGGGACGGCCAGGAGCTGGCGCCCATGGAACCGGGGTGACGGAGACGGTTGTGCTGACCATGGGTCACACCACCTACACCGGCGAATCCGTGGCGCTTCACGACGCCCTGGAAACCCTTACCTTTAGAAGTACCGACCACATCAACGAACTTGACGTCTTCCGTGAAGACATCGGCCACGGTGATGGTGTCTCCGAGCTTGAGCTCTCCGGCGAAGTCGGCGGGGAATTCCACCAGTTTCTTCTTGGGAGTAGTTCCAGCCTTTTCGAAATGGCCCTTCAGGGCCGCGCTGGTGCGTTTCTCTTTCTTTTCGTCATAGGCAAGCTGCACGGCGGAGTAACCGTCGGTTTCTACAGTGCGAACCTGCGTGACAACACACGGACCAGCCTCAACGACAGTGCACGGGATATTCTTCCCGTCGGCACCGAAGACGGAAATCATTCCGACTTTCTTTCCAATTAAACCAGGCATTGGTGTTTGTTAATTAATTGTTACTTAATAATTTAGTCCACAATTGGAGGCCTCCAGGGCACAATTGCGGACCGCAAAGATACGGATAAATATTTGAAAATCCAAAACTTATTCCCTAAAGTCCCTCCCCTGAGGGGAGGGGTTTCGGGTGGGGGTAACGTGGGGAGTTTATTGACCGTTCATCTTTCAAGTCCCTCCCCCGAGGGGAGGGGTTTCGGGTGGGGGCAACGTGGAGAGTTTATTGATCGTTTATAAACGATCAATATCGGCCCAGCCGAAGCGGGCGGGATAGAGCCAGGCGCGGGAGGTGCGCTCCATCACGCCGTAGTCCAGGGAAACCTTGGGGCATTCGGCATAGGCCCTTTCCAGCCATACGGGGTCGGAGATGTGCTCCTGCCAGCCGCGGAAAAGCTCCGTCACCTCGGGGATGTAGCGTTCCATTTCGGCAGCAATGGTGGCGGCCCTCCAGACGAAGATACCGCTGTTCCAGAAGAATTCCCCGGTGCGGACGAAGACCTCGGCCAGCTCCAGCGGCGGCTTCTCCGTGAAGGTCTTTACCTGCAGCGGGCCTGCCATCAGGTGAGCGTTTCGGCCCTCCTTCACCTGGATGTAGCCAAAATTCACGTCCGGGTTTTTGGGGACGATGCCCAGCGTCATCAGCACATCGCGCTCCTCCACGTAGGCGAAGGCCTCCTCCACCGTGTGGGCGAACAGGCTCTCGTCCCGGATGACCAGGTCCCAGGGGGTGGCCACGATCACGGCCTCGGGGTCCCGCGTAAGCAGGGTGTAGGCCGCATAGGCCATACAGGGAGCCGTCTTGCGGACGAAAGGTTCCAGCAGTAGGTTCTGCGGCGGAATGGCGGGAAGGACGCGGCGGGCCTCATCGGCAAAACGGGCGAGGGTTACCACCAGGATATGGTCTTCGGACACCACGTCGCAGAAACGGTCATAAGTCACCCGGAGCTGTTTGGGCGAGCCGGTGCCGTCGGCCATGATGACACAGTAGCGGTGAGAGCTGCTCATAGGCTATACATACATAGGAATCCATGCCTGCGGGAAGTAGCGGACCACCGTCTCCTTTCCGTCGAACATAACGGAGACGATGTCAAAATAGACCTCCCTCCCGGCCAGATGCTTTTTATTGAGATATTGAAAAGCGGCGGCTGATATCCGTTTTTGCTTGACGGTATTCACCTGGTCTGTCACTGTGGTGGTGATGGGCGCCGTACGGGCTTTCACCTCCACGAAATGAAGGCCGTCCGGGCCTTCGGAAACAATATCCAGCTCCAGATGACCAGAACGCCAGTTCCGATCCAGAATCTGATGGCCCCGCGAAAGCAGGAAATCACAAGCCATTTGTTCGCCGGCTTCCCCTATCTTGCTGCTTCTTTGAACGTTCATATTTTCAGTTACAGGTTTTAGTCTAATCTTGTGGCGGGATTTCTCCCGAAGAGCGTCGTCACAGATTCCCTGCAAAATTCGCACCACAACCCGAAGCGCCAGGTCGATTGTCAGACATGTCTGTCGTAAGGGTTGGCCCATAATCGGCTGACAGTCAGCTGATTATGGAAAATCCTCTGCCTTTTTGCGCAGAAGATTGTCAGTCAATTGACAAGCAGGACCTACGGGAAGGTGTAGAAGACGTTGTAGCCGCCGATGGCTAAAGCGGGGTTGGTGGGATCGGAGGGGTCAGGGACGGCGACCCACTGGAAATCCTCGTCTTCTGCATTGGCCAGGCGGATAGCATAGACGGCACGGCCTGCGATGGTGGCGGATGCATCCGGGAGCCAGATGGCCAACTTGTCGCCGGACTGGATGCCGCCGGCAGGGATGTCGAACTTGGCGAAGAAGCTGCGAGTGCCACCGTCAGAAGCGACTTTGCGCACATCACCCAGGTTGCTAACCAGCTCAGTGGCACTCCCTTCTCTCAAGAGCACCAGCTTCATGGGACGCTGGTAGATGACCGGGGCGGCGCCCTCATTCTTCAACTGGCAGGACACCGTCAGGGGTTTTCCGGCCGCAAGGGCGTCAGGGTCCGAGTCTGAATAGTAAACCTTGGCCTCCTCAATCAACAGGCGATATCCCATGTACTTGCGAAGCTCCTCAATCTGGCCATCAGTCAAGTCTCTCAGGCAACTCGAGTATCGGTAGTTGCCCAAATAGGATATATGCTGGTCGAAGAGGTCATTCAGGACTCGAGGCCACTTGGAAAAAAGGGAATGAGGCGCGGAAGAGTATGTTTCACCGCCACAAGCCAGATAAGCACTCTGGGGATACCACATCCTCCTATCTACATTCTTCGGGTCATTTCCATCTCCGAGAGCGCCAAAGTCACGGAATGTTCCTCCGTCATGGCCAAAAGCATCATTATGAAAAGCAATACGGCTGTTATAGTCAGTTCCTCCAAAGGACGTAATGGGATTCCAGTCCCAGCAGGAAGCCGTAAATCCTTTGGTTTTGGTATAATACCGCTTGTAATATGCCGAACGGAGAGCAATCTGACGACTCTCGGGTACTGCCGTCAACAAATCATCGATAACTGTCGCATGATCTTCAAAACCAGAAACCTCATCAGTCAAACCAGGAGGGTAACTAAACTTGAAATATTTGGATCTGATCCATTCTCCACAATCCCCAATAAACCCGGCCTGTATCAAATAGATTACATCCTCATATTCGTAAAAAACGGGATCTTTTAGCTTTGAAATATGACTTTTGACAACCTCCAGTGTTGCATCTTCATTCTCACCCCCATAAATAAAACGAATAACAGCTTTCTTTCCCAGGTTACGGACCTGGTCAAATACACCTCCTATGGCAGTGATAACGCGAGGATCCAAATTTTTATTAGTCCTGTATCCCGTGAGGTCGAAGCGGATGAAAACAAGGCTGTTATCATCGTCAAAGCTATAAAGAGAAGACGGGAACGCAGATCCATTATAATCGAGCACATTCGGCGTCGTAAAGCCCCTCTCCGGATTCGGGACGTCGTGGCTAAAAGGGGCCGGAGTGGAAGTGTGCTCATCTCCCGACGGCGAAACATCCAGGTCATCTACTACCGTAATGTGGTTCTTTACCACTTCAATATCTTTAACGGTGGTGCGGTCAAAGATGGCCGTCGCCCCATCTGCATCCAGCAATTGGACACGGCTACCGGCCGGCAGCGTCCCCACATAAGGGACATAGAAGCTCACCGTTTGGGCAGAGGGGTCCACATCGGAATAAAAGGTGAGGGTTTTATCGGCTTCATCGGTGGCACCCTCCGGGGCCCAGGTAACGCTGATGGCAAGGGCGCTGCTTCCCGTTTCCAGCCCAGTAAGGGGAATAACCCCGTTCATCTTCTTGTCTCCGGCCGATGTAAAGACAAACTTCACCTCCGGAACCGGCACTTTCGTAAACGTGAATTTGACCGCGCCGGTCAAATTGGCAAAAAGGTAGGCATCGTTTTCATTTCCATAGGCAAACATGGGGATGGCCGATTCCTCATGACCGCCATAGGCGGCGCGGAAATCCCTTTCGGCAGGGAGATGGTAACTGACCCCTGTATCGCTTGTGTACACGTGATATTGCGATGCCGGGTACAGCGCCATCTTCGCTCCAGTGGAAGATCCCATCTCGTAATCGCTGGGAACAAGCGGTGACTTGAAGCGACACGAGCTGGCCGGGGAATCGACCAGGGTGAAAGGAATCCAGTCGTCATGGTTGCACAGGACAGAAACCTGGTCTGAGAGACTCCAGGAGAAGTACTCATCATCCTTGTAGGAGGTTTTGGTCTTTCCGGGACTGGCGGCGTCGATGGTAAGAACCTTGAAGGAAGGGACTTCCGTAACCTCAGGAACCTCAGGCTGCTCCGGAGTCTCCGGAACAGGCTCGATAAGCGACGTCTGGCAGGCCCAAAGAGCAAGGGCCGCAAAGCCAGCGAATATGCTATGTTTCATCTTCATATACGGATCTCCTTGCTAAAACGGGTTGACTCCTGTGTTAGGATTACCCATATTGGAACCGGTGAAAAAGCCCGGGGCATCTTTTTCCTTCATGGGGCGCACGTATAAGGCGTGCTCACGCTGCCATTTGGGCTGGGAACGGTTTGTACCGTCTGCCCAATGATCCGTGGCCGGATTAACAACATAATAGGTATCCGCTGCAAAGTTTCCTCCGGTGACAGGGTAAACTCTCATTGCTTCGCTACTGGTGTGTTTCTGAAATTGGAAGGAAGATCCATAAGACCAATTGCCGCCACTCTTGAACCACTCGTGGGAAGCAGGCTCTGCCAGCCAGTAGAAACCTATGGAGGGATCTCCGGTAGTGTTTGACAGAGAGCTGCCATTTACCCGGCCGCGTGCATAAAAGCGAACCACCTTATTCTCGTTAATTTCCCTTCTGTAATAACCCGTTTGTCTTTTAAAATTCCTGACGACGATTTGATCAGGATTAGTAGGATTTTTTGAAGGAGCATTGCCGGTGAACACAGCATCTTGGCTTGCCGGATCTACTGCTCCACCGTCTAATTTGTAAGCATAATAGAAACCGGAGTAGTTTTGAAAAACGGTTCCATCTTCTTCCGTAATCTTATTCGTATCTTTCATTTCAGAGTTCCAAGCTACTTTTGTGCCGTCCGCCCTCATCTGTTTCATGCCTCGGTTGTTAAAAGCAGTAAAGGCGAAAAGATTGGGGACCATGTAACCCGGAGGACAGGGGTCGTAAATGGTTTTGCACACAGGCGTATCTCTCCTGCCCACAGGATCACCGGGGGGAGAGAGAACTGTTGCAGCTGCCGGCAAATCAGCAGTATTATACCAATCCATATAGCCGTTCCTTGCGTCGAAACTCTTTCCGGTAAAGGTCTCGAAGGTTTGGGGGCAATAATCCACATTGGAATTCCATAAATTGTCCCACCGACTACTGGTACCATGCCAGGACTCATTTGCCTTCCCCCAATAAAGAATGTTCGGGTTCCGGATAGCAGTCCCAAGCGTATTTCCGGAACAAGAGATGTTGGCGTTCTCCCGCTTCTGGCCTTTTACCTGCAAAGGATCCTTGCGACCCCACTGGTAAGCAGGCGTATCTTTGATGCCGCTTTTGTCCACCAGACCGCTCTGGGCAAAGCACACCACTACACGGCCCCGTCGGGCATCGGCGTCATGGATGGCCTTTCCTCTCCAGTACTGCTTGAACTCCACATAGATTTTCCTGGGACTTGACGTACTGTTATCCTTCTTTCCCTGCCCAAGATCCAAATCTTTCCACACGTCCGTAGTTCCATACACGCTGTCAAAGGGGAATGGATTCCGGGTTGACGCATCAGCCGGATCTTCATGGAAATTATACTTGCTGGGCTCGATCGCTACAGTTTTCAGATTGGTATCCGGGTCCGGCACACACCAGATATGCCAACTCCAGACAGTGGTATTGCCGGCCTTGGCGGCAAGCACGGCGTTGCTGAAGGAAATCTGGTTTACATAGAAGTAGATATAGCCTTTCCCATAGTTGGGAGATAAGGGGTCGTTGTCCACCCAATAGAAGGGCTTTTGCTTATTGCCGCGTTCGGCATCCATGTTGGCATCGGCAGCAAAAAGGTGGGCATCCACCAGGTCATTGGCATCTTCCCAGACCAGTTCTACGCCAGCGGTTCCCGGGGTAATGAGATTGGGACCCGTGCCGCCAGAAACCCACGGCTGGGTGATATCGTTGTCACTATGGTCTTTGAACCATTTCAGAAGGCCCGTGCCACCGACTCCTTTGTAAGCGTTCTGGTTAACCGAGGTATTTACGATACCATTTCCATACACCGTAGGGAAGCGATACCAGCCCGGGGCAGACACTACATAGCAGTTGGCGGTGGTAACGATATCTCCGTTCTTGAAGCCATCGTATACCTTCCCGTAAATGTCATGGCTGCTGAGGTCGAAGGCGTAAGGGGTTTTGGCAATATCGTCAGGGAGTTTTACGCCGTTCTCGTCGTATTCCGGATAATAGTAGCTGCCGTCCTGGTCACAGTAGTTGGCAGAGACGTGTTTTTTCCAATTCCTGACAGCGACGACTCCACCACTAGCGGAACCGGGAGCGGGATCAGATGCGGAACCGGGTTCATATTTTCCGTTATTAGCGGCACCGGCATCATAGAAAACGTAAGTGTGGTCGTAGTTAAACTTGGTGTAACCATACACCTGTTTCCCCGATGAGGGGTCGATAGTAGTTACCCGGGAAGTCTCATCCATGCGCGATCCAAAGCCCCAAGGCGCGGCGGCCCAGATATCGGCTTCTGATGCCGGAGAGATGCCGTTTGGGGCATTACCAAATTTCGGATCAGCTGGATTAGCTGGATCATAGTACCACGCTACATCAGCGGCAGGATTATAGGTGCCGATGGTTTCACCGCACATAGCCAGCCAGTCCGGCTTATTGCCAAGCGAGAAAGTGCCCTCGGCCCCGGTAGCGCTATACCCTGTTACCTGCCACTTGAGCGGCTGCAGCACGCCGGAGGAATCCCGGTAGCTGACGACGGAATAGAAGTCCTCCACCACCCACTGGTCTGATTCACCGGGTTTACGGGGAACCCGGGAGTACTCATGCCCCATGACCGTCTGTTCCAGATTACGCGGGAAAAAGCTCTGGGCCTCTACTTTGAAAACGTATTCAATGGCAGGAACGTTGGATTTCACATAAAGCTTGGTGGCAGGGTCCAGCGTGTACCATGAGTTCAGGGAGCCATCCGGGTCCTTGAAAATCTTCGTACGGTCCTGCAGGCTCAGGTAACGGTGTACCTCCACAATCTTTGTGGGGTTAGCGATCCAGTTGGCATCTACGGTGGGGTCTAAATAATCCGGGTCGGTAGTATCCAGCTCTGAGCCTTTCAGAAACTCGAAGGTGTAGTCCACCGTCATCACCTTCTGCTCAATGGGCAGAACAAGGAAAGTGAGTTTCAGCGTGTTGTCTCCCAAAACTATACGATCATCCGGATCAATGTCGATAAAAAGCCGCTTGAGGGTGTCGGAAAGAGCCGTATTCGGATCGCTGGCCGGGTCAATCTTGGCAAAGTCGGCGGTGGTGCCGCTGGTGGCATCGGCCTTGAAATAGGTGGAGAAGCTGCCGCCGAGGGCGGTGCCGACTCCATCGTCGTTGAGATCTGCGCGGTTGGGCTTGCTGTTGTTGTGAAGGTCCGTGCGAAGATCCACCCGCTTGAGCCGATATTTCTTCGCTCCCGCGTCACGCGCCGTAACAATGAGTTTGACGGCCGAATAAAGCGGCTTGAAACGAAGGGGAACCTTCTTGTAACCCGCATCGGCGCCCGGCATCACGGCGGCCGCATACATGTATGCGTGACGCATGTTGGGCATGTATTCGTAGCAAGAAGGGGTGGCATTATTGACCCAAAGGTACTTCTGCTCACGGCTGGGATCGTCCGCGCCGACTTCCTCAGGATATGGCCGTGGCCTCTTGTTGATACTGGCTGCTACCGTAGCCTTGTGCTCTGACCCATCTACAGAGAAACCGGCAGGTGTAAGGCGGCTTCCAGGGGCCAGGGCGTAATAGTCATTTTTGTAAGTCTCCACATCCGGACTGGGATACAGCGCATAGAAACGACGTGCTTCCTTGGAAGCACTCCAGTAGAAGTTGTCGTCTTCATTTCCGCTTGCCGGGGTAGCATCGGCCGCATCTCTCCTCACATTTGTGTCAGGGTTGGTAAGACCCTTGATTTCCGTCGCGTAATAGTTTCCATACAGCAGGTTTTTATTGGGGCCGAATTCCTGCCCCGATTCTGCGTGGATTTGCACAAGGTCCCGGGTATAGGTAGAGGCTTCAGCGCCGCTGATTTCCGAAGGAAGCTTGGCGTTCCAGTTGATGCGCTCGTAACGGACGTTGTCCAGGACGATGGTCTTGTCATCCCCCGCATAGGTTGTCTTGGTGAGGGGCTCGTTGTCACCGGCCCCACCCATATAGGTGTCCAGGCCGAAGCGAACGACAGGGTCGTACTCCGCGAAGCGCTCCTCTCCCCCGTCCACGGGCTGCTCCGGCGACTCCTCCTTGATGCAGGACAGTGTCGCGAGCAGCGCCATCGTAATTCCTAAAACCTTATGTTTCATATATTTCACTAAAATTCCGTCTTTAAATATATAATCGGTCAAAGATAGCGAAATTATCCGAATAATACAAAATATTGGCCAGGGACATAGTTTTCATTGTCGTTCCGGCCGGGCGACAGGAGATTCTTCGCTTCGTTCAGAAGGACAGGGCGGCTCAGAAGGACAGGGCGGCTCGGAAGGACAGGCGCCAAAGAGGCGGGGGGGGCGGAGATGTGACGCTCTTACGGCTCCTCCATGGGGCGGATATGCAGCGCGTGGGTGCGCTGCCATTTGTTGCGGGCCCAGAATGCACTCTGGTTCTCCTCATAGGTCGACCAGCCTTTCCCGTGCTTCAAATATCCAATATATTGCATCCAGGCAGCAAACGCGCCCCCGGCAACGGGATAAATGGAAGCCCGGCCGGAGGATTGATCCGCTCTTTGGAAGTAAAAAGTAGATCCAAAGGACCAGTCTCCGGTGTTGTCTCTGGTATCAGAGGGACCTGTGGGCACATTAAGAGTAATGTCCTGGGCCGTAGCCGGTTCTGCCATCCAGTACATTCCTTCAGGGGAAGCGGTCAGCTTTCCTTCGTCGTCATACGTATAAACATTATTACTGTAAACAGCATTGAGTCCATGTATTCGTCCCAAAGCATAAAAACGGATTGTCTTGCTGTTAAGATCCCTTCTGTAATGGCCGTCCTGACCCAATAAGGTCATTGTATAATCCAACTGTTTTTGCTTATCGCTGCTACTGGGATACCACCTGTACTTTTGTAACAACCGCTCCGTTAGATTTCTTAAAACATCCTGACCCGAGGTAACGGCGCCTGCATTCACATCATATCCGGTATAGAAATCGTAATAGTCAGCGAAAGTGTCATCCTCTCTGCTATCCAAAGGAGTGTCCCACTTCCAGTTATCGGCCAGCTTTCGCGTATCGGCCTTCGTCTCCATCAGGCCTCTGTTATTGAATGCTGTGAAAGCGTACAGGTTGGGGACCACAAAGCCCGGCGGACAGGGATCGTACACGGTTTTGCACACCGGCGTATCTCTTCTTCCCTTCGTCTGCGTGTCGTCCTTCTCGAAGCGATAATCTCCGGACCGATAACCCTCACGGGGATTGGTCGACAAATTAGGTGAACAGTACCACTCGATTTCATCACTGTCTATGACGAATCTTGCACCGTAGTGATAATTAAAGGTGCCCGGGTTGTAGGCTACATTGTTGTTCCACAGGTTGTCGTACCGGGTGGGCTTGGGCGTTAAGACCCAAGCGCCGTAATTTCCTCCGTGATAGGCCGATTTGTTATTGCCGTAGAAGAAGGTGTTGGGATTCTGGATGGTATTCCCCAAAGAGTTGGCAGGATCGATGGCTGGAAACTTGGGCATCGGATAGTCCGGCAAGCCTGCCACCAAAGGGTCTTTACGGCCCCACTGGAATACCGGTGTATGCTTGATGCCCACCTCATCCTTCACACCGCTTTGGGCAAAGCAGACCACCACAGTGTCTATGATTTCCCCTTTCCAGTACTGGGCAAACTGTACATAGACCGGAGCCCGGCTTTCAACTGCAGTTTCCGTGTAGCTTTGGCCAAGGTCCATCTTCTGGAAGAAGCGCTGGTCTTTGTGCACGCTTTGGAAGGGGTATTCCTTTGCCCCGCCTGTCTGATCATAATAGTTCAGTTCGGTGGGCTCGATGGCCACCTGGGCCAACATGCCATTGTCGGCATCGTCAACGTCCGGGACGCACCAGATGTGCCAGCTCCAGACAGTGGTACTGCCGGATTTGGCCTTCAGTAGCGCGTTGCCGGAAGCCAGCTGGTTCACGTAGAAATAGATATAGCCATTCCCGGTTTTGGGGTCTTCCCAAAAGAAGGGCTTCTGCTGGTTTCCGCGCTTGAGATCTACAGTATTGGCAAATTTCTGAGCGCCAAGAAGGTCCGTGGCATCTTCCCATACCAGTTCCGCACCGTCAGTCCCCTTCGAGATGGTGTATTGCTTATTGATCCAGGGCTTGGTAATCGGGTTGTCGGCATGGTCCAGAAACTGAGCCAGAAGAGTAGGATCAGAAGGGTTTTCGGGAGTTGGCCCGGTATAAGCCCCGGGATTGGGGGTGCCGTTTTTGATGGCGTTGCCATACACGGTGGGAATGCGGTACCAGCCGGCGGCCGTCACCACGTAACTGTTGGCCGTAGAGCCCAGGTCACCGTTCTTGGCGACCATCAAGTTTCCGTAGATGTCGTGGCTGGAAAGGTCGTAGGCATAGGACTCCTCCGATTTGGGATGGAGGGAGCCGTCCTCGGCATACTTGGGATAATAGTAACTGCCGTCCTGATCACGGTATGTATAGGAGACCGGAAGTTTCCATATCCATTTCTGTGCACCCCGTTCCTGGGAGCCGGCATCAAAGAAGACGTAGGAACTGCCGTCTTCCGAGCCACGTTTTTTGAATTCCGTGTAGCCTATCAGGTTTCCGTCCTTTATAACCCGCCCCGGTCCACCGTCCTGCCCTTCCATATGGGTTCCGTAGCCCCAAGGCTCCGACCAGGGGTCTCCGGCTGTGTTTACTCCGCTTGCCGGGTTGTAAGGATCCGTTTTGTTCTCGGGAGCAGAGGGATCCCAGATTCCGTCCTCTCCGCGCAGTTTGAACCAATCCGGTTTAGGGTCCGTGAACGGCCCGTCATAGCCCGTGTTGCTATACCCCTTCACCTTCCATTTGAGGGGCTGCTTGATGCCGGCCGAATCCCGGTAGCTTACTACGGAGTAGAAGTCCGGCGCCAGCCAATGGTTGTCTCCGCCGGGGACAGGGACCCGGACAGGCAGTTTGCCGCCGGCATCATCGTTATTATACGTGCGCGGGAAGAAGCTCTGGGCCTCCACGCTGAAAAAGTACTGGATGCGGGGCACATTGGAGCGGACATAGAGCTTGTTGGCGGCGGGGAGCTCATACCAGATGCCGTCGCCAAAGACTCCGGAGCCCTTGGTGCCCGGCTGCTGCAAAGCCAGGTAACGATGCTCTTCCGCGACGTTCTCGGGATTCAGCCAGTTGGCAGCAACGGCGGGGTCCCGATATCCGGGGTCCGAAGGATTCAGTTCGGAACCCTTCAGATACTCGAAGGTGTAGTCCACCACCAGGTATTTATGCACGACAGGCGTGACAAGGAAAGTGAGCTTGACGGTGTCATTCCCAAGCACCATACGTTCCGTTTCGGGGATTTCGATGAAAAGGCGATGGAGGGTGTCGGTCACACTGTTGACAGCGATGTCCGCGATATCTCCGGTATAACCGTCGGCCCCCACCGTGTAGGTGGTTTCAAAAGCACCTCCCAGCGGGGAACGCTTGTCCTCGAGATTCAAATCCGTCCGGTACTCCCCTCCGCCGGCATGCATATCCGTGCGAAGGTCCACCCGTTTGAGCCGATAGGTCCTGGCACCCTCATCCCGGCCCGAGACGATGAGTTTGATGGCCGAATAAAGGGGCTTGAAACGCAGTTCCACCTTCTTGTAGCCGGCATCGGCCCCGGGAACCTTGACGGCGGCGTACATGAAGGCGTTGCTCATGTCGGGATAGTATTCGCGGCTTTTGAACGTGCCGATTGTCCTGTCCTCTACCCGCACGATATTCTGCCGGCGGCAGGGCGCGTCTGCTTTGTCGGAATCCATCCCTTCTTTCTTGTTGATGCTGCCCGCCACCGTTACCGTATGCGTGGATTTATCCAGGTCAAATCTGGTGAGCAGGCTGTAGCGGCCGGAAAGGTACTCGTGGTTAGGATAAACCGCATAGAAATAGCGGTCTTTGGTTGCAGCAGTACCCTCTCGCGACCAGTAGAAGAAATCGTCATCGAGTCCGCTGAAAGGGGCAGCGTCGGCATAGTCGTAGCGGCCTTCCGTGACGTTGCTGCGGCCTTTTACTTCCGTCACAAGGTAACTGACGGATTGTTTGTTACCGTGCGTAAAATCTTCTTCGGATTTGATTTGGACAACATCCTGCAGATAGTGGAAGCCCATGAGATAATTAGGAACGCGGGGGTCTCCGGGGTCCAGCGCATTCCAGTTGATGCGCTCGTAGCGGACCTTCTTGGCCGTAGCCTTATCCAAAACGAGGACGGTCTTGTCATCGCCGGCATATTCCGTCTTGGTTTGGTCTCCTCCCATGTAGGTATCCAGGCCGAAGCGGACCACGGGGTCGAACTCCGCGAAGCGCTCCTCTCCTCCGTCCACGGGCTGCATCTCCCGCTCATTTTCCTTCACGCAGGAGAAATTCGCGAGCAGCAGAACAAGAACTCCAAAAACCTTTGTTTTCATAGCTTTTCAAAAACTATATAATCGTACAAAGTTAGCAAGAATATATGAATACTCCAAAATTCTACCTACGGAGCGGGCAAGCGCGACTGTTGACAGTGCAATCCCGCCTGTCATTCTGAACGCAGTGAAGAATCTGCGCAAATCCAGCACAAGCAGCCTCGCAAAAACGGGCGTTTTTGTTGGGATGAGTAGGCGTTCGCCTACCCAGGCTCACATTTGCGGCCCTTTTTGCACAGATGGGTATGCTACTCCTCCCTTCGCATCCTTTTCCTTTCGCCCGAAGACACACGACAAACGCAGGCTCGCGAACGGCTTTCCCCTTTCAGAGGACAGGGCCGATGGGAAAAAACAAAACATCCAGATACTCTCCTGGCGCTATCAGTGCACGGTGGCCTCCGCCGTCAGCGCCTTCCTGCAGTTGGGAAGCTCCAGGAACAGAAACTGAAGGCAGTCGGTCATCTTCTCGTGCGAGGTGCGCTCCTGTAGGGAGGAATGACGAAAACCCTCCGCGGGGTGGCGGAGGGTTGTTTTCGTTGGGGCCGATGGACCGAGGTCCAGCGGGGTGGATGGGGCTATTCGATGATGCAGACTACTGGGAAACCGTCTGCTTCATCGCCGCCTTTATTCCAATCGGTAACAGAACCGGCATTAAAGCCGACGCCCAGATCACAATTCAAACGTTCTCCGCTTGCCGACCAAAACGTGGAAGTAGATGCACTGCCGTAATTGGTTGTGCTAATAGGGGCACCTGTTATTTCGGCATTGAGTCTGCTGCGAACACCCATAGAGGGCAGGTACAGATTGCCCTTATCGCCCAAGTATGCACCGGGCCAGCCTCTGCCAGAGTTGTTATACGGATTATTCAAAACTAAATACCTCCACCGGGCACCTTTCTCACTGTAACTGTCAAAGAAATGAGCGTAGTCGCTGACGTGATAAAAACGATCAATAACCCGGTATCCAATAGGAGAAGGATCATATACAGTCTTGACACTTGTGGACCAGCTTCCAACGGCAAAAGGGGTGGAGCTCTGCAAGAATGTGTAGGGGTTTTTCACCGTGAAGGCTTTATCCTTTCCGATTCCGGACTCACGAGGCATATACTGGTCATTACCGGCCAACTGGTTTCCAGCACCGTCATAAATCAATTGAGTATTGTTGTTTCCACCCGTAGACTGGGCCGGAAACATCGGGTCTTTCCGGCCATACTGGAAATAGACACCACGCCCATATTTGTAGATACGGTCCGTTTTGAGTTTCTGTATCATATTACCAGGCTGCTTTACAATAATTATCGCCTCTTTACCCTCGGCGATTTTCTGACCGTCATCATCGACCTGGACAATCTTCAAATGCTCGGTCCTGGCAGGATAAACCTGCGTGGCGCTTCCACTTCCCTGAAGGGAAATAGGAATCCAGCCGATGAGCGTACTCAGATAGCGGCCATCCTTGGGCTCCAGAGGCTGATCCGTTACCCAGATATGCCAGCTCCATACGATGTCGTTTCCCTTTTTCAGCGCAATCAGATTATTGCCCGGCTGAATGCTGTGTTGCGGGATACGTAAGAACATGTAAGCGGCGCCATTATCCATCTGCAGCTCAAGCTTGTCTATCACGCCGTGCTTATGGTCGTCGTCGTCGCATCCCTCGAAGGTACAGGAAGGATTGTTATCCTGCCACACCAGTTCTGCAGAATAATCATCATCCAGGGTTCCTCCCAACTGGGCGCGGATCCAGGGCTGGCTGATAGGCTGGCCGTCGTGCCTGTGATGATACGATGATTGAACGCCACTCATGTAACTCTCACCATTTTTCAGGGTGTTGCCATAAACCAGCGGGAATTTGTACCAGCCCGGGGCCGACACCACATAGCAGTTGGCCGTAGTGCGCCCGGAAAGCTGATTACCCTGAAGGTCATACATCGAAAGATCAATGGCCTCCGACATTCCATTCAAGTTATTCTTTCCCTCAATGGCATTCCCCGGATGGGTATTCATCGAGATGGCATCCTTGAAAGACGCATCGGGGTTGTTTACTGTGACAGGAGCGACAGCGGTAGCAGTAATCGGGCGGCTTTCCGTAGCAATTCCGCCATTGCCATTGTCCTTATTGGCAAAAGAAATCCAGCCGGGCTTATTATGGGCCGTGGCAGTATAGTTGGCAATCCGTACCCATTTCTCGGTGCCGGGATCACGGCCACCGATATTGATTTCGGTTGCCCACTTGACGTTTTGTGCGTTGCTTTGCGGGCCTTCCTTGTAACGGTAGCTTTTCACCACCTTGTAGGTACTTTGCTTCTGGCTTCCATCGGCCTGGGCAAATTCTGCCGTAGGTTCCACCTCCAACATATACACCCAGTTGGTGCTGCCGATATTTTCCACGCGGAGCTTGTGGTAGGGCTTGAGGGTTTTGCCCGTGAGATTCAGGGTCTTCTTGATGGTCTGATCACTATTCCTCAGCTTAAAGGTAAACTCAACGGACAGATCGCCCTGAGTCAGCGGAAGAGCCAGCAGCGTGATGTCGATGCTGCCGTCGGTGTGATCTAAGGGAATGCCGTTGCTGTAGCCCTGGATCTTCGTGAGATCACAAATAATCTCCTTGGAGCAATTGTCACTGTTGGCACCGGTCAGCGGAGCCTGTTCGCCGACCTCTTTTTCGCTGTTATAGACAACTTTTCCCGTGACGGTCTTGTCCGCCTTGGTACGCAGGTAATTGCTGGAAGTGAGCTTGATCTGCGTGAGGTTATAATCCTGCGGAGCTTCTCCAATAATGAACTGGTAGGCATTGAAGTAAGGGAGCAGGCGCATCTTCACGTTGGAAGGGTCGGAAGATTTTGTGTGCCCGACCATAAAGGCATAGTCCATATTGTCCCTTACCACATACTTCTTGCCCTCCTCCGTCACCGTAAATCCCAAGTTGCCTTCCGGCATCTTGAGGGTGAAGTTTCCGTTGTTGCCAATGGGGCCGATGGGACTGTCCCCGCCGCCGGCGGGATAGGTGGACAGGAAAGTGTGCTCTCCGTTTCCCTGCGCGGTGAGACCATTTCCGGAAATGAGGCTGGTGGTCTCGCTGACAGATTTGTCGGAAGCCGTACGGTATCCGCCCACGGTATATACCGCCGTTCCTGCCGGATTGCTGCCATACAGCATATTCACATAAATCTTGTCACCCTCCTGCCAGTCGATACGCTCCTTCCTGGAATTAGTGGTGACGTTGTTGTCGTTCTCGTCTTTACCGCTGAAGGCCGTTTTGGTGGCGGGATCAAAAAACTCCTCGCCGGGGCCTTTGGTGTTCAACTCGTCCTGGGTATAGCTGGTGAAGGCCGAAAGGACGATTTCCCCTTTCTGCTGCTCGGGCTCAAGAGCCTCCTCCCGGCAGGCCGATGCCAGGATAACAATCGCGAGTATGGATAAAGTATATTTTTTCATCATCATTTCCTCCTGAATTACCATGTAAATCCTCCGGTTCCGTTCCAGTGATCGAGGTCGATACCCGGGTTGTCGGCACCGAAGCCGCTGCCGGCCGGGATGACCATCGGGCGGATGGAAATCATACGGGTACGGTTGTCAAAACCGATGTTGGTCTCGTCCAGCCAGTTCTGCTGACCATTTATCACAAACATAAAGCGACGGGCGCTGACGCTCTTTCGGCTGTCGCTGCCGTTCACGTTCCGGTTGGGCGTGGAAGTCCAGTAATATCCCACCTTCGAATGGTTCTGCGGTGCGCCGGACACATAGGCCCGCTTGCCGCTGGCCGGGAGATAAAACCCGTCAATGAGACGACCTTTGACATTGTACGAATTATGATTGGAGACTTCCGTTCCCCGATAGTCGCTCGAACCGTACTTCTGATAGCCGCTGGAACTCACACTATAGGCCACCGGCTGTCCGTCGGTGGTAAAGCCGGTGAAGGCGTCGTAATGCGGTACGCAGAAACCGGGCGGGCAGGGGTCGTAGATGGTCTTGACCACAGGCGTAGAAGTATTGAAGTCCTTCTGCCGGGCATTCCAGAGGTTCACGTACTCGGGATAGTAGTAAATAACGTCCTTTCCGCAATTGTCGTAGAAATACTTGGTGGGGTTCAGAATCATTTCCTTAAGCCACCCATTATAGTCCGACTCGGACATTGATTGAGGAACATTCTGGCCCACATTCAGATATATGTTCTCCAGCCTGGGCACACAAATGGAATAGCCGGTGCCGCCCTGCTCTCTTTGGAGTACAGGCCAAGAGTCGTCAGTGGGAGTGGGGTATTTATAATCAAAGTAGTAATTCTCACGGGTATTCATCACCACGCGGGTTCCCGCGCCAATTCCACCCACCATCCTCCGCTCACTGCTGCTCCAGGAAGCACCCGAAGCCTCACGGCCGCTCTGGGGAAGGAAGGGATCCTTGCGGCCCCACTGGTAGAAGGTGTTGGAATAGCCTTCCATCTTGGAGGTGAGCGTACCTTCGTAGTACTGGCCGTCGGGCACGCGATTCAGCGTGGTAACAGCCGTAAATTTGCTATAACGCTGCGTGATGCGGATTTTGTCGTAAACAGGCTTGGTGCCATAAGAGAAATACGGTGTCCAGCCCAGGTTTACGGGCATCATCTGGTTGACTTCACCACTGTGCTGGGCAACGTCCTGGGGACTGAGGCTGTCTCCGGTAATCCAGATGTGCCAGCTCCAAGCCAGTTTGGTTACACCACCCTCCTTGTAGGTCAAACCAATGACTACGTTGCCGGGACGGAAGCCCGTGGATGTTGCAGAATCGTAGGGCTTGATGCGGAACAGAATCCACCGGGCGTTGTATGTCCAATTCATCTTTATGCGAACATCTTCCTCTTCCACAATCGGATAACCCTGGAAAGCATCCTGCCAGAGAATAACAGGCTTCCAATCATTATCCGGGATGCCAGTGCTGATATCCGGCCTGATCCAGCCATAGCTGATTCCGTTTCCCTTCGAGTTGATAAACCGGCTCAAGTATGGGGCATCGGCCTGGGCGGCGCTTCCGCCGGGATTAAAAGCAGACGTATTGCTCTGGTTGTTTCCCATAAGGGCGTTGCCGTACACCATCGGGAAGGCATACCAACCCGGCTCCCTTACCACATAACAGTTGGCCGACTCGTATTCACCGATGGTGGTTCCGGGAACCGTCGGTGCGGCATACAAGTCGATGATATCACTGTCCTTCATGTCCGCAAATTCGGGAACGGCTTTATCATAGCCATTAATCTTTGTGATCTCTCCCTCGTTCATTATGCCGTACTGCTTATCCACGGCCTTCCAGTTAAAATAGAAGGTAAACGTGGAATCTGTCCCAGACTGATAGTTGGTGAGGGTGGGATGTTCGCCGGAAGAGTCCACATTATAAACGATGACGGGATTTCCGTTTGCATCCAAATTGCTAAGCTTTCCGTCGGTGAAAGCGGGGAAACTTGTCACGGAAGTGGCCCAGTTCTGGCTGTTGGCATTTTTGGCATAATAACCATTGAGCCATGCGGGAGCCGAGGAAAGTACATTGTTGCCCTTGTCCAGGAACTCGATGGTCTCAATATCTACCGGGGTCCAGACATTCGTATTCACCAAAGACTTCCTATAGCTCTTTATGAATGGATAGTAGCTGGATCCGTTCAAGTGTCCGCTGCCGGCGGTAGGTTCCAGATTCACCTGATCGGGAGCACTCAGGAAGTATTTCCACCCCGGAACATCCAGGTTGGAAACCAGGAGTTTGTGACCGGGACGAACCGTGATGAACTGCCCTCCGGAGGTCTTGAGGGGGAGTTTACGGACAATGCCGTCCGAGAAGCTGAGTTCCAGGACAAGACCGCTGGCCTCGACCGGAAGGGAAAGGAAGGTGAAGCGGACTTCGTTGTTGAAAGTAAGGTTTTCGAAGGAAATGACCGCTTCCTTGCTGCAGAGGGATTGCCAGTTGCTGTTCGACTCTGCCGTGGCGCTGGCATAGACCGCTCCATTTGAATACGGATCCCTGGCCGTGTGATAAGCGGTGTGGGAACCCGAGACTTTTTCCACCCACATGCCGGTAAGACCCACATTGTGGGCATCGTCCACATACAGGCGGGCCCGCTGGAGCTGTTTTCCGGACAGGCTGGCCGCATCATTGACCGGAGCAATGCGGAATTCATAGGCATTGAACAGCGGACGGAAGGCCAGGGAAACCGCGTTGCCGCTGCCTGCGCTGGCCTTGGGCACCGTGGAAACGGCTGCCATCGGGGCATATTTCATATCGGGACTCACAACAGTCACCGTCTTGCTGTCGATGGTCTTGTTTTCCTGCGTGCCGGCCTGGGTGTGGGGAACGACAAAGGCCACCTCGTCATTCTTACTGGCCGTATTGTCCACAGCCGTGTTCCAGGCGTTGCGATAGTTGTCTCCACCGGAATTATTCACCAGCCAGTTGTTGGTCTTGAATTTGGCACCTTCGGCCTTGACGGTGGTAACCCAGGAAGAAGTGTAGGCCGGATAGACGCCCCGGAAAAGGTAGTCATAGTTCCCTTCCTGCCATTTGAGCCTTTCCTGCCCGGAGGAGGGAGCGACCGTGGCCGTGTGGGTTTTGCTGCCCGGGGTACCGGGGGTGACGGCACCGGGGGTGATGTCATAATGGGAAGCGCTCGTAGCGGACGTGACGAAAGCGGAAGCGCCGGCCGTACGGGTGGTCAGGGAAAGGGTGACGTTGTCTCCCGTTTTCCAGTTGATTCGCTCGTAAACCGGCGTGGAGGTGAGGTCATTCTTGTCGTAATCTCCGCTGTACTCGGTTTTGGTTACGGCACCGCCTTCGGTGAACTTACCCTGCTGCCAGATATAGGAATAGTCGGCCTGCGCAACAAAGCGCACAGCACCGACAGGACCTTCCGTCTGGAAGTCTTCTTCGACCTGCTTGGCGCAGCCCAATGCAAGGAGCGCCAACAAAAGGGAACTTCTGAATAGGATATTTTTCTTCATAGAATGTACGCTTTACTGCTGATACCAGCCGCTCTGGTCCAGGCTGCTGCCCGTGTAATACTGAATCTGCTGCCCTACCACCTGGATATTGAAGGTGATTCCGGTAGAACGGACATCGAGGTTGATGATGGCTTTCTGGCCGCGGGGGAAAGGAAACCAGGTCCAGTCTGCGTTGGCGTTGGCGCGGGTTTTCAGGTCCAGCCTGCGGATATCGTTGGGCTGATTGTTCTCGTCAAGGAAAGTGAGTTTCACCGTCATCTCGTGGTCCGTATCGAGATTCATACCGCCGAGCAGCGTTATGATGTGGTCGGTACCGTCCTGCGGAAGGCTGACAGGCTGTGTCTGGCCAAAAGCAGAGCCGGAGTGATACTTTACCGTCAGATTCCGGTCTTGATTATTTGCAGGAACAGCGCTATGAACCTGATTGGAAATGACAAGATTCCCCTGACTGTCCTTATTGATGGTAAAAGTATCCTTTCCAGCAAGGTCTTTGTTGGACTCCAGCACAAATTCATGAAGCTTGAGTCCTTTCTTTTCCGCGTCAACAATGTGGAACTCAAAAGCGGTGAAATACGGCTCAAAGGAAAGGAGTACGTCCTGGCTACTGGAGGTCTTGCTGACCTTTGTCATCGCAACATGGTAGCCATGCGTAGACATCTTGGTCGCAACCGGATTCGAGTTATTGACCGTATTCTGCAGGTTTCCTGTCTGCAGATGCCGCTGTGCCGTGGAAAAGGTAACGGGGAAAGAGCCGAAGGTCTGGGGGGTAAGCATGGTGGCATCCGGGTCCTTGCCGGTCAGGTCGGCCGGGTACATCCCCAGGAAATAATACGTTCCGTCTTCCCCCCACTGGAGGCCGCCCTTGTCCGTGGACTTCGGTACCTCGATGCCGGCGCGGCTCAATTGATTCTGCGCGGTTATGTTAATCACATTGTAAACGGCCGAATCGTCGGCATCCATACCGCGCACCCAGGCGCGGGCCTTGTCGCTCCAGATTCTCACCTGGTCACCGGGCATCCAGTCTATTCTTTCTATGTTTCGGCCACCTACATCATAGGTGTATCCGGAATAGGCCACCTTTGTATCCAGTCCGGATTCGGCCGTAAAGCGGATCTCCGATTTGGACGAGAAGATACTGTCTTTGCCGCAGCCGGAGAGTAAAAGGGCGGCAAAGGCCGCCACAACAGTCAGGGTTGCGCTTTTCATAATCAATACCACTCGTGGTTAAACGTTGACGGATCTGCGGTCGGCGCACCGTATTCCACTACCTCCTGTCCCGTGGTCTCGATGGTGGTGGTATCGGCCACGGAGGCGGTTAAAATGCTCTGCTCCAGATTCATCTGAACGGAACGAATCACGCGGGGAGACTCGAATTTTTGCTTGTTCATTTCCTTTTCAGTCAAAAACTGTTTCACTAAAAAAACGTGCAAAATTATACATAAAAAAAATATAAACAAAAGTTCGCTCAAAATGTTATTTTAGAATAAATCAATTATATTTTTAATTGACAGTTATTTAGAAAAACATGGCCTTTCTAAAAATTAGCCAAAATGTTAAAAGATGGCGAACTTTTGACAATCCACTCGCCCAAACCCCGTTATTCGAATTTTACCACGGTAACCCCCGCCCCGCCAAACTGAACGTGCTCATCACAGGCCGATTGCACACCGGGAACGGTGCGGACGTACTTCTGTATCTCTTCCCGGAGGGCGCCGGTCCCCTTGCCGTGCAGGATTCTCACCGAGGGAACGCCCAGCATAATGGCGTCGTCGATATAGCGCATCACAATCTCCAGGGCGTCGTTCACCCGTTCTCCCCGCACGTCCAGTTCCAACTTGAAGCGGGACTTGCGCTCCGTGAGGGCCGAGTCAAAAACCTGCCGGGGACGGACGGCGGGGGCTTTCACCACGGCCTTGAACTCATTGGCGGTTATGCGTTCCACCCGGTCCAGGGGCAGCTTGGTGGTGATGTTTCCCACAATGACCGACACCGCCTTGGTGCTCACGGTGGAAACTTCTCCCACCATCCCGTTGTCCTTGATACGCACCTTCTCCCCCACTTTCAGCGGGGCCGTTCGGAAGGCCGTCATCTTGCGCTCCTGCGCTTCCTGCTGCTCCATCTGCCGGAGGGTTTCACCGTCGGCCCGTCGGCGCTTGCGCTGTTTTTCACGCTCTTTGCGTTCCTTGACGGTCTGGAGCTTCCTGTCTATGTAGGCGTCCCGCTGGGCGCGGCTGTCGGCCAGGGCGCCCAGGAAGCCCTGCAACTCGGCCCGGGCCTCCTGCGTCTCTTCCTTCCGCGCCTGCGACTCCCTGATGGCCCGGATGGTGTTTTCCACCTGCTTGTTGGCCCCGTGGATGATTTTCTCGGCTTCGGACCGGGCTTCGTCCAGGATGCTGCGGCGCATCTGTTTGATGTCTTCCAGCTCCTTTTCGTAGCGGTCGGTGAGTCCTTCGAGGGTTTTGTCCGTGGCACGGATACGGGTGAGCTTCTCGTCCAGGGCACGGCGGCTGCGGGCAATCTTGCGAAGGTTGCGCTCGATTCCCACGAACTGCTCTCCGGCCCGCTGCTCGGCATCGTGTACAATCGTTTCGGGCATCCCCATCTTCCGGGCCAGCTCGAAAGCGAAAGAAGAGCCGGGAAGGCCCATCTCCAGCTGGAACAGCGGCGCCACGGTGGCGGCGTCGAACTGCATCGCCCCGTTCACCACGCCCGTATCGGCCGATGAGGCATACAGCTTCAGGTTGGTGTAGTGGGTGGTGATGACACCGTAGGCCCCGCGGCTGTCCAGTTCGTGGAGGATGGCCTCGGCGATGGCGCCGCCCGCCGCCGGTTCCGTTCCGGAGCCGAACTCGTCGATGAGCACGAGGGTACGGCCGTCGGCCACATCCAGCATGGCCTTCATGTCGGAAAGGAAGCTGCTGTAGGTGGAAAGGTCGTTCTCCAGGGACTGGTCGTCGCCGATGGAGACCATGATGCGGTCGAAAACCGGCAGCTCGGAGGTCTCGGAAGTGGGAATGAGCATGCCCCACTGGAACATATACTGCAGCAGACCCACCGTCTTAAGGCATACCGACTTGCCGCCTGCATTGGGTCCGGAAATGAGGAGGATGCGCTTTTCGGGGGTGAGGGTGACCGTCAGGGGAACGATGCTTTTCTTCTCCTTGCGAAGGCTCTTTTCCAGCAGCGGATGCCGCGCCTTCCGAAGGGCCAGCGAGCCGTCCTCCGAGAGCACCGGCATCCCGGCGATGTAGTCCAGGGCCACCTGGGCCTTGGCCATGTTGAAGTCCAGTTCTCCCACGAAAGTGGCGCCGGCGATGAGCTCCGGCACAAAGGGACGCAGGAATTCGGCGAACTCGTAAAGGATTTTGGCAATCTCGCGGGTCTGGGCAAAATAGAGTTCGGAAATCTCGTTCTGGAGGGCCACAATCTCGGCCGGTTCCATGAAAGTGGTCTTGCCGGTGGCGCTCTCGTCGTACACGAAGCCCTGGAAGGCCCGTTTTTTGGCCGATGCCACCGGGATGAGCATCTTGCCGTCGCGGATAGCCACCGAGGCGTCGCTGTCCGCGAGCCCTTCCTGCTGCGCCTGGCGCAGGATGGCGTTCATCCGCTTGGAAACGTTGATTTCCTTGTCCTTGATGCTGCGGCGGATGCGGTACAGTTCGTCCGAAGCGGTGTCCTTGATTTCCCCGTGACGGTCCAGGATGCCGTCGATGCGGCGGATGACCTCGGCCGGGGCGGTGATGCCCGCCGCCAGGTGCTGGAGGTTGGGGTAAATCCCCTCCTTGACCGTATGGAAAAAATGCAGGGCCTTGCGAAGCGTGTCCAGCAGCGTGCGCAGCTTCCCCAGCGAAAGCAGGTCGATGGATGCGTTCTTTTCGATGGGCTCCAGAAAGTCGATGGCATCGATGTAGCCGGCCGTGGGGAAGTTGTCCTCGAACATCAGGATCAGGCGCATTTCGTCGGCCAGAAGGTGCCGGCGGTGGATTTCCCCACCGTGGGTGCTGAACTCCTCCCCGGCCACCCGTCGGACAGCGTAATCGGTGGAGCATCGGCCCTCGATGGCCTGGCGCACCTTGTCGAATCCCAGTTTCGCTTCCAGCCGCAGGTCCATCTACTCCTTCTCCTCCTTTTTCATCACCGAGCCCAGAATCTTCCTGAGCTCCGGCATATCCTGGACGGTATGGATTTCCCCTCCCCGCACGAAACTCACCTTGCCCGTCTCCTCGGAGACCACCAGAATGTCGGCATCCGTGTCTTCACTGAGGCCGATGGCGGCGCGGTGCCGCATCCCGTAGTGCGCGGGGATGTCCGTGCGGTTGGTCATGGGCAACTGGCAGCGGGCGGCGGCGATGTGGTCTCCCACGATGATCATCGCACCGTCGTGCAGCGGGGAATTCTTGAAAAAGATATTCATGATGAGGCGACGGTTGATGTCGGCCTCGAAACGGTCTCCGGTGGCGATATACTCTTCCATCGAATGCTTGTGCTGCAGGACGATGAGGGCGCCGGTCTTTTCGGCCGACATGGCGCGCACGGCTTCTCCCAGCTCCTCCGCGCTGTGGCTTCCCATCTGCTCTTCCTTGATGCCCAGGAGGCGGTTGAAGATCTGTCCGCTGCGGCGGGAAAGGCCCGACTGGACGGCCAGGCGGTTGAGGAGGTGGCGGATTTCCGGCTGGAAGAGGATGAGGATGGCCAGTACACCCACGTCCAGGAGGGTGTTCAGCAGCACCGTCATCATTCTCATGTTGAGGGCGCTCACCACCCCCTGGAGAATGAGCAGGAACACCAGCACCAGCACGATGTTGAGGACCGTGCTGTCCCTGCGGATGCTCCGGATCAGGAGGAAAATGATGACGGCCACCATCAGGATGTCCAGCACGTCCGCCCAACTGAAACTCAAAAAACCGAATATGCCCGTTGCTTCCAATAGCATAGTTTGCAAAGTTAAGAATTATTCTCGTACTTATAAAATCCGGCATTTTTCTTTGGCGGGAAAAGATTATCTTTGCAGATATGGCAAGAAGAACGAAAAATATCTTGTGGGCATTGCTGCTTGTGTGTTTTTACGCATGTAGCCATTCCGTGAGAGATGCGCTCGATGAAGCGGAAGCCATGATGGACACACAGCCGGAAAAAGCCATGGAAGTTCTGGAGAATCTCCAACTGAACCCGGCGGTCGGGAACCATCTCAAAGCTCGCTACGGCATATTGCTTTCCATGGCGTATGATAAAAGTTACCGGGATATTCCGGATACTTCCCTCATTCAGTTCTCTTATGACTATTATGGGCCGCTTTTTGGATTCGGGCGAGAAAAAATGTTGTCGGCCTATTATCTGGGTATTGCCAGGGAGAATCTGGGACAGGCCATTGATGCCACCATATTGTTCAGGGAAGCAGAACGCATGGCAGAGAAAAATGGTGATTACCATTACATGGGTCTATCATGCGAGCACTTGAGCGCACTTTATACAAGAAACTATGATAATGACGAATCTATTGCCGCTGCCCGCAAGGCTGTCCGTTGTTTCCAAAAAGCCGGAGAACTCCTCTCTGCCGATTTTTCCCGCGTAGATGTGGCAAGAAGATTTTTTTCCATGCAACAATATGCCTCTGCCGAGAGAATTGTGGATTCGCTACTGGTCTCCGGAACATCTGCCGATTCCGGATTGCGATACCTGATTTATCTTACCAAGGCCGACCTTCTTTACTACAAAAGAGATTATATTGCCGCCCTGTCATTTTATGAAAAGGCGGAAGCGACAGTAGGGTCGCTGGATTTGGTGAGTTTAGGAAACGTCGCCATCCTGAACGAGCGTCAGGGATATCAGGAAAAGGCTGACAGCATTCTGTCGCAGATTGCCAGCCAATGTGCCACCTCCGTGGACAGCGCAGCGATGCATATTTGTCGGCAGCAAATCGCTTTCCTTCGCGGAAACACCGGTCAGGCTTACGACGAAGTGCTGAAAGTGAACAAGATTCAAGATCAGGTTGTACGGGCACAATTGGACCGTTCCATCACGCATGCACAAAAAAACTATTTTGAGCAGCATTATAATCTTGAACAGAAGAACAGGCAACTACAATTTTTTTACCTCATCACGATTATTTTGTTCCTGTCCACGCTGCTGTCTCTTGCCGGCATAGCGCTTTTCCATCACAAAAAGCGAGTAATCCTGGAAATGACGAAGGTGAGTCAGTTGACGAAAGATCTGGAAAGAATTCACTCCGTCCTAAAAGGAAATGATGCTGTTATTATTTCCCTGTTACAGGACAAGATAAAATACATGCAGACTCTTGCTGCCACTTATTTCTCTTGGAGCGACGAGGCTTTTGCTGCACAGGAAGAACTTCAGGGCAAGTTTTCGACAGACGAAATTCTCTCTTCCTTCCGCAAACATCTCAGGAAACTCCGCAATGACGACTCTTTCATTCCGTCGTTGGAAAAAGCACTGGACATTTCTTCGCAAAACCTTATCTATCGGCTCAGGAACCCACTCGGCGAGCCGGTCTTATCGATCAAGATGAAAGAACAAGACATTCAATATCTGACGCTATTTTTATCAGGATTCTCCACCAAAAGCATCAGCTTTATCATGGACAGTACGGAAGATGCGGTCAGGGCGCGAAAAAGCAGGTATAGAAAATTGTTTTACAGTCTTGGGGACGCGGGAAAAGAGTATTTGGATCGACTAAAATAAATCCGACCGTTTTTGTCATAGTCACATCAAATAACATGTGTGATAGTCAGCATGTTACAATATTATTTGTCACACGCTGACCGGGATTTTTCGGTTTTTTGCATACTACATTTGTGGTGAACCAAACACCACAAACCATGAAAAAAGCCATTATATTTATCGCTACTCTGCTCACTTCCGTTCACGTCTTATCTGTCTCCGAGTTTTATATTAACCATTCTGAAGAACATCCCCGCCCTATCATTACCGGAGGGAAGGGCGGCTTTCCCATTCTGCGGCCACGTGTTATTGAGACGCCAATCACTGACGCCGATTACAAGATGATTTCCTGCGAGAATTATTGAGGATATTCTTCTAACGAAACTGAAACATGAAAAAACAGCTATTTTGCGTTTTCCATAAATTTTAACCAAATTAGGGGCGGAACCCGAAAAGCCCACGACAGAGTAGGGGAATTAAACTGTTTTTATATGAAGAAAGCAATTACTATCGCTGCCGCTGCATTGTTGCTCGTAGCAGGCGCAATGAATCTCAGCGCTAAAAACTGCGCTCAAGAGGAGAAAACTTATTGTTATGGGTTTATCACTTCATGTGGTATAGAGGCATGCCTTGAATTCCCCTTCGAATTGGATGCTGAATTCTGTGTTGTATATCTTGACAATCTTGAAGATTATTATTGTAACTAGGGATCATTTTTGCAATAAAGAATTCAGCATCATATTGTGAATATGCGATTCCGATTATCAGTTTTGCAACTGTGGGTATTACTGTTAATGCCCACAGTTATGAACAGTCAACCACATACGGTTCCGCAAAACAGCCTTCAGTGCGGGTACCACTTCACAAGAAAAGACGATCCTGACAAGGCTCCAAAGAAATACATGAACATGAGGTTGGACTATGTTGACGGGGTTTCCATGTTTTACGATCTTTTTACGTATGAACGTGATTCTTTGCGGTTTCTCGCTTTTGATGAAAATGGACATACGAAGAATCAAAAGGAATATGAAAAAATACTGTCTATACCACGCCCTCGACTTTATGACATTTCAATTATCAGTTTCAAGAGTTCCGAAATAACCCAAATATACGGGCCGGGCCCAATCACGATTCGGGCCACCTCCAAGATGATTTCTCCAGACTGGGAGTTGTCAGAGGAATCCCGCACAATAGAGGGATTCACCTGCAAGAAGGCAACGGCGGATTATCTGGGACGGAACTGGACCGTGTGGTACACGGAAGATGTCCCCCTGCCCATTGGCCCATGGTTGCTTTGGGGTACTCCTGGTTTGATTGTCTCCGCTCATGACAGTGAGGATTTTTTTAACTTCCGGCTTATTTGGACAGATAAACTTGATAACACAGAGAGGACCGCTCTTATTGATTCACGTTATCCCGATAGGCCTTTTCAAAAGAATGGTGGGTCCAAACATTTTGTTCTATCTATGAAAGAGGCGGAACAAATGAGTTTTAAGTTACGGACTGATGTGACCTATTTGTTAGAAGTGACTGGTGCGCGCTCAAACAATATCGAGAATCTTCAAATGAAGATAAAGAAATATATTCCTCTTATCCCTGGTGAGTATTGGAAAGATAAATAAGCACATTCTGCTCACCGTGCTTTTCTTGTTTTTTCCGCTGTGCAACTGCTGGGCTTCTTATCAGATTACAGGTGTCGTAAGGGAACAGAAAAGCAAGGAGCCGGTCGCGGGTGCTTTTGTACTCGCGTATTCCGGCCATGTGCAAAAAGGATTTGCCTATAGCGGAGAAGACGGCCGCTTTTCCATAAATGTGCAGGACGGAGTAAGCATCGGCACCATCAAGGTATCCCTGATGGGGTATGCCCCTGCCAGCGTCGATTTGGATGGGAAGACCTCCGGAATCGTGATAGAGCTAAAAGAGCAGGCGATGCGGATAAACGCATCGGCCGTAAAGTCCAGCCCTATCCGGCGCAGGGGCGACACCCTTTCATTCTATGTTCAGGCATTCACAGACGGCACCGAACTTGTCCTGGATGACTTGATCAACAAGATTCCCGGCCTTACCACAAACGAGCGCGGAACTATCCATTACGAAGGGGAGGCCATTAACCGATTCTACATAGAAGACCTGGATTTGATGGGAAGCAAATACGGCGTCGTTACCAAAAACCTGAAAGCCAGTGACATCGCACGGGTAGATGTGTACCTGAATCATCAGCCCGTCAACGCCCTGCGGGATATAAACCCTTCAGAAAAAAGCGCCGTAAACATTGTTCTCAAAGAAGATGCAAAAGGGGCCTGGCTATTTACGGGAGAAGCGCTCCTGGGCCTGCCGCCCTTCCCGCTTTTCGATGCCAAAGCCATGGTGTCCCGTTTCGGCAAGTCAAGACAAAACCTTTTCCTCCTCAAAGGAAACAATCTCGGGGCCGACATTTCGCAGGAACTCCGGGACCAGCCCGGCGTCAACGACACCCCGACGTTTTTCAAGCTCAACGGTGACATTGACAACCAGCTTTCCTCTTCTCTTACCCCTTCTTATTCTTCCCTACCCGTCCCTAAGGAATACTGGTTCGACAATCTCTCCGGAATCGCCACATTCAATCACCTCGCAAAAACCGGGCAACATGCAAAACTACGCTTGTCCCTCAACGCGGCGGCCGAAAAATACCTGGAGCGTAAGTTCTCCTCAGAAACCGTGAGCTTTGACAATGGCACAAGTTTCACCCTTGACGACGAAGAATCGCTTACCAGCCAAAAATACTATTTCCAGGGACAGGTCGCCTTCGAAGACAACGGCCCCAACCGCTTCCTCTCCGAATCCCTTTCCCTGTCCGGCCAGATCAGAAACGACCTTTCCGACGGCTCCGGGCGCAACATTTATGCAGAGAACTACCATCTTCCTTCTTTCAAGGCCGATAATAACCTGCGTCTCACTCTTCGGCGTGGGGAAAGAGCCGTCAACATCACCAGTACGGCCACATACGTCCGGAACAAGCATTCCGCCAGCTACGATACCGGAGACCGTTCCTTCTTTCAGACATACCTTCAGAACGATTTCTCTTCCAAGCATGGGGCATCCTTGGCCATTCCCGCCGGCCGGCACAGAATATCGGCCGACGCGTCCGTCGGTCTGGATTATCTCGGCCTTGACGCAGCGCTTGCCCCATCGGCCGATATCCCGGAATCGGGCGGCCCGCTTCAGGACAGGATTTCCGTTTTTTCAACAAGCCCGTCCCTGTCCGTCCGCGATGTGGTGAATCTGGGGAAAGTCACATTGACCGCGTCCTTCCCCATTTCTCTTCATATTCTGAACGTCAGAGGGAAAGCCGGTATTGTCTATCCGTCCGTGTCACCTTCGCTTTCCTTCAGATACACGCCTGCTCCCAATTTCACCGCAACGGCAAGCGTCCGGTACAATACCAGGCGCTCCTCCGCCGAAACCCTCCTCGGCTCCGTCATCATGCGAAACTACCGTTCGCTTTCCCGGGCAGACAGCCTGAGCCTGAGCAAGAATCTCAGCGCATCGGCAAGTGTCCGGTATTCCAATCCCGTGGATATGGTTTTCATCACGCTGAACGGACTCTTTGCCCGGATGTTCCGCGACAAATCGCCCTCCAGCGAGTATAATCCGGACTTCACGGTAACGGGATATGCTCCGCTTCCCTGCGCTACGTCCATGTACCATGTTGACGCAAGTGCCCGCAAGTATTTCGGAGCCAAGACTTTCATGATAGAGGCAACGGCAGGATACCGGGTAAACGAGACGGATGAATTTCTCCAGAACGTACCCATTCACTACGTTTCCCGCAGCATCACCACCGGCGGCATGATTAGAACGAACCCTGCCGACTGGTTCAGCGCACGCCTGAAGGTGGACTATGTCCGGCAAGCCACCGACAACGGCCGTAAGGACATCGTCAGCCACATCCTCAGCGGCGAGGGAAGCGTGCGCGTCTCTCCGCTACGCAAACTGGACATAGAACTTGACGGTTACCTGCGAAAAGAGAGCATTCCCGGCATGACTGTATTCAACAGGCCTCTCCTTAAAGCCAGTATTTCCTGGCGGTTTTCCAGAAGCACGGCATACATAGAATGCAACAACCTTCTGGATATCCGTGAATACCGCCGGGAAACCATCTCTGCCTACCGCACCCTCTCCACGGTCAACCACCTTCGGGGCCGGCAGTTCCTGGCCGGAATAAGAATGTCGCTCTGACACACTGCAAAATCGGCATAATTTTACTATTTTTGCCGTACAAATTCTGAAGCAGAGAATGGTGAGCGTACTGAAATTCGGCGGTTCTTCGGTGGCATCGGCCACCAATATGTCGCGTGTGCTGGATATTGTGGAGAAGGAGGCGGCGAAGGGAAAGGTGGTGCTGGTGAGCAGCGCCATCAGCGGCTGCACGGACGCCCTCCTGAAAGGGGACGAGAAGAGCCTGGCCGATATGGAAAAACGCCATCGGGACATCGTGACGCGCCTTTTCACGGGGACAGAGCGAAAACAGGTGCAGGAGAAGGTAGATGCCCTCTTCGCAGACCTGCGGAAGGCCCCCCGGGAAGAGCAGGTGACTTACGGAGAAATCCTTTCCACCACCCTCCTCTGCGCCAAACTCCAGGCCGAAGGCATCCCCGCCGTCTGGCTGGACTCCCGGGTCCTGGTGGTGAAAGAGGACGAAGCGGAAAGTTTCCGAAGAATCAAACAGGCCATAGAAAGCACCGAGGCTGCCATTTATGTGGCGCCAGGCTTTATCTGCCGGAACCGGGAAGGGAAAGTCGATACCCTGGGCCGGGGCGGATCCGACTACAGCGCGGCCCTCTACGCCGCCGCCATCGGAGCCGGCAGCCTCCAGATCTGGACCGACGTTCCCGGCTTTATGACGGCCAATCCCAAGCAGGTGCCCGCCGCCCGCACCATCCCGAAGATGTCCTACGCAGCCGCCCTGGACATGGCCTCGCACGGCGCCAAGGTGCTATATGCCCCTACGGTGGCCCCGGCGATGGCCGCCGGCATCGACATCGAAATCCGCAACAGCTTTGCCCCCGAAGGCAAATACACGGTGATTGGAGCCCAGGCAGACCCCGAAAGGTGGATTGGTGTCACCTCCGAAGGGGAGCGCATCCGCATCGTGGGAAGCCAGGCGGCCGTGTCCGACACGGATCGGGAGGCGGTCTCGAAGGCCCTTTCCGAAGCGGGAATCGCAGCGCGGACCATCCGGGCCGACGGCACCAGCCTCGATGTAGAGGTGCGGGAAGCGGTGCTGGAACAGGCCCTGAAGGCCCTTCACCGTGCGTTTTTCCAGGAACTGCCCGTAGAGGAAATCAATCTTTTCATCGCCGGAGACGGGGCCGTGGCCCAGGCCCTCACGGGAATGCTGCAGCAGACGGCCGTCACGGTGAAAGAACGCACCGGAAAGCTTCTTCGCGTAGTGGGAAGGGCCAACAGCCGGCGCTGGGGCATAGACCCGGGCGGACGGCCGCAGCTTTCCCGGGACGGAGACTATGTTTCCGCCGTCCTGCAATCGGCCCCCAAAGGCTCCCTGTTTGTAGATGTGACCAACAGCGAAACGCTGTACAAACGCTACGTGGAGCTGCTGGAAGCCGGCATCGGCATTGTCTCCAGCAACCGCCGCTCGCTGGCAGTCCCCTATCCGGAATTTGCCGCCATGCGCGCCGCCGCCCGCGAAAACGGCGTTCCCTTCCGCTACGAGACCACCGTGGGCGCCGCCCTGCCCATGCTGGAATCCATCGCCCGGGGGGCCAACAGCTGCAACGAAGTGCTGTCCATCGAAGCCGTGGTTTCCTGCACCCTGAACCAGATTCTGGGAGACTACAGGCCCGGCGGGGAAAGCTTCGCCTCGCTGGTGCGGAAGGCCCAGGCGGCCGGGCTTACCGAGCCGGATCCCCGGCTGGACCTGAGCGGCCGCGACGCCCTGCGGAAACTTCTCATCCTCGCCCGCGAGGCCGGGGTTCATCTGGAAGAGAAAGACGTGGAAATCACTCCCGTGGTTCCCCTTGCCGGCGGATCCGTGGAGGAGTTCTACGCCAGCCTGGAAGCCCAGGAAGAGGCCCTTTCCCGCGCAGCGCGCGAGGCCGAAGCCCAAGGCTTCCGACGCCGTTTCGTGGCCTCGCTGGAAAAGACGCCCGAGGGGTACCGGGCCGGTATCGGCATCCGCAACGTGCCGCCGGTGCATCCTGCCTATCACCTCAGGGGCACGGAGAACGCCATCATCGTCCGGAGCGCCTTCCACCCCTATCCGCTGGTGATCCAGGGCCCCGGCGAAGGTGCCCGTGAAGCCGCCTCCAGCATCCTCAACGACCTTTTGCGCTAGCCATATATGAAAAAACTCCTTCTCTCCACGCTGGGCATCCTGACCGCTTTCGGTCTCCAGGCCCAGACCGCCCGTATCCAGGCTGATAAGGCCGTCCTGGACGCACCCTTCGGCCCGCAGGACGAAAAGAACTTCGCCACTCCGCCCAAGGACTTCTGGCCCCAGACCTGGTTCCATTTCATCGGGGACAATGTGTCCCGCGAGGGCATTGACGCCGACCTGGAAGCCATCGCCAGGGCAGGTATTTCCGGCATCCAATGGTTCCACGGCGCTTTCGGTGGCCGGTGGCCGGGCGTGGAAGAGCCCATCGTCCCGCTTTCCGAAGACTGGGACCGGATGGTGGCCTACCTGGGAGAAAAGGCCCGCAGCCTGGACCTTCGGCTCACCGTACAGACCTGTCCCGGCTGGGCGATGGCCGGCGGTCCCTGGGTGCAGCCCGAAGACGCGATGCGGGACCTCATCTGGAGCCGCACGGACGTGACGGGCGGTGCCACAGACATCGTCCTTCCCAAAGGGAAGCCCTCCGGCGAAGACTGGAGGGACTACCGGGACATCTGCGTGGTGGCCTTCCCCACCCCGGAAGGAGACACGGGAAAACCCCTTGAACTCAAAGACATCCGGGCCGATGCCGCCTGGACCGCCCTCGTCAAAGGTGAAAAGGGCGTTTCGGAAAAGACCCCCGGCACGCATATCGTCTCCTTCCGGGCCGATGCGCCCCTGCGCAGCCTGGAGATGCCCGCCGTGCAGGAGCTGAACCACGCCTTCTGCAACACCCCGGGCGTCACCATTGACATCCAGGCCCTGTGCGAAGACGGCCTCCAGCGGGAAGTGGCCCACGCGGAACTTCCGATGTCCAGCTGGCAGGACAACGAACCCTTTGTGCTGGCCCTCAACGAAGTGAGCGGCGCGGTGGAGTACCGCCTCACCCTCACCAACGAGCATCCGATGAACCTGGCCCGGCTACGCTTCTATTCGGCCTCCCGGCACAACGACTGGCGCGCCGCCGCCGGACGCACCCTGCGGGGACGCGAGAACTTCCAGGAAAAGGCCGCCAGAGCCCCTGAGTCCTATGTGGCTCCCGGGGACATGCTGGACCTCACCGCCCGTATGACGGCCGACGGCAGGCTGGACTGGACCGCTCCCGACGGCAAGTGGACCATCCTCCGCTACGGCCACGTGAACATCGGCTACAAAAACGGCCCTGCCCCGGCCAATGCCACGGGCTGGGAATGCAACAAACTGGACCCCAGGGGCGCCCGGGTGCAGTTCACGAACTATGTGGGGCGCCTTGCCGGCGGGCCGCTGCAGGGAAAAGCCCAGGGAATGCTGATGGACAGCTGGGAGTGCCGCAACCAGAACTGGACCGATGCGATGGAGACCGAGTTTGCCGCCCGCACCGGCTACAGCCTCCGGGAATGGCTGCCCGCCCTTTCCGGCTATGTGCTGGGAAGCCCGTCGGCCACGGCGCAGTTCCTCGGGGACTGGCGCCGGGTAAAGACCGACCTCTACAACCGGAACTTCTTCGGGGAAATGGTGCGGCTGGCCCACGAGAAAGGTCTTGACGTACAGTACGAAACCGCCGGCGGCGACATCGTGGCGATGGACTATATGGAATATTACAAGTATGCCGATGTCCCGATGACCGAATTCTGGCATCCTTTCTCCGAGGGCTACGTGGGCGACCTCAACTTCAAGCCCGTCAAGCCCACGGCATCGGCCGCCCACCTGTACGGCAAGCGCCGGGTGGCGGCAGAAAGCTTCACTTCCTTCGACCTCAACTGGGACGAGCACTGGGAGATGCTCAAGGAAGTGGCCAACCTGAATATGACCGAGGGCGTTACCCACAACGTGTTCCATACTTATACGCACAACCCGCAGGTGGGTTTCCTGCCGCCGGGGACCAGTTTCGGGAACAAGATTGGAACGCCTTTTCTCCGGGGACAGACCTGGTGGAAGTATATGCCGCACTTCACCCGGTACCTGGCCAGGACCTCCTACCTGCTGGAACGGGGGCTTCCCGTGGTGGATGTGCTGTGGTACACCGGAGACGAGGTGGGGTACCAGAAACCCGACCAGCGATTCCCCTTCCCGAAGGGCTACAAATACGATTATTGCAATCCGGACGCCCTGCTGCACCGCCTCAGCGTGAAGGACGGCCGCCTCACCACGGAAGACGGCATTTCCTACGGCTTGCTCTGGATTCCGGAGAATGAGCGCCTGAGCGCGGAGACCGTCAAAAAGGTTCGGGAATTCATCGCTGCAGGAGTCAAGGTGCTGCTGGGGCCCACCGTTACAAGCGGCAGCCTGCAGGCTTTCGGCCTGGAACCCAACCTCCTCTGCGGGGAAGATCTCCTGTGGGCCCACCGCAAGGCCGACGGCGCCGAGTGGTACTACATCGCCGCCCCTTCGGGCAAGGACTTCCACGGCACGGTGAAACTGAAGGCCCGTGGAAAGGCCGAAATCTGGGATGCCGTAACGGGGACGGTCGCCGGCCTGGAAAGCACGCAGGAAGGGGACTATCAAGTGGTCCGCCTGGATCTGGAGCGCGCCGGAAACTGCTTTGTGGTGTTCCGGCCTGCCAGCGACAAGGCACCTGCCCTGCAGCCGGCTTTCGCCCGGTCCAAAGAGCTGACCGCCTGGACCCTTGCCTTCCCCGATGGCTGGGGAGCTCCCGCCAAACCCCTGAAAATCACCTCCTTGAAGGCTTGGAAAGACCTTCCCCTGGGAGAGGAAGGAAAGGCCTTTTCCGGGACCGCCGTCTATGAAACCAGTTTCACGCTTCCCCGGGACGGGGAATTCGTGCTGGATCTGGGCCGGGTAGATATGATTGCCGACGTATCCCTGAACGGAGCGCCGGCTGGCGTCCTCTGGGCCAGTCCCTATCGGCTCACCCTTCAGGGAAAAGCCGGGCGCAACACCCTCCGCATCGCCGTCACGGGCACCTGGTTCAACCGCCTGGCCTACGACGCGTCCCTTCCCGAAGCGGAGCGCAAGACCTGGACCATCGCCGGCCCCCCGGCGGGAAGCCCCTTGCGGGAATCCGGGCTGCTGGGTCCCGTAAAAATATTATTTTAATTTTGAATTATTATAAATTATACCTACATTTGCACGTTATCGAAACATTTTAACATTTACAACAACAATATGAAAGATCTGAAAGGCACCAAGACCGAAAAGAACCTCCAGGAGGCTTTTGCCGGTGAATCCCAGGCCCGCAACAAGTACACCTACTTTGCTTCCAAGGCCAAGAAGGACGGCTTCGTCCAAATCTCCAAGATTTTCGAAGAAACCGCTCACAACGAGAAGGAGCACGCCGAAATCTGGTTCAAGTACCTCTGTGGCGGTGACATCCCCACCACGGCCGAGAACCTCGCCGCTGCCGCTGCCGGTGAAAACTTCGAGTGGACCGACATGTACGACCGTATGGCCAAGGAGGCCGACGAAGAAGGCTTCAAGGAGATTGCCGCCAAGTTCCGCATGGTAGGCGCCATCGAGAAAGAGCACGAGGCCCGCTACCGCAAGCTCCTCGAGAACGTGCAGAACGAGATTGTCTTCTCCCGTGACGGTGACTGCATCTGGCAGTGCTCCAACTGCGGCCACATTGTCGTGGGCAAGAAAGCCCCCGCGATGTGCCCCGTCTGCTCACATCCCCAGAGCTACTTCGAGCTCAAGGCCAACAACTACTAGAGCAGCTGGCCGAACTCGTGAACGCCCTGCAGGCCTTCGGTGAGCAGGGCCGCCACCACAGCCCCTTTCGCGAAGCCTTCCCTCGAGAAGGCTTCGTGCTTTAATGTGAGCTTGTCGCAGCCCGAAGTGAATGTTACGGTATGGATGCCCGGAACCTCCCCTTCGCGGATGGAAGCGATTTCCGGGGCCTGCTCCAGTTTCTCCTCCACGATGGCTGCCAGGCTTTTGGCTGTGCCGGAGGGGGCGTCCAGCTTGTGGACGTGGTGAATTTCCTCTATTTCCGGCGCATAGCCCGCTCCCTTGAGCATTTCGGACACCCTGGCCACGGCTTTGAACAAGGCGTTCACCCCCAGCGAGAAGTTGGAGGCATAAATCATGGGGGTACCGGCATCCAGGAAGCAGTCCCGCACCTCGGTGAGGATGTCGTTCCATCCCGTGGTGCCCACGACGGCCGCCTTGAAGTGCCGCGCAATGAAGGGATAATTGGCCCGGAAGGCCGCCGGTGTCGTGAAGTCAATGCACACGCACTCCCGGGCAACGGCCGGGTCGGTGGCCGTGATGTCTTCGCTGGCTTCCACCAGTTCGATTCCCCGGCGCTCCAGTTCCTTCTCAATCATGTGGCCCATTTTTCCGTAGCCACTCAGGATTACTTTGATCATATTCTTTTCCTTCTACGAGGTTTTGTCCGTCGGAGCGGTCAGCGCCTTGTACATTTGTATATATTGTTTCACAGCTTTTTCCAGCTCGGCGACCAGGATGTGTTCGTCGGGCCGATGCGCCACGCGGACGGTGCCGGGACCGCAGATGATTTTGTGGCCGAAGCCCGTCAGGTGCGGGGCATCGCTCCCGAAGGCCACCGGCGCGCTCTCGAAGCCCGGAAGCGTCACATACCGCGCCGGCGCATCCCCGCCACGCGCCGCCACGCTGACGGCCATGCGGCCGGGAAGGGCGGCCATCCAGTCCTGGACGGGCCCGTCGGAGACGAAGGTGGTGCGGAAGTACAGGCGGCAGCCGAGCTCCGGTGAAAGGATGTTCTGCGGGTTGTCGCTGTGCAGAAGGCCCACGTTCCAGCTGGTTTCTCCCAGCAGCGGGTCGGTGCCGAAGTCCGTGGCCTTGAGCTGGTTATAGAATTCGTTGAACAGCTCCACGGCGCTTACTCCATACTGCGGATAGCCGGAATGGAACGCTTCGCCGTGAAAAGTGAGGTCGTAGGACTTGGTCCCCTTGGAGGCCGACACCATCTTGTTCTCCGTGGGTTCTCCCACAATGAGAAAGGGTGCCCGGAAGTCTGTCCTGGCAAAGGCCTTGGCCCCCCAGGAGCCCGTTTCCTCCCCGGCGAGCAGCAGCAGGCCGAAGTCCGTAAATCCCTTGGCTTCCAATTCCTTGCAAGCCGTGTACATGGCAAAGATCTGGCCCTTCGCATCGCAGCTTCCCCGGCCTTTCACTGCTTGAAATCCTTCTTCACCTGCCTCGCACATCAAATGTTCAGGAAATACCGGAGGAAGGTACGGCGGGACGGTGTCCATATGGGTGCAGAAAACCACCCGGGGGGTGCCCCATTTCAGGAAGAGGTTCAGGATGCCGTCTCCCACCTCCTGAACATCGATACACGGGGCCTCCAGGGTGCGGTGCAACCATTCGGCCACCTCCCGTTCCTTTCCGGAGGTGGAGTCGATGGCCAGCAGTTCTTTGAAAAATTTCCAGTTCATCAGATTCTTCGCTTTGCTCACAATGACAGGAGGGGCTATGCCCCGAGCCAGCCTTTGTCCAGGAGGACCTGGGCAATCTGGACGGCATTGGTGGCAGCGCCCTTGCGAATGTTGTCCGAGACGCACCAGAGGTTCATCCCGTTTTCCACGGAAGGGTCCCGGCGGATGCGGCCCACGAACACCTCGTCCTTGCCCCAGGCATACAGGGGCATCGGGTACACATTGTTGGCCGGATCGTCCTGAATGACCACGCCGGGCATTCCGGCCATCAGATTCCGGGCCTCGGCCAGGTCGAAGGCGCTTTTGAACTCCAGGTTCACGCTCTCGGAATGGCCTCCCTCCACCGGCACGCGCACGGTGGTGGCGCTCACGGCGATGGACGGGTCCCTCAGGATCTTGCGGGTCTCATTCACCATTTTCATCTCTTCCTTGGTGTATCCGTCCGGGAGGAAGGAATCGATATGGGGCAGGATGTTCCGGTCGATGGGATGGGGGAACTTGCTCCCGCTGCCGCCGGCCCGCTCGGCCTGCATTTGCTCGATGCCCCGCTGGCCGGCGCCGGTGACACTCTGGTAAGTGCTCACCACGATGCGCTTGATGCCGTACTTCTTGTGCAGGGGGGCCAGGGGCAGCACCATCTGGATGGTGGAACAGTTGGGGTTGGCGATGATGCGGTCATCGGCCTTCAGGACGTCGGCGTTGATTTCCGGCACAATCAGAGGTACCGAAGGATCCATCCGCCAGTGGGAGGAGTTGTCCACCACGTAGCAGCCCGCCTCCGCAAAACGGGGGGCGAGTTCGGCCGATGTGGCCCCGCCGGCGCTGAAAAGGGCCAGTGCAGGCCTGCGGGCGATGGCCTCATCGGCACTGATGACCGTCCATTCCCGGCCGCCGAAACGGACCTTCTTTCCCCAGGAACGGGAGGAGGCGACGGGAAGCAGTTCCGTCACGGGGAAATTCCTCTCCTGCAATACTTCCAGCATTTTGGAGCCCACCAGTCCGGTGGCTCCCACTACGGCTACTCTCATATCAATATGTGTTGATTTTCTTTCTGTAAGTAAATCCCTGCGCATCCCAGCGCGGCATCTCCACCGCCTTCACGATGGAATAGAAACGGTCGAAGTCGGCCTTGAAGGCCTCGTCCGTGGGCCAGTCCGGGCGCGAATTCCAGGCCCGTTCCCAGATGCCCAGGGCCTTGGGCAGCATCTGGAAGGTGGCGTCTTCGAAGCTGCGGAGGTTCTCGGACCAAAGCAGGGCCTCGGCACCCACAATCATCTCGGGCCTTTCCAGCACGGGGCGGCCTTCGGCGGCGCGGGCCCAGTCCACCGGGCTGTCCACGCCCTCCCATCGGACCGACTCGTAAATCCGCCACGGCTGCAGGGCGAAGGCCTTCCGCTCGTCCACATAGCCGCCCCAATGGAGGCCGATTTCCTCGGGATCGTCGGTGTAGGCAAGGTCCACATAGGCGTTCTGGACGTTGGAAAGGAGGACGGGGATGCCCTCGTTGGCCAGCCGGTAGGTGAGTTCGATATCATCGCCCCGGGTGCTCCAGGCATTCACGAAAAGAAGCTGTGGCTTGAGCGCTTCCAGGGTTTCGGGGTCGATGCCCTGCACCATTTCCTGCCAGCCGGCCAGTTTCACGCCGCGCTCCCTGGCCAGGGCCAGCATCCCGCGGGTGAACTTGTCTTTCAACTGTCTGCGGTCCCTGCCCGCCCAGGTGCCGCCCGGCACTTCGTCTCCGCCGATGTGGATGCCGATCAGGGGCACGCCGGCCTCGCGGTGCATCCGGATCACCTCGTCGAAGACCACGCCGTAGAACTTGTACACGCCCGGATAGTCCGGATCCAGCACGTTGTCCTTGAAATCCTGGGCGCTCCAGTAGCGGGATGTGTCGGCCGGATCCTGGAGGCGGAAGCTGCTGTCCCCGGTGCGTCGCTCATAGGCCATCATCGCCTTGATGGAAGCGCGGGAATGGCCCGGCGCATCGAATTCCGGCACCACGCAAATGCCTCTTTCCCAGGCATATCGCAGGATTTCCCCGTATTCTTCCCCGGTATAGAAGGTGGAGTTGCCGATGCGGCCGTTGGCGGTGGGTTTGAGCGCCCGGGTCTCCTGCAGGTCCCAATCCGGCAGGGCGTGACGGCCGCTGAAATCCGTCAGCTCCGGGAGGCCGGGAATCTCCAGGCACCAGGCTTCGTCGTCCCCGATGTGGAAATGCAGGAGGTTCAGCTTGTAGGAGGCCATGATGTCCAGTATCTTCAGCACCTCGTCCTTGCTGCGGAAGTCCCGCACCACATCCAGCATAAAGCCGCGCAGGCCCAGGTCGGGCCAGTCTTCAATGACCATATCGGGACACTCCTCCGGGAGTTTGTCCAGGGTCTGGCGGGCATACAGCTCCCCGTTCCTGTCCCCGGCCTCCAGCTTTGCTTCCCCGCCGCTGACGGTAATGCGGTACCAGCCTTCGGGGCGGGTTGTGTGCTCCTCCATCGGGAAGGACGGGGCGCCGTATTCGATGCGCTTGGGGCGGGGAATGAGGTCTCCGGGCTGCACCGGGTAACGGGCGGCGTACCAGTCGGCACTCACCGGAGTCCCTTTGCGCTCCAGGAAGTGGTACGCCACCTCCAGCGGACGGTCTTCCTTGCCCTTCTGCTGCAGCACAAAGCCTTCCGGAGCCCAGGAATGGCGGGGCAGCGCCCGCTCAAAATACTTGACGATGAGGGGGTTGGGGGCATCGGCCGGAATATCCAGATAGACCGACGTACCCTGGAAATGCCGGATTGTACAGCCTTCGGGCTCGGCCACCTCAATCCTGTCGTACAGTTCCTGAAACCAGACGCGGCTGCCGCCCGGGACGTTGTGCAGCACCAGGGTGTGCTGGGCCCGGCCATCGGCCTGCCCTTCTCCCTCCGTCCATTCCACCTTGGGTCCGCTGCACGCCAACAGCGCCAACAGCAGGAAAATGATACCATTCTTGTGATACATAACTAATTGTCTATTAATTATTTGCTTATAATCCTCTGCTCTTTTTGCGCAGAGGATTATTTATAAGCGCCTGATTTTTAGGCGCTTATAAATCGCCTCCTAACGGAGCAAATCCTCCAGGTGGACGCTGCCGGCGGTTTTTTCGTCGCGGTACTTCACAATCACGGGGCAGTACAAGTGTACGCCGCTCTCCAGGGGTTTTCCGTCCCGCACGATGGGCTTGGAACCGCTCACCACCACGGCGCCGCGGGGCACCACGATGCGGCCTTCGGCATTCCGCTTAATGAATTCTCCGGTGGTGGCGTCGAAGATGGCGGTGGAGGAGGTGATGACCACGCCCGAAGCGACGACGGCGCCTTCCTCCACGATGGTTCCTTCATAGATGCCGCAGTTGCCGCCAACGAATGCGCCGTCCTCGATGATGGTGGGAAGGGCGCCGGCGGGCTCCAGTACGCCGCCGATCTGCGTGGAGGCCGAGATGTGGATGTTCCGGCCCACCTGGGCACAGGAGCCGATGGTCACGTGGCTGTCCACCATCGTGCCTTCGCCCACGTATGCTCCCACGTTCACGTAGGAGGGGGGCATCACGATGCTGCCGGGGGCGAGGTACGCGCCGCGGCGGATGCTCGTTCCGCCTGGGACGATGCGCACGCCGTCATCGGCCTTGAACTGACGTAGCGGAAAAGTGTCTTTGTCGAAGAAGGAGAACTGGCCCTGGGACATATCGGTGACCGCACCCAGCTTGAAGCCGGCCAGGATGACTTCCTTCACCTGCCGGTTCACCTTCCACTGCCCGTCCACTTTTTCCGCCACGCGGAGTTCTCCCTTTTCCAGGGCCTCCAGTACTTTATTGAATTCTTGCAGGGTAATCTCCATCAGAACAAGTCTTTAAGGGTTTGTTTAATCAACTCTTCGGTCTTTTCGGTGGCCGGAACCAGGGGCAGGCGCAGGCTGTTTTCCATCAGGCCCAGCTGGGCCATCGCCGCCTTGGCCGGAATGGGGCTCGGTTCCACGAAGAGAACATCGAACAGGGGCTTCAGACGCTCGTTCATCCTGCCGGCTTCCGCGAATTTGCCGGCCTGGAGGGCGTGGACGAAATCCGCCATGGCCGAAGGAAACACATTGGAGGCGACGGAAACCACGCCGTCGGCCCCTTCCTGCATCAGCTCGCAGGTCTGGTCGTCGTTGCCGCTCAGGACGACAAAGCCTTCCGGGCGGGCGCGGAGGATGGCCTTGATCTGCTCCACGTTGCCGGACGCTTCCTTGATGCCGATGATGTTGGGCACATCGCGGGCCAGGGCCAGGGCGGTATCGGCCTCGATGTTGGAGCTGGTCCGGCCGGGGACATTGTAGAGGATGACGGGCTTTTCGGTGCTTTCGGCCACAGCCTTGAAATACTGATACATCCCCCTTTGCGGCGGTTTGTTGTAGTACGGCGCCACCACCAGGAAGGCGTCGGCATCCTGCAGGAGGCGCAGGTTGGCCCGGGTTCCCTCCAGGGAATTGGTTCCCACGCCGGCCATCACCGGAAGCCCTTTCGCATGCTGCAGGCTTACCTCCAGCACCTGGAGTTTTTCCGATTCGGACAGGGTGGGCGTTTCGCCGGTGGTTCCCAGCGGCACCAGGAAATCCACACCGGCCTCCACCTGCCAGTCCACCGTGGCGGCCAATGCCCCGTAATCGACCTCGGCCCCTTTGAACGGGGTCAGGAGAGCTGTTCCACAGCCTTTAAGTTGTATCGTTTTCATATCCTTACAAATGTACGAAGTTTTTCCGGAAAAACGAACAAGCATCCGTAAAATATTGACAATCAATATTTTACGGAAAATCCTCTGCACTTTTTGCGCAGAGGATTTTCTGTAAACGATTGATACACAGTCTTTTACAAAACAAGTTCTGCCGGGCCGATGAGGTAAACGTCCGTGAAGCGGTCCCCGGGGCCGGGGTGGAAGTCCACCTGCAGCCAGTCTCCCCGACGGCATTGCAGGCGGTAGACCGCCTGCAATGCCGGAGTGTCTTCGACAATCCGGGGGACGAATCCCCCAGACCCCCTGGGTCGCTCCGCTCCGACGGGACAAGGAATGCCGGCCTTGAAGGCGGCGAGGGCGGAGGCGGTGAGTCCCGTGCCGCAGGCGAGGGTTTCGCCTTCGACGCCTTTCTCGAAGGTTCGGACGCGGAGGCCATCGACTCCGGGTGCCACAAAGTTCACGTTGGTGCCCTCCGGCTGGAAGGCCGGGTCCCAGCGAAGCGGCTTGGCATCGGCCTCCATATCGACGCGGTCCACATCCTCCACGAACTTTACGAAGTGGCGCGTTCCGGTGTTCAGGAAATAGCCGCCTTTGACAGGCGTAATTCCTTCCACGTCAATCATTTTCAGCCGAACGGTCCAAGAAGATTCTTCGCTGCTCCCGGACAGGATTTCCGCAGTGTGCTCTCCGTCGGGGGCGAGGAAGCGGTAGGCGATGCCATCGGCCGGACGGATGCCCAGGTAGTCGGCAAAAGCCACGATGCAGCGCCCGCCGTTGCCGCACATCATGCCGCCGGACCCGTCTGGGTTGTAAAACTCCATCGTAAAATCGAGCGGACCCTCCGTCAGGATCATCAGACCGTCGGTCCGGTACTTTCGGCACAGCTCACCTATACGGACCGGGTCCCGGAAGGGGGCCATATCGGCCTGGCGTCCGTCCAGGACTACAAAATCGTTTCCTGCTCCGGAAAACTTAAAAGGTCGTAACATGTAACTTTTTGTCTTACAATTGCTTATATGAAAATCCTCTGTTCTTTTTGCGCAGAGGATTATCAGTAAATCCGGGCCGACGGGGCGGCGGCTTCGGCCACCAGCCCGGCCAGAAGGCGGATGCCGGGCTCCATTTTGGCCTCGTCGATGAAGGAGAAGTTCAGGCGCATGGTGTTGCGGTGGCTGCCGTCGGTGTAGAAGAAGGAACCGGCCACGTAGGCGACGCCGGCGGCGAGGGCCTTGTCATAGAGCGCAACCGTGTCCACCGCAGGCGGCAGGGTGAGCCAGAGGAAGAGGCCTCCTTCCGGATGGGTCCAGGACACGCCGGCGGGCATATATTTTTCCAGCAGGGAGAGCATAAGATCCCGCCGCCTGCGATATTCCACAATGGTTTTGGCCAGGTTGGCGTCCAGCAGCCCGGAAGCCATAAACTCCGTGGCCAGGTACTGGTCCAGCACGGGCGGGCAAAGGTCCAGGCACTGTTTGCAAACGAAAATCTGCTCCAACAGCGGCTCCGGGCCGATAATCCAGCCCAGCCGGAATCCCGGTGCAAAAATCTTGGAGAAACTGCCCAGCTGCAGGGTGCGCTCGGGAGCCAGCTCCCGGATGGGGGTCACCGGCTCGCCGCTGTAGCGAAGTTCCCGGTACGGGCTGTCCTCCACGATGAGGCAGTCCAGCTCGCGCGCCAGCTGAGCAATCTCCTGCCGCCGCGCCAGGGTCATCGTCTCTCCCGACGGGTTGTTGAAGTCCGGGATCACATAGATGAATTTGGGGGCCGATGGAGGAGCATCGCACCCGGCCGGGATTTCCCTCACATCGGCGCGGTAGGCGCGGAAGCTCTGCAGGGCGCCGAGATAGACGGGATTATCGGCCAGGACGATGTCTCCGGGATCCAGGAGGATGCGGGAGCAAATGTCAATGCCCTGCTGGGAGGAGGTGGTGATCTGTACCTGCGAAACGGGAACGCCGTAGCGCCGGGCTATCTGCTCCCGGAGCTCCGGAACGCCCTGGGTGGCCCCGTACTGAAGCGCCCGGGTGCCGTATTTGTCCAGGACGCGCCCGGTGAGGGCGGGGATATCGGCCATGGGAAAGGTGCACGCCGCAGGATAGCCGCCGGCGAAAGAGCAGATGGCATTCAAATCCACCTTCCGGAAGATTTCCCGCACCGGAGACCGGAGGAACGACGGCACATCGGCCGAAAAGAATTTGCTGTAATCCATACGAAAGACAAATATACTGCATTTTTTGTATCTTTGTATGCAAGATTTGCGTTCCCGGCGTATTTGAGTAAGTAACTATGAAAAAGAATCTGTTATATCTTAGCGCGGCGCTGCTGGGAGTGGTTGCTTGCGCAAAAACGGGGCAGCAGGACATCCCTGTGGACAATCCCATCGAAATCAGCTTCCCCAAACCCACGGAAGCAATTACCAAAGTAGAGCTTACACCCAGTCAGCTCAGCTATGTGGAAGGCAACAACCGTATGGCTTTGCGCCTGTTGCAGGAACTCTATCCGGACAGCAGTTTCCTCTGCTCTCCCCTGAGCCTGCAGTTTGCCCTGTCCATGACGGCCAACGGGGCCAGCGGAGAAACCCTCCGGGAAATTACGGACTTCCTGGGATTCGGAAAAGAGAGTCTCGACGCCCTGAACGCCTTCAATAAAACCCTGCTGGAGCAACTTCCTGCCGTGGATTTGAATGTGGAACTGAGTCTGACGGACGCCCTGCTGGTAAACAAAAAGTATCCTCTCCAGAAAAACTACCAAAAAACCGTCGAGGATAATTATTATGCCGCCGTAGAAAATGCAGACCTCTCGAACCCGGCAACAGTGGCCGCACGCATCAATGAGTGGGCTAAGCGGAACACAAACGGTTTCATAGACCACATCCTGAATCCGGCAGATATCTCGCCCAACTCCGCCGCCTATCTGATGAACGCCCTCTATTTCAAGGCCAAGTGGGCGGAACTGTCATCCCCGATGTTTATGGAAGAAGCCACCCGCAAAGAAGATTTCACCCTTCCGGACGGGAAAAAGACCCAGGTTTCCATGATGAACGGCAGCCACCCGCTGTCCTACGCGCAGATGGATGGTTACCGGGTGCTGGCCCTGCCGTATGCCGGCCACAAATTCTTTATGTATATTGTTCTTCCCGACAACAACGACTTGAAGGCCCTGGCGGCCAAACTTACCAACACCAGCTGGAAGACCATTGTGGGAAGTTTGCAGAACGATGCCATCGTCCACCTCAAACTGCCTAAATTCGAGTTGGAAAACCGTTTTAAGCTCAGTGATAATCTGAAAGCCCTGGGCATCCGCAGCGCTTTCCAAGGCGATGCCAGTTTCGACCGTATGTTCACGGCATCTAGCAACGGCGTCCGTTTCTGCATAGACGAGGTGTACCAGAAAGCCCGTATCAACGTGGCGGAATGGGGCACGGAGGCCGCTGCCGTCACGGTCGTTATAAAGGATGGCAGCCCCGGAATTGAATACAAAAAAGTGGATTTCCACGCCGACCATCCCTTCTTCTTCTTTATCGGGGAAGCCAGCTCGGGCACCATTCTTTTCGAGGGTGCCTATACGGGAAAAGTCTAGCCTTACGCCCGCGTGATATGCGCCCCGAGGGCGTTCAGGCGTCCTTCGATGTCTTCGTAACCACGGTCGATCTGCTCAATGTTGTCGATGGTGGAGGTACCCTTGGCGCTCATCGCCGCCAGCAGCATCGCGATACCGGCGCGGATATCCGGGGACACCAGGCGCGAGGCCTTGAGCGTGATCCGGTGATCGTGGCCGATGACCACCGCCCGGTGCGGGTCGCAGAGGATGATCTGCGCGCCCATGTCGATGAGGCGGTCCACGAAAAACAGCCTGCTTTCAAACATTTTCTGGTGGATGAGCACGCTTCCCTTGCACTGGGTGGCCACCACCAGCATCACGGACAGCAGGTCCGGGGTGAGGCCGGGCCAGGGGGCATCGGCCAGGGTCATGATGGAGCCGTCCAGGAAGGAGTCTATCTCGTAGCTCTCCTGGGCCGGGACGAAGATGTCGTCCCCGCGCTGTTCCAGTTTGATGCCCAGGCGGCGGAAGGCGTCCGGAATGATGCCCAGGTCCCACCAGGAGACGTTCTTGATGGTGATGCTGCTCCGGCAGATGGCGGCCATCCCTATGAAGGAACCCACCTCGATCATATCGGGCAGAATCCGGTGCTGGGTGCCGCCCAGGCGCTCTACGCCATGAATGCGCAGCAGGTTGGAACCCACTCCGTCGATGAAGGCGCCCATCCGGTTGAGCATCTTGCAAAGCTGCTGGAGATAGGGCTCGCAGGCGGCGTTGTAGATGGTGGTGGTGCCCCTTGCCAGCACGGCGGCCATCACGATGTTGGCCGTACCGGTGACGGAGGCCTCGTCCAGAAGCATGTACCGGCCGGTAAGGCGGTTCCCGGCGGTGAGGTGGAAGGCGCGGCGCGAGGGGTCGTAGTCCATCTGCGCGCCCAGCTTCACCATGCCTTCCAGGTGGGTATCTACCCTGCGGCGGCCGATTTTGTCCCCGCCCGGCTTGGCAAACCACGCATGGCCGAAGCGGGACAGCAGCGGCCCCACCACCATCACCGAACCGCGAAGGCGGGCGCACTTGGCCACAAACTCCTCCGTGTCGATGTAGGCGGTGTCCACGGCATCGGCCTGGAACGTGTACACGCCCCGGGCCTCACGCTTGACCTTGACCCCCATCTCCTGAAGCAGCTCGATGAGGTTTTTCACGTCCAGAATCTCCGGGACGTTGGAAATGGTGACGGGCTCGGCGGTGAGCAAAACGGCACTGATGACCTCCAGCGCCTCATTCTTTGCCCCCTGCGGGGTAATGCTTCCGGACAGCTGGTGCCCGCCTTCGATGATGAATTTTGACATAGACGATACTTCAATCCTCAAATTTAGCAAAATCTTTTTACATACCTGCCAAGCTGAAGGCTTCGCTATAAGGAATGATTTCCGTCCTTGTCACGTGTTCTTTCCATGCCGGTTCCCCGTGGCTTAGTTCTGACACCTCGCGCGAAGTCAGGTCACGCAGACGGACGCACACCTGGTCAATGATTGCTATTTCTTCCGCCGAGAAGCGGCTCATATCAGCCTTTTCTCCGGCCAGAAGTGACAAACACTCCTGCCCTTGAACCAAACGGAACTGCTGCTGAACCTCATCGAATGCGCTGTAAATGCGATCCCAACGCTGCGGCACAGGCCCAAACTCAATGGCCTGATAGGCCAAACCCGAGATGGCGATCCCCCGCTCGCGATAAGAAAGAAAATCAATATAAAACAATATTTTGTTCATTTTTGTCTGGAACGTCTCACCCATCTTCTCCAGCACATACAACAGCAAGTTTTTCAGCCTTGCAGAGGATTGCGGCGCAAAACCGTTTGCCAGCCCCCGGCCGGAAAAGAACAGTCGCTCCGCTTCCTTCCGCTCTTCACGCCAGTGCTGCATCTGCGCAATCGCCTCTTCCACCCTGGACGAAATCCTCACAAACTCTTTCTGGGCAAGCTGATGCCTGGAGCTCTGAACCAAATCCAGGAAAACCTTCGGATTCATCGCGCTCCGAATCATCTTCCCGTTGCTTTCGCTGGGCACCTCACCTTCTTCATACAAGCGATACTGATTGGTTCCAAAGCCCAGAATCAATGACATTTTGCTTGCACTTAGCCCATATCGCTCCCGCAAATCTACAATCTCGTCTCGGTAGGGAATGCCATGCTTTTCCCGATACTGGTTGGTGAGTTGGTTATACCAGATGCTGTCGCTCTCCGTGGTGGTGAAAGTCTCATCCGACCCATCGTCCCGAAAAGCGATATGGACACAATTGTATTTCTCCCCACGGAATGTTAACCTGTCCGGTTCGTACACTATCCGCAGCGGTTCACCTGTAGAGCTTGTCGGTATTTTCATATCTCTGTTTTGAACGGGTGCTTCAACGTTTGCTCCGCAATATGGAACGATATACAGATTGTCTGACCATTTTCATAGCCCAGCGTTATCTTGATGTACACCTCCCGTCCCTTCACATCCTTGCCGAAAACGGATTCCAAACACCTGTGTCTTGATACTGAACTGTTCCAAAAACGCTTTTACTTCCCCTACCGTAACCATACTCCTGTTTTTGCATACAAAGATAGAATCTCTTTTTTATTTTTCCTATAATTTCAACGATAAAGTTGAAAAAATGCATTAAATGGTTTTTCATAAATATTTCACTATCTTTGTCCCTGATATGTCTATCGGCCATCATGCAGGGAATACGGGCCGGGCCACGGTGGTGAGCCCGGAGACGATGTATGATACCGTGATGGAGCTGGGGATTGTGCCCTTTTTCGAGAATGTTGTGCCGGGGTTTTCCATCGAGGAGCGCACGCCGCCGCAGTTTTGGTTTGACGGGGACGGCGCGGCCCTGGGGCCCTGGGACTGGAAAATCGAGTGCGTGCAAAGCGGAGATATCGCCTATGGGAAGTTCCTCCTGGGCGGCAAGGCGGCCTTTGCCACGGTGGAGTGGTACCGGGAACTGATGAACTGGCGGCGGAGCCTGCCCTCGTGCAGACCTTCGGCCGACGGGGAAAAGATCCTGGAGTACCTTGAGCGCGAAGGCAGCATAGGCATCCGGGAGGTCAGGGGCCTACTGGGCGTGAAAAAGAGTGCGGCCGATGCAGCCATCACCCGCCTCCAGCGACAGTGCCGGGTGGTAACCGGAGACATCACCCGTGTGTACCGCGGCGAGGACCTGAGCTACAAAGGCTGGCAAACATCCTCGTTCTGCACCCCGGAGGCGCTTTTCGGGGAGGAGGTGCCGGCAGGCTTTCCCTTCGGCCCTTCCCCGTCGCTGAAGCCGGACCACAGCCCGGAGGAGTCTTACCGGCGGCTGCTTGCCCATCTGCGCAATCTTGTTCCCGGCATCAGCGAAAAACAGCTCCAGAAACTGCTGGCCTAGATGTGCTCCACCTCGGGACGGAGGGCGGAACATCGTTTTTTTTTATTCGGTGTTGGAAATGAACGGCAGAATGCCTATCTTTGCCGATGCCATGCCACCGCAAGCCTTCAGACTCCCTGACATGACACGCCTCCCGGCTCTTACGGGGGGGGTATAAATCATTCTATAACAACAACTTACATCTGTTGCCGCAAAGCACTCTGGCTTTTTCGGGGCTTCGCCGTGGTGTAACGCACCCGACCATTATTAACTCAAAACCAATACATTTATGATCAAGAACAACAAGCAAAAAGAAATGTATGCAGCTCCCCTGTGCGAACTGCATCAACTCCATCTGGAGGGAGTGATTGCCCAGAGCCCTACTAATGGCCTCGAGAACTTCCACTGGAACGACTACGTTGAAGAATAACAGACCCATTAAAACGAAAAGAAGTATGAGAAAGACGATGTATTTCAGCATGGCAGCTCTCGTTGCAATGGGCGCCATCCTGGCCGGATGTTCCAAGAAAGAAGCACCGCAGCCGGAAAACAAGGACAATATTGTAACCGTATGCACCACCATCCGTCTGGATGACGATGATGCCACCAAGGCACTGGATATCGACTACGATGCCAAGGTGCTCTCCAAAACCTTCGCCCCGGGCGACCAGATTACCGTGGAATACTCAGTGGATACTATTATGGACTTGGCAGTCAGCGACCCCTTGCAACCTGATGACATCTCTGCTGACGGAAAGTCGGCAAAGTTTTTCTATACAATGAACAATCCGGATGAAGGGACGAGTGTCTCATTTCATTATCCTGCTGTCTTTGTACAAGTACCAGAATCCGTAGATTGGAGCATGCTTGAATTACAGGACGGCACACTGGATAATGTCGAAATTCTGGATTATGCTACCGGATCCCTCCCTCTGGCTGATGTAGGAACTCAACCTGTGACATTGGTAAACCAGGTGGCGATTGTCGCTTTTACCCTGAAAGATGCTACGGGCGCTAACGACATCACGGCTGATGTCACGGCTTTCTCCATCTCTACCGATTCAGGCGACTACGAAATCACCCGTACCTCCGGGCCCGGGCCCATTTATGTGGCCATGTATCCTATTTCCGGTGAGGACATCGAATTCTCCGCTACCGCCGGGGGCAAGAGCTATACAAAAACGCTGACCGGCAAGACATACGCATCGAACAACTTCTACCAGCAGGGCTTGAGGATGGCAGAAACAGTCACCCCGTCAGGCATCACCAGCCCCCAAGTGGGACAGATAATTTGTAGTGACGGCAAGAACTATCATCACGACGCTCTCCTGCCATATGGAGTGATCGCGATAGCCAGAATATGCCACGTGAGTGGCAACAACGGCCTGGCACTGGCATTGAAAGACGAAGAAGGCACAGCGGATTGGAACACAGCCATTACAACTGCTGCTGCACATACACCAACCATCACCGGTTGCACATGGAAGTTGGCCACAATGGCCGAATGGAATTGGATGGCCAATGGCCTCGAAATTGCTGATTTCGTGTGGCAAGGCTTTTTCGAGGCAGTGGGAGGAGATGATCTTTCGCCCAGTCATTCCTCACCCTATTGGTCGAGTACGGATTATGGTTATGATGGGTATAATTACTGCGCTTATGCCTTTGAATCCATCTATAGTGACGGATCCTTTGATTGGGTGAGTGATTTCTCCCATAATTATGAGTGTAAAGTTCGTGCCTGCCTCGAATTTTAACCCACTTATCCTGTATTCGTGCATCTATTCAGGCACCACTATAAAAGAGAGGTCAATCGGCCTCTCTTTTTTTGCTGCCGCGTTTCATTACGGCAACAGCTTGCAGTCCTTCCAGAGACATTTAACATTCAATGTGCTCCACCTCGGGACGGAGGGTGATGGCGTATTTGTCCGAGACGGCGGCAATGTGCTGCCGATTTGATAAAAATTTGTGTTGCTCGCTCCCGGTGCATACCGGACCTCTCGACCCGGGCTGGCGGCGGGGTTTGGGACAGGCTATGAATATAGCAGGTTAGTTTCATTCTATTACACTTAAATGCTAATTATTCCGACTTAAATCGTTAAATTTGTAAATTAACGTACGCGAACCGCATATGTTCTATAAATTGATCGAGAATAAAAGAGATATGCCTAAAAAATCCATACGTTTCTATAATGACCGCGAGGTCCGTGCCGTTTGGGATGAGAATCATTCCAAATGGTGGTTCTCCGCTATTGACATTATCCGTGCCATCAATAATGAGGATGATTACGTTAAGGCCGGTAACTACTGGCGCTGGCTCAAGCGGGAATTGAGCGGTGATGGAGTTCAACTCGTGAGTGTCACTCACGAGTTCAAGTTCGAGGCTCCGGACGGCAAGCAGCGGGCATCGGATGCGCTTGATACAGAATGTGTCCAGACGTTGGCGAAGCATTATCCCGCCAACCGGGCTAACGCCTTCCTGGACTGGTTTACCTACAGCGACAATACCATCGACGGGCAGAGCAAGAAGAAGGCGTATGACTTGTTTGAAAGCGGTCTTTTGGAGTCTCTTGAGCCGGGAACAGTCAAGTATCTGCAGCAGATTCATGCATATATCTTCGGAGGCCTGTATGATTTTGCGGGTCAGATTCGCACCAAGAATATCAGCAAGGGCGGATTCACCTTCGCCAATTGCATGCACTTCACAACGATTCTCCCCACCATCGAAGCGATGCCGGAAACAACGTTCGACGAAATAGCGGACAAGTATGTTGAGATGAACGTGGCACATCCTTTCATGGAAGGGAATGGAAGGAGTACACGTATTTGGCTGGACCTGATGTTGCGTCGTTCCCTCAAGAAATGCGTAGACTGGAGCCGGATAGACAAAAATACTTATCTGGAAGCGATGCGTCGCAGTGTGGTTGACCCGAATCACATCAAGGCCATTCTTTCGGGTGCTCTTACCGACAAAATCGCCGACCGCGAAACCTTTATGAAGGGTATCGACTACTCATATTATTACGAGCAGTCTGAATAATGGAATCCGACTCCCTCATATTCGGAATCATTGCGGTCATCGGGCTATTCTTCCTGCTCCGATGGCTGATTCCGTCTAAGGCAAGGTTGGAGAAAAAGTAGTTGCTAGATATGCTCCACCTCGGGACGGAGGGTGATGGCGTATTTGGCCGAGACGGCGGCAATGACCTGCCGCTCCAGGCCCAGGATGTCTTCCGGGGTGGCTGTTCCTGAGGCGTTTACAATTACCAGAGGCTGGTTCTGATAGACCTCTGCCCCGCCCAGGCGTTTTCCTTTGAAACCGCACTGCTCAATCATCCACGCGGCGGGCACTTTGATACCGTCCGGAGTGTCGTAGTGCGGCACCCGGTAGTCCGGTCCGTTCTCTTCCCGGGCGATGGCCTCAATGCGATGGAAGTGCTCGTGGGAGATGACCGGATTGCAGAAAAAACTTCCGGCACTGCCCAGTTCCTCCACCGCCGGCAGTTTGGCACGCCGGATGCCGATGATGGCATCGCGGATAAGCTGGGGGGTAAGGGATTCTTCGCTGCGCTCAGAATGACAGGAGAGAGAAGCAGAATGAGAGGAAAGGGCCTTCCGGATGCCGCCATAATCCAGGACGGGTCGGGGGGTGCGGGAGAGGCGGTAGGTGACAGCGGTGATGATGTATCGGCCTTTCCATTCTGTCTTGAAGCGGGAGCTGCGGTAGCCGTAGGCGCAGCTGGCCGGGTCGATGTGCACGAAACGCCGCTCCAGGCGGTCCCAGGCGCGGATATCGGCCAGGATGTCCTTGGCCTCCACACCGTAGGCGCCGATGTTCTGCACGGCGCTGGCACCGCACTCGCCGGGAATGAGCGAGAGGTTTTCCGGGCCCCAGAGGCCCTCGGAAGCAGCCCAGGCGCAGAAGTCGTCGAAGACCACGCCGGCAGGGACGGTGACAAGGGTCTCGTCCGGTACCTGGAGCGAAGCGCTGGCGCCATCAGGCGCCCGGCCGGGCCCGGGACTTTTGCACGCGCAAAAGTCGGAAAGGGATTTAAGGCCGCGGGGGTCATTCGGGGGCAGAGCCCCCGCATACCGCAGCACGGTGCCGGGGAAGTCCCGGGTGAAGAGGAGGTTGGAGCCGCCCCCCATCACCAGCACGGGCTGGGGCAGCACGGCCCAGTCCAGGGTCGGAAGGTCTGCTTCCTCCGTTACCTCCACATACAGGGCGCAACGAACCTTCATCCGGAAGGTGTTCCGGGCGCTAAGGTCAAAGTCTGTGTACTTCTTTATCATAAAGGGAGGCCGGCTCTATGTGCAGCAAGCCTTCAGGCTAGTCCGGCTTTACATCCAGCTTTATCTGGAGCTCTTCCAGCTGGGCGGCGTCAATTTCCGACGGGGAGTCTATCATCACGTCGCGGCCCTGGTTGTTCTTGGGGAAGGCGATGTAGTCCCGGATGCTGTCCTGGCCGCCCATCAGGGCGCAGATGCGGTCGAAGCCGAAGGCCAGGCCGCCGTGCGGCGGAGCCCCGAACTGGAAGGCATTGATGATGAAGCCAAACTTGTACTCTGCTTCCTCCGGGCCGATGCCCAGCACCTCGAACATGCGCTTCTGCATGTCGGCATTGTGAATACGGATGGAACCTCCGCCCAGTTCGCTGCCGTTGAGGACAAAGTCATAGGCGTTGGCGCAGACGCGCTCCAGGTCTTCCTTTTTGTCGGAATAGAACCACTTTTCGTGCTCCGGCTTGGGGGCGGTGAAGGGGTGATGCATCGCATAGAAGCGCCCGGTCTCGTCGTCCCACTCCAGGAGCGGGAAGTCCACGATCCACAGCGGGGCGAACTCCTTGGGATTGCGAAGGCCCAGCCGGCCGCCCATCTCCAGGCGCAGTACGCCCAGCATATTCTGGGTCTTGCGACGGGCTCCGCAAAGGACCAGCACCAGGTCTCCGGGCCCGGCCTGGGCGGCGGCGGCGATGGCGCGGAGGTCATCGGCCCCGTAGAATTTGTCGATGGAGCTTTTGAAGCTGCCGTCGGCGTTCACGCGGATGTAGATGAGGCCCTTGGCACCCACCTGCGGGCGTTTTACCCATTCGGTGAGCTCGTCCACCTGCTTGCGGGTGTATTCGGCCGCGCCGGGGACGCTGATGGCGCCCACATAGTCGGCCTCCTCCAGGACGGAGAAGCCTTTGCCCTTCACCAGCGGGGTAATCTCATGGATGGTCATGCCAAAACGCACGTCCGGTTTGTCGGATCCGTAGCGGTCCATGGCCTCGTACCAGCTCATCCGGGGAAGCGGACGGGGAATCTCCACATCCAGCACGTTCTTGAAAAGGCTGCGCATCATCTCTTCGAAGGTGCCCAGGACGTCTTCCTGCTCCACGAAGGACATTTCGCAGTCGATCTGGGTGAACTCGGGCTGGCGGTCGGCCCGCAGGTCCTCGTCACGGAAACAGCGCACAATCTGGAAATAACGGTCGTAGCCGCCCACCATCAGGAGCTGCTTGAAGGTCTGGGGGCTCTGGGGCAGGGCGTAGAACTGACCGGGATTCATCCGGGAAGGAACCACGAAGTCACGGGCACCTTCCGGGGTGCTCTTGATGAGATAGGGGGTTTCGATTTCCATAAAACCTTTGGCGTCCAGGAAGTTGCGCACCTCGTGGGCCACTTTGTGCCGGAGGGCCAGGGCCCGCTGCAGCGGGGGGCGGCGAAGGTCCAGGTAGCGGTACTTGGCGCGGAGGTCCTCCCCGCCGTCGCTCTCCTCCTCGATGGTGAAGGGAGGCACCGTGCTCCTGTTCAGGATATGGATTTCCGAAAGGCGGATTTCAATGTCTCCGGTGGGCATCTTGGCGTTTTTGGCCTGACGCTCGACCACTTCACCCTTGGCCTGGATCACAAATTCCCGGCCCAGGGAGGTGGCAGTTTCCACCAGGGCGGCAGGGGCATCGGCCTCCACAACCAGCTGGGTGATGCCATAACGGTCCCGAAGGTCGATAAAGGTCATACCACCCAGTTTACGGGCTTTCTGAACCCAGCCGGCGAGGGTCACCTGCTGTCCTTTGTTCTCAATGCGGAGCTCCCCGCAAGTGTGTGTTCTGTACATATTGTGCTTTTCGTTTTATTCCAATCTACAAAAATAGCAAAAAATTATGACTATCTTTGGCAAATGAAGGATTTGTTACTCAAAGGCGGCATCCTTGTCCGGGCCGAAGGACAGCGCCGGGCCGATATCCTGGTCCGCGAAGGCCGCATTGCCGCCGTGGCGCCCCATCTGGAACCCACCCCCGGAACGGAAGTGATTCCCTGCGCGGGAAAACTTGTCTGCGAAGGCTTCAAGGACATTCACGTTCACCTGAGGGAACCCGGCCAAAGCTACAAGGAAACCATCCGGACCGGCTCGCTGGCGGCCGCCCGCGGCGGCTACACCACCGTCTGCGCCATGCCCAACCTGGACCCTGTTCCCGACAGCCCCGAAACCCTGGCCCTGGAACAGGAAATCATAGACCGGGATGCCTGTATCCGGGTTTTGCCCTATGCCGCCATCACCCGCGGCCGCAAGGGAGAGGAACTGGTGGACTTTGCCGCCCTGAAAGGCCGATGCGTGGCTTTCTCCGACGACGGGAGCGGCGTGCAGAGCGAGGCGGTGATGCGGGCGGCCATGGAGGAGGCGGCGCGCCAGGACGTGATCATCGCCGCGCACTGCGAGGACAACAGCCTCCTGCACGGGGGCTACATCCACGAGGGCCGCTACGCCGCCGCCCACGGCCACAAGGGCATCTGCGCCGAAAGTGAATGGGGCCCGATCCGAAGGGACCTGCAGCTGGCCGCGGAAACCGGCTGCCGTTACCATGTGTGCCACATTTCCTGTGAGCAGAGCGTGGAACTCATCCGTGAGGCCAAAGCCCGGGGCGTCCGCGTCAGCTGCGAGACGGCCCCCCACTACCTCACCCTCTGCGAGGATGACCTCCAGGAGGACGGCCGGTTCAAGATGAACCCGCCCCTCCGCCGGGACCGGGACCGGGAGGCCCTGGTCGAAGGCCTGAAGGACGGCACCATCGATGCCATCGCCACCGACCACGCACCCCACAGCGCCGAGGAAAAGGCCCGGGGCCTCAGGGGCAGTGCAATGGGCATCGTGGGGCTGGAAACCGCCTTCCCGCTGCTCTACACCCGGCTTGTGCTTCCCGGCATCGTTTCCCTGGAGCGCATTGTGGAAGCCCTCACGGAGGGGCCGCGCCGGGCCTTCCGCCTGGCGGGCGGGCTGGACATCGGCACAGCCGCCGACCTCTGCGTAATAGACCCCGATGCCCTATGGACAGTGAATCCGGAGGAATTCCTTTCCCTGGGAAGGGCCACTCCATTTGCCGGGGAAAGTCTCCGAAGCCGCATTGTTCTCACCCTCAAAGAAGGAAATGTCTGCTTTTTGGACAAGGGTGTTTTTTATTAGGAGAATCTTTCCTATCTTTGCAGGCGAAAAGCGCAATGGTCAGGAATCACCACATCACCCATTCCCGCCTCGGCGGCCTCCGGACGGCCTCCTGCCCCTGCTTTTTCCCTTATATGAAATGATTTTCCAAGACAGTTTAACCAACTGTCTTTTTTTTGTCTATGCTCAAGAAAATCTTCCATATCGGGAGCAACAGCCCCGTCGCGCACGACACCTTTCGCCTGGTGCTGGAAACGGATGCTTCCGTGACGGTGCGAAGCGGGCAGTTTGTCGATATCGCCCTCCCGGGCCGATATCTGCGGCGCCCCATCTCCGTGAGCGACGTACTTCCGCGCGGCCTGGTCCTCTATTATAAGATTGTGGGTGAAGGCACCCGCGAGATGGCCGCCATGACCCCGGGGACAGCGCTGGAGCTGCTTCTGCCCCTGGGCTCCGGATTTGGGCCCGAAAAGTGCCGGGAGAAGGCCCTTCTGGTGGGCGGCGGACTGGGGGCGGCTCCCCTGTACCTGCTGGCCAGGGAACTGCTGCAGGCCGGAAAACATCCCACGGCAGTGCTGGGCTTCAACCGGGCCGATGAGATTTGCCTCGCGGAGGAGTTCCGCGCCCTGGGCGTTCCGGTGCATGTGGCCACCCTGGACGGTTCCGTGGGAACAAAGGGCTTTGTGACCGACGCCATCGCCGCCGAAAAACTGCAGGCAGACTTTTTCTACAGCTGCGGCCCGCTGCCGATGATGAAAGCCCTGTGCGCCGCGCTGGATATTCCCGGCCAGGTGAGCCTGGAAGAAAGAATGGGCTGCGGCGCCGGCTTCTGCTACGGCTGCAGCGTACAAACCCTGGAAGGCCCCCGGCGCGTCTGTGCCGACGGCCCCGTCTTTGACAAGGAGGTGGTGCTATGGTGAACCGGCTGGCTGTGAACCTCTGCGGCATTCCGATGCAGAACCCGCTGGTCCCCGCCAGCGGCAGCTTCGGCTTCGGCCTGGAGCTGGCGGATACCTTGGACCTGAACCTCCTGGGGGGCATTTCCCTGAAGGGGACCACACGCGAGGCCCGCTTTGGCAACCCCACCCCGCGCATTGCCGAATGCACCGCCGGGATGATCAATTCCGTGGGGCTGCAGAACCCCGGCATCGAGGTGCTGGTGAGCGAAAAGGCCCCCGCCCTGCGCCGGATTTACCGGGGCGTAATCATCGCCAACATCAGCGGCTATTCCGTGGAGGAATACGCCTTCAACTGCGGGCGGGCCGATGCCTGCCCGGATATCGACCTCCTGGAAGTAAACATCTCCTGCCCCAACGTCCACGGCGGCGGAATGGCCTTCGGAACAGAGCCGAAGCTGGCCGCGGCGGTGACCCGGGCCGTGAAAGAGGTGACGGAAAAACCCGTTTTCATCAAGCTGAGCCCCAATGTCACGGACATCGTTTCCATCGCAAAAGCCTGTGAAGATGCCGGGGCCGACGGCATCACCCTGGTGAACACCTTCCTGGGGATGCGCATTGACATTGCCCGCCGCCAGCCGGTGATTGCCAACAAGATGGGCGGCTTTTCCGGCGCGGCCATCTTCCCCATCGCCCTCAGGATGGTGTATCAGGTGGCCCACGCTTGCCGGATTCCCGTGATGGGCTGCGGCGGCGTACAGCGGGCCGAGGATGTGATTGAGATGATGATGGCCGGAGCCACGGCCGTGCAGGTGGGAGCCGAAAACCTTCGGAACCCGATGGCCTGCCCGGAAATGTTGGAGGCCCTTCCGGAGCTGATGGACCGGCTGGGAATCAAGTGTTTACAAGATATTATCGGAGTGGTATAAACGATGGCGAAAGATGTAATCATCGCCTGCGACTTTGCAGGCCGGAAAGAAACGCTGGACTTCCTGGACGCCTTCCGGGGAGAGGCCGCGCCCTTTGTCAAGATTGGGATGGAGCTCTTCTATGCCGAGGGGCCCGAAATGGTGCGCGAGCTCAAGCGGCGCGGACACCGCGTGTTCCTGGATCTCAAGCTCCACGACATTCCCAACACCGTGAAAAAGGCGATGCGTGTGCTGTCGGCCCTGGAGGTGGACATTGTCAATGTGCACGCCGCCGGGACCGTGGAGATGATGCGCGCCGCCCTGGAGGGACTGAGCCGGGAAGACGGCACGCGACCCCTTCTGATTGCCGTCACGCAGCTCACCTCCACCAGCGAGGAGCGGATGCAGCGGGAACTGCTGATCGGGGCCGGCATCAACGAAACCATCGTGAGGTACGCGCAGAACGCGCGCGAGGCAGGGCTGGACGGCGTTGTCTGCTCGCCGCTGGAGGCGGCCCTGGTCAAGAAGGCCTGCGGAGCGGACTTTCTTACCGTCACCCCGGGCATCCGTTTTGCCGATGCGGCGGCCGACGACCAGGTGCGCATCACCACCCCCGCCCGCGCGCGGGAAATCGGCTCGGATTATATTGTCGTCGGAAGGCCCGTGACGGCCGCCCCGGACCCCGTCGCCGCCTACCGGCGTTGTTTGACAGATTTTTTACAAGCCTGAGATATGGAAAAACAGATTGCCAGAGAACTCCTTTCGATCGGCGCCGTGTTCCTGCGGCCCGATGAGCCTTTTACCTGGGCCAGCGGCATCCAGAGCCCCATTTACTGTGACAACCGCCTCACGCTTTCGGTCCCGGCCGTGCGGGAGAAAATCGAGCGGGGATTAGCTGCGCTGGTGAAGGAACACTTCCCCGGCTGCGAAGTGCTGATGGGCACCTCCACGGCGGGCATCGCCCACGCCGCCATCACGGCCACCCTCCTGAACCTGCCGATGGGCTATGTCCGCTCGGAGGCCAAGAGCCACGGCCGCGCCAACCGCATCGAGGGCCGGCTGGAGCCGGGCGCCAGGGTCGTGGTAGTGGAAGACCTGCTATCCACGGGCGGCAGCGTACTGGACGTGGTGGAGGCCCTTCGGGAAGCGGGCGCCCAGGTGCTGGGCATCGTCAGCATCTTCACCTACGGGCTTCGCAAGGGCATCGAGCGCCTGAACGCCGCCCGGGTGGTGAACCATTCCCTGAGCAACCTGGATGCGCTGGTGGACGTAGCCGTCCAGGAAGAATACATCACTCCCCTTCAGAAACAACAAATACTCAATTTCCGTAATAATTTATGAAACACCTCATCGATCCCACCGACCTCAGCAAGGAGGAAATCGACCAGATTGTAGCCCTGGCCGAAGACATCATCGCCCACCGCAAGCGCTATCAGGGCAGTATGGCCCACAAGAAGCTGGCCACGCTCTTCTACGAGCCCAGCACCCGTACCCGCCTGAGCTTTACCGCCGCCATGATGGAACTGGGTGGCCAGGTCCTGGGTTTCTCCAACCCCCAGGCCTCTTCCGTGAGCAAGGGTGAAACCGTGCAGGACACCGTCCGCGTGGTGGGCTGTTTCGCCGACATCATCGCCATGCGCCATCCCATCGAAGGTGCTCCCCTGGTGGCCTCCCAGGTATCCAACGTGCCCATCATCAACGCCGGAGACGGCTCCCACAGCCATCCTACCCAGACACTCACCGACCTGCTGAGCATCAAGCGCGAACTGGGACATATCGACGACATCACCATCGGCTTCTGCGGTGACCTCCGTTTCGGCCGCACCGTGCACTCGCTCATCAAGGCCCTGTCCCGCTACAACGGCATCAAGGTGGTGCTCATCGCCCCGCACGAGCTGCGCCTGCCGGACTACATCAAGGAAGATGTCTGCGACAAGATGGGCGTGACCTACCGCGAGACCGAGTCCCTGGACGAGGCCATTCCGGAACTGGACGTGCTGTATATGACCCGCGTTCAGAAGGAGCGCTTCCTGGACGAGGAAGAGTTCGAGCGCGTGAAGGACAGCTTCGTGCTGGATGCCCGCCGTATGGCCCTGGCCAAGGAGAAGATGGTGGTGCTGCACCCGCTTCCGCGCGTGAACGAAATTCTGACCGAGGTGGACGACGACCCCCGTGCCGCTTACTTCCGGCAGGTGGAGAACGGAAAATTTGTCCGCATGGCCCTTATCGTGAGCCTGATGGACTGGCGCAAGGACCCGGCCCACGCGATGCCGGAGCCGGACGAGCCCATCATCGACCCCACCCTGCACTGCACCAACAGCAAGTGCATCTGCAACACCGAGTCGCACCAGCCGCAGTTCCGCCTGGCCGAAAACGGCATTATGCGGTGCTGGTACTGTGAAAGCAAAGTCAGATGAGAAGAATATACTTGAGTTTATGTATGGTCCTGGCCCTGGCCTGCGGAAAGAAACCGCAGTTGCTGGGGCCCGGTTCCTGGGATCCGTATGTACGGGAGTCGCTCGATTCGCTTCTGGCTTCCGGAAGCGGAGGGTATGCCGTTTTCGACTTTGACAAAACCTCCATCGTCCATGATATCTCGCAGGCGCTCTGGGTCTATCAGATCGAGAACCTGCGCTATGCCGACGCCCCTTCCCACCAATTCCTGGACGGCATTCCGGATCCCGCCCGCCTTATTCCCGGGAGCATTGTCAGCTTCGCAAAAATGGGAGAAATGCTGGAGATGGAATACACGTTGCTCAGCAATTTCCGGAAAGAGGGGCAGGACTGGGAGGAGCTCCGCGCCTCGGTGCTGTACCAGGACTTCCGGGCCCGGATGGTGTCCCTGCTGGAGGGCATGGACAAGGTTTTCGGGGAGCACATCTCCTACCTCTGGATGCCGGGGCTTCTGGCCGGGTACACGGAGGAGGAAGCCCGCGGCATCGTGCGAGAGGCTGTCAGGGAGCATCTGGGGGCCGATAAACTGGCGGTCCAGGAGTGGCGCTCGCCCGACGGCCGCTGGGGTGGCCTTGTGGAGCGCGGCATCTATTTCTCTCCGGAAATGAAGGATTTGTACCGCTGCCTGGCCGCCAACAAGATAGATGCCTATGTTTGTTCCGCGTCGCTGGAACTTATCGTGGAAGTCCTGGCCTGCGATCCGGACCTGGGACCCGGGCTGCCGCCGGAGCGGGTTTTCGGCCTTCGCTTCGTTCCTTCGGAGCGGCTGGTGGCGCAGTTCGACCCCACGTACGTACAGCCCATCGGCCCGGGGAAGGTGAGCTGCATCAAAAGCTGGATGGCCCCCTCATATGAAGGCCGCGGGCCCATCCTGGTGGGCGGAGACTCCAACGGCGACGTCCCGATGCTCACCGCTTTTGAAGATATGCAGCGGGGCCTGATCATCGATGTGGGGCGCCGGAGGGAAACGCCCATCGGAGAGCTGGCCGCACAGGCCTGGAACCATGGCCGTTATTTGCTGCAGCCCTGTTTTGCGAAAGCGGAAGGGGCCGTGGAAGGAGGAGGGATTTAGTATGGAAGTCCGTGCAAAAAAAGCCCTGGGGCAACATTTCCTGACCGACCAGAAAGTGGCCCGTGCCATTGTGGATGCCCTTGCCTGTCATTCTGAGCCTTCCTGTCATTCTGAGCGCAGCGAAGAATCCCCCCTCCCCGTGCTGGAAGTCGGCCCGGGAATGGGCGTACTCACACAATACCTGCTGGAACGCAGCGACATCGACCTTCGGCTCATCGAGATTGACTCCGAGAGCGTGGAATACCTCCTGACGCACTTCCCGGGGATGCAGGGGCGGCTGATGGAGGGCGATTTCCTGAAGCTGAAACTGGAAAAGCTGTTCCCGGAGCGGTTTGCCGTCATCGGCAATTTTCCCTACAACATTTCCTCGCAGATTTTCTTCAAGATCCTGGACAACAAGGACCGCATCCCCGAGGTGGTGGGAATGGTCCAGAAAGAGGTGGCCGAGCGCATTGCCGAGGGTCCGGGTTCCAAAACCTACGGCATCCTGAGCGTGTTGCTGCAGGCCTGGTACGACATCGAGTACCTCTTTACGGTGGGCTCCGGCTGCTTTGCCCCGCCACCCAAGGTGGAGAGCGCCGTCATCCGCCTCAGGCGGAACGCACGCACCTCGCTGGGCTGCGACGAGGCCCTGTTCAAGACGGTGGTGAAAACCGCCTTCGGCCAGCGCCGGAAGATGATGCGCAATCCCCTCCGGCCCCTCGCCCGCGCCAAGGCCGATCGCCTCGGCTGGTCCGAAGACGAGCTGGCCGCCTTCCTCGCACAGGAGGTCTTCTCCCTTCGGCCCGAAAAACTCTCTGTCGAGGACTTCGTGGCCCTCACCCGGCAATTAGGGTGATCTGCAAATAATTGATTGACAATTATTTACAGATAATCCTCTGCGCTTTTTGCGCAGAGGATTATCTGTAAACAGCTGGTACCCAGTCGTTTACGGATTTCTCTAAAATGAGGCTAGAACTGGAAGTAGATGAAGGACTGAAGGTCGGCGGTGATGAACTGGAAGAAGAATACGATGATCAGCACCACGACGACGGCCATCCAGAAGAGGGGCAGATGCGCAAAGACAAGGCGGTAGCGGCGTTTGAAGCGATCCGGGAGCCAGTGGATGATCATTCCCGCCACAAAAAGGAGGAGCACGGTGCGGTGCTGCCAGGCCATCGCGGGCACCAGGGAGAGGTCCCAGGCCGATCCGATCTGGTTCACCATATTCTTGGCGGTGTTCCAGGCCTCCTCGTTGGCCAGGGCCGGGTCCAGATTGGAGCCGCTGCGGAAAAACAGGCGCGTAAAGGTGATGAAGACGAAGGTCTGGAAGATGTCCCAGGCGCGGGAGAGCCCGGATTCTTCGCTGCGCGCAGAATGACAGAGTGCCTTTACGACGGTTCCCAGGAGGAGGATGAGGGTCCAGACGAAGAACATATTCCAAACGGGATAATGGAGGGTGAAAGACAAGGCACCGCACAGAAGCGTCGCCAGGCCGATGATCACAAGCTTCACCCTCATCGTGCGCTTGGTCCATACCTTGTAAATGACCATTCCGATGCCGTTGAGCCCGCCCCAGATCATGAAGTTCCAGCTGGCGCCGTGCCACAGGCCGCCCAGCAGCATCGTATTCATGGAATTGATGTTGGTGGTGATGAGCCTGCGGTCCCCGGGGCGTTTCCACGCCCATAGGCCGATGCCGGCCGCCAAAACGAAAACGCCGAAAGCCACCCACCAGGAGCCGCTCAGGAAGCTGCCGAACACGGCCACAGCCAAAATGATGATGTAGGTACCGGCCGTCGCACTGCGGTTGCCGCCCAGGGGAATGTACAGGTAGTCCCGGAGCCAGCGGCTGAGTGTCATGTGCCAGCGGCGCCAGAACTGCTGGGTGTTCACCGCCTTGTAGGGCGAGTCGAAGTTCTTGGGCAGGTAGAAACCCATCAGCATCGCTACGCCGGTGGCGATATCGGTGTAGCCGGAGAAATCGGCATACACCTGAAGGGAATAGCAGAAAAGGGCCGACAGGTTTTCGAAACCGCTGTACATCAGGGGATTCTCAAAGACACGGTCGGCGAAGTTCACGGCCAGATAGTCGGCCAGGATGAGCTTTTTCAGCAGGCCGTTCATAATCCAGAAGACGGCGATTCCGAACCAGCGGCGCGAGAGGTTGTAGGGCTTGTGCAGCTGCCGGACAAACTCCACGGCCCGGACGATGGGACCGGCCACCAGCTGCGGGAAAAAGGACAGGTAGAAGCCGAAATCCAGGAAATTTCTCACCGGCTCTATCTTTCTCCGTTTCACGTCCACTACGTAGCTTACGGCCTGGAAGGTGAAAAAGGAGATGCCCACCGGCAGCACGATGGCATCTACCCGGAAAAGGGAGGTGCCCGTGAGCATATTCATCCACTCGCCCAGCACGTCGTGTACCTGAAGCTCGATCCCCAGGAGGTTGTTCACGAAGTCGGTGAGGAAATACGCGTATTTGAAATAGGCCAGCACGCCCAGGTCCACCACCACGCTGAGGGCGGTCAGGGCCGATCGGCCTTTTTCCGACTTGAGCCGATGCAGGCACTTGGCTGCGAAGAAGTTATAGACGATGACAAAAAGCAGCAGCGCCAGAAACACCCCGCTGGTTTTGTAATAAAAGAACAGCGAGCAGGCAAAAAGGTAGCCGTTGCGGAGCAGGGGCTTGGAGTGGAAAAGGGAAAAGACGGCGAAAACCAGCGCGAAAAAGGCCCAGAAATAGAACTGGGTGAACAGCAGCGGGTGGGCCTGGTCAAAAGACAGCAGGTTCCCGAAGAATTCCCGTATGATTTCCAGGAGGCTGCTCATCGGCGGTAGCAGGTTTCCATAATGGCTTCGAAAAGGAGGTCTCCCACCAGGCGGTAGCCGTTGGGGGTGAAGTGAATCTTATCGGCCTGGGAGAGCCCGGCGCTTTCCCATTGGGCCATGGACCCGGCACCCCCCATCACCGCGAACCAGTCCCAGAAAACGGAATGGAATTCCCTGGCCAGGTCCCGGAAAGCGGCCTCTGCATCCTCCGTGTGGGGGTTTTTCTCCCGGCGGCGCCAGCTGTCGTTGATGCCGCTGAAAAGGATGGCGCAGCGGGGGTTCACCCTGCGTACGCGCCGGATCAGTTCGCGGTAGTTGGCCTTGAAGCGGCGGACGTCGAAATCGGCCCCCTGGATGTCATTGATGCCTATCGAGAAGATGACCATGTCGGGCATGACGCGGTGCAGTTCCTGCTCCCAGAGGCTGCACTTGAGCCAGGAGCCCGTAGAGGCGCCGTTCACCCCGGCTTCGCTGAGCGAAAAACCGCCGCCGGGCTTGTCCAGATACAATCCGCGAAGGGAAAAAGACCCTTTTCCCGTGAAGGCCAGTTGGATCCAGTCGGTGTAGTACGGCAGGTCGAAGTGCCTTATTCCGGCCGTCCCAACCCCGCGAAGGGTGTCGCGCCCGTTGAGGAGGAGGACCGGCTCCATCGTCCCGCTGCCCAGTACATCCACCCGGTTGAAGCTGTAGCGCTGCTGGAGCAGCTGCCTTTCCCGAGGCGCCAGGTCGATGATGACCCGGGCCGACGAGTCCCGCGCCGTCACCGCCATCCCGGTAAGGCCCAGCGCCTCATCTCCGGGCTTTAGGCAGTTCACGCTTTCCCAGTTTCCGGTATAGGAACTGTTGTAACTCACAGGGGTGTTGGTATGGGCGGCCGAATAGGGGAAAACCAGGCCCCGGCCACCTGCGATGCCGTAACGGAGGCTCAGGAAACGGCGGCGCAGCCGGTCGGTCAGGGTGCCGCCCTGCACATGCGAGCCGCCCAGGTGAAGGATACGGACGTCTCCCCCTCCCGTGAGAAGAAGCGTGTCCAGTTTACGGCAGAAATGGTCGAACTCAGGTGCGCTTCCGCCGGGCATCTGAAGGTAGTTGAGGTCTGTGCGGACAAAGGGATAGCGGGGCTGCCTGCGGGCACCGGCCGGCAGCAGCGCAAGCAGCAGAAGAAAGCTGAGGGCCGCTTTTCTCATGGCTGCATCGCTTTTTGCACCCGGCTTTCCGGAAGGTTTTTCCGCAGCCGGTAAAAATCGTGATACGTGAGGAAGGAACGGGACAGGGCCTCTCCCACCCGCTGGGCGCCGGCCGGGGTGAAGTGGATGTAGTCCGGTCCGGCGAGGGCCGGCTTATGCTTCACCCACTGGGACATCGAGTTCTCCCCGCCCATCATCCGGAACAGGTCCCAGTAGGCGGCATCGTTTCGAAGGACGGTGGCTTTCAGAGAGTCCACCAGTTCCGGCAGGCGGGGCCAGGTGACAATGCGGCCGCCCACGCTCTTGCCCATATCGGACGGGCCGATGAAAAGGATCCTGGCCTCGGGGGCCGTCTCATGGAAATACTCCAGCTGCTTCCGAATCTGTTCCTGGTACTGCTCGATATTTTTGGTGTTGTACACCATCGGCATCATATTTCCGCCGAACTGCAGGATAATGAGACGCGTGTCCGTGAGGGCGAAGCTGTCTTCCATCAGCGGCTTGGAAATGCGGGAGAAAATGGTGCCGGAGCAGCCCCTCAGCGGGACGTTGTCCACCGCTACACCACCGTCACCGTCGGCCCCGATGGCGTAAATCTCGGCATTTCCCTTGAAACTGAGGCTGGCCTTCTGTACCGGACGGCCGAAGTCCCAGCTGACGAGGGTGGCGTTTTCGCGGCTTTCCACCAGCGGCACGGGCTTGATGGTGTCCGAGACAGCCTTCACCTCGAAATGCTCTCCGCGCCCGTAGAGGACCGACACGGTCCGGAAGGTTTTCACCCCCTCGCGGGCCAGTTTGTTCCGGGAGCCCCGGAGGCTCACTGCGCCGCCACCGGAAAGTTTAACCACTTGGGCCATAATGCCATAACGGTTGTGCCCGGCCCGCTGGGTGGTGGAGTCTCCGTACATCGTATAGTGCACAAAACCTCCGGAGGCCGACTTATGGATGCTGGCCGAAGGGACGTTGGACAGCGCCGGGAAAAGGCCCGTTCCGCTGCCGCCGAAGCGCTCCTGCAGGGATTGCCGAAGGTCCTGTGAAATGCGGTCCAGCTCTATCTGGGAGTCTCCGTAATGAACGATGCGCACCGTTCTGTCCCGGCTGCCCTCCATCTCCCGGAAAAGGGGATCGAAAAAGCGGTAATTGTCCCCGGGAAGATAGATGCGGTCCGGGTTCTCGTAAAAGAACTTACGGTAATAACTGAGGGTGTCTTCCTCCATCCGGAAACGGGATTCCACGGCATTCAGCACCGAATCCACGTCCACTTTCTTCTCTCCAGCCTCGCGGGCCATCCGCTCAAGGGAGGCGAAACGGAGGTTCATCGGCCCCAGGTTCACGCCATCGGCCGGGGTTACCAGCCACAGCAAACCCAGCATCGCAAAAACGCCAAAGAGAAAAAGGAGTACCTGTCTTGCTTTCATGGAAGCGCAAAGATACGGATTTTATTTACAAAAAAGAAGATGGCCGGGGAGGCCATCTTCTCTGAAGTGCAGCGGAAAACTACAGGTTGGGGTTTTCCTTGGACCATTCGGCCGTGGCGGGAACGATGCCCAGACCGATAATCTCGTCCCTCATCTTGCAGAGGTGCTCGTAGGAAGCGTCCAGCGCGGCAATTTCCTCGGCCGTGCCCTTGGGCTCGGTGAAATGGCAGCCGGTGGCGTCGATGGTGGTGGGCATGGCCATCATCACGCTGCGGTACTTGCCTTCGTTCACGTAAGTGCCTGCAGGCCAGGTGAAGACTTCCCCGCCCATGGCGGCTTCGATCATTTTCACGGCCTGGTAGGCAGGGCTCTGGAAGGAGCTGCGGCCACGGAGCTTGATGATGTTGGAACCACCCTGGATGGTGTTGTGCTTGATCTGGGCGAAACGCTCTTCGCTCAGGCCCATTTCGGCAAGGGGCTTTCCGTCCACTTTCACCTGGGAAGCGAAAACAGCCATGGCCTCACCGTGGCCGCCATAGGTGTGGGCGCCGGTGACCTTGCACTGCTGTACGCCGAACTCCTGGGCCAGGGCTTCCTGCAGACGGGTGCTGTCCAGGGCCGCCAGCGAAGTGAGCTGGGAAGGCTTGAGGCCGGAGTGGATGAGGGCGGTGAGGGCGGTGACATCGGCCGGATTGAAGATGACCACGACGAACTTGGCATCCGGGCAGTACTTCTTGATGTTGTCTCCGAATTCGGCGGCAATCTGGCAGTTGCCCTTCAGGAGGTCCTCACGGGTCATTCCGTCTTTGCGGGGGGCTCCGCCGGAAGAGATGATGTACTTGGCATCCTTGAAGGCGACGGCCGGGTCGATGGTAGCGGTGAGGTTCACGCCCGGGAAGGCGCAATGGTCCATCTCCGCAAGGACACCCTTGAGGCCGGGCTCGAAGATGTCGTACAGGCAGATGTTGGGAGTAAGGCCGAGCATGCAGGCGGTCTGGACCATGTTGGAGCCGATCATACCGGCGGCACCCACGATCAGGAGCTTTTCATCAGTAAGGAAATTCATAATATCTAAAAGGTTTAAAGAATACATTCTGCTAACCGGATTGCAAAGATACGAATTTTTATTGTCGTTTGCGAAAAATCCATTATCTTTGTGCCGATATTTTGTAACGATTAAAATGGAGCCTCCCAGTCCAGTCAAATCCAACTCAGTAACGGGCGTCGGTTCAGACGACCCTCTGTCGCGCTTTAACTAGATTTTTTGGAAAAACCCGGTGCAGCATTGCATCCGGGCGGCTTGTGTTTTGTCGTTGAAAAAACCTTGTAATGGGACTGTATTTAAAGAAAAAACTGGAAAATGAAGCCACCATCGGCGTGTGGCAGGTTACGGAAACGGAAGAAGAACTGACGCGGCTCAGCGCCACCCCTTCGGACGAGATGGAGGAAATCTCGTTCATCGGCAGCGAATCCCTTCGCAAGCAGCGGCTTGCCGTCCGCGCGCTCCTGAACAGCCTTTTCGACGAAAAGGTGTATCTGAGCCACCACGACAACGGAAAGCCCTATCTGGAGAACAACGCAATGAACATCTCCATCACCCATACGGACAATTTCGTGGCCGTCATCCTGCATGAGGACGACGACTGCGGCATCGATATCGAGTCCCTGGACCGGGATTTCTCCGCCGTGGAGAAAAAGGCCCTCAGCGAGGATGAGATCGAGGACCTGGAGGACGAGAAGAGAAACGAGCAACTGGCCATCTACTGGTGCGCGAAGGAAGCCATCTTCAAACTCCTCAGCCGCTACAACGTGGACTTTGCCGAGCAAATCGAGGTGGAGCGTTTCCGTCCCCGCGGAGAAGGGGAGCTGGAAGCTACCTTTATTGACAAGAACGGCGACGAGGAGGAATTCGACCTGGAATACATGACATTTGAGCGCCACGTGATGGTCTGGGTGGTGGGAGATTAGCCCCCTGTTGAAAACTCTTCCCCAAAAGAAACAAGATAGTTATATTTTAGAGTAATTCTAAATTAAAATTCTTGGCTTCTGTCTGTTAATCAATGAATTAACAAGCAGAAGCCATAATTGTTGATAACTTTTTCTGCCAAAACAGTGGGAAAGTAGAAACAGAAAAACTACCTTTGTTCTCACGCCTCCGGCAAAACCCAACCCGCAAACATAAGAAACTAACCATATGGTAAAACGTGTACTAAAACGCGACGGCCGCCGCGTCGAATTCAACAACCAGAAGATTGTGGCCGCCATCCTCAAAGCGATGGATGTGACTGAAAACGGAGAAGACATTGTACTGGCCGCTCAGATTGCCCATTCGATCTCCCAATTGGACAAGGAAGAAATGACGGTGGAGGAAATCCAGGATGTGGTGGAGAACCACCTGATGAACAGCCCCCGCCAGGAAGTAGCCAAAGAGTATATCCGCTATCGTAACCGGCGCACCATCGCCCGCAAGGCCAAGAGCAACGAGATTTTCGAAACCATCATCCAGGCCCAGGCCAACGACATCACCCGCGAAAACGCCAACATGAACGCCGACACCCCCGCCGGCATGATGATGAAGTTCGCCTCCGAGGCCACCAAGAGCTATGTGGACGAGTGCCTGCTGAGCGACCCCGTGCGCGAGGCGGTGAAGGGCAACTACATCCACATCCACGACAAGGACTACTATCCCACCAAATCCCTCACCTGCATCCAGCATCCGCTGGATTTGATCCTGGAGCACGGCCTGAAGGCCGGCCACGGAGAATCCCGCCCCGCCAAGCGGATCGAAACGGCGTCGGTCCTGGCCTGCATCTCGATGGAAACCGTCCAGAACGAAATGCACGGCGGTCAGGCCATCCCCGCCTTCGACTTCTACCTGGCCCCCTTCGTGCGCAAAACCTACGAAGAGGAAGTGGACAAGGCGGGCGAAATGGCCAATGCCGACTACAGCGACCTCAAGACCGACCCGATTGACGATTTCATCAAGCGGGACCTTACCGGCCTGCAGGGCAAGGAGCGCGCCCGTCAGCACGCCATCAACCAGACGGTGGGCCGCGTACACCAGGCGATGGAGGCTTTCGTGCACAATATGAACACCATCCACAGCCGCGGCGGCAACCAGGTGGTCTTCTCGTCCATCAACTACGGAACGGACACATCGGCCGAGGGGCGCTGCGTCATCCGCGAAATCCTCAACACCACCTACGAAGGGGTGGGCAACGGTTCCACCGCCATCTTCCCCATCCAGATCTGGAAGAAAAAGCGCGGCGTGAGCTATCTCCCCGAAGACCCCAACTACGACCTCTACAAATTCGCCTGCAAGGTGAGCGCCCGCCGCTTCTTCCCCAACTTCCTGAACCTGGACGCCAGCTACAACCAGGACGATGCCTGGAAGGCCGACGACCCCAAGCGCTACGTGCACGAGGTGGCCACGATGGGCTGCCGCACCCGCGTCTATGGCAATAAGTTCGGCCCGAAGACCTCCATCGGCCGCGGCAACCTGAGCTTCACCACCATCAACATCGTAAAGCTGGCCATCGAGGCCATGAACGAGGCCCCCGAGAAAGACAAGCGCCTGAAACTCTTCTTCCAGAAGCTGGACTGGGCGCTGGACATCTCGGCCCGGCAGCTCAATGAGCGTTTCGAATTCCAGAAGACCGCCCTCAAGAAGCAGTTCCCGCTGCTGATGGCCGGCCTGTGGCTGGGCAGCGAAAAGCTGGACGACAACGACTCCATCGAAAGCGTCATCAACCAGGGAACGCTCTCCATCGGCTTCATCGGCCTGGCCGAATGCCTGATTGCGCTGGTGGGCAAACATCACGGCGAAAGCGAGGAGGCCCAGGAACTGGGTCTTCGCATCATCGAGCACATGGCCCAGAAGATCAACGGCTACGCCGAGAGTTACCAGCACAACTTCACCTTCCTGGCCACCCCGGCGGAAGGCCTGTCCGGCAAGTTCACCAAGCGGGACAAAAAGACTTTCGGCATCATTCCCGGCATCACCGACAAGGACTACTACACCAATTCCAGCCACGTTCCCGTGTACTACAAGTGCTCTCCCGAGCACAAGGCCAGGATCGAGGGCCCGTACCACAAGTACGAGAACGCCGGCCACATCTTCTACGTGGAGATGGACGGCGATGCCACGCACAATCCGGAGGCCATCATGCGCATCGTGGACCTGATGGACAAGTACGACATCGGCTACGGTTCGGTGAACCACAACCGCAACCGCTGTATGGACTGCGGCTACGAAAATGCCGACAAGGAGCTCCACGAGTGCCCGCACTGCCACGGCCACCACATCGACACCCTGCAGCGTATCACCGGCTACCTGGTGGGCACCACCGACCGCTGGAACTCCGGCAAGCTGGCCGAGCTGCACGACCGCATCATACACGAATGAGAATCAGGGTTTTAGACATCCTGCACCAGACCATGGCCGACGGACCGGGTTTCCGTACGGCCATTTACTGCGCGGGGTGCAAGCACGCCTGCAAGGGTTGCCACAACCCCCAGAGCTGGGAATTCAACGCCGGCAAATGGGTGGAGGTGGAAGACCTGCTGGAGGAAATCGAGGCCGATGAAATGTCGGATGTCACCTTCTCCGGGGGAGACCCCTTCTTCCAGGTGGACGCCTTCACGGAACTGGCCCGGCGCATCAAGGAAGAGACTCGCAAGACCATCTGGTGCTGGACCGGTTTCACCCTGGAAGAAATCCAGGCCTCCGAGAAAATGTCCCAAATGCTTCCCTATCTGGATGTTCTGGTGGACGGCCGCTTTATCCAGGAGCAGCGCGACACCGACCTCCTGTTCCGTGGAAGTCCCAACCAACGAATCATTTACCTGCACGGAACCCCTCCTGAGGACGTCATCCCCGGAACGGTGGCCCTGGAACCTCTGCGGTAACGGCGGCCCACAGCAGAAAGCACCCCGGATCAAGAGGAAATTATTCCCCGAAGGAGAAGCGGAGGCCGGCTTCGAGGTCGAAGCGCAGGGGCTGGATGGTGCGCAGGGAGCGCGGCTGCAGTTCTGTGCGGAAGAAATAGCGGACGCTGGGGTCCAGATAGATGCCCAGGGAAGGCGTGATGCGGAATTCCACGCCCAGGCCGAAGTCTCCGGACCACTGCGGGCGCGAATCCTTCTGGTGATAGTGGAAGTCTTTGGAGGAGCCGTGGACGAGGAAATCATTGTCCAGCAGGAATTCCGTACTGGCACCGGCGAAGCTGTGCACGCGCCAGCGGCCCCGGTTCACGATGTCGTAGTACAGGTGGAGGGGAATGCCCAGCCAGTGCTGGTGGTTGTCTATGTCGGTCTGGATTTCCCGGAAACCGGCGCCCACATAGTCTCCGATAAAGGTGCGGCTCAGGTTGGTGTAACGAAGGCCGACGCCCACGGCCCAGCGGGGGGAGAAGTTGTATTTGAGGCCGATACCCGCCGAAAAAGGCAGGCTGAAGCTCAGCTCCGGACTTTGATTGTAGATTCCTTCTTCTGAATTGGCGGCAGGTGCGCTATAGGGACGCATAACCCCACCCTTTACACTGCTGCGGAACACATCCTGCAGGTTTCCCGATACGGTGATGGAGAACCCCTGCCCTGCGGAGGGCTTGGTTTCTGCCTGGGCCAGCAGGTTGAAACGGGCCTGGACATCTTCCTGAACGGGCGCTCCCTTGGAAGGGATGGGCGTTTCGGGCGTTTTTTTCGCCGGTTTCCCGGAAACGACGGGGACTTCCTCTTGAGCGGCGGGAGTTTCCTGTGCCTCAGGATCCGGCTCCTGCACGGCAGGGACCGCCCGGGCCAGCCGGACGGAACGGGATGCGGCGATTTGCTCTTCCACACTCGCGGGCTCCTGCTGCACTGCAGCGGCGGTTTCTTCCACCGGGACCGCAGGAGCCTCCGCTATAGTTATAATAGGATTAGAATGGTCCTGGATGACAGGGGCCGAAGGACGAAGCAGCACCACGGCAGCTACGGCGGCGGCAGCGGCCACGGAAGCAGCGGCGCGCCAAACCCGGACGGGAACCACGCGGCGCTTTTTATCCAGCCCCGCCTCAATCCCTTCCCAAACCCGGGGAGAGACTGGTTCCTGCGCGTTTTGCAGCAAGTTTCTTACCTGTATGTCAAATTCTCTCTCTTTCATTTGTTTTCTTTTATCATTTCCTGCAGCCTGATGCGGGCCCGCTGTAACTTGGAACGCGATGTGGCTTCCGTACAGCCGAGTTCCTGGGCAATCTCCTTGTGGGAATATCCTTCCACTACGTACATATTAAAGACCGTCCTGGCATCGGCCGGGAGGACCGATATCATTCGCATCAGATCCCTGTATCCCATTTTTTGCACGGGTGTAGCCTCCTGGGTAGAAAGGCTGCGGGCCTGGTCGATGTCTTCGCTGAGGCCCAGTGCGTCCGTACGCCTGAGATGCATTAGGGCAGTATTGACAAAGATCCTTCTGGCCCAGCCTTCAAAAGAGCCTGCTCCCTGATAGCTGTCTAATTTGGTGAACAAGGTGATGAACCCTTCCTGAAGCACGTCTTCCGCCTCTTCCCGGCTTCCCATATAACGCAGGCATACGGCCATCATTTTGGGGGAAAGAGCCTCGAACAGAGCCTTTTGGGCCTTCCGCTCTCCTTGCCGGCAGGCTGCCGCCAGGAGTTCCAGGGACGACGCACCGGCAGGGGATTCTTCATCCCTTGTCCACCTAATAAGATGCAATTTGTCCCAAAAACGTTTCAAAAGGTGCGGAATTTGTTTGTTCTTGAACACAAATTTATGTTCAAACCAAGAGAAAACAAAATATTTCCCCTATTTTTGTACGTATGAAAAAAGTAGCCCTCGCCCTGCTTGCCAGTTTTCTTTCCGTGGTTCCGGTGTTTTGCCAGTCCCTCGAAAGCAATTTGATAGACGCGGTTACGCTCTACGGAAACGGCAGGTACGCCGAGGCCCGGAACATCCTGCAGACCTTGTCCAAAGCCGCACCCCAGGAAGATGCGGTGTGGTACTATCTGGCCCAGGTCCAGTTCAAACTCAACAATCCAGAAGAGGCCCGGGAGGCCCTCAAGACGGCCGTCGCCCTGGACAGCACCAATTTCTGGTACCGCCGCCTGCTGGGCCGGATGCACCTGGCGCAGAACAATGTGGACGAAGGCCAGGCCCAGTACGAGTCTCTCGTCAGGTCCTTTCCCGAGAAGACTTCGGTCGTGTACGAACTGCTGGAAATCTACCTGGCCCAAAAGGAATATGACAAGGCCCTGAACACCCTGTCGGACATCGAGAGGCAGCGCGGTCCCTCGGAAGAAGTGGTGCGCACCCGTTACGAGGTCCTCACCGCGATGGGCCGCCAGGACGAAGGCGCCGCGGAGCTGGAAATATTCACCGAGCAGTACTCTTCCCCCGCCATCCTCACCATGCTGGGAGACTATTATCTGGCCGATTATGCCGACTCCCTGGCCCAGGCCCGCTATACCGAAGCCCTGAGCCTGGACAGCAGTTACGTGCCTGCCGTGCTGGGAATGTCGGAAGTGTATCGGCACACCCGCCGGTATAAGGACTATTTCCAGACGCTGGACCCGTTCTTTACCTCCGAAGACATTCCCGCCGCCACCAAGAACATGTACCTTTCCAATATGATGCGGAGCCTGGACCCCAAAATCCTTCATCTTCACCGCGAAGGCTTTGACCGCTTTGTGGAGGAAACCCTGGAGACGCACCCTTCCGACAGCAGCCTTCTGGCCACCGCCGGCAGCTACTACTACTCTACCGGACGGGAGGCCAAAGCCGGGCCGTGGTTCCGGAAAGCGGCCGAAACTTATCCCGAAAGCCTGGGACAGTCGGCCACCTATGTCCAGTACCTTTCCCTAACCAAACAGTGGGAGCCGCTCCGGGAATATTCGATGGACGCTTTCGGGCGCTTCGGGGAGCTTGCCTTTCTGGACTATGCCAATATGGCCCATTACGAGCTCAAGGACTACGACGCCATCATCGGCAACTGCCAATACCTGCTGAACAACTACCCCAAGGACAAGAAACTGTGCCTGAGCGCCTGGTCGATGATGGGGGACGCCTACTATTCCAAAGGTGACAGCCGGCAGGCATACAAGGCCTATGAGAAGGCCCTGCGGCTGGACCACTCTTATGCCCCGGTGCTGAACAACTACGCATACTACCTGAGCGTGGAGGGCAAAAAACTCAAGAAGGCCTACACGATGTCCAAGAAAACCATAGAGGCGGAACCCGACAACGCCACCTACCTGGACACCTTCGCCTGGATCCTCCACCTGATGGGAAAAGACCTCGAGGCCAAGCCTTTCTTCAAGCACGCGATGCTGTACGGCGGCAAGGAAAGCGCCGTCATCCTGCGGCATTACGCTACCGTCCTGGAGGCCCTCGGAGAGGCCGATACCGCCAAAGTGTACCGCAACCAGGCCGCCCGCCTGGAAAGCCAGGAAAAACAATGAGAAGAGTCCTTTACACCCTCCTTCTGGCGCTGGTCGTGTGCATCCCCGCACAGGGCCAGAAAACCAGCATCAAAAGACTGGAAAGCCAGCGGGCGCAGTTGGAAAAGGACATCGCGATGCTCAACCGCCAGCTAGCCCGGAACGCCAAAAGCAGTTCGGCCGCAATGAATTCGCTCACGCTGGTGCGCAGCAAGATATCGGCCCGGGAAAAACTCATTGCCGGCTGCGACGAGACCCTGCGGCTCCTGAGGGATTCCATCGGTGTCTGCCAGAGGGAGCTGGACCGCCTGCAGGCCCGCTACGACACCCTTTCCCACTATTACGCACGGCTTGTGCGGGGTTCTTACAGGAACCGTGACAGCCGCCTGTGGTATATGTATCTTCTCTCCAGCGAATCCGTGGGGCAGGGGCTTCGCCGCTTCGGCTACCTTCGTAACCTTTCGTCCCAGATGAGCGAGCAGGCCCTGAAAATCCGGGAGACATCGGCCCTTCTGGAAGTGGAGAAGGAGCGGCTGGTCACCCTCAAGGACCAGGCCGACCAGATGCGCAGCAAGGTGGTCAAGGAACGCGCCAGCCTTCAGGACGAGGAGGCGGAGTCCCACCGCCTGGTGAACCAGCTGAACAAAGACCGCCAGAAGTATCAGCAGCAGCTGCAGGAAAAGAACCGCCAGAAGGAAGCCCTCAACCGCAAGATTGCCGACCTGATCCGCGCCCAGCAGGAAGCCGCCGCCAAAGCGGCCGCCGCAAAAAACAAGGCCAAGGGCGGAAAGGCCGAGACGGGAAAGGCCGCCACCACCTCCACTGAGATCGACGCCAAGCTGTCGGGAGAGTTCGCCGCCAACCGGGGCCGCCTGCCCTGGCCCGTGGAAGGTGCCGTAGTGGAACGCTTCGGCAAGCACAAACACCCCGTTTACACCAATGTGGACCTGCCGCAGAACAACGGCGTCACCCTGGCCGTCCGGCGCGGGGCCGAGGCCAAAGCCGTCTTCAACGGAACGGTTACCCAGATTGTGGTGCTCCCCGGCTACAACCAGTGCGTGCTGGTGAGCCACGGAGAGTACTTCACCCTATACAGCAAACTCAAGACGGTGAGCGTAAAGGCCGGAGACAAAGTGGTTACCGGCCAGACGGTAGGAACGGTGGACACCATCGGCGGCGAAGACCAGTTCCACTTCGAGCTCTGGAAAGGCTCCACCCCCCAGAATCCCGAAAGCTGGCTCCGCCACTGATCCCCTTTTTTTGACGCCCGCGGGGACAGTTATGGACTTCCGGACACGTTGTATTACCCTGAAAAAAGTTGACTGTTAAAAACAACAGTTATGTATTTTTGCAGGACCAACAAAGCAGAGCAATACTTCGATATTGCCATGGATCTTTACTTCCACAAGGGAGTAGGAGCAACGCAAATTATCCGACAAATTCCCATCTCGAGATCGATGCTTTACAGATGGATTGCTAAATTTGCAGAAGCAAACGGATTGAAAGAATCGACTGACATGAGCAAGAACACAGCAAAAGGCCAACCACAGAGCACTCTCCAGGAGGGCCAGAGCGGTTCTACGGATGATGTTAACGTTCTTCGCGCCCGTATTGAGGAGTTGGAGGAGCAGCTCCGGCATGAAAAGATGCGGGCGGAGGCCTACAACACTATGATAGACCTTGCGGAATCCACCTTCAAGGTGCCCATCAGAAAAAAATCTGGCGCCAAACGGTAGAGACCCTGCATGCGAAGGACTCCAAGCGCTATCCCGTGGGGCCCCTGAGCAAACTGTTTGGCAAATCAAAGCAGGCATACTACAAGCATGATGAGGACATAGTCCTGCGCAAAGCGGCGCAGGAAGCGTTCGTGGTTGAATACGTGCATGGCATCAGGGTCATTGACCCCGGCATCGGCGGGATGAAGCTCTGGACGATGTACAAGCACGACTTCGGCGACAACGACACCGTAGGCCGTGACCGGTTCGAGGATATCCTTGACAAGCATAAGTTGAAAGTCAAACTCCGGATGCGTAAGCCACGGACGACAGACTCTACGCATGGGTTGCCGACCTTCCCCAACCTCATCAAGGAACTTATCCCAACAAGGCCGAACCAACTGTGGGTAAGCGATATCACATACATACCGATATGGGTTGATGACAATACTTATATCTTCTGTTACCTATCCCTCATTCTTGATGCATACACCGAGGAAATCATCGGCTGGAGTGTCGGCCCCACACTGGAGACCGTTTACCCTCTGGACGCCCTTGAAATGGCCCTTAAACGCCTTGACGGCATCGAGGAAGTTGACCTTATCCATCATTCAGACCGCGGCGTTCAGTACGCCAGCAGCGAGTATGTGCGCATCCTGCGCGGGCGCGGAATCAGAATCAGCATGACCGAGAGTGGCGATCCAAAGGAGAATGCCCAGGCAGAGCGCATCAACAACACGATGAAGAACGAACTGCTCAAGGGCAAACGCTTCACGGACATTGCCCAGGTGCGTGATGCCGTAGCCAAAGCCGTTGACTTCTACAACTTCCGGCGCCCCCACATGAGCATCAACATGATGACACCCGCCGAAGCGGCCCTGTGTGAGGGTGTTCTGGAGAAGTGGTGGGTCAGTTATCGGGAAAAGGCCGTCAGGGCCATCATGGGAAAGCAGGCTTTGGAAACCGGAGAAAATAATATATCTTTGTCTGCCGTTCAGGGGTCTCCTTCCGGCCTACGGCCTCCAGTCAACCCCAGAACGCGATAAGGACCGGATAAGTCAACAAATAATAGCGATATTGACGTCGAGTCAACATAAATCAGCGATAAGTTAAATTCAGGTCAACTTTCTTCAGGGTTAAGACTTCAAAAAAGTCAACCTAAATCAGGAAAATACACGTTGTCCACCCTGTCCACTCCGTCCACCGAAGTTCAAGGTGGACAGAAATGGACAGATGCGGAGTTAATGCGGACAAATTTGAACATTGTTTATTTAGGGTATCGTTATATTTGCCCCCAGTGAATCACACGATTATAAACCCTAAATAAAAACCATTATGCTCAAACACATTGCAAGAGTCATTTTGACGGCACTCGCCGTCCTGCTGGCTTCTCCTGTTGTGACGGCACAAACGCAGAATGCAAACGGAACGGTGACCGACACGGACGGGGTTCCCGTCATCGGTGCGTCCGTCTTCGTGAAAGGCACACAGAAAGGAGTCATCACAGATGTCAACGGAACCTACAGCATGTCGCAGGTGACACCCGGAACCACCCTGGTGTTCTCCTGCATCGGTTACACCACCCAGGAAATCGACTGGACCGGCGGTCGTCTGGACGTGGTCCTTCAGGAAGACGCCCAGATGCTGGAAGAGACGGTCGTGGTGGGTTACGGTGTCCAGAAGAAAGTGAACCTGACCGGAGCCGTTTCCCAGGTGAAGGGAGACGAATTTGCCCAACGACCGGTGGTGGATGCCGCCCAGGCCCTCCAGGGTCTGGTTCCCGGCCTTTCCATCTCCAACACATCGGCCGGTACGCCCGGTGCGGAAACCACCATTACTCTCCGTGGCCGCGGCAACCTGAGCGGTACCGGGACACCTTACATCCTGGTGGACGGTGTAGAGATGAGCCTGCAGGACGTGAATCCGAACGATATCGAGAGTATCTCGGTCCTGAAGGATGCCGCGTCGGCCGCCATCTACGGCGCCCGTGCCGCTTATGGTGTGATTCTGGTGACCACCAAGCGCGGACGTGACGGCAAGGCGGTCATCAGTTATTCGGGCAATGCCGGATGGAATGCGCCCACGCGCCTTCCGCAGATGGCAAACTCCGTCGATTTCGCCCATTTCTGGAACGACGGCGCCGCCAATGCCAACGCTCCCCGAAAGTATTCGGACGAGAAGATTGCCGACTTGCAGCGTTTCATCAACGGCGACTATGCCAACGACCCCTACGCTCCGTGGGCAGAAATCAAGGACAATCCCACCGCCAATCCCTCCTCCTTCGAGAACTCTGAAAAAGGCCTTGGCAACACGGACTATTTCAAGCTCCACTACAAGGACTGGGCTTTCAAGCACAACCACAACCTCTCCATCCGCGGCGGCACCAAAAAGGTGCAGTATTTCGTGAGCGGCGGCATCTATGACGAGAGCGGTGTCCTGCGCTTTGCCGACATGGGCTACAAGCGCTTCAACCTGAACGCCAACACGCAGGCCCAGGTGAATGACTGGCTGAAACTCAGTTTCAGCACCAAGTTCGTGCACGGCATCACCGACAGCCCCTTCGGCGACGGCGGTATCGGTTATGGTTTCTTCCATACGATGGCGCGGGAATTCGCGACCAAGCACTATATGGATCCCAACGGCCACTATGTGGAATACACGATGATTCCTTACCTGCAGAGCGGCACTTATACCAAGAACGTGCGCGACCGTCTGGACATCACCCCCAGCCTGCAGATCCAGCCCCTGAAGAACTGGTTCATCAATCTGGACTACACCTACCGTCTGGGACTGAGCAACTACGAGGCCACCGCCATCCAGCCCGACATCTATATGATGGACGGCATCACCACCGTGAAGGGCGCCCGCTCGGAGCTGGGCATTCCCAAGGACGGCAAGTACACCCGCGCCAACACCAACACCCGCTACCAGAGCCTGAATGTGTACACCAACTACTCGTTCACCCTGGGCCAGAAGCACAACGTTGCCCTGCTGGCCGGTTACCAGGAAGAGGATTTCCACTATGCGTACGTCAAGAACGCCATCACCTCCCTGTACACCACCGCCACGCCCAGCGTCACGATGGGCAACGGCGACCAGACCCTGGTGGACACCCGTTACGGCTGGGCCACCCGCGGCTTCTTCGGCCGAATCAATTACGACTACGATGGCCGCTATCTCCTGGAACTGAACGGCCGTTATGACGGCTCTTCCCGTTTTGCCGCCGACCATCGCTGGGGTTTCTTCCCTTCCGTTTCTGTTGGTTGGAACATTCATAAAGAGCCTTTCATGCAGAATGCCGGAAACTGGCTCTCCAACCTGAAACTGCGCGCCTCCTACGGCCTTCTGGGCAACCAGGCCGGCGCTGCCACCTACACCTTTGCATCCACTATGGCCATGAGCTCCAGCCTGGGCTCCTACATCTATTCCGACGGCCGACACGTTTATACGCAGGCCCCCGGCGTAGTGAATCCCGCCACCACCTGGGAGAAGGTGCTGAACCAGAACCTGGGTCTGGACTTCGGCTTCCTGGGCAATGCCCTTACCGGAAGCTTCGACCTGTTCCAGCGCGATACGCGCGATATGCTGGGTCCCGGCGAGGACTATCCTGATATGTTCGGCGCCTCGGCCCCGCAGACCAATAACGCCAATATGCGCAACAGGGGCTGGGAACTGGCCCTGAACTGGCGGGGACAGATTGGCCGCGACTTCTCCTATTCCATCGGCGGCTCCGTCTCGGACGCAACGGCCGTGGTCACCAAGTACTCCAACCCCACCGGCACCGACCCTTCGGGCAACTGGTACGAGGGCAAGAGCGTGGGTGAAATCTGGGGTTACACCTCCCACGGGCTCATCCGGGACCAGGCCGAGGCCGATGAGTACAACAAACTGGACCTCAAGTATATCAGCGCCACCAAATGGACCCCCGGCGACGTGAAGTACGAGGATATCAACGGTGACGGCAAGATTGACCGGGGCAGCAACACGCTGGGAGATATGGGCGATTTCTCCATCATCGGAAACACAACCCCACGTTACAATTACACCATCAACGGTTCCGTGTCCTGGAAGGGACTGGGGCTGAGCTTCCTCCTGCAGGGCGTGGGCAAGCGCGACTATGATCCCAGCCAGGCGCTGTATTTCTGGGGATTCGGTCCCTATGCCCAGGTGACCGTTTTCAACGAGCACATGGACTACTGGAGAGAGGACAATACGACCGCCTACTACCCCAAGCCGTACATCCACAACGCCGGCGGCGTAGGCACCTACCAGAGCAAGCAGAAACAGTGTAGCTCCCGCTACCTGCAGGATGCCTCCTACCTGCGCCTGAAGACCGTTACCCTGTCCTATGACCTTCCCGCTTCCCTGATAGGCAAAATCGGCCTCAGCAAGGCGCAGGTCTATGTGACGGGCGAAAACCTCCTCACTTTCACCAAACTGTCCACCATCTTCGACCCGGAAGCCATCTTTACCTACAACAACTACAACGGTGGCAACGCCAACCGCGGCGCTACCGATGCCGGTAAGAGCTATCCGATGAACAAGACCATTTCCGTGGGTATCGTCGTCAACCTCTAAACGTTCTATGATTATGAAATTACGCAATATATTGACCGTGATCGCCCTGGCGGCAGCCACCACCGCCTGCTTCAAACTGGACAAGGACCCGGAAGGCGTGCTCTCTACCAACAACCCCTTCCGCTCCACCGGCGAAATCCAGAACTATGTAAACCAGTTCTACGAGACGGCCGTCCGTACCCAGGACTTCGGAATGGGCGGAGGCAATCACATCGCCGGTTCCGATACCTACAGCGACAATATGGCGGCATCGGCCCCCGTCGCCCGCATCAACGGCGCCCTGTCTGCAGGAAATGCATCGGCCCTGAGCGCCTACACCCGCATCCGCAATGTCAACTTCCTGCTGAGCAACAAGGACAATTGTGACAAGACCGGAGAATACAACCAGCTCATCGGCGAGGCTTATTTCTTCCGCGCCTGGTACTACTACCAGCTGCTCCGCGACTATGGCGGAGTGGCCATCGTGAAGGAACCCCTGGATCCCAATCTGGAAGCGATGCAGGTGGGACAGGACAGCCGTACGGCCGTGACGGACTTCATTCTGGAAGACCTGGACGAAGCCATCCGGCTCCTGGGAGAGAAAAACAACGCCGCTTCCATGCGCATTCACCGCGATGTGGCCCGCGCCCTCAAGAGCGAGGTGGCCCTGTTCGAAGCCACCTGGGAGAAATACCACAAAGCCAAGAACGATGCCTTCTACGACAAGAGCGTCACGGATGCCAAGATCCGTGAATACCTCCAGAAAGCGGCCGATGCAGCCAAGGCCGTGATGGACCGGGGTGTCTGGGCCATCCACAACACCGGAAAGCCCCTCAACGACTACCGCATAGTGTTCCAGACCACCAACCTGGACAACAACAAGGAGGTACTCTGGTACAAGCGTTACGACGGAGACCAGGTGGGCAACAACGTGGACCGTTACCTCAACAAGGGCGGCGGTGGCGTAGGCGTCACTTCGTCGCTGGTGAACGACTACCTCACCATCGACGGAAGGCCCTACAGCCGCGAAGCCCGCGAAAGCGCGCAGGCCGTTTACGGCGAGGAACTCAAGCCCACGGTGCGCGACCCGCGCCTGTCCCAGACCGTAGCGATGCCCGGGCAGGTACTGCGTCCGGATATGCCGGAAGGGATGCCGGCTCCGCCGCTGTTCGCTGAAGGCCACCATCACAGCACCACCGGCTTTGCCATCCTCAAACACGTCCAGATTGATTACACGGGCAACCTGGAGGCGGAATTCAAGGGTGCCACCCCGGCCATCCAGTTCCGCTATGCCGATGTCCTGCTCAACTATGCCGAGGCCCTCGCCGAACTGGACGGCGCCGGCAATGCCGACAGGATTGTATCGGCCCTGAAGCCGCTTCGAGACCGCGTGGGAATGCCCGGCGTAGACTTCGACCGCGAGTACAACACCGATGCCGATTACCCGTTCAAAGGACTGGACAAGTACATACAGGCTGTGCGCCGCGAGCGCCGCGTGGAACAGGCCCTGGAAGGCCGCCGCTTCTACGACATCGCCCGCTGGGCCGCCGCCGATCTCCTTCTGGTGGGCTGGACGCCCCAGGGAGCCCTTTTCACGGGAAGCGACCTGCCTACCCTGAGGCCCAACTACAGCGAACTGGTGTATGACCAGCCCTCGGGCAACAATCTCTTCCTTACCGGCAGCCCCAACGATGCCCGCCGCTTCATTGTGCCCATTCCTCCGGGAACGATGTCGGGCGGTTACAAGTTCAATACGGGCCGGGACTACCTCCTTCCGTTCCAGCAGCGCCTCCTTACCCTGACCGGTAACCAGTGGCAGCAGAATCCCGGCTGGTAATGGACAGGTCCAGACTATTGCTTTCCCTCACGGGGGCGGCGGCCACGGCGGCCGCCGTCTCCTGCGGGGGAGATGCCGAAAAGCAAACTGTCCCGCGGCCGCTGAATGTGGTGTACATTATGTGCGACGACCACTCGTACCAGACCATCAGCGCCTATGACCGCCGCTTCATGCAGACGCCCAACATCGACCGCCTGGCCGATGAAGGAGCCCGTTTCACCAACAGTTTTGTAGCCAACTCCCTGAGCGGCCCTTCCCGGGCCTGTATGCTCACGGGCAAGCACAGCCACAAGAACGGCTTCACCAACAACGAGAATGGCATCTTCGACGGCAGCCAGCAAACCCTTCCCAAACTCCTGGGAGCGGGCGGATACCAGACCGCGATGGTGGGCAAGTGGCACCTGGTGAGCGAACCCGTGGGCTTTGACTACTGGGACATCCTCACCGGCCAGGGAGACTACTACAACCCCGTTTTCATCCGGAACGGAGAGCGCCTGGTACGGGAAGGCTACTGCACCGACATCACCACCGACGTAGCCTTTGAATGGCTGGATTCCCGGGACAGGGAAAAGCCCTTCTGCCTGTTCCTGCATTACAAGGCACCCCACCGGAGCTGGATGCCGGACCTGCAGGACCTGGGGGCCTTCGACGAGGCTGTCTTCCCCCTCCCGGAAACTTTCTACGATGATTACGCTACCCGAGAGGCCGCCGCCCTGCAGGAGATGAGCATCATCAAGGATATGAACCTGGTCTACGACCTCAAGATGGCCGACAGGGAAGGGGAAATCCACACCCCGGACCGCCCGAACCTGGAAAGGTACGGACGGGACCTGTACCGCCGGGACCTCCCTCCCGGAGAGCTGGTCCCCGGCCGGATGAACGCCGCGCAGCAGGCCGCCTGGGATGCCTATTACGATCCCATCATCGCCAAGTTCAAGGAAGAAAAACTGGAAGGGAAGGCTCTGCATGAGTGGAAATACCAGCGGTATATGCGGGACTATTGCAGTGTCATCCGCTCCGTGGACCGCAATGTGGGACGGGTCTATAAATACCTGGAAGACAACGGCTTGCTGGAGAATACAGTGATTATCTACACCTCCGACCAGGGCTTCTATATGGGAGAGCACGGCTATTTTGACAAGCGCTTTATGTACGAGGAAAGCTTCCGCACGCCGCTTCTGGTGCGTATGCCGGGTGGAAAGCCCGTCAAGGCCGCTCCGGGCCGCACCCGCGTCCTGGGGGCGGACTTCGGCCACCGGAGCAACGACATCGACGAGCTTGTGCAGAACATCGACTATGCCCCCAGCATTCTGGATATGGCCGGCCTGGCCATCCCCGAAGACATCCAGGGAGAGAGCTTCCTGCCGCTGCTGCTGGGACAGAAGCCCTCCGGGGTGCCCACCACCGAAGGGAAGGGCTGGCGCAAGAGCCTGTACTACCACTACTACGAATATCCGGCCGAGCACTCCGTCCGCCGGCACTACGGCGTGCGCACGGAGCGCTACTCGCTGATGCACTTTTACAATGACATAGACGAATGGGAACTCTTCGACCTGGAGAAGGACCCCCTGCAGTTGAAAAACATCTACGGAGAGCCCGGAACGGAAAAAGTGACCGGAGAACTCCACAAAGAACTGATTCGTCTGCAAACGCTTTACGATGACCCGATTTCGGAAAAGAACTGAATGGCTGATGCTTACAGGAGCCGCGCTGTCGGCCGGCTCCTGCGCATCGGAGCAGGGGAGCAAGCCCCCCGCACCCAATGTGGTGTTCATCCTGGCCGACGACCTGGGTTGGGGAGACCTGTCCTGCTTCGGACAGGAGCGATTCTCCACCCCCAACATCGATGCCCTGGCGGCGGAAGGGATGCGCTTTACGCAGTTTTACAGCGGCACCACGGTGAGTGCCCCTTCGCGCTCGTGCCTGGTGACGGGGACCCACAGCGGCCATACCGCCATCCGGGGCAACCGCGAGATGAAGCCCGAAGGCCAGTTCCCTCTCCCCGAGGGAGCGCAAACCCTCTTTCATGACTTCCGCTCGGCCGGCTATGCCACCGGTGTCTTCGGAAAGTGGGGACTGGGATTTGTGGGCACCAGCGGAGACCCGCGGGCGCAGGGCGTGGACACATTCTACGGCTACAACTGCCAGCTGCTGGCCCACAGTTATTATCCGGACCATCTCTGGGAGAACGAGCGGCGCATAGACCTTCCGGACAACCGGAATGACGACAGCTACGGCAGCGGCTCCTATGCCCCGGATCTGATTCACGCCAAGGCGCTGGAATTCCTGGACAAGGCCGCAGCGGAGGGCAAGCCCTTCTTCCTGTGGTACCCCACCACCATCCCGCACGCCGAACTGCTGGTGCCGGAAGACAGCATCATGCAGGGCTTCCGGGGCCGATACCCGGAGAACCCCTACAACGGCGCCCGCCCCGGGGATCCGTACTTCCTGAAAGGAGACTATATCGCCCAGGAGCATCCCCACGCCGCCTTTGCCGCCATGGTCACCCGCCTGGACAACTATGTGGGAGAGCTGGTGGCGCGCCTGAAGGAACGGGGGCTGTACGAGAACACGCTCATCATCTTCAGCAGCGACAACGGTCCGCACCGCGAAGGCGGGGCCGACCCCGACTTCTTCGACAGCAACGGGCCCTGGAGGGGCTACAAGCGGGATGTCTATGAAGGCGGCATCCGCGTTCCCACCATTTTCTGCTGGCCCGGGCACATCGACCCGGGAACGGAAAACGATTTTATGGGCTCCTTCTGGGACCTGATGCCTACTTTCCGGGAGCTCAGCGGCTCCGGCAGTCCGGAAGGGATGGACGGGGTGAGCCTCGTTCCCACGCTCACCGGCGGCAAAGGACAGAAAGAGCACGACTACCTGTACTTCGAGTTCCAGGAACTGGGCGGCCGACAGGCCCTCCGGCAAGGTCCCTGGAAACTGGTGCACATGAACATCCGGGAAGAAAACGCCCGGCTGGAGCTGTATAACCTGGACGAAGACCCCGGGGAAACGAAAGACCTGTCGCAGGCCTTCCCCGAGCGCACCGCCGCCCTGAAGGCCCTGATGGACAGCGCGCATCGGCCCAACCCGGACTTCCCCGTCATCAAAGGAGAATGAACAAATCCCAACTGTTGCTTTCCCTCACAGGGGCCGCTGCGGCCGCCTCCTGCGGAACGGGCCCCGAAAAAACCGCCCGGCCGCTGCCGAACGTAGTCATCATCCTGGCCGATGACCTGGGCTACGGAGACCTGGGCTGCTACGGTGCGCTGAACCTGTCCACGCCCCACGTGGACCGGCTGGCCGCCGAGGGAATGCGATTTGGAAATGCCTATGCAAGCGCCTCGGTATCAACCCCTTCCCGCTACTCGCTCCTGACCGGACAGTATCCCTGGCGCCGGGAAGACACGGGCGTAGCCGTGGGAGACGCCGGGATGATCATCCGCCCGGAGCAGTATACCCTGGCCGATCTTTTCAAAAACGCCGGCTACACCACGGGGGCCGTCGGGAAATGGCACCTGGGGCTGGGAGACAAGGGCGGCGAGCAGGACTGGAACGCCCCGCTTCCGATGGGGCCGGGGGATATCGGCTTTGACTATTCCTATATTATGGCAGCCACCGGAGATCGCGTTCCCTGCGTTTTCATCGAAAACGGATGCGTAGCCGGCTGGGACCCTTCGGCCCCCATCGAGGTGAGCTACCGGCAGCCTTTTGAAGGGGAGCCGTTGGCCAAGGACCATCCCGAACTGCTGTACAACCTGCAGTCGTCGGTGGGACACAACCAGGCCATCGTGAACGGGATAGGCCGAATCGGCTATATGCGGGGCGGTGGAAAGGCCCTCTGGAAAGACGAGAACATTGCCGATTCCCTCACCACCCATGCGCTGGACTTTATCAGCGAGAACCGCGACCGGCCCTTCTTCCTGTACCTGGCCACCAACGATGTGCATGTGCCCCGTTTTCCGCACGAGCGCTTCCGCGGCAAGAGCGGAATGGGCCTTCGCGGCGATGCCATCGTGGAGTTTGACTGGACGGTAGGAGAGGTGATGCGACGGCTCCGGGAGCTGGGACTGGAGGAAAATACCCTCCTGATTGTCACCAGCGACAACGGCCCCGTCCTGGACGACGGCTACCAAGACCAGGCTCGGGAACTGCTGAACGGACACGACCCTTCCGGGCAGCTGAGGGGGAACAAATACACGGTGTACGAGGCGGGGGCCAGGGTGCCGGCGCTGGTGCGCTGGCCCGGACGGGTTCCTGCAGGCGTCGTCTCGGACGCCCTGGTCTCCCACGTGGACCTGTTCGCGTCCTTTGCCGGCTTGCTGGAGGCCCGCCTGCCCCGCGGAGCGGCCCCGGACAGTCAGGGTGCCCTGGAGGCCTGGCTGGGAGAAGACCCGGTGGGCCGTGACTATGTGATAGCCCAGGCCAATAACCGCGCCCTGAGCGTGCGCACGGCCCACTGGAAGTACATCGAGCCCAGCAACGGCCCGCTCAGCTACTCCTGGGCCCCCGGCATAGAGCTCGGCTTCCTGCCGGAGCCCCAGCTCTTTGACCTGCTCTCAGACCCCGCCGAGCGCAGCGACGTGGCACAGCTGCACCCGGACATCGTGGAACGGATGCAGGAGATTCTGACGCAAGAAAGGGAAAGGCGTTAAGGTATTTAGCCCCGCATCACCTCGGCGGGGGCGCGGCCTTGGGAGAGGAGGGCCCGCATTCGGTCCAGCCAGGGCGCCGCATGGTCAAAGAAAAGCCGATACCCCTCACACAGGGCGTTCACCCCGGTCTTGGGGTCCCGATGCTGGGGGCATTCCCCATTGCAGGCCGGAAGGTAGGGACAGCGCAGGCAGCGCTGCGGCAGGGAGGTCCATTTCCGGTAGGCGAATTCCGCCACCCTATCCTGTGCCATCAGGGCGCGAATGGGCGTCTGGAGTACATTGCCCAGCCGATAGCGGGGATAGACAAAATGGTCGCAGGCATACAGGTCTCCGTTGTGTTCGATGACGGCATTGCCGCTGCACGTGCGTCCGAACACACAGACCCCTTCCCGCTGGCCGCACCAGGCCGAAAGGGCCGAGTCGAAAAGCTGCACATAGTACTGCCCCACATCGGCCTTGATCCAGCTGTCGAAGACATCGCACAGAAAGCGGCCGAAGCCCCCGGCCGATACCGACCAGAACGCCGGAGTAGCGCCTTCGGCCATCGGCTCCACAATTTCCGGACGGGCCTTTTTCCCTTTCAGGCGCACAAACTCCATCACCGGCAGGAACTGCATAAAATGGCTTCCTGCCTCCTTGAGAAAGGCATACACCTCCGCTCCCCGGCCTTCCGAGGCGCGGTTCACCGTACTGAGGGTGTTGAATTCCACGCCCTCTTCCCTGAGCAGGCGAAGCCCCGCCATCACCCGCTGAAAAGTGGGCGCGCCGCCCCGGTCCAGGCGGTAACGGTCGTGGATGTCCTGCGGCCCGTCCAGGGAAAGGCCTACCAGGAAGTCGTTCTCACGGAAAAAGCGGGCCCATTCCGGGGTGAGCAGCGTTCCGTTGGTCTGGACGGAGTTGAAGACGGTTTTCCCTCCGGCGTATTTGTGCTGAAACTCCACGGCCTTCCGGAAGAAATCCGGCCCCATCAGGAGGGGCTCTCCGCCGTGCCAGACAAACTGGACCTCGGGCACGTCATTGGCCTCGATATAGGCCCGCGTCACCTGTTCCAGCACCTCCAGGCTCATCCGCGGTTCCCGGCCGCCGTAGAGCTCCGCCTTGTCCAGGTAATAGCAATAGGAGCAGCCCAGGTTGCACAGCGAGCCGGCCGGCTTGAACATGAGGTTGAAGGCCAGCGGACCGCTCAGGCGTGCGGCATCCTCCAGCGGGATGGTCTGCCCCGGGGGCCTCATAACTGATAGATGTCGTCCTGGTACAGGGCGATCCGGTTCAGGACGGGGCAGGCATCGGCCTCCGTGATGCGGACGCGCACGGCGCTGGCGGTGACGGTGGGAATGAGGAGGATGCGCTTGTAGCCGATGGTGGTTTCCTGCGCCACCTTTTCCCACGCTCCGTTCCTGAACACCTCCACTTCAAAAGCGGCCACACGCTGGCCCAGCGGGATATATTCCTGCAGCACGATGCGGTTGAAGGTGCGCTCCTCGGGGAGCGTAAGGGTGAAGCCGGGGGTGAGCACGTTGTCCGGAACGGCCCAGTAGCGGTGGTAGTCCTCGTCCAGGAGGGCGCTCTCCGAGAAGGCCCTTCCGCGACGGGCGGTCGCCTCCACCTTTCCGCCCTCGGCCAGGTTGACGGAGAAGATCCTGTCCAGGGCCCCGCGCCATTCCATCAGGCGGGCCGAGTCGGCCTCATGGATGCGGCCGCGGGTGTCGGGCGGAACGTTCAGCAGCAGCAGGGAATTGCGTCCCACGCTGGTGTAATAGATTCCCAGAAGGTCCTGAAGGCTCTTTACCTGGTCGTTTTCCGACTCCCTCCAGAACCAGCCGGGGCGAATGGAGACATCGGATTCGGACGGAACCCAAAGCGAGCCGCCGCGGATACCTTCGTTCTTGGCCTCGCGTTTGGGGCTGTCGATTCCGGGCACAAAGTTGGCCGTTTCATACGTGGACCAGGAGGTGCGGCCGGCCACTCCCCTTTCGTTGCCTACCCAGCGGCAGCCGGGGCCGACGTCACTGAACACGATGGCATCGGGCTGCAGGTCGAAGACGGTTTTGTAGTACAGGGGCCAGTCGTATTCCTGGCGCTTTCCGTTGGGGCCTTCCCCGCAGGCGCCGTCGAACCACTGTTCAAACACGGGTCCGTAGCCGCCCAGGGCGCTCCGGAGGGTCTCCTCAAACACCCGGTTGTACTCCGGGGTGCCGTAGTGGGGGTCGAAGCGGTCCCAGGGAGAGATGTATATGCCCAGGCCCAGGCCATATTCGGCACAGGCCTCGGAAAGGTCCTTCAGTACGTCTCCTTCGCCGTTTTTCCAGGACGATTCCCGCACCGTATGGCGGCTTACGGGGTTGGGCCAGAGGCAGAAGCCGTCATGGTGCTTGGCTGTAAGGATGACGCCCTTGAAACCGGCGTCGCGGGCCACCCGGACCCACTGGCGGCAATCCATTTCGCTGGGATGGAACATGTCTTCCGGTTCGGTTCCGTCTCCCCACTCCTTCCCGGAAAAGGTGTTGGGGCCGAAGTGGACAAAGAAATTGGTCTCCATCCGCTGCCACTCCACCTGGGCGGGGGTGGGGCAGGGGCCGTAAGGGGCGGGGGCTTTTACGGTGCAGGCGGCGGCCAGCAGTGCTGTGGCCAGTAAAAATTTGTGTTTCATAAGTTTATTCTTGTTCCCATTCCAGGCGGCGCAATCCGTCCGGCAGGACTGTTATCCGTACTTTCAATGTCTCTTCCGGCAGGAGCGCCTCAATGTTCTCCGGCCATTCCATCAGGCACAGTTCCCCGCTGTCCAGGTAATCGTACAGGCCGATATCCAGGGCTTCGGTCACCTTTTCGATGCGGTAGAAATCGAAATGGAAAATGGGCCGACCCCCGCCTCCGCGGTACTCGTTCACGATGGCGAAGGTGGGGGAGCTGACGGCATCTTCCTCCACCCCCAGCGCCTTGCACAGGGCGGTGATGAAGGTGGTTTTTCCGGCCCCCATCGGCGCATAGAAAGCCACCGGCGTGCGCTCCCCGATGGCCTGGAGGAACTCCCCGGCTGCCCGCGGCAAGTCCGATAATCCGTCTATATTGATGTGCTGTTTCATGGTCAGTAAAGATACTAATAATCCTGCCAAATTACAAATCCAGGATGTTGCGTCGGTCCAGGATGCGGTAGCTGGCGGCTTCGGCCAGATGGACGGGCAGGATGTCGCGCTCGCCGGCGAGGTCGGCGATGGTGCGGGCCATCTTCACGATGCGCGTATAGGCGCGGGCGCTCAGGCCCAGCCGCTCTATGATCTTCTCCAGCAGCTCCTTGCATTCTTCCGAAAGGGGACAGAAGCGTTCCAGCTCCCGCGTCCCCATCTCCGCGTTGCTGAAAAGGCCGGTGCCGGCAAACCGCGCCCGCTGTATTTCCCGCGCCCGGAGCACCCGTTGTGCGATGGCTTCCGAAGGCTCCGCCTTCCGCCCCCGCACCAGGGCCGCCGTCTCCACCGGCGTACAAAGCAGCTGGACATCGATCCTGTCCATGATGGGCCCGCTCAGTTTGGAGAGGTAGGCCTGTCGCTGGCCGGGGGTGCAGGTGCAGCGCTCTCCTACCCCATAGTACCCGCAGGGGCAGGGATTGGAGGCGGCCACCAGCATGAAGGAAGCGGGGTATTCGATTTTGGCTTTGAGCCGGGAAATGCTCACCACCCGGTCTTCCAGCGGTGCCCGGAGCGCCTCCAGCGTGGATTTGGGCGCTTCGCAGAACTCGTCCAGAAAGAGCACGCCGTTGGTGGCCAGCGACACCTCCCCGGGGAGGATGTTCTCGCCGCTGCCCCCGCCCAGCATCGCCGCCTTGGAGGCCGATATGTGGGGCGCCCGGAACGGCCGTCGGCGCAGCAGTCCGGGCTGTCCCAGGGAACGTCCGGCCACCGAGTAAATCTTGGAGGTGACGGCGCTCTCTTCCAGGGACATCGGCGGCAGGATGCCCGCCATCGCCTTCGCAATGGAGCTTTTCCCGCTGCCCGGCGATCCGATCAAAAGCACGTTGTGCTGCCCCGCACAGGCGATTTCCACACCCCGCCGGGCCGCCTGCTGCCCAATGATATCGGCAAAATCCATATAGGAACCCGGGGGCAGGGACGGAGCCTCCAGGGCGCGGCGGTACGCCTCCGTATGGCGGATCAGAAGGGGTGAAGGATCCTCCTCCCCGCCCAGGATCAGGAGCACATCGTCCAGGGTTTTCACGCCGAAGACCTGGGTCTGCGTATAATCCGCCGCCTCCAGGGCCGATTCCTCCGGAAGGATGCAACCCCGGAAGCCCTGCTGCCGGGCCAGTTCCACCATCGGCAGGGCTCCGCTCACCGGTCGTACACTGCCGTCCAGCCCCAGTTCTCCCATGATCAGGTACCGGCCCAGCGCGGGCAGGGGGCGCTGTTCAGACGCAGCGATGATGCCCAGCGCGATGGGAATGTCATAACCGCTGCCCTGCTTGTGCATATCGGCCGGAGCCAGGTTGATGACAATTTTCCGGCCGGGGATGCGGAAACCTTTGGTCTGGAGGGCGGTCACCGTTCGCAGGAGGCTTTCCTTCACGGCGGCATCGGCCAGGCCCACCAGGTGGATGCCGATTCCCAGGGTGATGTTCACTTCGATGGTAACCGGAACGGCGCGAATGCCTACGCACTTGGCACTGTGGATGTTCACAAGCATGGCTCAATGGATTTGGAGGGAGGTGAAATAGCCGTTGAAGGCGAGGGACGTCACTTCGCGGTCCCGGACGAGAAGGTGTTCCCCTCTGACCGGATCGCTGAGGGCAATGCCCAGCACTCCCTTTTTATACTGCGCACAGCGCCCGGACAGAAGTTGGTAGCGGTCCGAGGCGAAAGGGATGTTCTCTTTGTCCAGGTAGAGGGTGCGGACGGTATGGCCCGGTCCCTCCACCAGATAGGCCGTGTTCCGTCCGTCCGTGAGCAGGTCCAGAATGGGCTGGTTGTCGGTGACCATTCTCTCCACCGAGGACACGTCCCGCAGCCAGTAGCAATAGGCCTTTCCGCTGGAAATCCCTGTGCTATAGCCTTTTATGAGCAGCTTCCCCTCCCCGGGAACAAGTTTCAGGTAATGGGGCTGTTCGTTAGCCGCCATCTCCACACTAAGGAAGGTATCGTCTTTCACCACGCAGTAAACATTCCTGTAGCCGCTGCGGCATTCGCTCCGGTACACGGTGCCTTCGTACACGCGGATGTCGTACAGGATATCGGTACTGCCGGCGGGAATGGTCTTCAGGTTTTCCTCTTCCCGCATCACGTGGTATTCCCACTGCAGCTGCTCTCCCTTCCAGATGGGAAGGCCGTAGGTATAGTACACCCCGGAAGAATCCCGGGAGAAGGCCCCTCCTTCCCATTCGCTGTCCTCCGGGCCTCCCAGCACCGTCCCGGCAGGGGAGGAAAAGCGTTCCTTCCCGTTGATGCGGTAGCTGAAGCCTCCCCTTCCCTGCCGCTGCCCCAGGGTATAGACAATGCCGTTCACTGTAAAGAATCCCCGCAGCAGCTCGTCTCCCTCATAGCGGAAACGTTCCTCTCCGTTGCACGAGACCACCACCTCCCGGCCATCGCAACTGTCGGTCCAGAGCCGGCCCTCGCTGATGCGGTGCCGATCGGGTTCGGGACGGCCTTCCACGGGCACCCGGAGCAGTTCCTCCCCGTTTTTGAACAGGACAACGTCGGCCTGTTCCGGCTCCTTCCAGTCCGTGCCTTCCGGGAAGACAAAGGCGGTGGCGTAGATGTCGGGCACGGGCGGCTCCTGTTCAGCGGGCGGAGGGAGGGTATCCCGCGGAGTTCCGCCTCCCTGCGGATCCGAACGGGGTGTCTGTTCAAAAAGGGGGTCCTGGCAGGCCGTCACGGCCAGAAACAGAAGAAAGAATTGAAGCAACTTGTCCATAACGCACTGAATCTTGTCGGCGGCAAGGTCGTAAAAGCCCGGCAAAAATCCTACAATCGTAAAAAACATTGTGTTGTTTCAGGTGTTTTTTTGCTGTTTTTTACGATTTTACAGCGTATCTTTGTACCTATGATCTGCTTTCCCAATGTAAAAATCAACCTGGGGCTGCACATTTTGCGGCGCCGCGAGGACGGTTTCCACGACCTGGAAACCCTCTTCGTACCTTATCCCGGCATCAGCGACTGCCTGGAGGTGGTTACCGGAGACGACTACAGCCGCACCCTCGCCTCCCTCAAGGAACGATACGGCACCCTGGCGCAGGCCGTTTCCCCGGACGGGAAGCTGATGATTACCATCGCCCGGAAAGAGGGCGTGGACTGGGACCCCCTGGGGGACCTCACGGCCAAGGCTTACAGTCTTCTGGCCCAGGAGTACGAGCTTCCGCCGATGAAGATTTTCCTCGAGAAGCGCGCTCCCGTCGGAGCCGGCCTGGGCGGGGGATCGGCCGATGCAGCCTTCGCGCTCCGCGCCATCTCGCAGCTGGCGGGACTGGACCTTCCCGACAACGCCCTGGCCTCCTTCGCCGCCCGGCTGGGCAGCGACTGCGCCTTCTTCGTGTACAATACCCCCATGCTGGGAAGCGGCCGGGGAGAGGTGCTGGAGCCCTTTTCCATCGACCTTTCCCCCTACCGGATGGAGGTGACGGTGCCGGAAGGCATTTCGGTCTCCACGGCACAGGCCTACCGGGGCATCACGCCCCGCATTCCCGAAAAAAGCCTCCGGGAAGTGCTGTCGCAGCCCGTTTCCACCTGGAAGGAAGGGTTGAAAAACGATTTTGAGGAGACGGTTTTCGCCCGGTATCCCGCCCTGGCCGCACGCAAAGAAGAGCTCTACCGCAAAGGCGCCCTCTACGCCGCCATGTCCGGCAGCGGGTCGGCCCTGTTCGCTATCTACCGGAAGCCATGAGACGAGTCCTGACTGTATGCTGCCTTTTTCTGGCCGGGGTCCTGTGGGCCGGGGAACGCCGGCACGCCTACCTTTCCATCTCGGTGGAGGACGGGCTGTCGCATCCCAATGTCACCGCCCTGGCCTATGACCGCCGGGGCAGCCTCTGGATTGGAACCAAGAACGGCCTCAACCGTTTTGACCGCCAGGAAATCACGGTGTTCCGCTCCCGGATGGAAGATCCGTCCACCCTGCCCGACAATCTGATTCACAGCCTGGCCGAGGGAAGCGGCGGGCAGCTTTGGATCCTCTGTGACAACGGCGTGGTGCGATACCTTCCGGAGGAAGACCGCTTCGAGACCCTCTGTACGGACGATGCTTTCTGCGTGCTTCCGCTGGAGGATCGGGTGTACGTGGGCTCATCGGCCCGGATTCTGGAGGATGATGGGGACGGTTTCCGCACGCTTTCCCCTTTCCCGGGCCGGGACAACGATCGCGGCTACGACATTTTGCGCATCGTGCCCCTTCCCTCGGGGGAACTCCTGCTGGGAACCCGCTCCAACGGGCTTTTCCGCTGCATCCCGGGGCAGCCGGCCCGCCTTTTCGCCCCATCGGCCGGATACGAACTCATCGCCCTGTATGTCTGCAAGGACCGCAGCGTCTGCGCTTCTTTCCACGGCGGCGGCTTTCGGCGGTACGCCCCCGACGGGACGCTCCTGAAAGAATACACCACCCGCAATTCCAACCTTTCCAGCGACTATGTCCAGGACTTCGTGGAATTTCGGAACGAGCTGTGGATGGCCACCGACGGCGGCGGCATTTGCATCCTGGAACCCGGCGGGGAATCTTTCACAACCCTTCGCCATCGGCACGACCGGGATGACAGCCTCCCCTCCAATTCCATCACCTCCCTGCACGTGGACGCGACGGGGGCCCTCTGGGCGGGAACGGTCAAAAACGGTTTCTTCCAGATTCGTGAAAGCCACATCCGGAGCCTGCGGGGCAACCTGCGGGGGCTCCGGGACAATGCCGTCACCAGCCTGCTGCGGGACTCGGAACAAACCCTGTGGGTGGGGACCGACGGAGGCGGGGTGCATCGCTTCGATCCCCACGGGGACCAGTTTGTGCAGCTGCGGGGCAGTGAGGGGAAAATCCTTTCCATCGCCGAATTCGATGCCGGCCGCCTGCTGGTCTCAATGTACCAGGAAGGGCTTTTCCTGCTGGATAAAAAAACCGGTGCCAAAACCCCTTTCCTGCTGGTGGACGAGCCCACGTCCCGGCGGGTGCGGTACAGCTGGGCGCTGCTCCGGGGCATCCAGGCACCGTGGGGAACCCTCTGCTTTCTGGCCGGCCCCAACGCCTGGCTCTGGCACAGGGAGGACCGCGTTTTCCGGCCCCTGCTGATGGAAAGCGGTGAACCCGCCCCCAGCGACCTGCAAATGGCTTGTGCCCAAGACAATGGGGCCTTTCTGTACAAGGAGAACCTCGTTTTTCTGTGGAGCAGGGAGAGCGAACGGCTGCAGCTGCTCTTCTCCGTGGGAGAGCACGAAACCATTACCGCACTTTCCTCGGACGGGGACGGGACGGTGTGGGTAGGCACATCCCGCTCCCTGGGCCGATACCGGGTGGACGAGGGAAGGTACGTCCCCCTGCAGACGCTGCTGTTCGACGATGTGTCGGCCCTGGAACATTCTCCGGACGGGAAGCTGTGGATCTGCGCCCGGAACAGGCTCTACACCTACCTCCCCGGCGAAGACCGCTTCGTGTCCTGGAACGAGTCGGACGGCTTTCGGCCCAACAACATCAAAATGCTTTACCAGAACGCCACGGACCCGGACTTCCTGTATATGGGCGGGTCGGAGGGCCTGGTAAGGATAGACCGGGATACGCCGATTCCTTCCGCCGGCAGGCCGGAGTTCTTCCTGGAGCACCTGTATGCCAACGGGCAGCCCGTCCAGCAGCGGACGGGAACGGTGGAAATTCCCTGGAGCAAGCGGCAGATCAGCGCTTCCTTCCTGGTCAAGGGAGAAGATCCCTTCCTGAAAATGCACTTCCATTACGACCTCAGGGGTGCCCGCAGCTGGAGTATGAGCAGCGACGAGCCGCGCTTCACCCTATCGGCCCTGGAGGCGGGAGACTATCAGCTCCGGGTGTCATGTCTCACAAAAAGCGGCTCTTTCTCGGAGCCGGCGCTGCTGCTTTCCTTCACCGTACTGCCGCCCTGGTACCAGACCAACTGGTTCCTGAGTGCCTGCTTTCTGTTTCTTCTGCTTGTGGTCGTGCTGCTGCTCCGGGGCATCCAGCGCAGCGAGGAGTCGGCCAACAAGAGCTCGATGGCCCATTTCCTCGAAGAGATGCTGCAGGAAGGAGACAGCCTGGACAAGCAGGAGCTGGAAAGCCTTCCGGAGGGCAGCGCAACTGACTCGGCTTTCCGCACCCAGTTGGACAGCCTCCTGAAAGAGAACCTTTCCAACCCGGAACTGGACATCAAATTCCTCACGGAGCGGCTGTATATGAGCCGGAGCGCCCTCTATGCCAAAGTGAAAGAAGTGACCGGGATGGGCGTGAAAGACTACATCAACCGCCTGCGCATCGAGCGCTCCGTAGAGCTGCTGCTGCACACGGACAAGAACATCAACGAAATCGCTTACGAAGTGGGCTACACCTATCCGCGCTATTTCAGCACCTCCTTCAAGTTCTTCAAGGGTGTCACTCCCACCCGCTTCAAGAAGGAAAACAAGGGCTAAAGGCTTCTGACGGCCTTTTCCACCTCTTCCTCGCGGCCGGCGGGAATGACCGGAGACAGGAACGAGAGCATCTGGAGGGTGCGGGCTTCGATCTCGGGAATGCCGCGCGAGCGCATGTAGAAGAGTTCGTCGGGGTTGAGCCGGCCCACTGTGGCGCCGTGGGAGCATTTCACGTCGTCGGCATAGATTTCCAGCTGGGGTTTGGTCTCTACGCGGGCCTCGTCGGTGAGGACGATGTTGTGATTTTCCTGGAAGGCTTCGGTCTGCTGGGCGTCGGGGGCTACCACGATGGTGCCGTCAAAATGCACCTGCGCACTGCCGCCGGCAATGCCTTTGACCTGCTGGGTGCTGTGGCAACCCGGGGCGCGGTGGTGCATCAGGATGCGGAAATTCACCTTTTCATCCCCTTTACAAAGGTACAGGGCTTTGATATGGGCCTCTGCCCCGGGGCCGATGAGGTCGATCCGCAGGTCGATGTCCCGGCTCTCTCCCGGCAGCACCACGTACTCCAGATTGAGCTTCTCGCCGGACCGTACCTGATACTGCCCTTTCGGGGGTTCGATATATCTTCCGTGGCCCATCTTAGAACTGGTCAAATCCCTTGGTTTCAATAGCGTCGATGAGCTCCCGGCCGCCGCTTTTCACGATACGGCCTTCCTTGAGCACGTGCACCACGTCCGGCTGCACGTATTCCAGCAGTTTGTGGTAATGGGTGATGATAATGGCACTCTTTTCCGGGGAGCGAAGAGTGTTCACCCCATCGGCCACAATCTTGAGGGCGTCCACGTCCAGGCCGCTGTCGGTCTCGTCCAGGATGGAGAGGACGGGGTCCAGCAGGGCCATCTGGAAAATCTCGTTGCGCTTTTTCTCTCCGCCGGAGAAACCCACGTTCACTTCGCGCTTGGCGAATTCGGGCTTCATCTGCACCAGGGCCATCTTTTCCTTCATCAGTTTCAGGAAGTCGCCGGCCTTAAGCTCGGCCTGTCCCAGCGCCTTGCGCCGAGCGTTGACGGCCGCCTTCATGAAGGCGGTGATGGTAACGCCGGGAATTTCGATCGGATACTGGAAACTGAGGAAAAACCCCGCCCAGGAACGCTCCTCCGGAGTCAGGGCCAGCAGGTCCTGCCCCCTGTAGAGGATGCTGCCCTCCGTGACTTCATAATCCGGACGACCGGTAAGGACGGCGCTGAGGGTGCTCTTTCCGGCGCCATTGGGGCCCATGACGGCGTGCACCTGCCCGGGCGCAATGGACAGGTCAATCCCCCGTAGAATTTCCTTGTCGCCTATCCTGGCGTGCAAGTTTTTTATTTCCAGTAATTTATCCATTCTTTTGATACAGTTTCATCCAGGAATAAAGCGACCACAGGCCGTTCACAAGATACAGGGCGCAGACGATGGACATGAGCAGGTTTCCCACGCTCAGGTGCAGGGCAATCTGCGTGATGTTCACCAGGAGCCAGGCCACCCAGCAGTCCCATTTCTTGAGGGCGCTCAGCAGCTGGGCCAGCAGGATGAGCACCGTGACGCAGGAATCCAGGTAGGGGTGCGGATCGGCCGGAAAAAGGCTGTCCAGCGTCCAGCCCCAGAGACCGGCCACCACCAGTACGCCTGCCAGCGCCAGCAGTCTTTCCGTCCAGGAAAGCATGGACACCTTGAGGCTGTTGTGGTTCTGCGAAGATTGCTCCCCCGGGCGCGGATGCGTCCAGCGGTAATGGCCGATGACGTTGATCACCAGGGAGACCGGCTGCAGCAGCAGGCTGGCATAGAGGTTCCGGCTCCAGAAAAGGAAGAAGAGGGCGGCCGTATAGAGGTATCCCACCCAGAAGTTGTACTTGGAGTTGCGGCCCGCCAGGAAAACGCAGACCAGTCCCAGGACAGAACTCACGAGGTCTATCAGCAGCACCGGGCGGCCGGAGAGGGAGAATATGACGGTGTCAAGCATGGCGATTCTTCACTTCGTTAAGAATGACATTATCGTTAGCCTACGGAGCCTTCCAGGGAAACCTGCAGCAGTTTTTGGGCCTCCACGGCAAACTCCATGGGGAGGCGGGAAAGCACCTCGCGGGCATAGCCGTTCACAATCAGGCCCACGGCATCTTCCGGGCCGATTCCCCGCTGGTTGCAGTAGAAGAGCTGGTCTTCGGAGATTTTGGACGTGGTGGCCTCGTGCTCCACCGTGGCGGAGGGGCACTGCGAGCGGATGTCCGGGAAGGTATGGGCGCCGCAGCGCGAGCCGATGAGCAGGCTGTCGCACTGGCTGTAGTTTTTGGCATGCTCGGCGTTCCGGCTCATCTGCACCAGGCCGCGGTAGCTGTTCTGGCTCACTCCGGCCGATATGCCCTTGGACACGATACGGCTCCGGGTGCCCCGGCCCAGGTGGATCATCTTGGTACCGGTATCGGCCTGCTGGTGGTTGTTGGTGACGGCCACCGAGTAGAACTCCGAGCTGCTGAAATCCCCTTTCAGGATGGTGGAGGGGTATTTCCAGGTGATGGCGCTGCCCGTTTCCACCTGGGTCCAGCTCAGGTGCGAACCGCTTCCCTTGCAGATGCCGCGCTTGGTCACCAGGTTTAGGATACCGCCCTTGCCGTCGGCATCGCCGGGGTACCAGTTCTGGACGGTGGAGTATTTGACATCGGCATCCTTTTCCACGATGATTTCCACCACGGCGGCATGGAGCTGCTGCTCGTCCCGCATCGGGGCGGTGCAGCCTTCCATATAGCTGACGTAGGAGCCTTCATCGGCCACGATGAGCGTGCGCTCGAACTGGCCGGTGCCGCGGGCGTTGATGCGGAAATAGCTCGAAAGCTCCATCGGGCAGCGGACGCCCTTGGGAATGTAGCAGAAGGAACCGTCGGAAAAAACGGCGCTGTTGAGGGCGGCGAAATAATTGTCCGATGCCGGCACCACGCTGGCGAGGTACTTTCTCACCAGCTCCGGATGTTCCTTGACGGCTTCCGAGAATGAGCAGAAGATGATGCCTTTTTCCGCGAGGGTCTTGCGGAAGGTGGTCGTCACGGACACCGAGTCGAAGACCGCATCCACGGCCACCACGCCGGCCAGGACGTCCCGTTCGTGCAGGGGAATGCCCAGTTTGTCGAAGGTCTCGGCCAGCGCGGGGTCTATCTCCTTGGGGCGGTCCTTGTCTTTTTTGGGGGCGGCGTAGTAGATGATGTCCTGGTAGTCGATTTCCGGCATGTCCAGGTGGGCCCAGTCCGGCTGCGGCATGGCCTGCCACTTGCGAAGGGCGTCGAGCCGGAAGTCCAGCAGCCACTGCGGCTCTTCTTTCCGGGCCGATATCATGCGCACAATGTCCTCGTTCAGTCCCTTGGGGATGAACTCCTGCTCCACGTCCGTGACAAAGCCCTCCTTGTACTCACCGGAGGTGAACGCCTTGATGATATCTTCTGCCATAGGATTGCAAAGATACGGCTAAAGTGCCAAATCTACAAGGACGATGGCGGCCATCGCCTCCACGATGACGGGGGTGCGCAGGGCGAAACACACGTCGTGGCGGCCGGGGGTGCCGGCCTTGGCGATGCTGGCCGTGGGTTTGAAGGCCACGCGGAACACCAGCGGATTGCCGTTGGTGATGCCGCCGTTCACCCCGCCGGCGTGGTTGGTCACGGGCGGCTGGGGACGCTTGTGACGGCCGCAGCAGTGGTGGGATTCTTCGCTGCGCTCAGATTGACAGTCCTGTTCGGAATGGCAATGACACGCATGGTCCTGACCGTGGTCTCCGTGGCAGCAGGCGTGATCCGGCTCGTCGTGGTGGCAGCTGTGCACCGGGAAAAGGTCTATGTGCTCGGAGCCCTTCACACGGGAAGCGGCAAATCCGTCTCCGAATTCGACGCCCCGCACGCCCGGAATGGCAAAAATCGCATGCGACACCAGCGATTCGACGCTGTTCCAGAAAGGCTCTCCCAGGCCGATGGGAAGGTTCTCCACCGTGCATTCCACCACGCCTCCGAGGGAATCTCCCTCGGCCTGCGCCGCCTCCAGTGCGCCTTTCCAGGCCGAAGGATCCTTGAGGCCGCCCAGTTCCGTAAGGGCGGCATGGAACTGTGCGAAATACAGCATCTTTTTGGCCACCACGCCGGCTGCCACCACGCCCAGGGTCATCCGGCCGCTGAAATGGCCGCCGCCGCGGAGGTCGTTGAAGCCACCGAACTTGAGGTTGGCGGTAAAGTCGGCATGGCCGGGACGGGGATGCCGGCGGAACGACTCGTAATCCTCGCTGCGGGTGTTCTCGTTACGGAAAAGGATGGTGAGCGGTGCTCCGGTAGTCCGGCCCTGATAGACGCCGGTGACGATTTCGGGAACGTCGGCCTCGGTGCGGGGCGTGGTGCCCAGGGCTCCGGCCTTGCGGCGGCCGAGGTCTTCCGAGAAGTCTTTTTCGCTGAGCGGAATACCGGGGAGCACCCCGTCCAGCGTTACGCCGATACAGGGCCCGTGAGACTCTCCAAAAATACTGATTCTGAATTTATTGCCGAAAGTATTCATAATCTATTGGATTGGGGATGACCGGTCGATGCCGGTCATAACGGAAAACATTTCGTTAAAATGGGGGAAGGATTTGGCCACGCAGTCTACGTCGTCAATGACAACGGGGGCATCGGCCCCGAGGGAGGCCACCTTCAGGGCCATCACCATGCGGTGGTCTCCATAAGAAGGGTATTCGCCACCCTTCAGCAGGCGGCCGGTAGCCAGGCGCTGCGTGAGCCCCATCCCGGAAATGGTCATTTCGTCTTGCTCTGTCTGCACCGGAACGCCCATCTGCCGCAGCATCCTCTCTATGGCGGCGGCGCGGTCCGTCTCCTTGTGGCGCAGGCGCTCCACGCCCAGGATATGGCTTTCTCCGGGGCAGAAAGCCGCCAGGACGGCCACCATGGGGAAGAGGTCCGGGCAGTTGTTGAGGTCGGTCCGGAAGGGGCTCAGCGGTGCGCGCCGGACATGGATGGGGCCGTCCGGCCCGTCCAGCTGGGACATGCTGGCCCCGGCCTCCATCAGGATGTCCATAATAGAGATGTCGGCCTGCAGGGACCGGGTGTCCAGCCCCGTCACTTCCACATCCCCGAAAATGGCGCCGGCCACCAGGAACGGGGCGGCTCCGGACCAATCGGCCTCGATGGCAAAATCGGCCGCCTGATAGCGTTGATTGCCCTTTATGCGGAAATTCACGCCGGTGCAGAGGCTCCAGTCCTGGGTCTCCAGGAAATCTTCCCCGCCCTCCATCTCCGAGCCCATCCGGATGCCGAATTTCTTGAGTACGTCCACCGTGATGAAGAGGTAGGGGATGCTGCGGGGGTCATGCACGTAAAGGACGGATTTGTCCCGGCACAGGGGCAGGGCGGCGAGGAGGCCGGACAGAAGCTGGGAACCTCCCTTTCCGGAGACATCGGCCCGGCCGGGGATGAGGGGGCCGGCCACTTCCAGCGGCAGATAGCAGTCGTTCTTTCTCCCTTCGCTCCCGGCTGCGGCGGGCGTTTCCGGATAGAGTCTTACTCCGTAGGCGGCCATTATGTCGTGGGCGTCTGCCAGGGGACGGTTCAGAAGGGTTTTTTCTCCCGTCACGCGCACGGGGCCGGTGCTCAAGACCGACAGGAGGGGAATCATCAGACGGGTGAGGAAGCCCGATTCTCCGGTGTGGATTTGTCCGAGGGTAAGGCTGCCTTCCGCTGCGCCGATGCCCGTGACCGTGAGGAGGCGCCCCTCCACCTCCACCCTGGCACCCAGGGACCGGGCGGCACGGATGGCACTTTCGTTGTCTCCGCAGGGCGAATAAGCGGAAAGCTGCGAGGTGCCTTCCGCGAGCGCCGCGGCGATGATGGCCCGCTGGGCAAAACTCTTGGAGGCGGGCATCGGAAGATTCCGGGCTTCGATGAAACGGTATCGGCCGTACACGGCTTCCTGCATGGCTTTTGTGGTCCACTGTCCGGGGGCTGTGGCCTCTTCTTCGCTCAGGCAGGCATAGGTGAAGGGGGCTCCCTGCTTCAAGGCTTCCAGGCGGGAAGCACTGCCTTTTTCTCCCATGCAGAAGGCGACCAGCGTGCCGGGAGCGGCGTTTTTATAGAGGGCCCTGAGTGTTTCGTTATCGGCCTCGGAGGTGGCCGTGGTAACCATTTTCACCACTTCTCCGCCAAACTGGCGGGCGCGGTCCACAAGGGATTGAAGCACCTGAAGGGGCGGGGTGTTCTCAAAATTGTGATAGGAGCGGATAAGCACGGTGCCATATTCCCGGCAGGCTTCGCGGATGCGGCGGCCCACAGCGGCGGGGGCCTCCATCTCCAGATCCACATATTTGGCGCCGGCCCGAATGGCCAGTTCCAGCAGCTGCGGGGCCTGTGACTCCTCGGCCATCCGGCAGGTGGCGATGAGGGGAACGTCGGATCCGGAGAACAGTTCTTCTATCTCTTCTTCCTCCAGAGCGCAGCGGTCCAGGCGAATCTCCGCCATCTCGATGGCTCCGCCTTCCAGAAGCTCCTGGATTTCATTCAGTTCCTTATTCTGCAGCGAGGTAACAATCATAGGCTTGTTCGGGGGTCATTTCTTTCAGGACAACTTTCCCGGGGGTCTGGGGAAGGACAAACAACACCTGGCGGCCGATGGCTTTCTTGTCTTTGTGCATGGCAGCCACCAGGTCCTGCAACGGATACGGGCACTGCGTGGGAAGGCCCACGGCGGAAAAATCCCGGGTCAGTTCGCTTGTCAGGCCTCCGGAAGCGATACCGGCTCCTTCCGACACCCGGGCGGCGAGGAGGATGCCCATGGCTACCGCCTCCCCATGGGAGATGTCGGCCCCCTTTTCCCGGGCCGTGTGCTCAATGGCGTGGCCGAAGGTATGGCCCAGGTTCAGTTTGGCCCGCTCACCGTGCTCCAGCGGGTCCCTTTGCACGATGGCCGCCTTGATTTCCGCCGCCCGGCCGATAAACTCCGCCTCTCCGTGAGCAAAAAGGGCCGGTTTTGCACACGGGCGCGTGGTTTTCCCCTCTCCGTGAGCAAAAAGGGCGGGATTTGCACACGGAGCGGCGGAGAAAAGTTTTACCGCCTCCCTGTACAGGGCGCCATCGGCCAGGAGGAAGGTTTTCAGCATCTCGGCCAGGCCGGCCTTGCATTCCCGCTCCGGGAGGGTTTGCAGCACCTGCGGGCACACCAGTGTGAATTCCGGCATGCGGAAGGCACCCAGCATATTCTTGTAACCGTCCAGGTTGACCCCGGTTTTTCCGCCGATGGCCGCGTCCACCATCGCCAGGAGGGTGGTCGGGATGTTGGCATAGCGGATGCCGCGCTTAAAGATGGCAGCCGTGAAGCCCACCATGTCCGTGGTAATGCCACCACCAACGGCCACAAGGAGTGCGCCGCGGGTGGCATCGGCCTCAAGGAGTTGACGCTCAAGGGCCAGCACCGTTTCCATGGTCTTCCCCTCCTCCGACGTTTCCAGGCCGATGCAGCCGCGCACGGCCGCCTCGCCGCAGGCTTCCCGCAGCGAAGAAATCACCTCCTGCGCCACCCAGAACAGGTTTTCGTCATAGATTACGAAAACTTCCTTCTCGCCGGAGAGCAGAAGTCCCGATTCCGCCAGGCTTTTCCGTATGCAGATGTCATTTGCCATAGACTACAAAGATAACGGAAAAATTTGGCAGTTCCCTGAATTTGCCCTAAATTTGCAATCCTGTCTTTTCCAAAGACGCCGAGGCCTCCATCGGCCCGTCCCCTGCCCGGATGGCGGAATTGGTAGACGCGCTGGACTCAAAATCCAGTGTCCCTTAAAGACGTGCGGGTTCGATTCCCGCTCTGGGCACAATTGGGTTTTGTATAATGCTGAAAATCAGCACTAAACAAAACCCAATTTTTTTATATCCCCAAATTTGGTCACCTTTTGGACACTTTGAGAGAGTTGTCTTGGCAGGTGACGCCTGTTTTTCAATGACCTATTTAGCCGTTGCTGCCAGGCCTTTGGTGTTGTAGTAGAACACACAAACTGTTTTCCCTTCATCAATAATGTAGGCGGTATAATCATCGGCGCAGGAAACATAAGAAGCTTTGTAGGTCTGGGCACGCTTCCTGTGGCTTTCCTTAAAGGAGTCCAATTCATCAAGGCGGATATTTCTGCTGAAAGGTCTGATTGCACGCTCAAGCTCACCTGCTTCAGTGACATTGAATTCATCCTGGACAAAATAAGGAGCATTACCATCAGTCATCATACCCACCCCTCTAGACTTTGCCATTTCAACGGCCTTCTCAATCAGACGTTGTTCCTCTGACACCACATCCTTTTCCTGAAGAGAACCTGAATCCCCGGAGGCAGGCTCCTCCCAGAGAGCATCTGCCCCTTCTTCATTCTCTTTGGATTCATAATTAGTATTCTCGGGCAAGGAGGCCATAAAAGACTCCCAATACTTTGCTTCGTCCTGCATTTTTATTACTTCCGCAGGAACCTTCGAGTAATCCAACACATACGGTTCTACACCATCTGTCTTATTGAAATGGGTCACCTGTAATTTCCCCCTGGAAATAAGGTAAACATAATAATCTCCTACCACTACTGTTTTCACATTTTTATAGCGATCCTCCATGCGCATACGCTCAATCGTCTTCAGGTTTTCCAGCCCTCTCAACTCCTCATTCCAGCCACCAGTTTTATCAAGGATTAATTCCCCATTGATTCTTTTGAAGACGTAATTCGCAAAATACGAGTAATTTGAGTCGATACCATCAGGAACAGGCAGTCCCTTTACGGTTTCTATTGCGAGCTTAACAAGATCCTCCTCCGTCATACGAGTGGTTTTCAATGACGGAGCATCAATAGACTTAACCTCATCTGTAATGGGCGTCTGATCATCCACATTAATAGTCTTAGACTTGGGGATAATAGGTGACTGCCCCATAAGCATTTCATTCATAAAGCAGTATACAATCTCCTCATCCTTTGCCAGTTCACGCATTGCCATTACATAAGAATGGGTCATTACCTGCATCCCCACCTGTTTTTTGGTCTCAAGGTCAATCTGGGTCTTTACATAGTTGCAAAGACCCTCGTAGTTCATTCCTGCATAGTTAGCAGGCTGGGCCTTTTCGGCCTTTACTAATGATTCTGTCATTCTTTGAATATTTATTTGGTTAAACATAGATTTATTAAGCGGCCTGTTCAGATTGACCCACGTGATTCACCTGTCCCAACTGTCCCGGGACAGGGTTAGTTGAAGTAGCCGGGACAGCATCTTCAGGGAGGGTGATGTTAGATTTCTTTGCATTATCAAGACGCCTCTGAACAGTGCTCTTGGACATGCACTTTTCTTCTGCAATCTGGCGGATAGACATACCGTTGCGCTGCATCATAAGAAGCTCCATGATTTCATTGGCAACCTCATCTCCATCCAGTTTGTTGAGATGCTCATCTTCACGGGCACACCCCATCACATCAAACTTGAGGTAGCCATCATCCTTATTCACCTCCATAACAAGGACGTTCTCTGAATCAAACTGGAATTCACCAGTACGTACCTTCACCTGCTTGAGGTAGCGAAGGTTGTTGTCATGGGCGCTTCGGGCCAATGCAATTCCCGCATCAAAAAAGTTGATAAGCTTGGCGCTCCCGGCCAGGTCGTTCTGGGTGATAGGTTTCCAATTGCGGCGCTTGGGCGTGTGAGCAATCACAATGGTGGTCAAGTTGTATCTCTTCTTGAGGCGTACAAGCTGCTTCATAAAGTTTCCAGCCTTAATACCACTCTCGGCACCATTGCAAATGAAGGTAATGTTATCAATCACAAAGAACCTGGTCCCCTTCTTAGCCGCTGCCTCAATGGAGTCAAGAATCTCCTGTTCTAGATTAGCCCCCATCATAAGTTCAGGGTCAATCTCAGCACGTGAAAAGTTTGCGGGGAAGGTATGCATCTTACCAGTACGCGCATCGCTATAGCGCATCTGGAACTGCTTGGAAGAGAGTTCAAGATCCACATAGAGAACCTTCTCAGCCCTGGCAATGTCCTCTGCAATCTGGACAGCCAGAATAGATTTACCCACATTGCTCGCCGCGAAAATCACAGTGTTTTCATACTCTACAATGAGGTCATAGAAGTACATCTTGGGATCAGGAGTTTTCATGCTCTCCTGGATCCACTCATTAGCGGCCTTGATAGACAGAAGGCCGGCGTGATTGAGATTACCATTGGCAATCTGGTTGGCCTTCACCTGCACTCCCACAGGTGAAGAGCTCATTGATTTAGAATCTTTTCTCATATTATTTACATTAAAAAATAGGTTTTCTCACAGTCCCCATAGGAGCGCCACCAAAAGGATGGGTGTCCCAGCCTGCATCAGAGGGGTTATAAAAGGAAGTGTCCACAGGATCATCCTCAGGATCATACAGCACAGAGTTCATGTAGTCTTCCTCATTGACATCAGAAGTCTTAAAATCATCTTCCACAACCTCAGTGGCGGTGGTTTCAAAGATTTCTTCCTCAGGAGCAGATACACTAGTACATCTCTGGACGTTGTTAATCTGCTCTGCTTTTTCCTTCTCAAGCCTTTCCTTTTCTCTCCTGGCCTTCTCAGCAGGAGTCTGGAGGTGAATGTGGTATTCCTCAAGAATCTCATCTTCAAGGTCATAGTAAGAAAGGAGTTCAATCACTCCCTCCTTGCCATACTTTCTCAGGTAGGTGCTGACTTTTACCTCACGCCCACCATCCATAATAAGGTCATTTTTACCAAGAGTAATTTCACTGAAATACTCTTCTTCACTGTCCTTAATGACAGTTTTGTAAATTACATTTCTCATTGCTCAAATAATTAAATATTAATAACTTGACTTATTTACCAACAATTCCCAGAATGGGCTTGCATACTAAAAATAACAAAGGCACTCCCGATTTTTGAAAAAAAAACATCTTCGCGTTTATTTTTTTGATTTCTTTGTTAAAACCACACCGGGCACTCACCCGGTGTGGCATTCTTACTCTTACTCGTCGTCGTCGTCGTAGACACTTACCCACTCACCATCCTCATCCTTCTTCCAGTTCACGCGATCATACTCGTGAGTAAGGAAGTAGTACTCCATCTTCTGATCGGTGGGAATATCATCGGAATTAGGCGCGAATGCATTGTAGCAGACATTCGTAATCACCTTGCCTCCAGAGAAAGCATACTCCCCACAATACTGATCCGCATACTCATCAGAGAAGGTGACATGAATAGTTACCTCAGGGAACAGAACAGAAAGAATCCCCATAGCAATCTGAGGTGTAGCATCTACAGTATTGAAGATGATACGGTTAGGGGCATCAACTGCTTCATCCTGGATGGGTTCAGCATCCCAGGAGCACCCCCAGTACTTCCAGCGCCAATCCATCCAATCAGGGATAGAGATGGGCTTCATGCCCTTGGGATAAGGAGCGTTCTTAAGCTCAACACTCTTCTTGCCCTTAAACCTCTTCGGCATAGGGAAGATTGACTGAAGTGAAATTGACTCACCCTTGGAGCCCTTAATGAACTCGCGAACCTTGGCGACCTGATCCTTGGTACCATTGATGGTGAGAATGTTACTAATCGTATTGCTCATGGCATTTGGTGCACTTGACCTATACTGTGCACGAGGTATTAAGGTTATTTTTAATGAATTATGGCAGTGAAATGACTGGCCGGCATACCTTATTATTAATGGGCTAGGTGAGCCCAGTAAGGGTTGGTAGACCTTTCATTTTTAGACTGATAACCTGTGACGTGAAGGTCCACCTTGAAGTCACAATCAGTCTCCATATTGTCAAAGAACTATTGTTTTTGTGCAGCGGAGAATTTCTTTCCCCCCTTGCCTACGGCAAAGTTCCGGGGGTACCTGTTTGTTAATAATGGACACCCCTATTTTGTGCTGAAAAAAGGTTTCATCCATTTCAACAAAGCCTTGCAATGCAATCAAAGAGCATCTTTCCCCCCTTGCCTGCGGCAAAGTTCAGGGGCTACCTGTTTGTTAAAACAGTACACCCTCAAGACATTGTATTTTTGCTTGAGCTACGATTATTCCGTATATTTGAGAACTAAAGCAAGAGAACATATGGCCAAGACAAGCTACAGAGAATGCTGGTGGTTGATACAAGCCGTAGAAGGCGAATTCGGCTCTGGCAGTTATAGAAAAGGTACAGGATACAGTTTGCGGAATCTAAATGACCTCAGACCGATGGGGTCTAGAATAGATTGGATTACCACGCATGGCTATGATACTTACGTAGATGAAGATGTGTTACGTAGTAAGGATCAGTTTAGACAAACCTTAATGAGGTGGCGAACACTAATCTACAATGAGTTTGGTCTCGCAATCATAATGGAATCCACATCAGGGCCAGATAAAAAAGGCGGCGGTGGATACTACTACTATCTCGCCAACCCAGAACTTCTTGATGATGCGGGAAAGACGCTCCGGGAGCATATAGAGTTTCTTGCGGAATCAGAAAAGAATAGAGAGGACTGGATTTCTTTGCCGAAAATGACGGAGCGTTTCACTGGAGGATCTTCATCTATGGGTTTCCTCTCCTCTGGCGGACCATCATCATTTGGATACCTTTCTAAAGAAAGTACCTCTTACAGAACCATTCTGGGCGAAGACAACCTGGAGTTAATACAGTTCGCCATGCAGTTCGGAGAAGTACTTACCATCAAATACGGGAAGGTTCGGACAGGCGTGAACATAAACGATCCCTACTCTCTGGAACCTTACCAGTTGAAGGAAATAGAGGGGCGTTGGTATGTCATCGGGAAAGTTTATCCTCTTGGGCATAAAGAACAGGCGGAACTTGCTGTTTACGATTTAGGAAGACTTCAGTTTGCAGATGAGGAGAATCCAGATGTTCAATATATGCCGATCAAGGGGTTCGACGTTAATGATAAGTTTTTGCTTGACTTCGATACGAAGAGGGAAATGGGGCAAGTAATTGCGCTGAAATTGACCACCCACACGAGTGAACTTGCCAAGTATATTACAGATAATCCATTATGCTCAGCACAAGTTGATAGACAGGAGGGTACATATATACTATACACCCGTTTTACCTATGATCTGATCGTCCAACTCGGCGCATACGGAGCGGAATTATCTTTTGAGGCATATGATTTATGCACCCGACTAGTGGATCATCGAGAGGAGCTTTTATTTGTGAGAAATGATTCTCCGGTATTACACGCATTGAGCCTCTTTAGATATCCATTAGAGTAGTCCGACGAAGATTTACCTTCGGTAGGGCATATTTATTTCACCACGCTTTCGCAAATCGCGAACACGATATCGCGATACTCTGACCACATATTTCTTCAGATTTCGCACGCGCTGCGAAAAAGAATCGTCAGTTGCCCCAGTTAAACTCCCGGGAGTTTTGGGATATTGTGGCGTGAGATTAAGCCTGTCTTGGAAAAGAAATGGACCGGGCGGTAGAAATTGCTCTACCACCCGGTCCGGAGTAATGTGAAGAATGAAATGTGCCCTATAGCACCATACAGAATAGATATGGGGAGTACCTATTATAAAAAGGGGCCGGTCCCAGTTGTTCACATTAGTTGTATTGTTGGGTTTTCGACATCCAGTCTAGTTAAAAGGGAAGGTCGCAATCAGACTTTTCTGTTTCCTGATCCTCCGCAATAGTGACCAGCGTATCCATTAGGCTCTTACAACAAACCCATCCCCCTGAAATCCCGCAGGAAAGGCATTCATATATGGCGTTATCAAGGTCTATTAAGTAGGAGATATAACCCTGTCCAAACTTGTCTATACACTTCCTGCCAATCTCACGAGTCCAGTTGTCCCAGGTATGTTCCTTCCCGGTAGTTTTATCAATCCAACGGAGTTCTCCGCCTTTATTACGGAGGGAGTAACCGCATCCGCAGCGATTGTTGTCCCATTCGTGTATTGTAGCGAGATAATTAATGTATTCCCTGATATGGTCTTCGACTAATTCATTTCTTTCTTCGTCATCGTCAAAATATGGGGCGAAGAAGCCATAGATGGTTTGATAGTTGCGTGCCAAAGTGTTGCTATTATTGATTAGCATTGGTTGGTTAAGTTTAATTAATTGTTTTTTCATTTTTCACATAATTTATTTTGTATAAGGTATTTATGTAGAAAGAATAAGAGGAGTTGAGCGACCAGCGGGAGCCTTACGCTGATTAAGGATAAGGAGGATTGACCCCTCTCCCTTATGCTGTGTACTAAAAGAAAGAAGGAACCACCTCCCATACCTTACCTTATTAATATCAAGGGTGGCTCCGCGTAGCGGAGCCACCCTTGACCTTCCCGTAAGGGATACCCTTATGCTCAATAAAAAGTCTCTTCCTTTTTTCTTTAAGGACATAATAACCGTTTCTTCCAAGAAACACTTATTATCTTTTATGTAATAAAATATGGGAGATGACAGCGCACTTTTTGACGGCCTTATTCCAGGTCATCCAAGAACTCCCATAATTCCTCCTCCTCGCTCTTACTCTTTTTGGCCTCGGGGACATCATCCCAGAAAGAGGACTCCTCTTCCAGTACCCGGTCTATCCAGGAGTCCTCTGTTTCATTGGCAGCCAGGACAGGCTTCATCTTACGCATATACTTCTTTACAGTATTCAGGCTACACCCTATGATTTCAGCGTTCTCCCTGGGGGACAGCGCCCAGTCATACATCCTGGTTATCTTCTGCCCCAGACTTTCCAGGTGCTCCCTGTTATCGGCCTTCCACTCCTGGATCCTCCGGACAGAAACCTCTGCCTTTTGGGCAAGCTCTTCATCAGTGAGGGCCTGGTCATAATGAACCCATATCTTGTTATCCGTGGCCAGTCTCTGCCCCCTCTTGGCATCTCTACGCTTCTCCCACTTGGTCTTATTCCGGAGGCCCCAAAATTCGTCTCTGACCTCTGGGTTAACCACGCAGCAACTCTGGACAAGAAACTGTTCCTTAGTTTCAGCGTCAAGTTCCTTCTTCAAGGCGGATTGAATGAGACCATCGACCATTTTCTCCACATCTGCATACTCTGGTTCATATTGCTCCCAGTCCTCAAACTCCACCTGTTCCTTTCTCCAGAACTCAATCTTGTAGACCATGCAGTGGAGCAGATACAACTTCAACAACTCTATGTTGTCGATACCATCACAGCGGAGGAAGAGGAGATACTTATAGAGGAACGTCTTCATTCTTTTCTGCCTGGTAATTGTTCCATATAGGGGCAGTTTATCCTTATGAAAGTGGAGGACCTTAACCACTTTTCCGTCCTTCCTTATCACCCTGGTCTTCATGCACCCGGTTATGCTGAACTTGTAGCGTACTACATCTTCACCAGTGGGGGAGACATATACGCTCTTTCCGCCAAAGGCCACCTTGGTCTCATAGTGCCCATCTTCATATCTTAGTCCCAGTGCTTGGCACTTCTTCAACTGGGCAATATACTCTTCTCTAATTGTCATATACTAAATATAACAACAATCAGAAGTATCTTATTTTCAGGGAGAAATCTATATTTGCCAGACAGGATTTCCCATAAATACTTATGTGAAAAGCCAGGTTCCTGTGGCCGTTCACGCCATATATAATAACAGATAGATTATGGGAAGAAGTACAATTAAGCAGATAGGCACATTTGCTGATTTCTGCAAAGCAAAACAGAAACAACTAATCAAAGAGAGTAATGAAGTCGCAATTGACGTTCCGTTCTACAATGAAGCAGTAGAGTCAATAATTAATGACCTCCATTTTATAGCTGGAGACCCTATTGAGTGGCGGACTCTGGTAGACTATATCAAGGTCAAGTTCCTAATAATCGACAGGGAAGTGACCGGCGGTGATGACAATCTGGTAATCGCTCACGTCAGGGATCTTCTCTTCCAGCGCTATGGGGATACATTCATTGGCGGCGACTACGGATGCATCACTGGCAGTACAGCAGAGATGGGGGCAAAGTCATTAGTGCTGTCCCAACTTGCGAGCGATATCCTTCGCAAGGTAAGGATAGACGCGGGACTAGAAACGCCTGAACCAGAACAGGAACAAAAGCCTATTACCACTGTCTCCTTGGACTTTGATGGCTGGGACGATGATTACTACTATGGGGAGAGCAGGAATATCAGGAAGGTTGCAGGGTATAGCACTTTCTCAAGTCTGGTAAAGGAAAGTGTCGATAAACTCACCGTCAAGTATGACAAGGCAGCACTGGACTACTGTAAGAACAAACTGAAGAAGGTGGCGGGAAGTCTAAAATACGATGACATCTTGAAGGTTGTAGACGACGAGGAAACCACCCTTGTAGACTATTTGACGGGGCTCGCTGATGAGTATCTGGAGAACGCGAAGATAGAACTCAATGGAAAAGAACTCCAGAACAATGGTGATGAAAGGCACATCTTCAAGCAAGCTAAAAAGTTATTTGCGCTCGAAATCGCCAAAGAACTCATCCAGAATATAAAGAAAGAAACCCTGTAGTGTCATATGAAGAAGTTAAGTGAAATACTCAAGGAGCAACTATTGATAAACAAGGGGATACTGACACCATGCTCCAGTCAGTCCCTTGTTTTGTTCGACAATGTGCTTGACGCGGGGAAAGTACTTCAGTCCCCAGAGATTGAAAAGCTAGTGACTTGCATCTATGGCGGATCCGCTCTCTCTCTTGTTCAGGCAGAGAATCCAGAGAAGCTGCACGATTGGTTTCGTGATGAACAGTATAAGGCCGTTGTTCAGGACCGGTCGATGATATATCCCATCAAGACTCCCTTTGAAGAACTGACTCTGGACACCCAAGGCAACCTTTTCGCAGGACCGGCACATGCCCTGTTGTTCATACCTGATGGGGCAACGCACAATGTGCTGACAATTACCTGCCGGTGGAATGATGGGCTTTTCACGAACGGCAATTATGTGATTGGGGCAATTATTGACGCTGAGGATTTTGGAAGGATTGTAGCACAGGACCAAAGAATATAACCTTATACTCTATAAACTAATGTCAATCAATAGATTTTAGCACCCACCCTGAAAACAACACCCAATAGAAGCGCCCCCCCCCAGAAAAAGATTGGGAAGACAGCACAGGCCATCTTTGACGCCATGATTGCGGCCACCACGGTTACCCGCAAGGGACAGGCCTTATTAAGAAATAAGCGCGTCTTGTTAATAGCGAAACTGCCGACATCTCATTCGAGGTGTCGGCAGTTATCTTATCTACTAATCTTTTGGGGAAACAATTACAGTAGCAATGATGAGAGCAGCCCTTCCAGATCCAGGTGCTCAGAACTCCATGGTCCAGCTGACGGTGGGCATGATGGGGAAAAGCGAGAGGCTCTTCCAGCTCCGGCTCTCAGGGTCGTACATGATGCTATAGACATTGTGCCGGTTCAGGAGATTGTAGATTCCCACGTTCAGCATTCCGGGATGGCGGGTGCCCACGCCGTATTTGAA